>CAZVWP010000040.1:0-35725 GCA_964630805.1 uncultured Novosphingobium sp. | reverse complement strand
TTCAGCGATGCGACCGATTCGGCTTTCTGCGAACGATCCATGCCTTACTCCTTCATTTTGACCGAACGGCTTGCGCCGCGCGGCCGGCTACGAGTCCATGCGGCCGAAGCTGCACGGGCGAGTCCGTTGATGGGGAAGGAGTGCGCCGGAACGCAAAAACAGCGCCACGCTGTCAGGAGCGAGGGGCCGGAAATTCTCTTTTCCCCGTCTAGGCTGCAAATTAAGCTGGAAACCAGCAGCAGCTGTCTCGGACGGATGACTGGCAGCGAACTGCCGGTCGAGGCGCGCCAATGGCGGCAATGGGCCCGAAAGTCAAGCCGCGACTGGGTCGCGGCCTGTACCTTCAGGTAATCGTTTCCAGCTTCTCGCCGGCGTCATCCGCCGGGGGCTTGGGCTTGCGGGTGCGCGTGCGGCGGGGCTTGGCCTCGGCTTCGACGCTTTCCTCGGCAGCGAATTCGGCCGGAGCTTCCTCGCGGCCCGCCGAAATCGGCGGGGGCAGGGATGCCGGGTCCAGCCCGAGCTGCGGTGCTTCGCCGCGCTCGTCGGTATCGTCGCGGTTCTGGCGCGGGCGGCGCTCGTCGCGGCGCTGGCGCGGGCCACGGTTGCGGCTTTCGCGGACGAAGGGATTGTCGGAGACTTCGAAAGGATTGCCCTCTTCGCCAGCTTCGCCGCGCGCTTCCTCGCGGCCTTCCTGGCGCGGACGCTCCTCGCGATAGCCATCCTCGCCGCGGAAGCGATCCTCGCGGTTGCCGCGATCGTCCTGGTTCTGCCGGGGTGCGCGCTGGAAACCGGGCTGCTGGTCAAAGGAGCCGAATTCGCCTTCACCGGCATATTCGCCCTGTTCCTCGCCTTCCTCGCGCCAACCGCCGCCCTGCTCGCCGCCGTCCTGCCAACGCTGCTGGCGCTGTTCACGCTGCTCTTCCTGGCGCTGGCGCTGGTCGGCGATCACGCGGAAATAGTGGTCGGCGAACTGGAGGTAATATTCCTCCTGCACGCGGTCGCCATTGAGGTGCGCGTCGTGCGCCAGCTTGCGGTACTTTTCCAGCAGTTGCGGCGCATTGCCGCGGGCGCGGCTGTCGATCCGGTTGAGCTGCTGGCCACCGCCCTGCTGACGGTTGCCGCCACGACCGCGGCGGCGGTTGTTGTTGCGCTGATTGTTATTCAAGGGTGCTTTTCCTTAAAACCCCTGGCTGCCCTCTGGCTCTGGCCTGACGGCGCGCCTACCTGCTCCGCCACGAGGCATTTCGCGGGGCCTCGTGGTCCCGACATCTGCTCCTGTGCAAGGCTTTGCGCCGATGCCCTCTTGCAAATGCTGGAGTGCGGTCTTGCCAGGGGGAAATGCTCATCCGCCTGCAGACCTGACTTTCGCTTACGCCCTGTACCCGCAATTGCCAAGAGGATTCTTAACGGCTGGCCGCAAGTTCCAGCACGCGTGGCCGCCCGCCCAGGTCTTTGTGGAGCCTTGCCGACAGGCCGGAGGCCATGGCGATGGCGGTGACCGAATCGGCATGATTCGCGCCGATCTCGACGAAGGCGATGCCGTTCTGGGACAGCAGTTCCGGCAGCTGCGGGATGAGCACGCGGTAGTCGTCGAGACCTTCGGGTCCTGCAAAAAGCGCTTGTGCGGGCTCGTAATTCCGTACCGATGGGGCCAGGTCGGCTATTGTTTCCACATAGGGCGGATTGGCGAGGATGAGGTCAAAGTGCCCCAGGTCACCGGCCCAGCCAGCCTCGTGCCAATTGCGCTCCAGAAAGCGCGCGCGATCGATGCCGAGCTGCCGGGCATTGCCTTGCGCCACTTTCAGGGCCGTCGCCGAGATATCGATGCCGATTCCCCGCGCTTTCGGCAAACCGGCCAGCACCGCCAGCAGCAGCACCCCCGATCCGGTGCCGCAATCGAGCACCCTTTGCGCATCGGGCCGGGCGGCCAGCGCTTGTTCCACCAGCACTTCGCTGTCCCCGCGCGGGATCAGGACATCGGGGGTTACGGCAAGACGGAGGCCGAAGAATTCCTGTTGGCCGGTGATGTAGGCAACAGGCTCATGCCGCGCACGCCGCTCCACCAGCGCGGCGAAGCTCGCGGGGACGGCATCGCCGGTGTGCCGCAGCAGCAGGTCGGAACGCGAGACGCCCATTGCATGGGCCATAAGCACTTCGGCATCGAGCCGGGGGGTGTCGGAGGTGGCGGCGAGGCTTTGCGCGGCCTCACGCAAGGCCAGCGAACACTCGGTCCCCGTCATTCACCAAGCGCCGCCAGCCGCTTGGCCTGGTCCTCGGCGATCAGCGCGTCGATCAGTTCGCCAAGGCCCGGCCCTTCGAGAATTTCCGGGAGGCGGTGCAAGGTCAGGTTGATGCGGTGGTCGGTCACCCGGCCTTGCGGGAAGTTGTAGGTCCGGATGCGCTCCGAGCGGTCGCCGCTGCCGACCATGGCCTTGCGTGCCGCGGCTTCCTCGCCCTGTGCCTCGTCGCGCATCTTTTCGTAGAGGCGCGCGCGAAGCACCTGCATGGCCTTGGCCTTGTTCTTGTGCTGGCTGCGCTCGTCCTGGCAGATCACCACGAGGCCGGTGGGCAGGTGGGTGATGCGCACGGCGCTGTCCGTTGTGTTGACGTGCTGGCCGCCGGCGCCGCTGGCGCGGTAGATGTCGATCTTGAGGTCCTTGTCCTCGATGGCGACGTCGACCTCGTCGGGCTCGGGCAGCACGGCGACAGTGGCGGCGCTGGTGTGTATGCGCCCGCCGCTTTCGGTCACGGGCACGCGCTGCACCCGGTGGACCCCGCTTTCGAACTTGAGCTTGGCGAAGACGCCGTTGCCGGTGACCTCAGCCACCACTTCCTTGAATCCGCCGATGTCGCTGGCATTGGCGCTGACCATTTCGACCCGCCAGCCCTGCTCGGCGGCATAGCGTTCGTACATGCGCAGCAGGTCGGCGGCGAACAGCGCGGCTTCGTCGCCGCCGGTGCCGGCGCGGATTTCGAGCATGGCCGGGCGGCTGTCGGCGGCATCGCGCGGCAGCATGGCGACGGACAGGCGGTGCTCGGCCTCGGGCAGCTCGGCCTTGATGCGGGCGAGTTCCTCCTCGGCCAGCTCGCGCATTTCGGGATCGTCGAGTTCCGCAAGGCTTGCCAGCTCTCCGCGCATCTCGGCGACTTCGGCGGCGGCCTTGGCCACCGGCTCCAGCTCGGCATAGTCGCGGCTGGCGGTGATGAAGTCCTTGCCTTCCAGCGTGCCCGAAGCCAGCCGGGCTTCCAGCTCGGCGAAGCGGGATGCGATCTGGGCGAGACGGGCGTCAGAGACGGTCACTTCAATCCTTCGAGGACCTGCTCGACCTTCGCTTCTAATTCTTCTTCATCTGTCTCGCTGATACGGTGCCATGGTTGGCCGTCCTTCATACGGACGGCCATGAGGATCAACGAGTCAACCTTAGTGGCCTTATCAAATCGCTTGCGGGGCGATCCAGATGTGATTGCTTCCGCAGAGATTCCTGAATTTCGAAGAAGCGAAAGTATTTTTTGCGCGTAACCGAGCGCGTCATCGTCCTCGACTGCCAAGATTACTGAAACAGGCTCTGAACTGCGATCCCCCACCAGCATCGCCAGCCGCTCGATCCCCGCCGCCCAGCCGACCGCCGGCGTATGCGGCCCGCCGAGGCTTTCCAGCAGCCCGTCATATCGCCCACCGCCCAGGATCGTGCTCTGGCTGCCCAGTTTTGCTGCCGCCGCGCTGCCCTCGTCGGGGACGAATTCGAAGGCGGTGTGCCGGTAATAGTCCAGCCCGCGCACCAGCGAAGGCGAACGGGCCCATTTCACTCCGGCCGCGTCGAGCCCCTCGGTCACCCTGGCGAAGAAGGTTTGCGCCTCTTCCGACAGGTAGTCGTCGATCCTCGGCGCATCGCCGGTGAACTTCCTGTCGCGCGGGTCCTTGCTGTCGAGGATACGCAGCGGGTTCTTCTCCAGCCGCTCCTGCGAATCCTCGCTCAGCTCGCCCTTCACCGCGCGGAAATAGTCGATCAGCGCCGCGCGCCAGGCTTCGCGGCTTTCGCCGTCGCCCAGGGTGTTGAGGTGCAGGGTGACCCCTTCCGCAATGCCCAGCTCGCGCAGCAACTGGTCGGCCATGACCAGCAGTTCGACATCCGCCTGCGGTTCCGCCGCGCCGATAATCTCGGCGTCGATCTGGTGGAACTGGCGATAGCGGCCCTTCTGCGGGCGCTCGTAGCGAAACAAAGGCCCGTGCGTCGCGACCTTCAAGGGCGCGTGCTGTTGCCAGCCGTTGGTCAGGAAGGCGCGGGCGATGCCGGCGGTGAATTCGGGGCGCAAGGTGAGCGAATCCCCGCCGCGGTCCTCGAAGGAGTACATCTCCTTGGACACGACATCGGTGGTCTCGCCGATGCTCCGGCTGAACACCTCGGTCTTCTCGAATACCGGCATTTCCACCCGGCGGAAGCGGTAGAGCTTGCGCACCCGCTCGAAGGTTTCGACGACATGGGCGAAGGCCTCGGCCTCTGCGCCGAAAATATCCTGGGTTCCGCGGATCGCCTGAGGCGTTTTGGACGGGGTCTTGCTCATGGCGCGGGCGCTTAGCGGCATTTGATGCAGTGGGAAAGCATGCAGGGCGTGTTGCGGGGCGGGCCCAGCCTCGTCATGAAACCACCATGAGAAGAATTTCCGGGCGCATCGCCGCGCTCCTGCTTGCAGTCGCCCCCTTTGCCTTGCCCGCCCAGGAGGCGCCGCGCTCGGCGCCCGAAGCCGTGCCGGTAGCCCTCGGCATTCCCGCTGCCCAGGACAAGCCCTGGCCCGGCGGCACCATCTCGCTCGATATCGATGCCACCGATATCCGGCGCGGCGTGTTCCGGGTGAAGCAGACAATCCCCGTCGCGCCCAGCACGACCCGGCTGACCCTGCTCTATCCCCAATGGCTCCCCGGCCATCACGCGCCGCGCGGCCAGCTGGCAAACATTGCGGACCTGAAGATCCAGGCCGGCGGCAAGGCGCTGGACTGGCGCCGGGACACGGTGGAGGTGTATGCCTTCCATGTCGACCTCCCGCCCGGAACCGCCGAGGTAACCGCGAGTTTCGTCTACACCTCGCCGCTGCAGTCCAGCGAGGGGCGGATCGTCATGACGCCGGAAATGCTCAACCTGCAATGGGAGTCGATGAGCCTCTATCCGGCCGGGCACTATGTGCGCCGAATCCGGGTGAAGCCCAGCGTCACTTTCCCGCTCGGCTGGACGGCCGCGACCGCACTGGATGGCAAGCAGGTCACCGGCGACAAGGTGACATGGGCGGAAGTCGACTACGAGACGCTGGTCGATTCCCCGATTTTCGCCGGGCAGTACTTCAGGCGGTGGGACCTGGGCGGCAACGTCGCGCTCAATGTCGTCGCCGACTCTCCTGAACTGCTGGAGGCGAGGCCCGAGCAGATCGCGGCCTATGCCCGGCTGGCCGAGGAGGCGCGCATCCTCTTCAACAGCCGCCATTTCGACCATTATGACTTCCTGCTGGCGCTGACCGACCGGATGGGCGGCATCGGCCTCGAACACCACCGCTCGAGCGAGAACCAGCTGGAGCCGGATGCCTTCACCAAGTGGGCCAAGAACGAGTGGGAGCGCGCCCTCTTGCCCCATGAGCTGGTCCATAGCTGGAACGGCAAGTTCCGCCGCCCGGCGCGGTTGTGGACGCCGGATTACCGCACACCGATGCAGGATGATCTCCTGTGGGTCTATGAAGGCCAGACCCAGTTCTGGGGCATGATCCTGTCCGCCCGTTCGGGGTTGATGTCCTCCGACATGGTGCTCGCCAACCTCGCCACGATTGCCGGAACCTTTGCCGAAATGCCGGGCCGAAACTGGCGCGATGTCGAGGACACGACGGCCGATCCGATCGTCTCTGCGCGCAGACCCAAGCCCTTTGTCTCGCTTTCGCGCAACGAGGACTATTACAACGAGGGTGCCCTGGTCTGGCTGGAGGCCGACCAGATCATCCGCGAGGGCACGAAAGGCCAGCGCGGGCTGGACGATTTCGTCCGCATCTTCTTCGGTCAGCGCGATGGGGATTGGGGCGTCTCGACCTATGAGCGGGCCGACGTGATCGCCGCGCTTGACGCGGTCTACCGCTACGATTGGGACTCCTTCATCAAGGCGCGGATCGAAACGCCCGGGCAGCCCGCGCCGACCGCGGGGCTGGAAAAGGCAGGCTACCGGCTGGTGTGGAAGGACACGCCCAACCAGTTCGACAGCGCCCGCATGGACGAGAACCGTGGCCTCAACCTCTATCACTCGCTGGGCATCGGCCTCGACAAGGAGGGGGTGGTCACCAGCGCGCGCTGGGACGGGCCAGCGTTCAATGCGGGGCTGGTGACGGGTGCAAGGCTCATCGCCGTGAACGGCACCGCCTTTGATGCCGAGAAACTGAAGGCCGCGATCACCGCGGCCAAGGGCGGGAGCAAGCCGATCGACCTGCTGATCCGGCGTGGCGACCGCTATTTTACGGTCAGTGTCCCCTGGTATGGCGGCCTGCGCTGGCCCTGGCTTGAGCCAGTGCGCAATGGCGCCTCCGTGCCGATGGACAGGCTGCTCGCTCCGCGTATGGTTCGCCGCAATTCCGGGGGCAGGGCGGGATGAGCGCGCGGCGCGGCCTGCTGAGCGGGGTCCGCTCCGCACTGGCCAGTCATATCGCACCGCCGCGTTTCCTGCTGTTCCTCACGATCCTGCTCACCACGGTGCCGGCCTGGCACTTCCTGCACCACAAAAGCTGGGTCGAAGGGCTGGTGATCGGTTACGACCTGGGCGCGCTGGCCTTTGCGATTTCGCTCTGGCCGCTGACACGGGACCATGGGGCCCGGGTCATGCGGATCCATGCCGCGCAGAACGATTCCAACCGGGGGATCGTGCTGGCCATTACCGCCGTCTCGATGGTGACGATCATGGCGGCGATCGGGGCGGAGCTTCCGACGGCACGGCATGGCGCGGTGATTCCCATCATCAAGCTGGTTGCCACGCTTGCTCTGACCTGGTTTTTCACCAACCTGATCTTTGCCCTCCACTATGCGCACATGCATTACATGCGCTGCACAAGGGGCGATGGCATCGACCGGGGCGGGTTCGAGTTTCCAGGCACGCCTGAACCGGACTACTGGGACTTTTTCTATTTCAGCTTCACCGCCGGCATGAGTTTCGCCGCCTCAGACGTGAACGTCACGCGCGGCGAGGTGCGACGCGTTCTCGTGCTGCACTGCTTGCTGTCGTTCCTGTTCAACATCGGCGTGCTGGCTTTCAGCATCAACGTCCTGGCCGGCGCGGCGGGTTGAGCAAGGTCAGGTTGTAAGCTTGCTCCATCGGCGCTAGGGGCGCGCGCCATGCGTATCGACCTCATCTCCGCCGGCGACAATCCGCCTGACGAACTCAACGTCCTGATCGAAGTCCCCATCGGCGGCGAGCCGGTGAAGTACGAGTTCGACAAGGCCTCCGGCGCCCTGTTCGTCGACCGCATCCTGCACACGCCGATGCGCTACCCGGCGAACTACGGCTTCATCCCGCACACGCTGGGAGACGACGGCGACCCGCTGGACGCGCTGGTCGTCACCCGCTCGCCGATCATTCCCGGCGCGGTGATCAAGGTGCGACCGGTCGGCGTGCTGCTGATGGAAGACGACAAGGGCGGCGACGAGAAGCTGATCACCGTGCCGGTCGACACCACTTTCCCCTATTACAGCGAAGTCACCGGCCACCTCGACCTGCCGCAGATCGTCACCCAGCAGATCGAGCACTTCTTCACCCACTACAAGGACCTCGAGCCCGGCAAGTGGTCGAAGCTCAAGGGCTGGGGTGATGCCGTGGAGGCCAAGCGCATCATCGTTGAATGCATCGAACGGGCGCAGAAGGCGGGGCAATAGACCTTCGGCCATCCGGATTGCGTCGGTAACGCGATAGCGGCATATTCTCCGCAAGGAGAGCAGCCATGCCGCATATCGAAATCAGCAACCTGAGGGAGGATCTTAGCTTCGGCGCCAAGGTCACCGGACTCGGCTGGGACAATCTCAACGACGAACCCGTGCGCGAGCAACTGCGCCAGCTGTTCAAGGACCGCGGCCTGATCGTGTTCAAGGACATGGAGCCCACCGCGAAGATGCAGGTCGCGCTGAGCAAGATCTTCGGGCCCCTGAAGGACCACCCGACCGACACCACCCCGCGCGACGACAGCGATGACAGCGCGGCCGGCGTCATCGACATGCACTACATCCCTGGCAAGAAGGGCGATCCATATGAAGGCGGCATCGTCGAGGTCGAGGGCGAAGTGCTGACTCGCTATTCCCCCTGGCATTTCGATCACTGCTACAACGACGAACTCAATTACGCCGGCGTCCTGCGCTCGCCGGTCAGCCCGCCCGAAAAGGGCCGCACCGGCTTCATGGACGGGGTCGAGCTTTACAATCAGTTTCCCCGCGAGTTGCGCGACAGGATCGAGGGGCTGAACGTGATCTACACGCTCGACACTCGCCTTTCAAAGCAGCGCCACGGCGTTAACTTCAAGCTGCTGAGCGCGGATCCGCCGATATCCGTCAACATGCTCAAGGAGGTCGCCATCTTCCCGCGTGCCATGCATCCGGCGGTCTGGAGCATGCCGGACGGCCGCAAGGCGATGCATGTCGGCGCCTGGATGGTCCATGGCCTCGAGCACCACGAGGACGAGGAGGGCGACAGGCTGCTCGACGAGGTCTGCCACGAGATCATTCGTCGCGGCAAGGGCACCAGCGCCTACTGGCACGACTGGTCGCCCACCGACATGGTGATCTGGGACAACCACCGCATGCTGCACGCCGTGGAAGGCTGCGACCCGAAGTACGAGCGGCACACGATCCGCTCGACGATCAAGGGCGACTACGGGCTGGGCTACTTCGAGGACGGGAAGAAGATCGGCGAGGTGTGCAGGGAAGTAGCGTGAAGCTGCGCCTGCCCGCGGTTATAGCTGTACTTGGATGAACTTGGGCAGGCTGTTCGCGGGCACCATCAATTCTGCCAGCTGGTGAGAGCCCGACGGCAGCGCCTTGAGCGGCATCCCGGCGGTCACGAGTTCATAGGGCGAGACCCGGTGACGGGTCATCAGGCCATTGTCGCCGTCGCCGATCAGTTCGATCTCGAACTTCACGCCTTGGGCCGCGTCTGTCGTGCGCACCACCTTGCAGACCACGAGCTGGCCCGCACCGAGATCGAGCACGAATTCGGCGCCTTTTGGCACACCATTCAGGCCTTCGATCCATGCGCCGGTCTTGGAGAGATTGCGCAGTATGACCGAGTAATAGTGGTTTTCGTGGATCAGGCCGATCTTGCGGAAAACAGTCATCCGTTCCGCACGGAAGCGGGGTGGGCCCGACGGCTTGAAGATCAGGTCACCGGCCGCGAAGCGTTTCATGATGGCTTCCTGCGACATGGGCCGGGAGAAGATGTAACCCTGGACATAGTCCGCGCCGCGTTCCTTCACCAGTTTCAGCTCGTCCATTGCCTCGACGCCCTCGGCAACGGTTTCCATGCCTAGTGCCTTGGCCAGCGCGACAATCGCCGAAATGATCGCGGGATTGGTATTGCCGCCTTCGGTGCAGCCACTGACGAAGCTCTGGTCGATCTTGATCTTGTCGAAGGGCGCGCGGTTGAGATAACCGAGCGAGGAATAGCCGGTGCCGAAGTCGTCCATGGACAGGCGCACGCCTAGCTTCTTCAGCTTGGCGAAGGTCTTGTCGACGGCCTCGACCTCGCCGACGAAGACGCTTTCGGTGATCTCGAGGTCGAGTCGCGAGGGTTCGAGCCCGCTCTGCGTCAGGGCGGCGGCGACGAGCTTGGGAAAGTCGTCGCTCATGAACTGCTTGGCCGACACGTTGACCGCGACCCGTATGTGCCCCGGCCACTGTGCCGCATCCGCGCAGGCCTGGCGCAGCGCCCAGGCGCCGAGCCGGATGATCAGGTCGGTCTGTTCCGCGACCGGGATGAAGACGCTGGGCGACACCGGGCCTATCTCCGGATGTTCCCAGCGCATCAGCGCCTCGAAACTGCCGACGACATTGTCGTGCGGGTTGACCAGCGGCTGGTACTTCAGGCTCAGTTTGCCCTTCGCAAGCGCGTCGCGAAGTTCCTCCTCGATCTGGCGGCCCTTGGCGGCCGCGTCCTTGAGGTCGGTGGTGTAGAATCGGCAGATGCCGCGCCCGCCGCCCTTCGCCGCATAGAGCGCCAGGTCGACGGCGACGTTGAGCTCATCGCTCTTGATCCCGTCATAGGGCGCAACGGCAACGCCGATCGAAGTGCCGATGATCGTACGCTGTCCGCCGATCGAGTAGGGTTGCGAAATCATCTGGATGATCCGCCCGGCGAGGTTGGCAAGGTCTCCGCGGTCGTCAACGTCGGGCAGGATGATCTGGAACTCGTCGCCGCCCAGCCGGCCGATCTCGCCCCGATCCTTGACGACGGCCTTCAGCCGCTCGGCCACTTGCTTCAAGAGCTCGTCGCCCGCTGGGTGGCCCAGGCTGTCGTTAACTGCCTTGAACCGGTCGAGGTCGAGCATCATCAGCGCGCAGCTGCGCCCCGCGAGCGTATAGGCGGAAAGGATTGCATCAAGCCGGTTGCCCATCCTCCGGCGGTTGGCGAGGCCGGTCAGTGCGTCGTACTGGGATTGCTGCGCCGCGTCCATCTGCCGGCGATGGTCGGCCGTGATATCTATGGAATTGCCCCGGTATCCGCGAAACTGCCCGTTGCGGCCGAAATAGGGCTTGCCGGAAATCCGCCACCAGCGCGTCTGCCCAGGCACATTACCCGGGTCGCCAGCGGTTATCAGCTCGACAATCTGGTTTTCGATCTTCGAGCGCGAGCGCAGCTGGAAGGCCAGCGTCCGTTGCGACTGCTCGCCCCCTTCAAGGGGCGCTTCCGTAAAGCAGGTCGTGAACTGCTTGCCGATCGGGCTGTCCTGCTTGCCCAGCGAGGCTAGGGCCTGCGGCGAAAGATAGACAATACGGCCTTCCTCGTCGGTCGCCCAGAACGAGCCGACGCCGAGTTCCTCGATCTGGCCGAGCATGTCTGATTGCGAAACGTGGGGCGCGGTTCCAGGCGATGCCGCGGATGCGGCAAACAGCTTGTTCCTCCCTTTGATGATCCCCATTGCCTTGCCCTGCCTTCTGCGCGTCGAAGTTCCAAACCGCTCCCGGCTCATGAGCTCGGAAGCTAGTATCTTGATACGGCAACAGAATTAACAAATGGCATTACTGAAAAATTCAGTAGCAGGTCATCCGGGTTAGCCCGCTGGTGGCTCAATCCCCCGCGATCATCATCCCGTCCACCCGGATTGTCGGCACATTGACCGGGCGGAACCATTCGAGGTCGTTCGCCGGCGTCAGCTGCTTGAACATGTCGATGAGGTTGCCGGCGATGGTGAATTCCGCGACCGGCCCGGCGATCTGGCCATTCACGATTCGGTAGCCCGAGGCGCCGCGGCTGTAGTCGCCGGTGACGCCATTGACGCCCATGCCGATCAGTTCGGTAACGTAGATGCCGTCGTTGATATCGGCCATCAGTTCGGCAGGCGAGGCAGTGCCTGCCGCAAGGTGGACGTTGCTGGCCGCGACCCCCGGCGCCCCGCCGTGGCCGCGCGAGGCGTGGCCGGTGGGCTGCTTGCCGAGCTGGCGGGCAGAGGCGCTGTCCATCAGCCAGCCGGTGAGCTTGCCGCGCTCGACGAGGCTGCGCGGGGCAGTGGCAAGCCCCTCGCCGTCGAACGGGCGCGAGCGCAGGCCGCGCGGCTTGTGGGGGTCGTCGAGGATGGCGACGGCGCTATCGAACAGTTGCTCTTCCTCGCGGCCGAGCAGGAAGCTGGCGCGGCGCGCAATGGCTGAGCCGGCCATGGCGCCAAGCAGGTGGCCGATCAGGCTGCCGCCGATGCGCGGGTCGAACAGCACCGGCATCGGGCCGCTTTTCAGCCGGCCAGGATTGAGCCGCTTGACCGCTCGCTCGCCGGCAAGCACGCCGATTTCCTGCGGGGTGGGCAAATCCTCGCCGTACCGCGCCGAGCGCCAGGCATAGTCGCGCTGCATGTCGCTGCCTTCACCGGCGACGACGCTGGCCGAGATGCCGCGGTTGCTGCCCGAATATGCGCCGGAAAAACCGTGGCTGGTGGCAAGCGCGAACAGTCCGTGCCCCACGCTGGCGCCAGCCCCTTCCGAATTGGTCACGCCGGGGACTGCGCGGGCGGCGTCCTCCGCTTCCTCGGCCATGGCGCGCAGGGCATGCGGGCCGGGTTCCGCGCTGTCGGTGATGTCCAGCTCCGGCCAGGGACCCCTGGTTAGCATATCGGCGGGCGCGAGCCCGGCATAGGGATCTTCCGGCGCAGCGCGGGCCATCGCGACGGCGCGCGCGGCCAGTTCGTCAAGCGCCGAGTCCGAAAGGTCGGACGATCCGATGCTGGCCGAGCCCTTGCCGACGAAGGCGCGCAGGGAGATGTGCTCGCTTTCGCTGCGCTGCACGTCCTCCAGCTTGCCGAGGCGGACCTGGATGCTTTCGGAGGCGTCCGCGCTGTAGACGGCATCGGCCATATCGGCGCCGGCACGTCGGGCGCGTTCGACCAGGGCCTGGGCGCGGGCGCTGGCTTCTTCGTTACTCAGCATGGTGTCGCGGCCTCTTCCGTTTACCGCGCAAGATTACGCGGGGCGCGGCCGCCCTGTAGCCTTGCCTTGGTGGCAGGGCAATCTCAGCCGAACAGCATTCCAAGGCCCTTGAACAGGCCGGTAAGCACGAATGGCAGGCCGATCGCCGTCAGCCACAGCACGAACTGGTCGCGGCGGAACTGGGAGGCAAACATATGGTCATGCGCCTGCTCATCGCTGAGCCGGTTCCATCGGCGTTCGAAGCGGCGGCAGGCGGGAATGATGGCGACGACCAGGATGATCAGGGCAAGATAAGGCAGCAGCGATCCGCCTTCCGCCTTCAGCGCGCCCATGGTCACGAAAATCTGAAGGCCGGTATAGACCAGCAGGGCATAGGCGATATTGTCGCTCATCCGGCGGCGCCAATCGACCGGCTTTGCAGACGTGCCGGGTGAAATGGAGCCGCGCTCCCAAAAGTTCACCATATTGCGATCCCTTCCTCCTTACCGACGAGTAAATCACCAATAGGGGGTTGGATCAAGCCCGGTTAACCAAGATGTGAAGGCCGCCGCGCTACATTCCCATGCATGAAACCTGCCAATTTGCCGGATTATGGAGGAATGCCCGCTTGCCGATCCCGGCAAGCGCTTCTAAATCGCGTTGGAAATGGACGATCTGAACCAGATTTCCCCGCCGGACGCCCCGGCGTCGCAGGCGGGCAACGGCATTGCCGCTCCGGCCATTCCCCAGGGCGGGCTCGAAGTGGTGTCGATTGCCAAGAGCTACGACAAGCGCGCCGTGCTCACCGACATCTCGCTGTCGGTCGGCAAGGGCGAGGTACTCGGACTTCTCGGGCCGAACGGCGCGGGCAAGACCACCTGCTTCTATTCGATCATGGGGCTGGTGCGGCCGGATTCGGGCCGCATCCTGCTCGACGGCATCGATATCACCAAGCTTCCGATGTACCGCCGCGCGATCCTCGGTCTTGGCTACCTGCCGCAGGAAACCTCGATTTTTCGCGGCATGACCGTGGAGCACAACATCTCCTGCGTGCTCGAACTGATCGAGCCCGATGCCGCCGTTCGCGAGCAGGAGCTGGACCGGCTGCTCGGCGAATTCCATCTTACCAAACTGCGCGGCAGCCCGGCCATGGCGCTTTCGGGCGGCGAGCGGCGGCGCTGCGAGATCGCGAGGGCACTGGCGGCCAAGCCCTCTATCATGCTGCTGGACGAGCCCTTTGCCGGCATCGACCCGCTTTCGATCGCCGACATCCGCGACCTGGTGAAGGAACTGAAGACCCGCGGGATCGGCGTGCTGATAACCGATCACAACGTCCGCGAGACTCTCGATATCGTCGACCGGGCCTGCATCATTTATGGCGGTCAGGTGCTGTTTGCCGGCAGCCCGGAGGCGCTGGTGGCGGACGAGAACGTCCGGCGGCTCTATCTGGGCGAGAGCTTCACGCTGTGAGTCATCATCCCGCCTCACGGCGGGGACGGCACCGGCCCGCTCCCCCGGCCCGACCACCCATAGGATACGCTTTCGGGTGGCCGGGCCGGGGGAGCGGGCCGGTGCCGTGCAAGTCCCGGCAGCAGCCGGGACGGCCCATGCACTAATGGCTCTGGGCCCCCGCCTCGACCTGCGTCAGTCCCAGTCGCTGGTGATGACGCCGCAGTTGCAGCAGGCGATCAAGCTGCTGGCGCTGTCGAACCTCGAGATCGAGGCCTTTATCGGCGAGGCGCTGGAAGCCAATCCCCTGCTCGACCTTGGCGAGGCGGCGCCTGCCGCGCCGGAAGTTGTCGAAGTGCCGGAGGAGGCCCGCCGGACCAGCCTCGAAAGCTCACCGGTTGACCAGTTGATCGGCGAAGGCAGGGCGGAGGATGACCGGCCGCTGGACATCGACGGTGCCACGCTAGACAGGGACCGCGATACCGGCGACGGCTTCGCTGGCGCCGATGGGGGCGCGGATTGGGGCGGGGATTTCCGGCTCGGTTTGGGCGAGGAAGGCCTCTCCATCGACGAACGCGGCGCCGCCGAACCGACTCTGGCCGAGCACCTCCACGCCCAGCTCGGCATGGTGGCGCGCGACGGGCGCTTGTCCGCCATCGCCGCCTGGCTGATCGACCAGCTCGATGAGGCGGGATATCTCACCGCCAGCCTGCGCGACCTGGCCAATGAGCTGGGGGTCGCCCCTGCCGAACTCGAAGCCGCGCTGGCCTTGGTGCAGTCGCTTGAACCGACCGGAGTCGGTGCGCGCACTCTCGCCGAATGCATTGCCCTGCAGGCCATCGAAGCCGATCGTCACGATCCCGCCATGGCCCGCTTGATCGAAAATCTCGACCTCGTCGCGCGCGGCGAGTTTCCGAGGCTCAAGCGCATTTGCGGCGTCGACGACGAGGACCTGGCGGGCATGCTCGCCGAACTGCGCGGCTACGATCCCAAGCCGGGCCTGCGCTTCAGCAGCGGCGGCGGCGAGCCGGTGACGCCGGACATCCTGCTGACCGCCCGGGACGATGGCGGCTGGGACATCTCGCTTAACCAGACGACCCTGCCGCGCGTCATCATCAACCGCCCCTATTACCTGGAACTGCGCGGCACCTGCGACCGGCGCGAGGCAAAGGGGTGGCTTTCGGACAAACTCGCCGATGCCAACTGGCTGATCAAGGCGCTCGACCAGCGACAGAAGACCATCCTCAAGGTCGCCGCCGAGCTCGTGAAGCAGCAGGACGGTTTCTTCCGCCACGGCGTCGCGCATCTGAGACCGCTGACCCTGAGGCAGGTGGCCGAAGCCATCGGCATGCACGAATCGACCGTCAGTAGGGTCACCTCGAACAAATACCTCAGCTGCGAGCGCGGCACCTTCGAGCTCAAGTACTTCTTCACCTCCGGAGTCGGTTCAAGCACGGGTGAGGGCGGTGCCTCGGCCGAGGCGGTCAAGGCGGCGATCCGGCAGCTGATCGACGCGGAGGACCCGTCCGCAATCCTGTCCGACGATACGCTGGTCGACATGCTCAAGGACAAGGGCTTCGAACTCGCTCGCCGCACCGTGGCCAAGTACCGGGAGGCGATCGGCCTCGGCTCGTCGGTGCAGCGGCGCAGGCAGAAGGCGCTGGCGGCGGTCCGGTAGCGTCTTGGAAAACTTGCCTGGGCAATACTAAATACAACAAGTAAATGCTTGTATTGTTTAGTATAAAAATGTTTTCAAATGAAAGTTTTCTGATAAACTCTCCCTCACGGCAGAACAACTGAGGCAGTTCATTCGGCCTCCAGGAGGGAAGGAGTGTGGGTCATGCCCTATCTCGACAGGTATGCCGCAATGCGTCCCAATTACGCAGCCGCAGCCGCAGTCATCGCCATAGAAGCCGCGCTGTTCATGGCTGTGGTTCGCGGCCTCGCCGTCAACTTTCTGCCGCGCGAGGTTCCCAGGCGCCCCATAGCGGAAGGCATACCCTTGCCCCAGCCGACGCCCACCGAGAAGCCGCCGCATCACAGGCCTGACAATCACCCGACGGCGACACCGCCCTTCACGCCCCCGGTCGGCGGGCTGGCCAGGCCTGTCGACCCGATTCCGCTCGATCCGCCCTTGCCGGTGCCTGCACCGGTCCAGACGTTCCAGCCACTGCAGCCCACGCCAAGCCCTGTGGCACTCGGCCACCCGGCCGTGCCGCGCGGCAATCCGGCCGGATGGGTTTCCGACAGCGACTACCCCTCACGCGATCTGCGCGAAGGCAACCAGGGCCGGGTCGGCTTTTCCCTTTCCCTGGGAACGGACGGCCGCGTCACCGCCTGCCGCGTCACCTCGTCGAGCGGCCATGCAGGCCTCGACGAGGCGACCTGCGCGCTGGTGGCGCGCCGCGCCCGCTTTGTTCACGCAGCCGGGCCCGACGGCCGGCCCGCCGCGGGCAGCTATTCCGGGACTATCCGCTGGGTGATACCCGACTGATCCCGGCGGATGCCTTCGCCGGCTGGGCCGACCTGCCGTGGCCCGGCCGGCGAAGGGCGCGATTAGGACTCGCTCCCGCCCAGCCAAGCGCATAGGCTGCCTCGGTTTTCAGAGGGACCGGGAGAATTCCATGACGATTCATTTTGCTCTTGCCGCTTGTGCGGCGCTTGCCCTTGCCGCCTGCAGTGGCGGCAACAAGCCGGCCGGCGAGGGTTCGGCATCCGCTTCCGCCGCTCCGGCATCGTCGGCTGCCGCGGCGGCTCCCGCCAAGGGCGACAAGCCGACCAAGGAATTCGTGGTCGGCAAGTGGGGCACGGATGGCGACTGCACGCTCGCCATGGACCTCAAGGCCGACGGCACCAGCGACGGGCCCTTCGGCAACTGGTCCTATGCCGATGGCGTGATCACATTTGCCGATGCCCCGGAGATGAAAATCAACGTTACGGTGGTCGACGAAAAGACCATGGAATCGCACAATTCCGCGTCGAGCGAAGGCCGCAAGACGGCGAAGATGACGCGCTGCCCGTAATGACCCTGCTTACTTAGGACGTCAGGCTTCCAGCTCGACGTCCCAGTACAGCCAATCGCGCCAGGTTTCGTGGAGGTAATGGGGCGGGAAAGCCTTGCCCCGTTCCTGCAATTGCCAGCTTGTCGGCCGGATCGGCTTGATCAGTAGCGGCATGTGCGCCTGTATCGGCGTGCGACCGCCCTTCTTCATGTTGCAAGGCGCGCAGGCGGTGGCGACGTTTTCCCAGTTGGTCTTGCCGCCCAGCCGGCGCGGCACGACGTGGTCGAAGGTCAACTGGTGGGGGCTGCCGCAATACTGGCAGGCGAACCGGTCGCGCAGGAACACGTTGAAGCGGGTGAAGGCGGGAAATTCGCTGGGTTTCACGAATTGCCGCAGCGCGATCACCGAGGGGATCTGCATCTTCCAGCTGGGCGAATGCACTTCGCGGCCATAGCTGGCGACGATGTCGACCCTTTCGAGGAACACCGCCTTGATCGCGGTTTGCCAGGGCCAGAGGCTGAGCGGGTAGTAGGAGAGCGGCGTATAATCCGCATTGAGCACGAGCGCGGGGCAATCGGACAGGTTACGGGCCGGGTCGTCGTCTGCGCTGCGGAACCGGGCCGCGCGCTCTATCAGCTCCGACTTGAACATGGCCTCCTGTCGCAGGCTGGCGTTACGGTTTCATGGCAACACATGGCGCGCATCCTGCACGGGGATTTCAGGGCGTCAAGAGTTGCCTTGCCGTGCAATCCACAACAGTAACTTGGCGGTGACTCGCACACGCTTCGCCCCAAGTCCGAATGGGCCATTGCACCTCGGCCATGCCTTATCCGCCATTGTCGCGCACGATCTTGCGCGAGAAAGGGGCGGGGAATTCCTGCTGCGGATAGAGGATATCGACGGCGCGCGGAGCCGGCCGGAGTTTGTTTCCGAATTCCTCGCCGACCTCCAGTGGCTGGGGCTGCAATGGGATGGGGAGCCGGTGTTCCAGTCGAGCAGGTTCGCCCGCTATGCCGAGGCGGCGGAACAGTTGATGAATATGGGCCTGCTCTATCCCTGTACTTGCACCCGCCGCGAGGTGGCGCTGGCCGCGCGGGACATGGGGCCCGACGGGCCGATCTACCCGGGTACTTGCCGGGGCCGGACCGCGGAACCCGGTGCCGATGTTGCCTGGCGGCTGGACGTCGCCGGGGCTTCGGCCATGACGGGGCCGCTGGGCTGGGTCGACGAACTGGCAGGGCTCCAGCGCGCCACCCCGGAATTGTTCGGCGACGTAATACTGCTGCGCAAGGAAGCACCGGCCAGCTATCACCTCGCCGCGACCCTTGACGATGCCGCCGACGGCATCACCCTGGTCACCCGCGGGCGGGACCTGTTCGCCTCGACCCACGTGCATCGCCTGCTCCAGGGCCTGCTCGACCTGCCGGTGCCGACCTGGCACCACCACCTCCTGCTGGTCGAACCGGACGGCCGCAAGCTGGCGAAGCGGCGCGGTTCCGCGCATGCCGGCTTCGGGCTGGGCGACCTGCGCCGTGCCGGCGAAGACGGGCTGGCCCTCGCCGATGCCTTGCGCGCGCATCGCTTCCCGGCTGGCATTTCGCTGGGGGAAGGCGTAGTAGAGTCGCCATGATCTACGTTCTCATTCCCGTGCTGCTGGTCCTCATGGCGATGGTGGTCGTCAGCCTGTTTCGAGGCCTCAACGCCTTTCGCCAGAGCCTTGATGCCGACAAGGACCGTGAAATCGGAAGCGGCCCCAGCGAAATGCAACTGGTGCAGAACAAGATGATGTGGGCGCGCATCAAGTATCAGGGCGCCGCGATCCTCGTTATCGGGCTGCTGGCCATGCTGGCGGGCGGCGGCAAGGGCTGATCGCGGGCCTTGGTAAAGCTCAACAAGATCTATACCCGTACCGGAGACGACGGGACGACCGGGCTCGTCGATGGCTCGCGGAGGCTCAAGCATGCGCCGCGTATGGAAGCGATCGGTGCGGTTGACGAGGCGAACAGCACGATTGGTCTTGCGGCGGTGTCGCTGGCCGGCGGTCCGTATGCCGCGGCCCTGTCGCGCATTCAGAACGACCTGTTCGACCTCGGCGCCGACCTCGCGACGCCGGGTGACGACTTCGCGCCCTCCGATATGGTGCTGCGCGTGGTCCCCGGGCAGGTCGAGTGGCTTGAGAGAGCTATCGATGGCCTGAACGAGGGCCTGGCCCCGCTGACCAGCTTCATCCTGCCCGGTGGCAGCGAGGCCGCGGCGCGTCTGCATGTTGCCCGGGCTTCGGTTCGCCGGGCGGAGCGGTCGGTGACTGCCTTTGCTGCCAGCGAATCCGCCAACCCGGCGGCGCTGGCCTATATCAACCGCCTGTCGGACTACCTGTTCGTGCTCGCCCGCGCGGTGAATGCGATGGGGGCGGGCGATGTGCTTTGGGTACCGGGGGCGAGCCGGGGTTAGTTGGAATTGTTCTTACCGGTCAGGTTGAGCTGGTCGGCAATCTGCTTCATCGCCTTCGCGTTGGCCGCCTGCTCCGCCTGGTCCTGCTGCGTCTCGTCCTTGGAGGGCACCGAGCAATAGGCGGTGAGCAAGATGCCCGCCGCCCACCACAGTGCTTTCCAGCGGCTGGCGAATACCGATCCGAGTCCAGGTCCGAACATGCCGGGATCGTAGCGCTACAGCCTTAACGATCCGTGCCTGCCTCTCGTTTCAACTCGTAAAGCAGGTCCAGCGCCGCGCGCGGGCTCAGCGAATCGATGTCCAGCCCTTCGAGCTTCTCGCGCAGGCGGTCGACCTTTTCCTCGGCAGCGTCGAGCGCGGCGGCGAACAGGGGCAGGTCGCCGAGGCCCGCGGCAAGGCCGCCGGTTTCCGCGCGGCCCTTTTCCAGCTTGTCGAGCACCTGCTTTGCCCGTGCCAGCACCTGCGGCGAGACTCCGGCCAGCCGCGCGACGGCAAGGCCATAGGAGCGGTCCGCCGGACCTTCCGCCACTTCATGGAGCAGCACGAGGTCGCCCTTCCATTCTCGGGCGCGGACATGGTGGAGGCTGAGGGCCTCGCAGCTGTCGGCGAGGCGGGAGAGTTCGTGGTAGTGGGTGGCAAAGAGGCAGCGGCAACGGTTGGCCGAGTGAACGGCTTCTACTACCGCCCAGGCCAGCGCCAGCCCGTCATATGTCGATGTGCCGCGCCCGACTTCGTCGAGGATGACGAAGCTTCTTTCGGTAGCCTGGCTGAGGATTGCGGCGGTCTCGACCATCTCGACCATGAAGGTGGAGCGGCCGCGCGCGAGATTGTCGGAGGCGCCGACCCGGCTGAACAATCTGTCGACGAGGCCAATAGTGGCGCTTGCCGCGGGCACGTATCCGCCGGCCTGTGCCAGGAGGACAATGATAGCGTTTTGCCGCAGGAACGTCGACTTGCCGCCCATGTTGGGGCCGCCCACCAGCCACAGCCGATCCTCGGGAGCCAGGTAGCAATCGTTGCTGATGAAACGCTCGCCCCCCCCATTTCTATTGGCCTCGGCAAGGGCGGCCTCTACCACCGGATGGCGCCCTCCCGTGATCGCCAGAACCGGCTCAGACACAACATGCGGTCGTGACCAGGCCCCTTCGGCGGCCCGTTCCGCCTGTCCCGCCGCCACATCGATGCGGGCCAGGGCTTGCGCGGTTTCGGCAATCGCATGTCGCGCCGCTACTGCCTTGGCCACCAGTTCCTCGAAATGGGCTTCCTCGGCGGCCAGAGCATGGCCGCCCGCCTCGGCGATGCGACTCGCTTCCTCGTGCAGGGCCATGGCATTGAACCGCACAGCACCGGCCATGGTCTGGCGGTGGGTGAAGCCCGATTCGGGCGCCATCAGCCGGTCGGCCTTGTTGGCCGGCACTTCGATGAAATAGCCCAGTACGCCGTTGTGGCGGATCTTCAGGGCCTGGACCCCGGTCTCGTCGCGGTACTTCGCCTCCAGCGCCGCAATGGCTCGCCGCGCATTGCCTGAGGTCTGGCGCAGTGCGTCGAGCGCGTGGTCATAGCCCTCGGCGATGAAGCCCCCCTGCGAGCTTTCGGTCGGCGGAGAGGGTACGAGGGCGCGGTTGTAGAGATCGGTCAGCGCGCCGTGACCGCCAAGGCTTGGCAGCAAGGCGTCAAGCAGGGCAGGGCGATCCGCGCGGGTCTGGAGATGGTCGCGTATGCGACGCGCTTCGCCGAGCCCGTCGCGCAACTGGCCGAGATCGCGCGGCGAGCCGCGTCCTGCAACAATCCTTCCCAGCGCGCGACCAATGTCGGGAAGCGCGCGCAGCACGGCGCGCAGGTCCTCGCGCAGCAGCGGGTTGTCATGTAGCCATTGCACCAGTTCCAGCCGCGCATCGATCGCGGCCTTGTCGGTCAGCGGGGCGGAGAGGTCTTCCGCCAATTGCCGCGCACCCGCGCCGGTGACGCAGCGGTCGACGGCGTCGATCAGGCTGCCCTTGCGGCTGCCCTGGCTTGAAACCAGCACTTCGAGGCTCGCCCGAGTCGCCTCGTCCATGGCGAGGTGCGCATCGCCCGCGCGCACCACCGGCGGCAGCAGCAGCGGCAGGTTTCCGCGCCCGGCATGTTCGATATAGGCGATGAGACCGCCTGCCGCCGCCAGCATGGCGCGGCTGAACTGGCCGAAGCCGTCGAGGGTCGCGACGCCGTGGATCGCCTTGAGCCGCGCCTCGCCGCTGTCGCTGGCGAACAGGCGGGCAGGGCGCAGGGTCGCATCCTGCGGAGCGTCCGCCCACTCCTCCGGGCAGACCACTTCGGAAGCCCCCAGCCGCGCCAGCGAGGCGCCGAGCCGGTCTGCCGGGCACTCTTCCAGCTCCATCCGCCCCGTCGAGATGTCGCAGGCGGCAATGCCGACGAGTCCTCGCACCTCGCAGACCGCCGCGAGCACATTGGCCCGGCGCGGCTCCAGCAGGGCTTCCTCGGTCAGCGTTCCTGCCGTTACGAAGCGGACGATGTCGCGCGCCACCAGCGCCTTCGAGCCGCCGCGTTTTTTTGCCTCCTCGGGGCTTTCCACCTGCTCTGCGATCGCCACCCGGCAGCCCGCCTTGATCAGCCGGGCGAGGTACCCTTCCGCCGCATGCACCGGCACGCCGCACATCGGGATCGGCTGGCCGAGATGCTCGCCCCGCGAGGTGAGGGCGATGTCGAGCACTTGCGCGGCCGTCCTGGCGTCGTCGAAGAACAGCTCGAAGAAGTCGCCCATTCGGTAGAACAGCAGGCAGTCCCCGGCCTCGGCCTTGAGGGCAAGGTACTGGGCCATCATCGGAGTGGCCTTGGGATCGGCGGAGCCATGCATCGCGGGGCCGGTTTGGGGCGATTTTCGCGATTCGCAAAGCAATTGCCGCGCGCTTTCCCCTATCGCGGCGCGCAGACTTTGGTTAGGGGCCTTGCCAATTGCGGGAGATTATCCTTGTCCGAAGAAAGCAACGTCAGTTTCACCGACCGCGAAGCGCTGTTTTACCACAAGACCATCCGGCCGGGTAAAATCGAGATCATCGCCTCCAAGCCGATGGCAACCCAGCGCGACCTCAGTCTCGCCTATTCGCCCGGCGTCGCCGTGCCGGTGCAGGCCATCGCCGACGATCCGGCAACCGCCTATGACTATACCGCCAAGGGCAACCTCGTCGCTGTTGTCTCCAACGGCACGGCCATCCTCGGCATGGGCAACCTCGGCGCGCTGGCCTCGAAGCCGGTGATGGAAGGCAAGGCGGTGCTGTTCAAGCGCTTCGCCGACGTCGATTCCATCGACATCGAGCTGGCCAGCGAGGACACCGAGGCGCTGATCGAGGCCATTGCCATGATGGAGCCGAGCTTCGGCGGCATCAACCTGGAAGACATCAAGGCGCCCGAGTGCTTCATCATCGAGCAGACCCTGCGCGAGCGGATGAAGATCCCTGTGATGCACGACGACCAGCACGGCACGGCGATCATCGCCGCCGCCGGGCTGATCAACGCCTGCCACATCACCGGCCGCAAGCTGGACGAGATCAAGATGGTGGTGAACGGCGCCGGCGCCTCGGCGCTGGCCTGCACCGCCCTCGTCAAGTCGATGGGCGTGCGCCACAAGAACGTCATCGTCTGCGACAGCAAGGGCGTGATCTACAAGGGCCGCGAGGGGATCGACCAGTTCAAGTCGGCCCATGCGGTGGAGACCAAGGCCCGCAGCCTGTCGGATGCGATGGAAGGCGTGGACGTGGTCTTCGGGCTGTCGGTCGCAGGTGCGATCTCGCAGGACATGGTCAAGAAGATGGCGCCCAATCCCATCATCTTCGCCATGGCCAACCCGGACCCTGAAATCACACCGCCCGATGCCCTGGCCGTGCGTCCCGACGCCATCGTCGCTACTGGCCGTTCGGACTATCCGAACCAGGTCAACAACGTACTGGGCTTTCCCTTCATCTTCCGCGGCGCGCTCGACGTCAGGGCGACCGCGATCAACGAGGAGATGAAGATCGCCGCCGCCACCGCGATTGCGGAGCTCGCGCGCGAGACGGTGCCCGAGGAAGTGGCCGCCGCCTATGGCCAGAACCACCAGTTCGGCCCGCAGTACATCATCCCCGCGCCGTTCGATCCGCGCCTGATGGAAGTGGTGCCCAGCGCCGTTGCCAAGGCGGCGATGGATTCTGGCGTGGCGGGCAAGCCGATCGAGGATTTCGACGCCTACCGCCACAGCCTCAAGGCCCGGCTAAACCCGACGACCTCGGTGCTGACCCAGGTCTACGAGCAGGTGAAGGCCAATCCCAAGCGGATGATCTTCGCCGAGGCGGAGCACGAAGTGGTGCTGCGCGCGGCGATCCAGTACCGTGACTTCGGCTATGGCGAGCCGGTTCTGGTCGGCCGCACCACGGCGGTGATCGACAAGCTGCGCGAACTCGGCATTGCCGATCCCGGCTCGTTCGAGATCCACAACTCCGCGAACAGCGAGCATGTCGAGGCCATGGTGCCCGTGCTCTACGAGCGGCTGCAGCGGCGCGGCTTCATGGAGCGCGACGTGCGCCGCATGATCAACCAGGACCGCAACGTCTTCGCTTCCGCCCTGCTCAAGCTCGGCATCGGCGATGCCATGATCACCGGCATGACCAGGCCCTTCGCCCAGAGCATCTCGGAAGTGCGCCAGGTGCTCGATGCCAAGGACGGGCACATCCCCTTTGGCATCCACCTGATGATCGGCAAGAACTACACCGTGTTCCTCGCCGACACGACGATCAACGAGCGGCCGAGCGCAGAGGCGCTGGCGCACATCGCCACCGAGACGGCGCATGTCGCACGCCGGCTGGGGCACGAGCCGCGGGTCGCCTTCCTGTCGTTCTCCACCTTCGGCAATCCGTCGGGCAAGTGGCTCGATCCGATCCGCGGCGCGGTTGCGATCCTCGACGAGCAGAAGCCGGGGTTCGAATACGAGGGCGAACTCGCACCCGACGCCGCGCTCAACCCCAACATCATGAAGAACTACCCGTTCTCGCGGCTCTCCGCGCCGGCCAACGTGCTGGTCATGCCGGGGCTGCAGTCGGCTAACATCTCGGCCAAGCTGCTTCGTGAACTGGCGGGCGACGCCACCATCGGGCCGATGCTGGTGGGCATGGAAAAGCCGGTGCAGGTCGTGCCGATGACGGCCATCGCGCCCGACGTGCTGACGCTGGCGGTGCTGGCTGCGGCGGGGATCTGCGGCTGAGTTTGACGGGGCGGCCTAGTCGTCCCCGAAGCTCGCGCTGACCACCTGGCCGCCGACCATGATCGGCTTGGCGATGATGTCCGTATGGCTGTCGTGCCAGGCGGCGAGCCTGCGGCACAGGCAGACGTAGTCGAACAGCGGCTGGGCGAAGACGCCCAGGTCCATGTTCTTGTGCGGCAGGCTCTCGAGCGAGCGGGCGAGGCCGAAGAAGGTGTTGTCGCCGGTCTCGAGGATCAGCGAGACCAGCCGCGGATCGATGAAGCGCGATAGCCGCATGGTATCCTCGATCGCGGCAAGGCTGCGCTGGCGGCGGGTGGCGAAGAAGTCCAGCCAGCCGAGTCGGGTTCCGGTTTCCGACATCAGCAGCGTGCTCGAATCGATCGATATGCCGGCGAGCGCCGCTTCCAGCTCATCGTGGGTGCAAAGCGCGAAGTGCAGGTCGCGCTTTGTCACCTTGCCCAGTTCGCGCAGCACGGCCTTGCAGTCGGCGACGATACCGGTGACCTTGCGCAACACGTGCGGGGCGATCGCCTGGCGGTCGCGGTATTCGGGCAGCAGGGCGAAGAAGAGGAAAAAAACCCAGCCGGCAATGACGGCGGAAAGCACGCCTTCGAAGATCTTCCCCGCTTCATATGCCTTGGGGAAGATTTCGGGAATCTCGTCGAAATAGTCGCTCTTTACGATCCACAGCACCAAGGCCGCTATGGCGAAGATATTGGCCGGTCCCGGTGTCGATCTCAGGAAACGCCGGAAATCGTCGATCATGCTGCGCAGGCGTTGCATGGCGGATGCTTAATCCGCCGGACCTCTTCCGGCAACCGCCTGTAGCGCTTGGGAAAAACGCTCTCAGCCCCAGGCCTTCCAGACGCCATAGGCGCTGGTGATGGTCAGCACCGCGCCGACGAGGATCAGCAGTTGCTTGGGCGGGAAATGCTTGGCTGCCCAGGCGCCGAGGGGGGCAGCAACGAGGCCGCCGATCAGCAGACCCAGGGTCGGCCCGGCCAGATCGGCAATGCCGAGGTTGAAGATGAAGGCAAGCGAAACGGTGACGGTGAGGAAGAATTCCACCGCATTCACCGTGCCGACGACCTTGCGCGGCTCCTCGCCCTGGACGATCAGGTTCGAAGTCACCACTGGCCCCCAGCCGCCGCCACCCGCGGCATCGAGGAAGCCGCCGACGAGGCCGAGCGGGGCAATGTACTTCGCCTCGGTGAACTTGGGCGGATATAGAATGCCACGGATCAGCAGCCAGATGCCGATGCCGGTAAGGTACATCAGCACGAAGGGCTTCACGAAGCTCGCGTCGAGCGAGGACAGCAGGTAGGCGCCCAGCACACCGCCGATCATGCCCGGGATCAGCAGCCGGAAGAACAGTCGCTTGTCGATGTTGCCATGGATCAGGTGGCTGATGCCCGAGGTGGCGGTGGTGAAGCATTCCACCAGGTGCACCCGCTGCGAGGCGAGGGCGGGCGGAACGCCGAGCACGGCTACCAGCAGGGTGTTGGAAATCACGCCGAATGCCATGCCCAGCGCGCCGTCCACCAATTGCGCGGCGAAACCGACGGCAATGAAGGGCAGCAGGGCAGCCAGATCGAAATGCGCGAAGTCCATGCGAATCCCCCTTCGCAACCAATACTCAAGCGTTCTGATAGACATTTTGTCGCGGCAGTCGAGAAAGAGTCGCTTAGCATCGCCCAAGCGTGTCTTTCGCGCGCCGGGCAGCGGTTAGTGTTTGTTTCATTGGCGGCGCATGGGTTAGGGGCCAGAAAACGCAATTCGGGAGTCGGCGCATGGCCAAATTGGATGTCAGGCAACTTCAGGACGACCTGCCCTTCGGCGCGCGCATCCGCGGCGTCACGCGCGAGGTGCTGGCAGACGAGGCCGTGCGTGCCGAGATCAACCGCGTGTTCGAGGATCGCGGCATGATCGTGTTCGAGGGCATCGAGAACTCGAGTGAGATGCAGGTGCTGCTCAGCAATGTCTTCGGCCCGCTGAAGGAGCATCCTGTCAAGACCGTCGATAGGGTCGATGCCGAGAAGATGCCCGGCGTCATCTCGATCAAGACCGGGCCGCAGGCCCACATCGTCGAGATTGACGGCAAGCAGCTGATGACCTGGCAGCCCTGGCACTTCGACCACAGCTACAACAACGAGCTGAACCGCGCCGGCGTGCTGCGCGCCGAGGTCATTCCGCCCGAGGACGGTCTCACCGCTTTCTGCGACGGTATCCAGATCTGGAACGACCTCGATCCCGAAACGCGCGCGGAACTCGACGGGCTCGAAATCGCCTACACTCTGGACCTGCGCTATTCGCAGCAGTGGTTCGGCCTGCCCAGAAATTTCAAGGAGATCAAACCCAAGGGCGAGGCCATCCTCGAGATCGCGCGCGCCCTGCCGCGGGCTATCCATCCGGCGGTGTGGCAGCGAACGACGGGCGAGAAGGTCGTCCACCTTTCCCCTTATGGCGCCCAGGGCATCCTCGGCGACGAGACGCCCGAGGGCAAGGCGAAGCTGGTCAGGCTGTGGGATAAGGTCGAGAGGGCCATGAAGATCTATCACCACAAGTGGCGGCCGGACGACATGCTGGTCTGGGACAACTGGCGCATGCTGCACCAGGCCTGCGGCGTCTCGACCCGATACGAGCGGGTCATGCACCGCACGACGATCAAGGGCGATTATGGCTTCGGTCGCTGGGAAACCGGCGAGCCCGCACCGGGCGTGCTGGTCGGGACGATGTAACCAGGCCTTAGCCCAGCAGCCTCAGGCCCGAAACGATCAGCACCGCCGCCAATGCCGGACGCAGCCATTTGTCCGTCGCGCGCGAGGACAGGTAGCTACCGATGATCACGCCCGGGATCGAGCCGATAAGCAGGTTGCCGAGGAGGATCGGATTGACGTCGCCGATCATCCAGTGGCCGAAGCCGCCCACCAGCGTCAGCGGCACGGCATGGGCGATGTCGCTGCCGACGATGCGCGACATCGGCAGTTGGGGATAGAGCATCAGCAGCGCGGTGACGCCGATAGCGCCGGCGCCGACCGAGGAAATGGTCACAGCGCAACCGATCAGTGCGCCGAGCAGAATGGTCGGCACCAGTACGTTGCGATGTTCCATCGACTTGTGCCGCGAGGCGAAGGCAACCAGTTGCTTCTGCATCAGCACGGCCACGGCGGTGAGGATCAGCATGGAGCCCAGGATCGTCAGGATCACGTGCTGGCCCGCACCATTGACCTTGCCGAACTCGCTGATCGCGAAGAGAGTGACCGCCGCCGCGGGCAGGCTGCCCATGGCGAGGCGGCGCACAATCTTCCAGTCGACGCTTTCGCGCCAGCCATGCACTGCCGATCCGAAGGTCTTGGTGGTGGCGGCGAACAGCAGGTCGGTGCCGACCGCCGTATGCGGGCTGACGCCGAACATCAGCACAAGCACGGGCGTCATCAGCGACCCGCCGCCGACGCCGGTGAGGCCGACCAGGATGCCGACCAGCAATCCCGCCACCGCGTGCAGGAAATCCATCTGGCCGATCACAATCCCTGCCCCATGGCGAATCTAACTCCGGCTTAATCTCGACCAGATCGATAGAGTTTGGTTTTACTAGGAGCGAGAAAGTTTTGTTGTGCCTGCGCCCAAGCGAAACTTTCGCGCGCTGAACGCCAGATTAACGGCGCCGGAAGCGAAAGTACCAGACCTCATGCCCCTGCGCGCGTGCTTTCGCCTCGTAGCGGGTCTCGGGCCAGCCTCCGGGCCGCTTGAGGAACTGCGCGGGGGAGTCGCACAGCCATTCGAATTCGTCGCGGTGGCGCTGCATGATCATCAGAGCGTGGCGCAGGTAGATCGGGTGGTCGGTGCCGAAGCGGAATTCGCCGCCCTTCTTCAGCTTAGCGGCGAACAGGCCGACGGGCCCGTCGTTCATCATCCGCCGCTTGGCATGGCGCGCCTTGGGCCAGGGATCGGGATGGAGCAGGTAGAGGAAGCTCAGCGCCCCGTCCGGCACGCGCCGCAGGACTTCGAGGGCATCGCCATGGTGCAGCCGGACATTACCGAGCGGCACATGGGCGCCGTGATCCCCGTCGATATGCATCAGCGCCTGGGCGACGCCGTTGAGGAAGGGCTCGCAGCCGATGAAGCCATGGTCGGGCAGCATGTCGGCCCGCTGCGCCATGTGCTCGCCGCCGCCGAAGCCGATCTCGAAATGGAGCGGTCGTGGGCCTCCGAACAGACGCTCGGCGGTGACCGGACCTTCCTCGGGTACTGCGATGCGCGGCAGCAGGCTGTCGACCAGTTCCTGCTGGCCCTTGCGCAGGGGCTTGCCCTTGGCGCGGCCATAGAGCCGGTTGAGCGTGGTGGGATCGCCGGGTTTGTTCGCCGTCATGGGCCGGGCCGGTGGCAGGAAGAGACTATCGGGTCAATGCATCGCCATCCGTGGGTGCGCCTGGACGTGGACGGCAATCGCGTCTTTCGGACACGTAATCACAAGTTTCTTTCCTCACGGAGGAAATCGTCTAGGTGCAATGCCGTCAAGATCATTCGACAGGCCTGTTGAAATCTAGCCTGCATCGGGGAGCTAGTTAATCCATGTTCCATTTCCACAAGGGCTCGGCCCTGTCGCTCGCGCTCGCCCTGCTCTGCGCACCCGAACTGGCGCTGGCCACGGACGGTTATTTTCTCAATGGCACAGGCGCAAAGGCCAAGGGGGCCGGGGGTGTCGAGATCGCCATGCCGCAGGATGCCTTGGCCATGGTCGTCAATCCCGCCACCGCAACCGAGATGGGCCACCGGCTGGATGTCGGTTTCGAAGTGTTCGTGCCCAGGCGCGGTGCCGAGATTCGGGGCAATGGTGCCGGACTCAACGGAACGCATTCCGGAAATGGGGCCAACCCCTTCGTCCTGCCGGAATTTGCCTATGTTCGCCCGCTTTCCTCGAGGGTTTCCGCCGGGATCGCGATCAGCGGCAATGGCGGCATGAACACGAATTACAAGGCCAATCCCTTCGCCAGTTTCGGTGCCACCGGAGACGCCGGTGTGAACCTGCGCCAGATCCTGATCGCGCCTACCCTGGCGATAAGGATCGCCGAGGGACACTCGCTGGGGATTGCTCCGCAGATCGTGGTGCAGAGTTTCGAGGCCAAGGGCCTGCAGCCCTTTGCTGCCTTCTCGCTGGATCCTGCCCATGTCTCGAACCAGGGTGATGACTGGTCGGCGGGCGTTGGCGTCCGCGTCGGTTACCTCGGCACGCTGGCAAAAGGCGTGCGAATCGGTGCGTTTTACCAGTCGAAAGTGTGGACCGGCCGTTTCGAGAAGTATGCTGGGCTGTTCGCCGGTCGTGGCGGCTTCGACATGCCGGCTTCATGGGGTTTCGGCATTTCCGTCAAGCCTACGCCGGAACTGATGCTGGGTGCGGATTTCAAGCGCATCGAATATTCCGGCGTGCAGTCGGTCGGCAATCCGCTGTCGCCGCTTTTCAGCGGCAAGCCGTTTGGCGCGGCTGATGGGCCGGGCTTCGGCTGGCGCGATATCAGCGTCTGGAAGATTGGCGCGGTATATCAGGTCAGCGAAAAGCTCACTGTGCGTGCCGGCTATGGCCGCTCTGAAAATCCGGTGCCCGCGTCGCAGACCCTGCTTAACGTGCTGGCGCCCGGCGTGGTGCGCGGACACATCACCGGCGGGGCGACGATTAAGGTTTCCGACAAGCTGGATCTGACGGCCTACGTGATGCACGCCCCTCGGCAGACCATCCGGGGCGAAGGTTCTATCCCGCTGCCTTTCGGCGGCGGCGAGGCCGATATCCATCTCTCCGAAACGGCTGTCGGCTTCTCGTTCGGACTCAACCTCTAGTACCGGGACGGTCATGATGGAAAACTTCCTCCCTGCCTTGGCCGGAGGCGTCGTTATCGGGCTTGCCTCGGGCGGTCTGTATTTGCTGGCCGGCGAAATCGCGGGGATCACGGGGATTGTCCGGAGCGCCATCCGTGGGCCCTCGCGCGGGTGGCAGCTTGCCTTCGTTTCGGGCATGCTGGTGGCCGGGCTTGCCGGCAGGGCGTTGTCGAACCGGGACTTCACGGCCGGCATCGACGCTATCCCCCTGGGCCTGATGGCGCTGGCCGGTCTCCTCGTGGGCCTGGGTACGGACCTTGGCAATGGCTGCACCAGCGGGCACGGGGTCTGCGGCCTTTCCCGCCTGTCGAAGCGGTCGCTGGTCGCAGTGGCCATCTTCATGACCGCTGCCGTGATCACCGTGTTTCTCGTGCGCCATGGAGCCCTTGCGTGAGGATAGCGATCGGTTTTGTCACTGGTCTCGTGTTTGGCCTGGGCCTGATGCTTGCCGGCATGACCAGTCCCGGCAAGGTGCTGGCCTTCCTTGATCTTGCCGGCCGATGGGATCCCAGCCTGGCCTTTGTCATGGGCGGCGCGGTTCTGACCGCGACGCCGCTGTTCATGCTCGCCCGCAGGCGGACCAGGCCCATCGCGGGTGAAACGTTCGACCAGCCGCCGACCAGCCTGATCGACCTGCGGCTGGTGGCCGGATCGATCCTGTTCGGCATCGGCTGGGGATTGGCCGGGATTTGTCCTGGACCGGCGCTGGTCGATCTCGCCCTCGCCCCGGACCGGACGATTGCTTTCCTGCTGCCCATGGTCGGCGGCCTGCTGCTGTCCGCCCGGTTGTTCCGCCGGGCCGGCTAGAGGCGTGGATTGGCTAGCCGGCGGCCAGCCTGTAACCGACGGCGGGCTCGTTGAGGATAAGCGCGGGTCTGGCCGGGTCGGCTTCCAGCTTTTGCCGAAGTGCCCGGATCGCCACCCGCAGGTAGTCGATCTGGTGGGCCTGTGCCGGGCCCCAGACCACCCGCAGCAGGTGCTCGTGGGTGAGCACGCGCCCAAGGTGCTTGGCCAGCTCGGCGAGGACGGCGTATTCCTTGGGAGCAAGGTGAACCTCCGCCCCGGCCTTGCGCACGGTGCGGCGATGCAGGTCGATCGTCAGGTCGCCGGCCTCGATCGGCTCCTGCTCGCCCCCCGGATCGAGATCGACGAGATTGTCGACATAGCGGTCCAGCTTGACCACTTCGCCGGCCATTTCTGCGACCAGCGCCTTGTCGGCCAATCCGCTGCGCTTGATAGCGCGAACGGCGGCGGAGATGGCGTTGAGCCGGGGCCGAACTTCCTCGCCGATCGAGGCCAGCAGGGCCGTGCGCAGCTTGTCGCGCTCGCGCAGGGTGGCCATTTCCCGGGTCGCGCGCTCCAGCCGCGCCCGTTCGAAGGCGAGGGCGGCCTGGTCGAGTAGGTTGCCCAGCAGTTCGACCTGGCTCTCCTCTATCGGCGGCAGGCCATCGTCTCGCGCGAGGCCGGCGGCGGCCAGCACAGCATCGTCGGAGGCGATGGGGCGAAAGTGCCAGTCGACGATGTTGATCGCCTGCACGCCGCGACCGGCCGGCTCGCCGCTCGCAAGGGTCAGCGCGGCGGCCGCGAGGTCGCTGGGGGCGAGCATGGCGCCCGCTGGCTGGCAGGCGAGCATCTGCGGCCCGTCCGCCTCGACGACAAGTACGGCATTGCAATGGAACAGGGCCGACAGTTCCCGGACCGTCATGTCCGCGATGGCCTGCGTGCCGGCGCAGGACAGCAATCGCCGGGCAAAGCCGGCGATGGTGGCGTTGCGCGCGGCGTGGGCGGCGGCGAGCATGGCCTGCTCGCGCAACTGGCCGGCGAGGCGGCTGGTCACCACGGCGACGAGGAACAGCGCCACCACCGTCACGATGTCGGCCGCGCTGTGGATCATCAGGGTGTGATAGGGAGCGGTGAAGAAGTAATTGTAGGCCAGCGTGGAAAGCACGGCCGCCAGCAGAGATGGCCGCAGTCCGCCGATAACAGCCACCGCAAGGACCGGCGGGATATAGAGCAGGCTTACCGGGTTGTTGCTCCAGTGACCGGCGACGAGCAGCCCGGCAAGCGTCGCCGCCGCCACGGCCAGCAGCGCCGCCATGTATCCCATGAAGCCGTCGGCCTGCGGCAGCCTGCTTTCATGATGGATCGCTGGAGAAGTCATGCCTGGCAGGCTGCGCCAACCCGTTCGATTGGTCGAGAAAATTCGGCACTTGCCCGCGCCTGCTTAATTCAGATCCACATGGAATCTTTATGGCCGCAAACGCCACATCCATTCCATGGAAATACAAGTTGCGACTCCGGCCGACCCTGCGCAGGCGGACGAGGCTCATCACCCTTCCGCCAGCCGGGCCGCGCTGACGCTGGGCGCCCTTGGCGTCGTCTTCGGCGACATCGGCACCAGCCCGCTCTATGCGCTGCAGGCCACGCTCGACCCGCGCTATCACCTGAGCATTGGCGTGAGCGACCTCTACGGCGTGGTCAGCCTGATCTTCTGGTCCTTTGTCTTCGTCGTGACGGTGAAGTACGTATTCATCGTCATGCGCTGCGACAATCGGGGCGAAGGGGGCAGCCTTGCCCTCTATGCGCTGATCAACCGGCAGCTTGGCGAAAAGGCGCCGAAGCGCTGGCTGCTGATCGGCGCGCTGTTCGCCACCGCCCTGTTCTTTGCCGATGCCATGCTGACGCCAGCGATCTCGGTGATCTCGGCGGTCGAGGGGCTTGGCGTCGTCAGCGCGGCGTTCCAGCCCTATATCGTGTGGATTGCGCTGGCGATCCTGATCGGCCTCTTCGCCATCCAGCGGCGCGGCACCGAGCGCGTCGGCAAGTTGTTCGGCCCGGTCATGCTGGTCTATTTCCTCGCCATCGCCGCGATGGGGCTGCATCACATCCTGGACTATCCGCAAGTGCTGATGGCGCTGAGCCCGGTCTACATATGGGACTTCTTCACGGCACACCCGTTCTACTCGTTCCTGTCGCTGGGCGCGGTGATCTATGCCGTCACCGGGGCCGAGGCGCTCTATGCCGACATGGGCCACTTCGGGCGCAAGCCGATCACCATCGCCTGGCTCGGCATCTGCGTGCCGGCGCTGATGCTCAATTACATGGGGCAGGCGGCGATGCTGATCCGGCATCCCGAATTCGTCGACAACCCGTTCTTCCACATGGTCCCGCCCGCGTTGACCATCCCGCTGCTCGTCATCGCCACAATGGCGACGATCATCGCCAGCCAGGCGGTTATCTCTGGCGCTTTTTCGGTGACTCAGCAGGCGATCCAGCTCGGCTTCATGCCGCGCATGCAGATCCGGCACACATCCTCGCACGCCAAGGGGCAGATCTACCTGCCGGTGATCAACTGGCTGCTGGCCGCCATGGTGGCGCTGCTGGTGGTGACCTTCCGGCACTCGGCGGCCATGCTGCCGGCCTATGGCCTGGCGGTCGTCGGCACCATGCTGATCACCACGCTGATGCAATATGTCGTGGTCTTCCGCATCTGGCGCTCGCCGCTGTGGCAGGGCTGCCTGGGCTTTCTGGTCTTCGTCACGGTTGACCTGGTCTTCCTCGCCTCGGGGCTAACCAAGCTGCTGGAAGGCGCCTGGTTCCCGATCCTGGTCGGCTTCGTCATATTCACCTTGCTGACCACCTGGGCGACCGGCAGGCGGATCATGCGCGAGCGGCTGGACGAGACGGCGGTGCCGCTTGAGGTTTTCATCAAGTCGTCCCGCTCGGCCCACCGCGTCAGGGGCACTGCGGTGTTCCTGTCGGCATCGCCGGACACGATCCCCTCGGCCCTGCTGCACAATCTCAAGCACAACCAGGTGATGCACGAGCGGGTGCTGATCCTGACGGTCGAGACCGCCGACATCCCCTATGTCGAGCCGGACAGGCGGCTGGAAGTGCACGAGGCCAGCCATGGCTTCTACCGTGTGATCCTGCACTACGGCTTCATGGAGGAAATCGACATCCCGCGAGACCTTGCCGGCATCTCCCGCACCGGCGCGCCGTTCAACATGATGACCACCAGCTTTTTCCTCGGCCGGCAGAAGCTGATCGCGGCGAAGATCAAGCCGGGCATGGCGCTGTGGCGCGAGCGGCTGTTCGCCTGGATGTCGACCAGCTCGGAAAGCGCGATGGAGTTCTTCAAGCTGCCGACCAACCGGGTGGTGGAGCTCGGCAGCCAGCTGCAGATCTAGGTTACATCTCGGCCAGCACTTCGTTGAGATAGGGATCCTGCCCGAAGAACAGCGGCTGGGCGGTGAAGTGGCGGATGCGCCAGTGGCCGTCCGGTCCGCGCAGGCATTCGAGTTGGGTGTCGGCGACGACTGTCGGAGCGGAAGAGCCGATGAAGGGCGGCGAACCTCCCGCCGAGAAGTTGAGGAAGATGAGGTCTACCGTGGCCGTGCCATCCTCTCCCATCCGGATGCGCTGGTTGAGCAGGCCGTGGCGCACGGTGCGCACGCCGTCCTTATACCAGGCCTTCACGTATTCCCGGTCGGCGGCGTAGTGCTCTTCCAGGCCGGCATGGCCGTTCCAGGTGGTGTCGCCGACCTGGAAGGTACAGTCTTCGGTGAAATAGTCTGTGACTCGCCGCGCCCCGGCATCGAGCTCGGCGCAGTAGTCGTAGAGCGTCTGCTCCAGCGCGATCATCTGCGGGATGTGGCGTTCCTCGATTGTCCGCATGGTCCTCTCCTTTTCGCGAAGGCATAGCCCGCGCGCGGCCCAATGCAAAACGGCCCGCCGTTTGGGGCGGGCCGTTCAGTCTCTCGCAGTAGAAAGTGTTTCAGGCGGCTTCGGCCTGCTCCTCGGGATCGCGGAGCACGTAGCCGCGGCCCCACACGGTCTCGATGTAGTTCGAGCCGCCGCAGGCGTGGGCCAGCTTCTTGCGCAGCTTGCAGATGAACACGTCGATGATCTTGAGTTCGGGCTCGTCCATGCCGCCGTAGAGGTGGTTGAGGAACATCTCCTTGGTCAGGGTCGTGCCCTTGCGCAGCGACAGCAGCTCGAGCATCGCATATTCCTTGCCGGTGAGGTGCACCCGGGCATTGTCGACCTCGACCGTCTTGGCATCGAGATTGACGGTCAGCTTGCCGGTGCGGGTGACCGACTGCGAATGGC
>CAZVWP010000039.1:0-35893 GCA_964630805.1 uncultured Novosphingobium sp. | reverse complement strand
GCCGCATTCCTCCGGCCCGTGCATCTTCGGCTTGACGATGTAGATGCTGCCGCAGCGCGAATTGGCGTACTTGCCCAGACCCTTGATGCCCTGTGCGCCGATGGCGCTGGTGATCACCGCGTCCATGATGCCTTCGGGAATCTCCGAGCCATCCGCCAGCAGGATCGCCGGGTTGGTCATCAGGTGGCCGACATTGCGCACGAACAGCAGGCTGCGGCCCGGCAGCGAGAACTTCGATCCCGAAGGCGCGGTCCACTTGCGGTCGGCTTCCAGCACGCGGGTGACGGTCTTGCCGCCCTTCTCGAATGTATCGGCGAGGTCGCCGCGGATCAGGCCGAGCCAGTTGGAGTAGGCCAGCAGTTTGTCCTCGGCATCGACCGCCGCGACCGAATCCTCGAGGTCGACAATAGTGGTCAGCGCCGATTCCAGCACGACATCGGCGATGCCGAGCGGGTCGTCCTTGCCAACCGGATGGTTCGGATCGATGACAATTTCGATATGCAAGCCATTGTGCTTGAACATGATTCCGCCTTCTCGGGTACAGAAGTCATGCGGGCAATCGCCGCCGGTCAAGGCCAGTTCCCACCCGGGGATCGTCTCGTCGAGGAACTGCCGCACCCGGGCGATAACCGCTGCCCCGCGCACCGGATCATAGCCCCCGCCCTTGGCCGGATCGGCATCGAGCGCGTCGGTGCCATAGAAGGCGTCGTAGAGGCTGCCCCAGCGGGCATTGGCGGCATTGAGCAGGAAGCGCGCGTTGAGCACCGGCACGACCAGTTGCGGCCCGGCCATGGTGGCGATTTCCTCGTCGACGTTCTGGGTGCCGATGGTGAAGGGTGCCGGTTCGGGGACAAGGTAGCCGATTGCGGTCAGGAAAGCGCGGTATTCGGCGGCATCGAGCGGCTTTCCGGCGCGGGCGACATGCCAGGCATCGATCTGCGCCTGCAGGTCGTCACGCTTCTTCAGCAGCGCTCGGTTGACCGGGACCATGCGGCCGAGGAGCGCGGCGAACCCATCCCAGAACGCAGCCGGGTCCTGCCCCAGCGGCGCCAGCACCTGGCCATCGACAAATGCCGCCAGCCTGGCGTCGACCTTGAGCCCCGACTTTTCAATTCTGTCCGTCATGTTTCCTGCCAATCAATACGCCGCCCGCCGCATGCGCGCACGGCTCGTGGATTCGGTCCTGGGGAGGAACGGTCGCGCTATGGCGAAGGGGCCCGGGATTCGCAACAGGCGCGGCGCGGAATCGATCTGGCGCAGAGGTGGAGGACCCCGCACCAGTCGGCGAAATTTACACTTAGCGAGCCGTTAACCAGTCGCTTGCGCGCGAATGCTGGTCTGGCATGATCGTTGCGGGGTTAATACTAGTTAAGGGATTCGTGATGCTTCGGAAAATCGGCCGGCTGTTCGTGATCAAGACCAGGTTCGAAGCCTACCTGATCATCTATGCGCTGGCGACCGGGGCGGCGCAGCGCGGGCTGGCTTATTTCCACCAATTCCCCGGCTTTGGCGGCAAGATGCTGTTCTGGGCCTGCATGGGCTCGGTCCTGCTGGCTGGCGCCAAGATCCTCGACTGCCTTCGCTTCGAGCGCGAGGCCAAGATCGCGGCCGAGACGGCCTGACCAGACTTCGGACAGCTATCGCACCGCCCCGTTCCGGCCTGCGCTCGATGCGCAGCCACGAACCTGACGTCAGGTCCTCAATCCCCTCAACCAGTTGTTCAGGTCATTGCTCGACATGTCGCAGGTCTCGGCGGGCGTTTCCGGTGTGATCCGGTCCCAGATCGCGGCATAGGTTGGGCCAAAGTAGCGCTGCTCCACCTTCCCTGCCTCCGACTTCAGGCCCATGCGGGCCAGTGCAAAGTATAGGGGAACATGCTCGCTTGGCCGATCCTCGCCATGCGCGGCCTCGCCCAGCCTGCGCCATAGCGTCAGCAGCCGCCGCTTGGCATCTGCGGGCGCGTCGGCGCCCAACCGGCAGATCTTTTTCGCGAGTTCCAGATTGCCTTCACGCGATTCCATCCGCTGCAGGAGGATCTCCCTTTCCTCCGGCAAAACGGCATCAAGTCGCCGATAGATCTGGTAGGAGGCCACCGTCCATGGCTTTGCCGTGGAAGGGTTCAGCCAGCGCAGCATCTCCGCGCGATGGGGAGCGAGCGCGGCATCGGGCAACGCGGCGGCCAGTTCCCATAGATTGCGCCCCTGATCGCGGCCACGGACATCGGCGCCCTCCAGCCGGCGGAGCGCATCGAATATGCGCCCGGCATAGGGAACGAGGACTTCGGGCTTATTCGGCAAGTGATGGAACCACGGGTCCCACATCGGCGCGGTGGGGTCGGCAAGCAGCTTTTCAAGGACAACCAGTTCCTTGTCGACCTGTTCCGCATCGACGCGGTCGGCCATGGGGCGGAAGCGTTCGGGGCCGATTGCATGGGCGGCAAGATCCTCGTTCGGCTCGAGCCCGAGCATCCGCGCCAGCACCGGCGCCCCGCCGCCATACTGCGGCATGTCCGGCAAGACGGGCGTGGCGGTCTTTCGCAGGAACCCGGCGAAGCATTCCCACGACGGCGCCCCGCTATTGAGCGCACATCCCAATACCGGCCCGGGAAAGCGCCTCAACGGCGAGGCTCGTCCGGTCCGGACCGCGACAGTGCCCCTGCTCGCCTCGTCGGTCGCGACATACTCCCGCAGGACGACCGGCAGGCGGCCATAGTCCGGCTTGATCTGCCGTTCCGTGACCCGCACCACCGGCTTGTCCGGCGTGCCGGGCATGGCGATGATGCAAAAGCCGGTCGAGCTGGGGCGATAGCGGCGCGGTCCCGGTCTAGTGATCCACTGGGAATGGATGCCGGCGGACCGGAGCCCCGGCTTGTCCGCCAGGAACTTGCAGGTTTCCCCGGTTCCGATCAGGTGGACGCGGCCATTGTCGTCGAAAACGCGCGCGAGGCCATGGTCCCGCAGGAATTCCGCGACGCCGAGGCCCAGCCCATCCTCCGATCTCCCAATGACGAGATCCTGCCTTTCCGGATCGAAGGCCAGCGACTTGCCGGCATTGAAGCGCGCGGTATCGACCGATACCCGCGCCAGCATTTTCTGGTCATGGGCCCAGGCGAGGTAGAAGCCGCCCAGATAGAGCACAGGGAGCAACAGCCACAGCAGGCTGACCCGGCGGGTGACGGCCTCCAGCACGATGCCGGCCATGCCCAGGTTGATCAGCACGACAGACCAGAAGGCCGCCCCCACGATCATCAGGAACACGCCGGTGAACGGGAAGCGCTGCAGCAGGTAGACGATCGCCGTGACCGCGAAGAACCACAGGGACACCGGCAGACCGTCCGGCAGGGAGTAGGGCAAAAAGCGCATCCGGCCTGTTAGAGCCTGATTCGAAATTCGCGAAAGGGCGAATTTCGAGGCGGCACCGGCCCGCTCCGAAACGGAGTTTCGGATCAGACACTTAGCGGAAGCGTACCTACGATCCGGTTTATCCGGCAGCCCAGCGCAGAACCGCCTCAGGGCCGGGCGCAAAGAATAGAGCCCGGCACACTGGATGTACCGGGCTCCAATTTCGGTCAGTCCGCCATGCTTAATTCAGAGCGGGCGGAATTGCCTTGAAGGTCAGAAGCGGGCGATCAGGCTCGCGACCACCTGGTGACGCTTCGCGTCGACACCGGTGCTGACGCCTTGGTCCTTGATTTCGCTATAGTCGGTGTAGCGATATTCAAGGCGAGCGCCGAACCGGCCGAACGACTGCTCCACACCCGCACCGACGCGCCAGCCATCCAGATTGTCGCTGGCGCTGAAAGAGGTGCTATTCCCGGCGTTGTAATTCACAGTAACGCGGCCATTGGCATAACCGCCCTTGACATAGAGCAGCGTCTTCGGCGTGACCGGGGCACCCAGGCGAGCGCCGATGTAGATGTCACGGCCGGCCTTGACAGTCAGGGTGTCGCCAGCAAGAAACACGCTGGTTTCGGTTTCCTTGACGGTCGAACCGCCGATTTCGGCCTCCAGGCCGACCACCGCGCCGCCCAGATTGGCATCGTATCCCAGGACGCCCGAATAGGTGAAACCGCCCTTGCCTGAGCCGTCTTCGCCATCGCTGAGCTTGATATGGTCGTAGCCGAGGACCGCACCCGCGTAGAAGCCGTTGAAGGCGGACTCTTCCTGGGCCATCGCCATCGAGGGCATGGCGGAAGCGGCGGAAAGCGCAATCGCGCAAACGATCTTCTTCATGATATCTCCTGAAAATCACCTTCAAATCGAAGGGAGGAGGCCAATCACCAAGCGCACGCCTACCGCATTGTATGAATCCGACATCGGAGGAATAAATACGAAATCTGTAACACAAAAGACACATCTTTTAAGAAGTGATTGCTTTTTATTTTAACGCCACCATGACTTTTTATTACACCTGATTACATTATTTACCGCTAACATAATTCTTCCACGCTACGCCCGTAAGCATGCGCGATCACGGCTGAAACAAGGGTTGCGACGCAGGCACAGATTGTCGCGGCGGCAAGGAACACCCTGCCGCCGCCACCAGTCCGGTTATTGGGGTAGCCGCCTAGCGGTTCTTCCAGCTGGCCTGCCGCTTTTCGACGAAGGCCTTCATGCCCTCGGTCTTGTCCTCGGTCGCGGCAAGAATCTGCCACATGCGGCGCTCGAACAGCAGACCCTGCTCCAGCACCGTCTCGAAGGCGGCGTTGACCATTTCCTTGTTCACCAGCGCGGCGACGCGCGGCATCGCGGCGATCTCGGCGGCGATGGCGACGACGGCATCGACGAAGCCCTCGGCCGGCAGCACCCGCGCGACGAGGCCGCTCTTTTCCGCCTCGTTGACGTCCATCATCCGGCCGGTGAGGCACAGGTCCATGGCCTTGGCCTTGCCCACCGCGCGGGTCAGGCGCTGGGTGCCGCCCATGCCGGGCGCGACGCCCAGCTTGATTTCGGGCTGGCCGAAGCGCGCCTTTTCCGAGGCGACGATCATGTCGGCCATCATGGCAAGCTCGCAGCCGCCGCCGAGGGCAAAGCCGTTCACCGCCGCGATCCACGGCTTGCGCACCTTGTTGGCGATATCCTTCTGCCAGCCGTCGAAGAAGGCCTGGAGGTAGAAATCGGTCGCCTGCATGTCAGCCATCTCGGGGATGTCGGCCCCGGCAACGAAGCTCTTCTCGCCCGCGCCTGTCAGCACCGCGCAGCCCTGGCTATCGTCGGCCTCGTATTCGGCGAAGGCCTGGATCAGTTCCTTCAGCACCGTGCTGGACAGGGCGTTGAGCACCTGCGGGCGGTTGATGGTGATCAGCGTGACTGCGCCGCGCTTTTCGGTGAGGATCGTTTCGTAAGCCATTTCCAATTTCCCTGTCGTTCCCGCCCCCTTCGACATGCTCAGGACCGGGAAGCCATCATTGAGATTGCGTCAAGCGCCGCCGCTTAGAAAGAAAGCGGCTTCCATTCCTCGTCCGCCGGCAGCGGCGCGAAGATCGCGTCGATCATCTCGTCGGTCACGCCTTCCGGCGTGGCCGGGTTCCACTTGGGCGCATTGTCCTTGTCAACGATCACCGCGCGCACGCCCTCGGCAAAGTCGGGCAGCACGATGACGCGACTGGCGATGCGCATTTCCATCGCCATGTTCTCGGCGAAGTCCTTGCACGAAAGGCTGTCGCGAAGCTGGCGCAGCGCGACCTTGCAGGCCTGCGGGCTCTTGGTTCGCAGCGTCGCCAGTTCCTTCATCGCCCAGTCGCTTTTATCGGCATCGAGGCTTGCAAGAATGTCTTCCAGGCGGTCGGAAGCGAAGTGCTTGGCGATCAGGTGGGCATTGGCCTCGATCTTCGCTTCCGGCGGCGTGGCCGAAAGGGCCGAGAGCACATGCCCCGCATCGTGCCCCGCGGCAATGCGTTCCTTGGCCTCGGGCAGCGCCTCGCTGGGCAGATAGTGGGTGGCAAGGCCTGTCCACAGGGCCTCGGCGCCATCGAGGCGGGCACCGGTGAGGGCGAGGAACTGCCCGATCCGTCCCGGCAGGCGGGCGAGGAACCAGCCGCCGCCGACGTCCGGGAACAGGCCGATGCCTGTTTCCGGCATCGCAAAGCGGGTGTTCTCTGTCGCGACACGGAATTTCGCCGGCTGCGAAATGCCGACCCCTCCGCCCATGGTGATGCCATCCATGAAGGCGACGATCGGCTTGCCGAAATCGAACATCAGGTGGTTGAGCTGGTATTCCTCGTAGAAGAATTTCCGGCCCGAAGCCCCGTTGTCGGTCAGGGCGGAGTTTCTGAGGAAGGCAACGTCGCCGCCCGAGCAGAAGCCCCGTCCCTCGCTGTGATCCACCATCACGACATGCACGTCGGGCGTGTCCTGCCAGACCAGCAGGGCCTCCTTCATCGCCTCGTCCATCGCCGCAGTCAGCGCGTGGATGGCCTTGGGGCGGTTGAGCGTCAGGAAGCCCGCCACCCCTTCGCGGCGGACGATCAGTTCATCCGTGTGGCTCACTTCAGCAGGTCCCGCCCGATGATCATGCGCATCACTTCGTTGGTCCCTTCCAGAATCCGGTGGACCCGCAGGTCGCGCCAGAAGCGCTCTATCGGGTAGTCCTTCAGGTAGCCATATCCGCCGAACATCTGCAACGCCTTGTCGACGATCTCGCTGCCGCTGTCGCTGGCCAGTTTCTTGGCCATGGCGGCGAAGCGGGTCTTGTCGGGGGCGCCATCGGTCACCTTGGCAGCGGCGAGATAGAGCAGTGCGCGGGCGGCCTCGAGGTCGGTCGCCATGTCGGCCAGGGTGAACTGGGTGTTCTGGAACTGGGCGATGGACTGGCCGAACTGGCTGCGGTCCTTCACGTACTGCACGGCTTCATCGAGGCAGCGCTGCGCCCCGCCCAGCGAGCAAGCGCCGATGTTGATCCGCCCGCCGTCAAGACCGGCCATGGCGAACTTGAAGCCGTCGCCCTCGTTGCCCACGCGGTTCTCGACCGGCACCTTGACGTTGTCGAAGATCACCTGCGCGGTCGGCGAGGCATTCCAGCCGAGCTTCTTCTCCGGCGCGCCGAACGACAGTCCCGGCATGCCCTTCTCGACGATCACGCAGGAAATGCCCTTGGGGCCGTCCTGCCCGGTGCGGACCATCACCGCGTAGATATCGTTGACCCCGCCGCCCGAGATGAACTGCTTGGTGCCGTTGAGGACATAGTGGTCCCCCTCCAGCCGCGCCGTGGTCTTAAGCGCCGCGGCGTCGGAACCGGAACCGGGCTCCGTCAGGCAGTAGGAGGCGATGTGCTCCATGCTGACAAGTTGCGGCAGGTAGCGCGCCTTCAACTCGGCATTGGCGAATGTGTCGATCATCCAGGCAACCATGTTGTGGATCGAGATGTAGGCGCTGGTCGCGGCGCAACCATAGCTCATGGCCTCCATGATCAGCGCAGCCTCGACCCTGCCCAGGCCGATGCCGCCGCTTTCCTCGGAGACATAGATCGCCCCGAAGCCCAACTCGCCCGCCGCCTTCCAGACGTCGACGGGATAGTGGTGCTCCTCGTCCCACTTGGCGGCGTGGGGCGTGATGCGGTCGGCAGTAAACTTGCGCGCCATGTCCTGGATGGCGAGCTGGTCGTCGGTGAGGGAAAACTGGCTAGTCATGGAACCTCGATAGTCTTCGATCAGCCGCAGGCAATACGGGCGATTGTCATGGTGTCATCGTAGGAGACCGTGAGCCGGTCTGGACGGAAATCCATCGTCACGGCGGTGCGAGGCGGAACCCAGCGCAGCACCTTGGCGCCCGTCAGCCGCAGCAATTCTGCTCCGGTGCCGGCTTTGGCCTGCTGGCCGAGCAGACCCTGAGCAGGCCCAGCATCGCAAGCCTCGGCAGGGTCGGGCGGAGGCGGCGCCTGCGTCGTGGCGGCACAGCCCGCAAGCGAGCCTGCCGCCATCAGCGCCACCGCCCCCCGCGCCGTCAAAGGCCCACGCCCTCCAGCGCCTCGATGATGTCCTTGCCGAACAGGTCCTCGTCGGCCGGGATTTCCTTGGTCTTGGCGAGCGGCTTGGAGACCCAGGTCTCATTAATCAGGTCGCGCCAGGTGATGTTGTTGTTGGTGGCATTGCCGCCCCAGCTTCCGCATCCCAGCGAGAAGGTCTGGCGCATGCCGTTCCACAGGTTGCCCGAGTTCGAGGCGGCCTGCGGCTGGTTGACCATGACGCGGCTGGTGTAGGTCGCCATGGCCAGCTTCATGATGTTCTCGTCGCTGTTCGAATAGATGCCGCAGGAGTGGCCGCGGCCCTGGTAGGACTGGACGCCGTTGGTGATCTCGATCGCGTGGTCGATGTCGCGCGCGCGATAGAGCGCCATGGTGACTGACATCTTCTCGCCCGAGAAGGGATAGTCCGGGCCCCAGCCTTCCTGCGGCACGATGAAGAAGCGGGTGCCTTCGGGCACGCCGAAGCCGGCCATGCCGCCGATCTTCTCGGGCGGCTGCGCCACGACCTGCGCGTTGATGATGCCATCCTTCCACAGCACCGCCTGCAGCTTGGCCTGCTCTTCCTCGTTGAGGACCATGCCGCCCTGGTGCTTCAGCTTCTCGAGCATCTCGTCGTAGATGGAATCGAGCAGCACCACCGAGTTGTCGGACGAGCAAGAGGCCGCGAGGTCCAGCGTTTTGGAGATGCGGATCTTCTCGGCCGCGTCGTCGAGGTCGGCGGTCTCGTCGACCGTGATCACGGCATTGCCGACGCCGACGCCAAGCGCCGGGGTGCCCGAGCTGTAGGCGGCATGGACCATCGGGCCGCCGCCGGTCGCCAGCACGCGGTCGCACTGCTTCATCACCTCGTTGGTCTTCTCGACCGAGGGCGTCTCGATCGGAATGACGAGGTCGGCCGGCGCGCCGAGACGGACCAGCGCATCGCGCATAAGGTCGCAGATGATCTTGTTGGTGATCTTGGCGCGCGGGTGCGGGCAGATGATGATCGAGTTGCGGCCCTTGACCGCCGAGATCGCCTTGATCACCGGCGTCGCCTCGGGATTGGTCGAGGGGCTGAGCGCGCCGATCACGCCGACGGGCTTGGCGATCTTGACGAGGTTGCGCTCCTTGTCTTCCTCGATCACGCCGACCGACTTGTCGTCGATGATGTCCATCAGCGTCGCGCGGGTCTTGCGGAAAATCTTGAGGTACTTGCCGTCGTAATTGCCGAGCTGGGTCTCGTCGACCGTGTGCTGGGCGATCTTCTCCGCCGTGGCTTCCTTGGCGACGGCATAGACCATGCCGCGGATCAGGCGGTCGACCTGTTCCTGCGTGTAGTTCTCGATCTGCGCCTGCGCCGCGCGGCTGCGGGCAATGAGGCCCGCGACTTCCTGCGCTTCGGGGGTGTTGGCGATTTCCTTGACTACGGCCATGTGCGGTTCCTTGGATCCTTCGAGGTGCCTTTTCCGAAAGGGCATGCGCGCGAAAGCGACGCCCATCGGACGTTTAATCGGTTGATTAAGCCCTGCACGTTTTGGCCGGGGCTGGTCAACAGGATTCGCCCATTGCGTTTGTTGCATATCGCGCACGCGAGCCGCCATCGCGCGCAACAAGCAGTTGCCGCGCGCGCGCGCCTCGGCCATGACGCGGGAAAGTGACTTGGGGAGTACAGTCGCCAGTGAGTGACATCGAGATCGATCCCGCCGTGTTCCGTCAGGTGCTCGGTTCCTATCCCACAGGCGTCTGCGCCATCACCGCCCTGGGGGCTGGCGGCGAACCGGTCGGCATGGTGGTCGGCACCTTCACCTCGGTCAGCCTCGACCCGCCGCTGGTCGGCTTCCTACCCGACAAGTCGAGCTCGACCTGGCCACTGATCGAGGCGGCCGGGCGGTTCTGCGTCAACGTGCTGGGCAGCGACCAGATGCAGGTCTGCCGCCAGGTAGCGGCAAAAGGCCCGGACAAGTTTGCCGGGCTAGACTATGCGGTTTCGGAACATGGCCTGCCGGTTATCGCCGGCTCCATCGCCCGGATCGAATGCACCATCGAAGCCAAGCACGAAGCGGGCGACCACTGGTTCGTGCTGGGCAAGGTGCTCCACCTGGAAACCAGCCGCGAGGACGACCCGATGCTGTTCCACCGCGGGCGCTACGGCGGGTTCGCGGTGTTCGATTGAGCCGCATGGGGCCGTCAATCGGTCGTCATTGCCAGTGCCCGGCGCTTCCAGCTTTCCGCCAGCGCGTCGAGCTTGCACAATTCGCGCAGGGCAGATGTGTCGCGGCGGCCCGTGCCCCGTATGAGCAAGGCGAAAGCGTGCTCGACAGTCCATGACGGCTGCGGCCGGTCTATCAGTTCCAGGTGCTGGCCTGCCTCCAGCGTTCCGGCCTCAATCACACGGTAATACCAGCCGCAATGGCCGGTTCGGACCACTGCCGCGCTCACGCCTGCAACCCCGAAGCGATGGTCAAGCTTCCAGCATGGCTGGCGGCCCTGGCTGACTTCGACCAGTGCGGTGCCCAGGCGCAGCCGGTCGCCAATGCACAGATCGCTTTCGACAATTCCGCTGGTCGAAATGTTCTCGCCGAATGCGCCTGCAACCGACAACAGCGCATTGTCGCCCAATTGGCCGCGCCAAAAGTCGTAGTGGTCGAAAGGATAGTGATGGATCGCCTTGTCTACGCCGCCATGGTGAACGCGATCCGCCTGCTCATCGCCCGCAAGGCCTAGGCGGCCAATCGCGATCCGGCCCTCCAGCGCGGATTTGGCGATGGCGCTGAATTCGCCAGGCTGCCGGAATGGCCGGACCCGTCCCGCCAGGACGGTTCGCACCTGCGCAATCATGCCGCTTCCTGCTCGATACAGATCGATGCCGCATCCTCCTCGTCCAACGGCACATCGAGCAAGGCGCAATTGTGCTGACCGGACTGTGCGCCGACATGATGACGGCACGCGCGGCATTCGCCGAATGGCCGCTGGGCATTGGCCGCCAGCTGCGAACGCAACATTTGCTCGAGCAATTCGGCGAGCATAGCCTGTTCCGACGGGGCAAGCCTGCCGAGCATCTGGGATGCGACAGGTTCGGGCGGAGCAGAGAGAAGATCGCGGCCAGCTTGGGTCAGTTCCAGCCTGACAACGCGCCGGTCCTGCGGATCGTCCTGACGCCTGACCAGCCCTTTGGCTTCAAGCGCCATGATGGTTTGCGAGACGCTGCCCTTGGTCTGCCCCAGCCAGGCGGTCAAACCCGTGGGCGTGCGCGAAAACCGGTTGGCCCGCTCGAGATATTGCAGGGCCTGCCACTGCACGGGCTGCAATCCATGGGCAAAGCCATCGGCGACAACGATTTTCGCAAGCCGGTTGAGCAGCTCGGAAGTGCGGGATTGTGCCATGCAGATTTTGTATCGACTAAATACCACCTTGGCAAGATGAACACCGTCGGCCATAAAGTAGCGACTCGATACATAATGTGCCGAGTCACAGGAGAATCCTTATGTCGACCAAAGCCGTCTTCTATCATGCAGGTTGTTCTGTCTGCGTCAGCGCCGAACAGGCGCTTGCGGGAGCATTGGACCCAGCACGCTTTGCCACCGAAGTGGTCAACTTCGCGACGAATCCCGAGCGCATTGCCGAGGCTGAAGCCGCTGGCGTGGTTTCTGTCCCTGCCTTCGTCATCGGCGGGCAGCCGTTTCACATCAATTTTGGCGCTTCGATGGCCGATGTGAAGGGCAACTAACGCCGTCGGGCCGAATACCTGGCCTGGATCGACCAAGCCCGGCACAATGTCATGGCCTCCCGGCGGGTTATCAACCCGTCGGGAGAACCCTTGCCGGAAGGCCTCCGCAGGCACTAACACACCATCCCCGAGCGCTTACTGCTTGACTCTCCCCATCCCCTTGCTGTTCAGGCGTTCAGCACACCACTTGGCAGCATCCAGTCCGGGAGAATTCCAGCATGACACGTTCGCTCAATGGCAAAGTCGCCGTTATCACTGGCGCCGGTTCGGGCATGGGCCGTTCGATGGCGCTGCGCCTGGCCGAAGACAATGCCAGGATCGCCATATGGGACATCAACGGCGAAGGCGCCGAAGAAACCGCGCGCATGGTGCGCGATGCCGGCGGCACGGCTATCGCCATCAAGGCCGACTGCTCCGACCGCGCCCAGATCGACGCCGCCGCCGCGCAGACCCGCAAGGAACTCGGCCCGATCCTGATCCTGGTCAACAACGCCGGCATTGCGCCGTTCAACAACTTCCTCGAGATCGACGAGGCGCTGCTGCGCAAGGTCATGGAGATCAATTTCTTCGGGCCGTTCTACGTCACGCAAGTCTGCGTGCCCGACATGATCGCCGCCAACTGGGGCCGGATCATCAACATCACCAGCTCCTCGGTGCAGTCCGGCTCCGAGCTGCAGACGCACTACACCAGCTCCAAGGGCGCGCTGCTCGGCTTCACCAAGTGCCTGGCGCAGGCCCTGGGCCAGCACGGCATCACCGCCAACATGATCCCGCCGGGCTCGATCGATACCCCGATGCTGCGCGGCGCGGAGATCATGCAGCGCGAAGGCGCGGTCGAGGCCTATGGCGCGGCCCTGCCGGTCCGCCGCATCGGCAAGGGCGAGGACATCGCCGCCGCCGCCGCCTTCCTCGCTTCGGAGGAAGCCGGCTACATGACCGGCCAGACCATCAGCGTGAACGGCGGCCGCTACATGGGTTCGGCCTGATCCGATGACACAGGCCGTCTTCGTCGTTCCAGTCGAAGGCGGGATCCTGCACGGCGAAGCGCGGGGCGAGAGTCCCGCGCTTTGCTTTATCCATGGCATGGCTGGCGACCGGCACGATTGGCAGCACCTGATCGCGCAGCTACCGTCAGACCTGTCCCTACTGACCTATGACCTGCGCGGTTTCGGCGAATCCAGCGCGACAGAGGGACTAGCCTTTTCCCATGCCGACGACCTCCTGGCCCTGCTCGATGCGCGCGGCATGGCGCGGACGTCGCTGGTCGGGCTGTCCATGGGCGGCGGAGTGGCGCTCAACTTCGCGCTTGGCCATCCGGACCGTGTCGCAAGACTGGTGCTGATCAGCCCGGCCATGGTCGGCTGGGAATGGTCCGGAGAATGGAAAGAACTCTGGCTCGGCGTATCCCGTGCGGCCCGCTCGGGCGACCTGCCGCTGGCCCGCCAGCGCTGGCTCGCCCATCCGATGTTCGCAGCCGTTCTACAGACCCCGGCCGGGGACGAACTGCGCCGGTCCGTCTCGGCTTACCACGGCCGTCAGTGGATCAAGGACGACCAGCGCCCGGAAGTCCCGGACATCGAGCGCCTGCACCTGCTACGGGTCCCGACCCTGCTGCTGACCGGCCTGCGCGATGCCGAAGACATCCTTCTCATCGCGGATGTCCTGGCTGGTGCCGCCCCCGGGGTGACGCGGATCGACTATCCGGCCGGCCACATGCTCCACCTCGAATGCCCGGGCGAAGTGGCGCGGGCGATCCAGCAGTTCATCGGGTGATTGCCCGCGCGATCAAACTTCGACCAACGCTTCCCGCAGCCGCGCTCGCAGCGCATCGTCCGCCCCCACGACCTCGCGCAGATAGCCATCGATGGAACCGTTGCGCTCGCGCATGCCGGCAAATGCGGCTTCGAGGTATTCGGGCTCGACGCTCATCACCACCCGCAGTGCCTCTTCGTTGATGTCGCCTGCCGACACCGCCGCAATGGACTTGGCCCCGGCGGCGATGCGCGCCTCGAGGTTGCCGGCGGTGTTGGTGAGGACATAGTCGGCAACGGCGTCGTCCGGATGGACGCCCACGGCAAGATGCAGCACGGCGACGGAAATGCCGGTGCGGTCCTTGCCGGCCATGCAGTTGATCAGGCTGGGGCCCTCCCCCTGCGCCAGCACCTGCAGATAGTTGCGGATCATCTCGACCAGCTTGGGCCGGAACGGAAAGCTCTGGTAGGCGGTGCGCATTCCTTCGCGCGCGGTCTGCGGGTCGCCGTGCATGCTGCTCGGCCGGGCAGCCGCCTTCCTCGCAGCTTCCTTGGCCGCCACGACATGCGGTGCCTGCTGGCGGATATCGTCATCGTTGAGGTGGACTCGCGCCGCGAACCCTTGCGGCCGTCGGCAAGGCCGCGCTGCCCGCTCGGTGCCGGAGCGCAGGTCGAATACATTGGCGAGGCCAAGCGCCGCGATCTTCTCAAGGTCGGCAGCGGTTGCATCGGCATGTTCGCCGGAGCGCCACAGCAGGCCACGCTTCAACCGCCCACCGCCACTGACCGCCCAGCCGCCATGGTCGCGGAAATTGTGTACGCCTTCGAGTATCAGGACCGGATCGTGTCGCATCTGCATCAACCTTCGATATAGTGCTGGCAAAGCGCCGCCCGGGCCGACGCGTCAACCCCCAGCACCTCTTCCAGATAGACATCAATCGTTCCGTGCCGCCGCTCGATCGCAGCGAGCGCAGTCGCCAGGAAGTCTGCATCGACGTTCATCAGCACGCGGATCGCCGCCTCGGGAACCTTGGCCATCACGCCGCCCCCCGCCTGCTGCGCCAGGGCATCGGCGATGCGCTTTTCGTTGTTTCCGGCGGTGTTGGTGAGGAGATAGTCCGCCATCATGTCATCTCGGTGGACGCCGAGAATGTGGTGCACAAGCGCCACGGCAATACCGGTGCGGTCCTTGCCGGCATGGCAATGGACGAGACTGGCGCTCTTCCCTGCCCCCTGACCCACCAGCGCCTCCGCGAAGAAGCGGCGCAGGATGCTGGTCAGGCTGGGGCGAAAGGCGATTTCCTCATAGGTCGCGAGCATCGCCCTCCTGGCGCCGGCCACATCGCTGACGCCGCCGGCGGCCTCGATATGCGGGGCCAGGCCCGCCGTCTCGCCATCGTAGAACATCACCCGGGCGTCGAATCCTGTGGACCGCCTGCACGGGCTTCGCTCACGCTCGCTGTTGCCGCGAAGGTCCACGACAAAGCGCAAGCCCAGCTGCCCAATCCGTTCCAGATCGCTCTCGCTCGCGCCGAAATGCTGGCCCGAGCGCCACAACACGCCCTTTCGCACTCGCTGGCCGCCGGGTGTGGCATAACCGCCATAGTCGCGAAAATTGTGCACGCCTTCCAGCGCCAGCACCCTCTCCCCATCCATTGTGCTCAATCTTTCTATTGCCGATACTAGCCATGCTTAGTATCGGCGTGCCGAGAGGAAAACAGGAAATCACATGAACGCCGAAACCCCTGTAACCGACAGCGACCTCGCCGACGCCGAAAAGTGGCGCAAGCGCAGGCGCATACGTGGCGTACTGATGCTGGCCGCGCCGGTTGTGGTGATAGTCGGCGTGCTGTGGTTCTATCTCACTGGCGGCCGCTATGAATCGACCGAGAACGCGCAGCTGCAGACCGGCATGGTCGCGATCAGCGCCAGCGTTCCCGGCAAGGTGACCTCGGTCAATGTCAGCGAGAACCAGCTGGTCCGAACCGGCCAGATCCTGTTCACCGTCAACAACGACAACTACAATGCCCAGGTCGCCGAGAACGAGGCAGAGCTTGCCGCAGCGCGGACCGACATCGCCGCCCAGCGCGCCAGCTATGCGGCCAGCCTGTCGCAAATCAGCACCGAGGAAGCCAAGCTTGCCTTTGCGCGCAGCGAAGTCGCCCGGCAGCAGGCGCTGCTCCAGGAAGGCATTTCATCGCGCACCCAGTATGATGCGGCTGTTCGCGAAGTGCGCACCGCCACGGCCAACATCGCCGCTGCCCGCGCGCGCAGCGAAAGCCTGAAGGCGGCGCTTTCCGGCAATATCGCCGGACCCGCCGATATCCAACCTTCCGTCCGCAAGGCGGCGGCCCAGCTTCAGAAGGCGCGGATCGCGCTCGACGATTCGATCGTGCGCGCCCCGCTCGACGGCGTGGTCACGAAAGTGCACCAGCTCCAGCCGGGCAACTACGTCACTCCGGGCAAGCCGGTCTTCATGCTGACCGGCACGCGCTTTTGGGTGGTGGCGAACTTCAAGGAAAACCAGCTGCGCTACATGCGCGTCGGCCAACCGGCCACGGTCAAGGTCGATGCCTTTCCCGACCATGAGCTGAAGGGCCACATCGCCAGCTTCAGCCCGGGCACCGGCAATGCATTCTCGATCCTGCCGGCGGAAAATGCCACGGGCAACTGGGTTAAGGTAGTCCAGCGCCTGCCGGTCGAAATCGCCATCGACGAAGTGCCGCAGGGACTGCCGCTGCACATGGGCCTTTCTGTCGAAGTGACGGTCGATACCGGTCACAAGCGGCACCTGTTCGGCGCGGACGAACAGCCCGCACCGCCTGCCAGCAAGGGCCCTGCCCCGGCAAGTCGGTGAGCCAGCAGTTGCCAGACCCCGGGAGGCGATTTCTCATCGTCTCTTCCTCGGTGCTGGCATCGATGATGTTCGCGATCGACACCAGCATCGCCAACGTCGCCCTGCCGCACATGCAATCGACCATGGCGGCTTCGCAGGAGCAGATCATCTGGGTGGTTACCTCCTACATGATCGCCTCGGCCATAGCGACGCCGCTCTCGAGCTGGCTGGCCAACCGGTTCGGCCGGCGCGCCGTGCTGCTGCTGTCCTGCGGCGGCTTCACCGTCGCATCGATGGCCTGCGGCATGGCGAACGACCTGACGACGGCGGTGATCGCCCGAGCGATCCAGGGCGTGACCGGAGCGGGACTGGTGCCCCTGAGCCAGGCGGCGGTCATCGATGCGACACCCCAGTCCGAGCAAGGCAAGGCTGTCTCCATCCTTGGCCTCGGCGTGATGTTCGGCCCGCTGTTCGGCCCGACCCTGGGCGGCTGGCTGACCGATACCCTGTCATGGCGCTGGGTCTATTTCATCAACCTTCCGGTCGGCGTGATTTCCTTTGTCGGCTTGGCCGCCTCGCTGTCCAACACACGCGACGAGCGGCCCTTGCGCTTCGACATGTTCGGCTTTTTCGCGCTGTCGATCGCGCTCGCCTGCTTCCAGCTCATCATGGACCGGGGCCAGCACCTGGACTGGTTCGATTCGGCGGAAATCCGGTTTTATGCGGTACTGATGGGCCTGTTCGGCTTTCTCATGCTGGTCCACATGTTCACGGCGCGCGACACCTATGTTCGCCCGCAGCTCTTCACCGACCGCAATTTCACCCTAGGCTGCGTGATGAGCGTCGCGGTGGGCGTTCTTACCTTCGCCACGATCCCGCTTTCCACCGTGATGATGCAGCAGAACCTGGGCTATACGGCACTGTTCACCGGCATCGTCTCCTCGCCGCGGAGCATCGGCACGCTGATCGCCATGCTGTTCGTCGCGCGAATGATCGGCAAGGTGGACAATCGCTATTTCCTCATCACCGGCATGCTGATGAACGGGATAGGCCTGTTCATGCTCTCGCGCATTTCGAACCACGTCGATTATCAGCACCTGCTGCTGGCAGGGCTGTTCCAGGGCTTCGGCTCGGGGCTGACCTTCCCCCCACTCACCGCACTGATCTTCGCCACCCTGCCATCGGCATACCGCAACGAGGGCGCGGCGATGTTCACCCTGACGCGGTCCATGGGTTCTTCGCTCGGCATTTCCTACCTGCAGACCGAGATCATCCAGCAGACTTCCATCGTGCGCTCGCGGCTGGTCGAAGGCGTGCGGCCGGACAGTCCCACGCTGCAATATGCCGCCCCGGATTTCGACTTCGGTTCACTGCCGCAGATCGCCGGGATGAGCGGCAGGATCTTCCGCGAAGCCAACATGGTCGCCTATGTCGATGCCTATTGGCTGATCTTCCTTCTGGCTCTCGCCATGGTGCCTTTGATCGCGCTGATGCGTCCACCGCGCCGTGTGGCGGCGCCGGCCTGAGCCTCTCGTGAATTGACAACAACCAGATTTGCCTGTGGAACGAACCGATGATGCGTAAACTGCCCCTGCTGCTCACCGCTGCCTGCCTGCTGGCTTCCTGCAAGGCTGTCGGACCGAATTTCGCCACGCCCGCGGCTCCGCCGCCGCAGGCCGGCTATGCCAGCAATGGCGAGGGCCGCGCCGCGCTGGGCGAAGGCCCCGGCATCGAATGGTGGAAGAGCTTCGGTTCGCCCGAACTCGACACCGCGGTGGAAAAGGCGCTCGCCGCCAACCGCAGCCTGGCCGCCAGCGTAGCCACGCTCGAACGCGCCAGGGCGCATGTCGACGCCGTGACCGGCCGGGGCCTGCCACAGATCGATGCGCACGGCCGCGTCGATTACCAGCAGGTCAACCTCTCGGCCGCGGGCATTTCCGACGCCTTCGGGATCGGCACCGGCGGGTTCACCATCCGCAATCCGCGTTTCGACCTCTACTCCCTCGGGGCCGGGGTCAGCTACAACCTGGACCTGTTCGGCAAGCAGCGCCGCGCGCGCGAGCAGGCCATTGCCGAGGCCGAGGCGCAGCAGCGCCAGACCGAGGCCGCGCACCTGCTGATCGCCGGACGCGTGACCCAGCAGGTTATCGCCATCGCCGCGTTGAACGACCGCATCCGCACCGAGCGCGCCCTGCTCGCCGAGAACGACCGCAATGTTGAACTGACCCAGGCGCGCCAGCGCGGCGGCATCGGCACCATGGTCGAAGTGCTCAGCGCCCAGGGCCAGCAAGCCAACGACCGGGCCAACCTCCCCCTGCTCGAGCAGCAGCTTGCCGACGGCCGGGCGATGCTGGCGGTGCTCCAGGGCATCTCCCCCGCCGAACTGGGCCCCACGGACTATTCGCTCGAGCGCATGACCTTGCCCGCGCAGGTGCCGGTGGCCATTCCCTCGGCCCTGGTACACAAGCGGCCCGACATCCAGGAAGCCGAGGCGCGGCTTCATGCCGCGACCGCGGCGGTCGGAATCGCCACCGCCAATCTCTATCCCGACATCTCCATCGGCGCCTCGCTCACCCAGTCGAAGAGCGACCTTGGGCAGATCTTCGGCACGGGTTCGACCGGCTTCGACATCTTCGGCGGCATCACGGCGCCGATTTTCCACGGCGGCACCCTCCGCGCCGAAAAGCGCGGCGCGGAAGCCGGCCTTCGCGCCTCGGCCGCACAGTACCAGCAGGTCGTGTTGGAAGCCTTCGGGCAGGTCTCAAGCCTGCTATCGGCGCTGGGCACGGACCGCGATGCCCTCGCCGCACAGAGCACGTCTTCCCAGGTGGCCGAGCGCTCGCTCTATCTCTCGCGCCGTAGCTTCCAGGTCGGCAACAGCGGCATCCTGCAGGTGCTCGACGCCAGCCGCGCCTACCAGCGCGCCCAGCTCTCGCTGCTCGATGCCCGCGCCCGCCAGTTCTACAATGTCGCCCGGCTACAAGCCGCGACTGCGGGGGGATGGATCGGCGATCCCAAGGCTGTGGCGGCCAATACCGCACCCTGAAGCCAGCTTGAGGTTAGCATGGGCCCGATCCCGCTCTCGTTCGATGTCACCTCTGCCCTGCCGGCGGAGGTGACCGGTGGCCTGCCGACGAATATTGCCGCGTGGCTGTTCGTGCCGGACGATCTGTCACTGCTCGGCCCCCGGCCGGCAAGCATGGTGCTGCTTGCCGGCGGCAGCTACGACAAGCGCTATTTCCACTTCGAGGTCCCCGGGCGCGAGGGTTACAGTTGCGCCGAACATCTCGCCGGCAAGGGCCATGTCGTCCTGCTGGCAGATCACCTCGGCGTGGGTGAAAGCACCCGGGTGCCCGTCCAGAAGAAGGCCACGCGGCAGATCGTCGCCCAGGCGATGGACGCGGCTTCGCGCCAGTTCCACAAGGAGCTGGCCGAAGGGACGCTGCACCCTTCGCTCCCCGCGCTGGCGGAGGTGCTGCACATCGGCGGCGGCCATTCGATGGGCGCGATGCTGGCGACGATCCAGCAGGCCAATCACAAGACCTGGGACGCGCTCATGCTCCTTGGCTACACGGCCGACGGGGTGTTCTTCACCATGGGCGGCCAGAGACTTCGCGCCGCCGATGTCGCGCCAATGGACGGCCCCTTCCCCGACTACACCTGGAACGAACGCGCACCGCTGCACGAGGGCTTCCACTGGGACGACGTGCCGCCGGACGTGATCGCCGTCGACGATTCGCTGGCGGTCGAGACCCCGAGCGAGATCGGCGTGATCTCCATCCGCACCCACATCATCCGCGACGAAGCGGCGCGGATTGCGGTGCCCATGTTCATGGGCAACGGCGAGCGTGATTCGACGCCCGATCCCTATGCGGAGCCCGACTACTTCCGGGCCTGCCCCGACATTACCCTGCACCTGCTGCCCCGCTCCGGGCACTGCCACAACTTCGCCAGCACCCGCCACCAGCAGTGGGATCGCATCGACCGGTGGGCCAAATCGCTACTGTGACGCCCCCTCTTCCGGATTCGACTACCCGCGCCTTCATCACCATCGGTTGCATGAGCTCGACCATCATGGTCGCGCTCGACGGCACCATCGCCCAGGTCGCCCTGCCAAAGATGCAAAGCGCGATGATGGCGACCAGCGACCAGATCGTCTGGGTGCTGACCTCCTATTTCATCGCCACCGCCATCATGATCCCGCTCACCGGCTGGCTGGCGGGCAAGATCGGGCGCAAGCCGGTGATGGTGGCATCGGTCGCGGGCTTCACGATCGCATCGCTCGCCTGCGGCATGGCGACCAATATCGAGCAGATGGTGCTGTTCCGCCTGCTTCAGGGCGCAAGCGGCGCGAGCCTGGTGCCGCTGAGCCAGGCGGTGATGCTCGACATCAACCCGCCGGAGCGCCACGGCCAGGCCATGGCGCTCTATGGCATGGGCGCGATCCTCGGGCCCGTGGTCGGCCCCTCGCTCGGCGGCTGGCTGACCGACACCATGGGCTGGCGCTGGATCTTCCTGATCAACCTGCCGATCGGCATCGGCGCGCTGTTCCTCTACTCGGTCTTCCTCGACAAGAGCCGGGACGCGGCAACGGCGCGGTTCGACTTGTCCGGCTTCATGCTGCTGTCGATCTTCATCGCCAGTTCGCAGCTGATGCTGGATCGCGGCGAACTGCTCGACTGGTTCGATTCGACCGAGATCGTGATCGAGGCCGTCGTTGCGGCGCTGTTCGGCCTGCTGGCGCTGGTGCACATGTTCACCGTACCCAATCCCTTCATCAAGCCGAAGATCTTCGCCGACCGCAATTTCCTCATCGGCATGACCATCACGGTCGCCCACGCCATGCTGATCTTCGCGGTGCTGGCGCTGATGGCGCCGATGATGCAGCAGCTGATGGGCTATCCGGTGATGCTCACCGGCCTCATCGCCGCGCCACGCGGCCTCGGCACCATGGCGGCGATGTTCACCGCGGGGCAGATCATCAATCGGGTCGATGCGCGCTACATGATGATGTTCGGGCTGGGCCTCGCCTCGTTCTCGCTGTGGATGATGGCGCATTTCACGCTGGAGATGGGTAGCTGGCCGATGATCTGGATCGGCTTCCTGCAAGGCTATGGCGGCGGCCTCGTGTTCGTGCCGATGACAACGCTGATGCTGGCGACGATCGCGCCGGAACTGCGCAACGAGACGGCATCGCTAATCTCACTGTTCCGCAACATGGCCGCCGCCGTTGGCATCGCCGCGCTGCAGGCGCTGACCCTGCGCAATGCCTCGGCGGTCCACGCCCGGCTGACCGAGGCGGTCCGGCCCGACAACCCGGTGCTGCCGATGCGCTTGCCTGGAGCGGACTTTGACGCCACCAGCTGGATCGCGGGAATCGACCGAACCATAGCCCGGCAGGCGGCCATGGTCGGTTACATCGATTCCTACTGGCTGCTGGCAATGGCGCTTGCGGCCGTCATGCCGCTATGTCTGCTGCTCGACAAGCCGCAGCATCCCGGAGCCAAAAAGTCATGACCGATGAAACCCGCCCGCCGCCCGAAGAGATCGTCCTGTTCGAAAAGGACCCGGCCACTCGCATCGCCACCATTACGATCAACCGGCCCGACAAGCACAACGCCATCACCATCGGCGCCCGCCACCGCTTCGGCGACCTCGTCCACCGCTGCAATGTCGACGATGAGGTCAAGGTCCTCGTCATCCGCGGCGCGGGCGAGCATTTCGGCACGGGCGACGACCTCCCCGAAATGGCCGACCTGTTCTCCGACAAGGACGTTTCCTGGCTGCACGACTTCCGCATCGGCGAAGACGAAGGGGTCAAGTATCCCCCCAAGGGCTCCTATCGGCACCTCGGCGCCGTCACCCAGCTCTACTCCCGCACCGGCGAGGGGATGCGCGACCTGCAGGATTTCAAGAAGGTCTCCATCGTCGAGGTGAAGGGCTATTGCTACGGCTGGCAATTCTACCTTGCCGGCGATGCCGACATCGTGGTCGCCAGCGAGGACTCGCTCTTCGGCCACGCCGCCTTCCGCTACGTCGGCTGGGCGGCGCGCATGTGGCAGTGGGCGCTGATGATGGGGTTGAGGCCCTTCATGGAAATGGTCTTCACCGGCAGGCCCTTCACGGCGAAGGAGATGAAGGAGCTCCACTTCGTCAACTCGGTGGTACCCAAGGATCAGCTCGAAGCCGAAACCATGAAATATGCGCTCGCCTGCGCGCAAAACCGCCCGGCCGACACCATCGCCATGCAGAAGACGTTCTTCGAGGTCTTCAAGCAGCACCAAGGCGAATACATGGGCTCAATCGTGTCGGGCTGGCTGGAAAGCATGCTGCCGGGTGTTCTCGACGACAGCTCCATCCAGGTGGGCGACGAGATGTTCGAGAAGGGCCTGACCAATGCCGTCAAGGACAACGACAGCCGCTTCCCACCCGAGTGGCGTTTGAACTATGCTGGGCGGCAGAAGAAGGATTGAGGATGAGGAAATGGCGCTGAAGACCACCGACCTGACCCCGGGCATCGGCACCCGGATCGACACCGACGTCGAGACGCTGGTATCGGGCGCAGCCTCCGCAGAGATCGCCGACATCGTACAGAAACGCGGCGTAGTGCTGATCCGCGGCCTCAGGATGGACGACGATCAGCAGCTCGAGTTCACCAACACCCTCGGCCCGCTGCTCAGCGAGAAATCGGGCGCGGTCTACAAGGTGACCTATGATCCGAAGCACAGCCCGCAGCTCTATCTCTACACGCCGGGCAACTTCTTCTGGCATATCGACCGCACAGACAGCGACATTCCGCCCTTCATCACCATGCTCAATGCAAAGCAGCTTCCGGCCGGAGGCGGTGGCGATACCGAGTTTGCCAACACCTATGCCGCCTACGAAGCCCTGCCCGATGAAGACAAGCAGCTGATCGAGCGGCTGCGGGTGATCCACCGCGTCGCCGACTCCTTCCGATTTGTCCCTGATCTCAGCGAGGAGCAGATCGCCGCCTTCGCCACCCACGAGCCCAAGAGCCATCCGCTGGTCTGGCGCCACCATAATGGCCGCCGCTCACTGATCCTCAGCACGTCGGGTAAGGAAGTCGAAGGCATGGACCCGGCCGAGGGCGAGGCACTGCTGCAGCGCCTGATGGACTTCGCGACGCAACCGCAATTCGTCTATCGCCACCAGTGGCAGCTTGGCGACATCGTCATGTGGGACAACACCGGCACCATGCACAAGGCCCTGCCCTATGCGCAGGATTCCGGGCGTCTGCTCCACCGCACCACCGTTCTGGGCGAGGAGCCGTTCGATACGGAGCGGGTGAAGGCGGCGGCCTGATCCCATGGCCATCACCACCGAACAAATCGCCGCCGAAATGGCCGACCGCGAGGCGATCCGCGATTGCCTTTACCGCTATTCGCGCGGAGTGGACCGCTGCGACGAGGACATGCTGCGCTCCGTATATTGGGAAGACGCCGAGGACGACCACTGCCTGTTCACCGGCAAGCGCGAGGAACTGATCGCCTGGGTCCTGCCCCTGCTCCGCTCCATGGAAGCCTCGCAGCACACCATCGGAAACATCCTCATCCGCATCAGCGGGAACAGCGCTGACGTCGAAAGCTACTACCACGGCTACCACCGTATGAGCGACGGGACGAAGAGCTTCGATTCCATCCAGGCCGGCCGCTATGTCGACCGCTTCGAAAAGCGTCAGGGCGAATGGCGCGTGGCCATGCGCAGGGTCGTGGTCGACTGGTTCCGCGAATACGACGACGCCGGAGACTGGGTTGCGGGGCCGCTCGGCAACAGCCAGATCAAGCCGGGCGGCAGGTTGCCCGAGGACCCGAGCTACAAGCTGCTCGACCTGAAGCCGTGAGTGGGGACAGCGTGCCGGAGACTTTGCCGGCCTTATGGGCGCAAGTTGTCGCAGCGCGAAGAGATCACCCGGCGCTCATCATGCCCGGCGAGGCGCTCAGCTATGTTGAGCTTGACCATCGCTCCGCCCGCCTCGCCCGCGCCCTGTTGGCCAATGGCATCGGCAAGGGCGCGCGGATTGCCCTCCTTGCGCCGGACGGAGAGCTGTGGCTGACGGCCTTCCTCGCCAGCTTGCGGATCGGCGCGCTGCTGACCCTGGTGAGCACGCTTTCCACCCCGGTTGAACTGGCGCACATCCTCGCGCACAGCGACTGCCGCATGCTGATCGCGGCGCGGCGGTTCCTGCGTCATGACTATTCCGCCACGCTGGAGGCGGCCTTGCCCGGACTAGCCTCGAGCGGTCCCCGAGCAATCCAGCTCCCCACCGCACCCTATCTCCGCGCGGTGTGGTTCGACGAGGCAACCGAGGCGCCGTGGGCTCAACCCATTGATGTGCTGATTGCGGGCGCGGACCTCGTCTCGCCTGCCCTCCTCGCCGCCGCCGAGGCACAGGTCGCGCCGTCGGACGAGGCGGTAGTAGTCTATACCTCCGGCAGCACCGCCCAGCCCAAGGCCGTCGTCCACCGCCACTGGGCCATCGCCCGCCATTCTCCGGAACTGGCGCGCATGTTCGCGCTGAAGCCGCACGACCGGATGATGGTCCTGCTCCCCGCCTTCTGGCTCGCCGGCATGTCCACCGTGCTGCAGGTGCTGAGCCGGGGCGCGACGCTGGTCTGGCCGGGCAGCACCGATGTCGATGACGCACTCGACCTGATCGAGAGCGCCCAAGTCACCCGCGTCAACGCCTGGGGCGACCGGCAGCCGCTGCTGCTGAAGCGCGCCAGCGAGCGCGGCATCGACCTCTCCGGCATCCCCGAGTTCGGCGGCTTCCCCGGCAGCGACGGCAAGCCCCCCGTGCCGCGCATGTACGGCATGACCGAAAGCTTCTCCGCCCACAGCGCCCACCCGCTCGACCAGCCGCTTCCTCCCGGCAAGGAAGGCAGCTTCGGCCAGGCGCTCAATGGCTATGAACGCCGCGTGGTCGATCTGGAGACGAGCGCCATTCTCCCCCCGGACGGTATCGGCGAACTCCAGATCCGTGGCCCCGCCCTCATGGCGGGCCTCTACAAGCAGCGCCGCGCCGACACTTTCACAGAGGACGGCTTCTACCCCACCGGCGACGTGGTCCGCATCGACGCCGAAGGCTGGCTCTACCCCGAAGGCCGCCTCCACGACCGCATCAAGACCCGCGCCGCCAATGTCTCGCGGCTGGAAGTGGAAGCAGCGCTCTCCGCCCTGCCCGGCGTGGAACTAGCCGTCGTGACGGGACTTCCCGATGCCGAGGCGGGGGAGATCGTCGTCGCGGCGGTGGTTCCGGCAATGGGCGCAACCCCGGACGAAGCGGCCCTGCAACAAGCCCTTCGCGCGACCCTGTCCAGCTACAAGGTGCCGCGCCGGATCCTCTTCGTCGAAGCGGACGCCATCCCCCGCACCCAGACGGGCAAGGTCAAGCTCAGCGAGCTTCGGGGGATGTTCGCCCGCTAGTCCGCCGGCCGCTTCAGGAACGGATAGGCCTCGTAATAGAAGTCGAACCGCTTGCGCAGCTCGCTCGGCTTGACCCCGAAATCGCGCTCCAGGTGATAGACGATCTGCCCGTATTTCCCGCGCGGGTGGCTTTCGATGTATTCAGCGACGTCGCGGTTGGCCTGCTCGGTTTCCGGCAGCCCCGCCTTGCGGCGCACTTCGCGCACCACCTTCATGTCGTCCTTCATGAACTCATCGAACGGCACGTCGACGCTCTGCTCCTCGGGCCACAGCGGCCGGTCGCGCACGCAGGCGCGCAGCAGCTTTTCCACCCGGTCGGTCCAGTAGTCGAGCAGGCCTTGTGTATCGATGGTGGGGTAGCTCATGCGTTCGCCATAGGCGATCATGGTGATAGCCGACTGGATCACCTCAACAGGATCGCGATAGGTGATCGCCACCGTCGCATCCGGGAACACCTTCCGGATGACGGGAAGCTGTTCCAGGTGTTGCGGGCACTTGGTGACGAAGCGCTTGCGCGGCAGGCCGGCCTGCACGTCCTGCCACTGGAAGATCTTGAGCACGGTCTTCATGTATTCGTAGTGCTCGGTCTGGTCGTGCGACAGGTAGTGGTCTCGGAACCGAGGCGAGCGGGCGAGCCACTCGAAATTGTAGCCGGCGAAGTTCGGCCCCATCAGCTCCACGTCCTCGTGGAAGTGATCGGGCTCCATGGCATGCATCGCCGCCGACAGCGGGTTGGAGGCGAGTTGCTGTTCCCACTTCGCCGCGACGCTGGTGTAGCGAGGGTCGGACCCATCGGGATTCATCGGCACCCTGGGGTTCGGCACCGGCGCGTAGGTCCGCCACAGCGGCGTCGAGGCCAGCCGGCTGTCCGCGCCGAGCAGGTTCAACAGATGCGTCGTGCCCGAACGCGGCATGCCGACGACAATTATCGGCTTTTCGATCGGCTCGTCGTGGATCTCGGGATGGCGCTTCAGCAGGTCATGGATCAGCAGGCGGTTGCCGGCATAGCGGATCGCATAGTCGAGCAGGAACTGGCGCTTCAGCGCATAGGCGCGGGTATCGCCGTTCCAGTCCTCCAGCAGGACATGCAGGCGCTCGCGGAAATCGTCCGGGCCGAAATCGGATAGCCCCGTTGCCTTGCGCGCGCCCTCCAGGATTGCCTCTTCGGTCAGCACCGGCGGGTTGGCTTCGACCGAGGCGATGTAGCCCTTCATCTCGGGCGACAATTGCGGGTCGGTCAGGTCGTCGATCGAAAACTTCTGGCGCAAGGTCTCTCTCCCGGAATGCTTGTTGCACGGTCGTTAGCATGCCCGGACGCGGTGAACAGAGTGCAAATTCCGGTGCGTTCGAATCGAAATTGCGGTAAATCCGCCGCAAACACAGATTGGAAGAGCGATGCAGAAGATCACCCAGCTCAAGCTCCCCTACCTGCCGATGGACGAGGCGAGCTTCGCCGAAAACCCCTGGCCTTATTTCGACAAGGCCCGGGCAGAGCATCCCTGGCTGGCGACCTGCCCGCACGGCCTTGTCGTCACCCAGTTCGAGGCGATGCGCGACCTGCTTTACCAGGATCGCTACATGCGCGGCGCCTATGAGAGCGTAGTCGACATCATGGGCGCGCGGGGCACCAGCTGGGGCCGCTTCCAGCTCGAGAGCCTGCTGGCCCAGACCGGAGAATCGCACCAGCGCATCCGCAAGGTGCTCGCCCCCGCCTTCACCCCGCAGCAGGCCAACAAGCACCGCGCCCTGATGCGCGCCACCATCGAGAAGCTGCTCGACGAATGGGTGCCCAAGGGCCAGTTCGACTTCGAGGAATTTGCCTCGATGTTCCCGATCACCGTGTTCTGCGCCCTGGTCGGCGCCTCGCCGGAGGTGATCCCCGGGCTGCGTTCTTCACTGGAAACCTTCGGCATGAGCGCCAGTATCGACAAGAGCCTGCTGCCCAAACTGGTCGAGGCGATGGATACGCTGGACGCTTTCGTGCAGAAGCTCGTCGCTGAACGCCGCGCCAACCGCCGGGGCCGCGATAACGAGGACCTGCTCGAAATCCTGGTGCGCACCGCCGACGACGATGGCAACCTCTCTGACCGCGAACTCTATGACCTGCTGGTCTTCCTCTTCGTCGCCGGCTTCGACACCTCGAAGAACGCGCTGACGCTGATGATGGACACGCTGATCGACCGGCCGGAGATGTACCGGCGCTGCGCCGAGGACCACGACTATTGCCGCAAGGTGGTGGAGGAGATGTTCCGCTACGTCACTACCTCGACCATCCCGCGCATCGTCACCCGCGACCTCGAATACCGCGACGTGCTGATCCCCGAGGGCACCCTGCTGTTTTTCCCGGTCAGCGTCTCGGGCCGCGATCCTGCCATCCCGCACGGCGACCAGTTCGATCCGGAGCGGACCAACAGCGCCAAGCACATCGCCTTCGGCATGGGCGTCCACATCTGCATGGGCCAGTTCATCGCCCGCGCCCAGATCGAGGAAGGACTCCACCAGATCGCGCGGCGGATCAAGAACCCGCGCCGCACCGGGCCGAGCGGCTGGCGGCCGTTCTTCGGAGTCTGGGGGATGATAGGGCTGCCGATTGCCTTTGATCAGGCGGAGGAGTTGGAGGTGGCTTGAGGCTTGAGGCTCACGCCTCCTGTCCTTCTTGTGCCTTCCTTGCCCATGTCGTCACCCTGAAGGTTGGGTTGGGCAGAAGGACCTACCCCTTCAAATCCCGCCCGATCGTCATCCCCGCCACGCGCCCCATGGTGATCGCATTGGCCACCGAATTGCCGCCGCCCACATAGCGCTCGCCCAGCACCCCGGCCCCGGCCTCGCCTGCCGCGAACAGACCCGGGATCGGCAAGCCGTCCTCGTCGAGCGCGCGGGCATCGGGATCGATGCGCGGGCCGACGCCGGTGAGGGTGAAGCCGGTGTTGGTGTGGCGGAAGGCATAGAACGGGCCCTGCTGGATTGGGAAGAGCTCCTCCATGGAGCGCAGGAACCAGCGGTCGGTGCCCTTGGCGATGTCCTCGTTGAACTGGTCCACCGTCACCCGCAGCGCCTTGGGTCGCATCGACAGCTTGCCAGCCAGGGCCTCCAGCGTATCGGCGACAATGATGTCTCCGGCCGCGACGCATTGCAGCACGAAATCCGGGTCCCAGCCGCGGGCAAAGCCGCTGCGGGTGGGATCGGCGCGCAGGCGCGCGGCTTCGTCGAACACGCCCCAGACGTTATGGTCCTGCTCCTTGATCAGGCCCGGCATCACCGCATAGGGCGCGGTTTCCGGGGCGAAGCGCTGGCCGCGCCCGTTGACGTAGACCACCGAAGTCGGCTGGTAGCCATGGAAGCCCGGAGGCGCCGAGGGCAGGAACGGCCCGGACACCGCCAGCCCGCAGTTCTTGCCGATGATGTGCGCGCCCGCCTGCTGGCCGAGCACGACGCAATCGCCCCGGCTGCCCACGGCCGAGCCGTAGCGCGGGTGATAGCCCTCGGGCAGCGCGTCGTAGGCATCAGGGAACCAGGCGCGGATCATCTCCTTTGGGCCATTGGCGATACCGCCGCAGGCGAGCAGCACGGCATGGCTGGTCAGCCGTTGGCCTTCGACCTCGACGCCCTTTACTGCCCCATCCTCAACGATCAGCTGCTTCACCCGGGTGTTTAGCACCAGCTCCACACCCAGCACCGCCCGCCGGTTTTCCATGGCGTTGATGTAGACCGAGCCGCCCTCGGCCGGGCAATGCCCGCGCGGCGGCCATTCGACGCCGGCGGCATAGAGCCCGCCGCCCTCGACCGAGCCGGGGAACACCGGCTGCTTGGGCTTGTGGGCGATGCGCTCAGGATAGGTGACGCCGATTGACAACAGCCATTCCAGCGTCGGCGTTGCCTCGTCGCAGAACTTGCGGATCAACGCCGCCGGCTGCCGCCAGGCGTTGAGTGTCATGTAGTAGTCGTAATAGTCGTCGATGGAATCGGTGAGGCCGAGCTTCTTCTGCAGGCTGGTGTCGGCGGCGTTGAATACGCCGTCGGACAGCGCGGTGGAGCCGCCGATGCGATCCTCCGACTCAAGGATGATGACCTTGCACCCGGCCTCCGCCGCCCAGATCGCGCCTGCCATGCCGGCGCCGCCCGCGCCAATGACGATAAGGTCGTAGTCAGGGATCTCGGTCATGGTGTCCTCTCCGCCTTCTTAAGTTGTTAAGCGGGAGAGGCGAGAAACGGCAACCGAAAATCCTCCCCCACCAGGGGAGGTGGCAGCCCGAAGGGCTGACGGAGGGGGAGCAGATGGGCGCGACGCAGCGCGCCAAAATCCCCCTCCCACACCGGCTTCGCTGGCGGTCCTCCTCCCCCGATGGGGGAGGATTTCAAGAAGTCAGCTCTGCTCTTCGGGCAGGCGCAGCACCATGCCTTCCATCTCGTCCACCACCGGCACCTGGCACGAGAGGCGCACGCCGTCGCCTTCCTCGTTCCAGTAGTCGAGCATCTCCGTCTCGCTCTCGCGCGGGGCGGGCATCAACTTGCCCCACTCGGCGTCGAAGTAGATTCGGCAAGTACCGCAGGCGCAGTTGCCGCCGCACTCGGCGAGGATGCCGGGCACGTTGGCGGCAACCGCATTCTTCATCAGCGAGAGGCCGGGCCGGGCATCGACCAGAGTCTCTCGGCCATCGAATTCGACGAAAGTGATCTTGACCATGCGCCCGCCCCTCAGATGCGGTCGAACAGCATGTGCTGCTCCAGCACGCCGTAGAGCGAGTAGTTGGGCAGGTACTGGAACGGCCGGGCCACGTTAGGATCGTGCTTCGCCGGATCCAGCCGGATGTTCCTGATCCGGGGCAGCAGCCTCTCCATTGCCACCCGGCCCTCGGCACGCGCGAGCGGGCCACCGGCGCAAGCGTGCAGGCCGCGTCCGAAGGTGACATGCTGGCGCACGTTCTTGCGGTCGACATTGAACGTGTGCGGGTCGTCGAACTTGGCCGGATCGCGGTTCATCGCCGCAATGTTGAGCATCACGTGCTGGCCGGGCTCGAAGGTGAAGTCGCCCACCTTGACCCGGTTACGCACCAGGCGGAACGAGGTCTTGGTCGTCCCCTCGATCCGCAGCGCCTCGTCGACGAAGTCGGGGATCAGCGCCGGGTTCTCGCGCAGCCGGTCTTCGAGGCCAGGCGTGCTGGCCAGGTTGCGCAGCATGGCGGTGAACAGCTGGACGGTGGTGTCTTGTCCCGCGCCGAACAGGAAGGTTGCGACCGAGACCACGGCTTCGGGCGGCGGCAGGGTGCCGTCATCATACTTCTGCGCGCAGAGACGCGAGAGCACGTCGTCGCGCGGATTGGCGCGGCGGTCGAGCACGTAGCCATAGAACTGCATGCCCATGCGCGCGAGCGGGTTGGCGCCCATGTCGAAGCCACCGCCGAGGTTGCCGGGCATCTGGTTGGGGTCCGCCACCATCTGGCGCACCAACGGCCGGTCTTCGGGCGGCACGCCGATCAGGTCGGCGATGACCAACTGGGCGAAGGGCTGCCCGAAATCGGTCACGACGTTGAAGCGGCCCTTGTCGATGAAATCGTCGATGATCTGATCGGCGACCTCGTACATGTAGCTCTCGTTGGCCTTCATCCGCGCCGGGGTGATGATGCCGTTGAGGATCGCCTTCGACTTCTCGTGCGCCTCGGTGTCTTCCGACATGATCTGCGAGAGGTAGGGATTGGCGTTGCGGCACTCGTCGATCTGCTCGTCCATCGAGCGGTTCGGATCGTATTCCAACGGCAGGAACGGCCCGGTGACGGTGTTGAGCGCCGAGAAGTTCACGTCGTCGCGGAAGATGGTGCAGCCTTCCTCATAGCCGGTGACGGCAATGACGTTGCGCTGTCCCAGCGGAACGATCGGGCCCTTTTCCCGCAGGTATTCGAAATAGGCGAAAGGGTTTTCGGTGACGGCATAGTCGGTGAAGACGTCGGCCTTGGAGTAGTCGATCTTGGTCTGGTCGGTCATCTCGATCCCTCTCGCGAACTTTTGCTAGACAGGTGTATAGCAACCAGCCTCCAACCCGGTCAACTGCCCTCCGGCCCGCCGGGAAATGTGGTGTCCCCACTCGCGGCAAAGCGTTCCAGCGCCGCGTCCACCAGCGCCCGCAGCTTGTCGTGGCCGGAAGTTATGCCGACGGCGTCCTCCTGCACCATCGTGTAGGCGAGACTGGCCATGACGATGGTCGCCACTTCCGGATCGATGCTGGCGGCAATGCCGCGCGAAGCGAGGTGTTGCGTCAATATCCGCGTCTGCGCCGCCCGCGCCGCCTCCGCCGCCTCGCGCACCACCTCGCGCACCGCGGGCCGCCGCGCCGCCAGCGAGGCGAATTCGAGCGACAACAGCGCGAAGTCGCGGTCGTTGCTCATCCGCCAGATGGCGCGCAGCGGATCGGCCTGAATCTCCGGCTCCTGCAGCGCCGCCAACGCCCGCTCCGAACTTCGCCTGATCAGTTGCACCAGCAAGTCGTCGATCGACTCGAAGTAGTAATGGACGATCTGCCGGCTCAGCGAGAGACGCTCGGCAAGTGTGCGCGAAGTCAGTGCGCCGTGCCCGCACTCGCGCAGGATCGCCTCGGCTGCGTCGAGCAGCCTTGCGCGCATCTCCGAATCCGGAGCAGCGCGGCGTCTCGACGAAGCCAAGAGTGCCTCAGCCGGCGCTGGTGCCGAGATCGGCGGTCCAGATCGCGCCGTGCACGCCCTCCGCCGCGTTCGATGCGAGGAAGGCAACAACATTGGCAACGACCGACGGGTCCGCCAGCCCGCGAAGGCCCGAATAGCGCACGATCTTGCTGTGATCGATGGTCGCGGGCGGCATGGCGCCATGGGCGATCTCGGTCGCCATCGGACCGGGGCAAACTGCGTTCACCCGGATCGGCTCGCCAACATATTCAATGGCCAGCGTCTTGGTCAGGTTGATCAGCGCGGCCTTCGTGGCGCTGTAAGGGCCGGTATAGGCCGTGCCCATCAGGCCATTGGACGAACAGACGTTCACGATGTTCCCCTTGGCCGCGATGATGTGCGGCAGGGCAAGCTGGCAGAGGAAAAAGGGGCCCGACAGGTTGACCGCCAGCGTGCGGTTCCATTCGTCCTCGGTCACATCGGTGAAGTGGTGCATCCGCATGATCGCTGCGCAGTTTACCAGCACGGAAAGGCCCCCGAATTTGGCGACACAATCCTGCACCGCCTCGTCGCACTGCTCCCGCACGGAAACGTCCGTCACCCGCGCCTCGACCCTGTGCCCCGCAGCACGCAGTTCCGCGGCGGTTTCCTCAAGGCGCTCACCGATGATATCGACAATGTACAGGGCATGGCCATCGCGACCCATGGCCAAGGCGATCTCCCGCCCAAGGCCGCGCGCGGCGCCGGTAATGAAGGCAATCTTTTCAGGCATGGTCCCTCCTCTATCCGGCCAGACCTAGCTTGGGAATTGCCCGTACGCCAGCATTACCCCGTGCCGAACCCTTCCGCGATTGCGGCATCCATGGCGATCACCCGCTGGCGAACTTCGGCGGAAGACCGATCGTAGTAGCCACGATCCTCGTCGCCCAGACCGACGTGCTGCACCGGGCCAAGGTGCAGGGTGTTCAGCCCCTGCTCGGCGACGTCGTCGGGCGAGGCCAGATTGGGATCGCTGGGCATGCCCTTCTTGCGCTGTAGCGCGTGGTAATTGGGCGTGTCGGTCTTGCCGAGGACAAGGCTCATCACATCGACGCCATGGTCGCGAAGTTCGACCCACAGCGATTCGGCGAAGCGCAGCTGGAAGGCCTTGCAGGCGGTATAGATCGCCAGCCTACCGCCGCCGCCGTAGCAGGCGCCGGAATTGACCATCAGCAGCCCGCCCCGCCCGCGCTGTTTCATCAGCCCGCCGAAGTGATGGGCGGACTGGACCAGCGTCGAAGTATTCACCGCGATCATGTCGAGCCAGCCTGAAACCCGCCCATCGTGAAAACGCTGGCCGTAATAGTCCGTGCCCGCATTGGAAACGTAGAGCCCGATCTCGCGGCTTCCCGCAGTCGCGAGAATCTGCCCGAAGGCCTCGGGGCGGGCGAGATCGATCACGGCTGACACCACCTCCACCCCGAAGTCGCGCCGCACGGCCTCGGCCTCTTCCTCGAGGGGGCCGCCATTGGCCACCATCAGCACATTGAGCCCGCGCGCCGCGACACTGCGGGCGAAGGACCGGCCCGTGCCTTCCGATGCGCCGGCGACGATTGCCCAGGGGCCATAACGCTCTTTGAAATCCACGGCTTCCTCTCCCGTTCGCGCGGTTTTTCCCGACTGGCCGCAATAGAGCATCACCCGCGCCAGCCGGCAATCGGCTACCCGCGCCGGCTGCGTGTGCGAGCGTGAAAATCCGGCGGTTTTGCGGCAATCCAGCGCAGGAACCGCGCCATGGCCGGACGCTCGCGCAGCAAGGCTGGCCCCCCGGTGAGGCGAGCCAGTTCGGCATTGGAAAAGTTTACGTGAATGGCCTGGTGGCAGATCGGATGCAGCGGCACCGTCTCACGGCCGCCCCTGCTCCTGGGTAGCGGATGATGCCACTCCACCCGATAGCCCAGCGGGCGCAGGCAGAGCCAGCATTCCCCAGTGTTTGCAGTAGTTTCGGTCATGGCAGCAGATCTTCGTTGGAAACCCTGCTTTGCCCTGCAAAATCGGCGGTTCGCATTAGGGAGTTATCAAAGTTTCAACCTTATTGTTCAATCAAGAAACCGCCTGAACCGCCCCTCGGGTCAGGCACGAGACCGCACGGGATTGAAGTCAATATGAGCGCATTCGGCCGAAAGACTGGCGCAGGCGGCATGGCTCCGGGCGCACGCCCCGCATTCGGCGTGGCGCGGCCGATGAAGGGGGGCGTCGATCCTGCGGCGCAGCCCGGTGGCGCACCGATTCCACAGGCGCCGATGCCCGGCGGCAGCCAGTTCCCGCCCCTGCCCGGCGGCGAAGATGTGCTCGACCGTCCGGTAGACAATGCCTCAATGCGCGCCGATGCGATGACTCGCCTCGCCGATCGCGCCAACGCCGTCCACGACGCCGGTTCCGAAGCGCAGGGCTTCGAGGCCTCGGTCCACAAGATCAAGGAACAGGTGCTTCCGCGCCTGCTTGAACGCGTCGACCCGGAAGCCGCCGCGACCCTGACCAAGGACGAGCTGTCCGAGGAATTCCGTCCGATCATCCTGGAAGTGCTGGCCGAGCTCAAGGTCACGCTCAACCGGCGCGAGCAGTTCGCGCTGGAAAAGGTGCTGATCGACGAGCTGCTGGGCTTCGGCCCGCTGGAGGAACTGCTCAGCGACCCGGACGTGTCCGATATCATGGTCAACGGGCCGATGCAGACCTACATCGAAAAGAAGGGCAAGCTGCAGCTCGCGCCGATCCAGTTCCGCGACGAGCAGCACCTGTTCCAGATCGCCCAGCGCATCGTCAACATGGTCGGCCGCCGCGTCGACCAGACCACGCCGCTGGCCGACGCCCGCCTCAAGGACGGCAGCCGCGTCAACGTCATCGTGCCGCCGCTCTCGCTGCGCGGCACTGCCATCTCCATTCGTAAGTTCTCCGAAAAGCCGATCACCCTGGACATGCTCAAGGAATTCGGCTCGATGAACGAGAAGATGTGCACCGCGCTGAAGATCGCGGGCGCATGCCGGATGAACATCGTCATCTCGGGCGGTACCGGTTCGGGCAAGACAACCATGCTCAACGCCTTGTCGAAGATGATCGACCCGGGCGAGCGCGTACTGACCATCGAGGACGCGGCGGAACTTCGCCTGCAACAGCCGCACTGGCTGCCGCTCGAAACCCGCCCGCCGAACCTGGAGGGTCAGGGCGCCATCACCATCGGCGACCTCGTCAAGAACGCCCTGCGTATGCGTCCTGACCGGATCATCCTGGGCGAAATCCGCGGCGCGGAGTGTTTCGACCTCCTCGCCGCCATGAACACCGGCCACGATGGCTCGATGTGCACGCTTCACGCCAACAGCCCGCGCGAATGCCTGGGCCGTATGGAAAACATGATCTTGATGGGCGACATCAAGATCCCGAAGGAAGCCATCAGCCGCCAGATTGCGGAATCGGTCGACCTGATCGTCCAGGTCAAGCGCCTGCGCGACGGCTCGCGCCGCACGACCAACGTCACCGAGGTGATCGGCATGGAAGGCGACGTGATCGTCACCCAGGAGCTGTTCAA
>CAZVWP010000038.1:0-37452 GCA_964630805.1 uncultured Novosphingobium sp. | reverse complement strand
CGCGGGTTCCAGCGGTGGGTCTGGTGGCCGAAGTGAGCGCCGGCCTCGATCAATTGGTGCATCGTGACGGTAGGAGCCGCCATAAGTAAATTCCTTTCCGGTTCTGCCTCCGGGACGCTGGAACCGTGCGGTCAGATCCCGCTGCGGCACCGGTATGCGTGCATCCCGTGTGGATTTGCCCAATGCGACATGCCTTGGGCGACCGGGCCTTTAGCTGTGCGCGCCGCAGAAATCCAGCCATTTCGGCAAATAAGAACAAACCAAGAATTTTTTCGCTTGACGCTTGGAACAAAATTAGAACATCATCGGGTTATCGAATCGAGGGAAGTACAAAGATGATGACCCTGCCGATCTCCTCCCTGTTCGCCGCCAGCGGCGTCTATGCCATGCTGGCGATTGTCGCGACCTGGCGCCGGTATGGCCCTGCCGTGCTGGCGCTGCGCGGCGAACTGGCAACCTGTGGGGGCGACCTCAAGGAGCTGAGCTACCGGCTTTCCGGCTACGATGCGCTTCGCCCGACGGCGGAGGTCCTCCGCCCCGATTTCACGAGAGGGGCGCGACGTCCTGCTCGGACCCAAGGCTGGCGCGACGCCGCCTGACGCTGCGCCAATAGGCGATGACGCCGACCGGAATTGTCAGCAGATAGGCAACGCTCAGGCCCACGAGGGTGAACCAGGGCTCCTGGAGCAGCAGCGCGGCCAGCACGGCGACTACCGCGATCAGTTCCAGCCGAACCCCTCTGCGCGGGCGTAGCTTGCCCCAGCTCAGCGTCGGCAGGTTGGAGATCATCAGGAAGGCGATCAGCACCAGCCATACGGCAACCACGGCAGGTTCGGCGAACAGCTCGTTATGGCCGCTGGCGATCCACAGGTACATCGGCAGGAATGCCAGCCCCGCCCCCATTGGCGCGGGAACGCCAGTCAGGAAACCGGCCTGCTTGCGCGGCTCGTCGGCCATGTCGATCCGCGCGTTGAAGCGGGCAAGACGCAACACGCAGCAGATTGCGAACCACAAGGCCGCAAGCCAGCCCAGGCTCTGCAGCGGCTGCAAGGCCCAGAGATAGAAGATCAGTGCCGGCGCGACGCCAAAGCTGATCGAATCGGCGAGGCTGTCGAGCTCGGCGCCGAAGCGGCTCTCCGCCTTGAGCAGCCGGGCGATTCGCCCGTCGATCCCGTCAAGCAGCCCGGCGAGGATCACCGCCTGCATCGACCGCTCGAACTCGCCGCCAATGGCGAAGCGGATACCGGTCAGGCCAACGCAGAGCGCCGCGGCGGTGATCGCATTGGGCACCATGGCCCGCAGCGTCAGCCCACCCGGGAGCCGCCCCCGCCCCCCTTCCTCGCTCACTGGCTGACGCCCTCGATCAGCGAAGCTTCGCCGATCGCGGCAAGTACGGTTTCGCCCGCCACGATCTTCTGGCCCATCAGAACGCGCGGCTCGGTGCCGGCGGGCAGGTAGACGTCGACGCGGCTGCCGAAGCGGATCAAGCCAACCCTCTGCCCCGCCGCGATCATGTCGCCCGGCTTGACGAAAGGCACGATACGCCGCGCGACGAGGCCCGCGATCTGGGTAAAGCCGATCTGCAGGCCATCGGTCCGCGCAATAAGGATGTGCTGCCGCTCGTTCTCCTCGCTCGCCTTGTCGAGATCGGCATTCATGAAGCGGCCGGGGATATAGACCACGCGGCGAACCGTGCCGTTGACCGGGGCGCGGTTGATGTGAACGTCGAACACGCTCATGAAGATCGAGATGCGGGTAACCGGCGCGTCAGGCAGGCCGGCCATGCCGCTGCCGTCATCGGCAACCAGCTCGCGCGGCGGCGGCATCTTGCGGATGAGCGTAACAAGTCCGTCCGCAGGCGCAACGATCAGCCGGTCGTCCTGCGGCGTCACGCGCTCGGGATCGCGGAAAAAAGCGCAAATGCAGATGACCAGCAGGCCCATGGGCCATGCCAGCGTTTCCCATGCCAGCAGGGCAAAGGCCAAGCAGACCACGGCCGCGCCGGCGGCGAACCAGCGGGCTTCCCGATGGATCCTGGGCCAGTGCCAGGCGGCTTCCCCCCGCCCCTGGTTGTCTAAAATCTCTCCGGACATCCCCAGCCTTTAGGTGCTGGGCCGCCGCTTGCCAAGCTCTCGCCAAGAATCGCCCAGACCTGGGACGATTGGCCGGTGGTAAGTTACATCCCCTTCGTCATGCCTCCGTCCAGATCGACGATCGCGCCCTGCAGCAGGTCGGCGCGCGGCGAGAGCAGGTAGGAAGCTAGTTCGGCGACGTCCTCCGGCCGGCCAAGGCGGGTAATGCCATTCGCGCGTGCCATGGCGGCGAGCACCTCGTCGAGGCTCTTGCCCTCCACCAGCGCCCGCTGCTCCATCATCGCGGTGAAGCGCGGGGTCAGCACGCCGCCAGGGTTGATCATGTTGACCCGCACCCCGTCCTCGACCCCGCGATCGGCGAAGACCTTGGTCAGCGCCATCAGCGCCGCGCTGAGCGGACCGGTCATTGCTGCCGCATCGCGCGGCGTGCGGGCGCCGATCCCCCCGATGTTGACTACGCCGCCTCTCGCCACGGCCAGCGAGGGCCAGCAGGCCCGCATCAGCCGCAGCGCGCCCATGACCTTGATCTCGAAGCCAGAGGTCCATTCTGCATCGCTCAGCGACAGCGCAGTGCCGGAGCGCGTCGTGCTCGCGCAATTGACCAGCGCATCGATGCTCCCGCCCCACTCCCGCACCTCGGCTACCGTGCGCTCGATTTCCTCGAGATTGCCGAGATCGCATGCAAAGCCGCACGCATCCGGAACTAGCTCGTCACAGGCCTCGCGCAGCTTGTCCGGCTGCCGCGCCAGCATGGCGACACGGTAGCCATCTTCCAGCAGCCGCAGCGCGATGGCATGGCCGATGCCCTCGCTGGCGCCGGTGACAATCGCCACCTTGCGGGCGGTCTCTTCCGTCATGAGTGCCGCGCGATGAAATCGAGCACAGCCGGAGCCACCAGCGGATAGAGCTCGAACACCGGCCTGCCGTTGCGACCGGTGAAGTGGTCGAGCCACTGCTCTTCCGACCACGGCGGCGGCAGCAGGCTCGCCCCCGGAATCAGCGAGGCGGCCTGGCGCGAGGCCTCGGCGGTGTGGACGTCGTCGTTGCCTTCGAAGATCAGCACCGGCTTGCGGATCGAGCCCAGCTTGTCGTTGCCGATGCCGGTCAGCGCCTGCCCGGGCGTGTAGAAATAGGCAGCGTTCCAGCGATGCATATCGGCCGCGAACCGTACGGGATCGAGCGCCATCAGCCGATTGCGATTTGCTGGGTTGGCGGCAATCCGTTCGGCGAACCAGGGTGTCTCGCAGACCGCCGCCATGCCGCCGCGCTGGGCCGCCATGATGAAGGCGACGTGGTAGTTGAAGCCGAGAAACTGTGCCGCATAGGGCCCACCCGAGCAGGACCAGAGCAGAAGCCCCCTCGTCGCCTCCGGCCGCCGGATAGCGCAAAGCAGCGAAGTGCGCGCGCCCGCCGAACCGCCGGCGATCCAGGCCGGGCCCATGCCGAGATGGGCCACGAGATCAGCGAGGTCCTCTGCCCAGAGATCGCATTCAGGCAGGTCGCCGCCAACGAAAACATCTGCCGCACCGGCATTGCGCCGGTCCCAGGTGAGCACCGTGGCATGTTCTGCCAGCACCTCGGCCAGCGCCGCAACGCTCTCCCCCGGCTCGCGCCCACCGGGAGTGAGCGTAATCAGCGGGCCCCTGCCACGCAGCCAGTAGAGCAGCTTGCAGCCATCGCGGGTGACGAAGGTTTGCTGGCTCAACGTCTGTCTTCCAGCACCATGTCGGCGCTCTTTTCCGCAGCCATGATCACCGGTGCGTTGGTGTTGGCCGAGGGCAGCTCGGGGATGACTGAGCAGTCGGTCACCCGCAGCCCCTCCACTCCGCGCACCCGAAGGCGCGGATCGACCACCGAGGCCTCGTCGCCGCCCATTCGGCAGGTACCGACGGCATGGACGCCGATGGTGGTGGCCGCGCGAAGCTGGGCCTCATACTCGGCGTCGCCCTGCTCCGGCTCGGGCGGGTAGGCAGTGCCGGTGACGTGCGGCACCATATCCGGCGCGGCGAAGACGCGGTTGGCGAACTGCATGCCCTTGCGCATCGCCTCCAGGTCCGACGCGTGCTCATAGACACGGAAGTCGATCACCGGCGGCAGGGCCGGATCGGTGCCGCGAAGCCGCACCTCGCCCCGGCTTCTGGGCTTGATCGTGGTGACGCCGATCGTCACGCCGAAGTGCTTGCCGGCATCGGGGATGGTGCCCGGGGGGCAAGTTCCCTTCACCACAACATCGTTCCAGAAGGGCAGCAACTGCAGCTTGACGTCCGGGTGCTCCAGCTCCGGCGAGGTGCGGATGTTGGCCTGCGAATGGACCGCCGCCGTCGTCAGCCAGCCGCGCCGGGCGAGCAGGAAGTTGAGCCCCTGCGCCGCCATGCGCAGCGGATTGGTGCGCACGTTGTATGTCGCCTCCCGTACCAGCCGGCTGTTGGCCGCCGTGGGATGCTCGTGCAGGTTCCTGCCGACTTCGGTCCGGTCGGCGAGCACTTCGATGCCATGCTCCTGCAACTGCGCACCCGGCCCGATGCCGGATCGCATCAGGATCAGCGGCGAAGGCATGGTGCCGGTGCTGAGGATTACTTCCGCCCGCGCCCGCTGCTCGTGCACCGCGCCATCAAGCCGATAGCGCACGCCGACCGCGCGCTGCCCCTCGAACAGCACCTTCTCGACGAAGGCCCCCGTCACCACCTTCAGGTTCGGGCGGTTAATGGCGGGCTTGAGAAAGGCCTTCGCCGCGCTGCTGCGCCAGCCGCCGCGCTGGGTGGCGAGGTTCTCGTAGACGCCGTCGATGTCGCCTGCGCAGTAGTCCTCCACTTCGCGCAGGCCAAGGCTCGCGCAGGCGCGCATGAAGTTCCGGGTCAGCGGATGGACCGCCCGCAGGCGCGATACGCCCAGCGGCCCGCCCTTGCCGTGCGAGGGGCTGGCGGGCCCGTCGTAGTCCTCGCTCTTCATGAAATAGGGCAGCACATCGTCCCAGGCCCAGCCGGTGCAGCCCCGATCCTTTGCCCAGCCGTCGTAATCCCAGCGCGCTCCCCGGACATAGACCATGCCGTTGATCGTCGAGCCGCCGCCCAGTCCCTTGCCCGCGAACCAGACGAGCTGGCGGCCATCGACGCTCGGGTCGGGCTCGGAAAGACGGAACCAGTTGTAGTCGGGGCTGCCCGTCAGCTTCTGCATCCCGGCAGGGATGCGGGCGTAAATCGTCTCGCTGCGCCCGCCGGCCTCCAGCAGCACCACCCGGTTGCGCGAATCGGCGGAAAGCCTGTTCGCCAGCACGCAGCCAGCGCTGCCTCCGCCGCAGACGACGTAATCGGCTTCCTCGCTCATGGAGCTGCCCCTCTAAACCGTCCTAACCCAACCCGTTCGCGTCGAGCGAAGCCGAGACACGCAAACACAGCGCTTGCGTGTCTCGGCTTCGCTCGACGCGAACGGAGGGGGGGAAAACTTGTCAACGTCCTATCGCCGGTTGCCCCGCACGAAATCGGCGCATCGCTCGCCGATCATTATCGCCGGCGCATTGGTGTTGGCCGAAGGCAGCAGCGGGATGATCGAGCAGTCGGCCAGCCGCACCCGCTCGACGCCGTTCACGCGAAGCTGCGGATCGACCACGGCATCGGCATCGCTGCCCATGCGGCAGGAGCCCACCGGATGCAGGCCGGTGGAGCTGCAGCTGCGCAGCTGATCGTCCCAGGCCTCGTCACTCTGGTAGGGATCGAGCGGCCAGCAGGTGCCCGTCACGTGCTTCGCCATGGACGGCGCCTCGAAGATGGCATTGGCGAGCTTCATGCCCTTGCGCATCCGGACAAGGTCGCGCTCGTCGTCATAAATGCGGAAGTCGATCAGCGGCCGGCTCATCGGGTCGGCGTCCTTCAGCAGGATGCGGCCGCGGCTGTCCGGAGTCATCAGGTTGACGCTGATGGCCACGCCGAACTGCTTTTCGGAATTGGGCAGGTCGGCCCTGTCCGGGTGATAGGCCTTGAGGTTGTGATCCGCCCAGAACGGCATCAACTGGTACTTTATGTCCGGGTACTGCAGTTCCGGGTCGGAGCGGACATGGGCCATGGCGTGAACCGCGCAGGTGGTCAGCCAGCCTCGTCGGGTCAGGATGTATTTGAGGCCTTCCCAGCCCAGCCGGAACGGGTTGTTGCGCACGTTGTAGGTCGGCAGGTCGACCAGCCGCGCGTTGTGCAGGCTGGGGTGCTCGTGCATGTTGGTGCCGACCTGCTCGCGCGCGGCGATAACGTCGATGCCTTTTTCCTGAAGGTGCGCACCCGGCCCGACGCCCGAGCGCATCAGCAGCGCCGGCGTCTGGATCGTGCCGCTGGCGAGGATGACTTCACCGTTGACCTTGATGTCATGGCTGACGCCATTGCGGATGAAGCGAACGCCCACCGCGCGCTTGCCCTCGAACAGGATTTTGTCCGCCGTCGCACCGGTGATGACCTGCAGGTTGCGGCGGTTCATCGCCGGCTTGAGGAAGCCCTCCGCCGTGGAACAGCGCTGGCCGTTGCGCTGGGTGGCGAGGTTGATGAAGGCCCCGTCGATGTCGCCTTCGCAATAGTCGGGAATTTCGCGCATCCCGGATTCTTTGCAGGCGTCGACGAAGGCATGCGCCAGGGGATGCAGGGCGCGCAGTTGCGAAACACCGAGCGGGCCGCCCTTGCCGTGGGCGGGGCTGTTGGGACCGTCATAGTCCTCGCTCTTCTTGAAATAGGGCAGCACCTCGTCCCACGACCAGCCGGTGCAGCCGAGCTCCTTCGACCAGGTGTCGTAGTCGTAGGTGGTGCCGCGGATGTAGACCATGCCGTTGATCGCCGAACCACCGCCAAGGCCGCGGCCCGATGACCAGAACACGCGCCGGTCCTTCTGGCTCGCATCTGGCTCGGTGAAGTACATCCAGTTGGCTTCCGGATCGGCGCCAATCTGGCTCAGACCGGCCGGCGTGCGGATCCAGAAGCGCTCGTTGTCGCCGCCCGCTTCGAGCAGGACCACGCGCTTGTCCGGGTCCTCGGAAAGGCGCGCCGCCATGGCGCAACCAGCGCTACCCCCGCCGCAGATGACGTAGTCGGCTTCTTCGATCATGCTTCTCTCATCCCTCATGAATTCCCGGCCCTGGCGTTGCTGCTCCCCACCCGCTTGCGGGAGGGGTTTGGGGTAGCCGATTCATCCCGCTACAGAATGGCGCGTCGCTTCGCGCCGCGCCCCCATCCTTGACCCCTCCCGCAAGCGGGAGGGGGATTGCCAACCTAAGGCCTTATCCCGATCCGCTCCAGCCCATAGGCATCGATGGCATTTCCGCGGAAGAACATGTGCCGCTCCTTCTCGTTGAGCCCTGCGGTATCCGCCAGCCCTGTCGCCACCTGCACCACGTTGGGGAACGAGCAGGCCGAGTGCGGATAGTCCACCTCCATCATGATCTGGCCCATGCCGATAAGGTCGCGGCAGATCAGCGCGGTGTCGTCGTCGAAGATGCAACCATAGACGTGGCCGGCGACATAGGTGCTGGGCGGGTTCTTGGTCCGCTGGTAGCCCTTGCCCTCCTTGTCCTTGGCCAGCCAGACCTTGTCGGCGCGGCGCACGGCATAGGGGAGCCAGCCGATCTGGCCTTCGGAATAGGCGATCTTGAGCTGGGGGAACCGCTCGAACACGCCAGCCAGCAGGAAATCCAGCGCCGAGGTCATCGAATCGATGAACATGATGATCGAGGTCATCATGTAGGGCGCGTCCTTCGAGGTCGTCGGGATGCGGGGGCTGGAGCCGATGTGCATCGACAGGTTGGTGCGCGTCTCGTGGCAGGCCTCGAACAGCGGGTCCCAGTCCCGGCTGTAGACGGTCGGCAAGTCGTACTCGTGCGGGTTCTCAAGAAAGCTCGCGGCGATCATCGGCGTCTTGCCGGCGCAGCGGCGCACTTCGGCGGCGCAAAGCTTCGGGTCCCACAGCGGCAGGAAGATCAGCGGAATCAGGCGGCCGTACCCTTCGCCGGCGCACCAGTCGTCAATCATCCAGTCGTTGTAGGCTTGGATGCAGGCGAGCGCCAATTCCTTGTCGGGGTGCTGGAAGAACAGTTGGCCGGCATAGCTGGTCACCGAATTGCAGAAGCACAACGAGGCCTCGACATGGTTGCTGGTCATGTCGGCCAGCCGCTCGGTCTTCTTCCAGGCGCCGGGCCAGATTTCGTCGTAGGTCAGCGGGGTGTTGCCGATCTTCTTCTCGTCGAAGCCGACGGCATGGGTGATCGGCGTGAGGAAGCCCTTGGTCGGCTTGCCGTCGAAGAACCAGTAATCGCCCCACTTGCCGTCGGGGTGGTCGTAATCCGTCTTGCCCTCGCGCGCATCGGCTCCGGCAAGGATCTTGCCGCGCCGCACCTGTGGACCGCGATCGACCAGATGCTTCGGCAGTCGCGAGGTCCACAGGTCGGGCGGCTCAGTGACGTGGTCGTCGACCGAGATCAGCCAGGGCATCTTCGCAATAGCCTCGGCGCTCAGCGCGCCGCCGGGATCGGCTTCCGACATCGATTCTCTCCTCTCGCGCTCTCTGGCGGGTTGTCGCGAACTATGTCCGCGCCCCCGGCGTTCGTCAATTCGAACGTCTATTCCCCAATTGACACTTCGCAATTGCGCAGCAGCGATGCCGTGATACGTTCCGCTCAAAGAAAAGAGAGGAGACTCGTAGCAATGGCGACAGTTCTTGAACGTCCCGATGTCAAAAAGGGCATCGGCGGCCGCTACCGCATCGTCGATGCCGACCAGCACGTCGATCCGCCACACACCTTCTGGCAGGATTACTTGCCCGCCCACCTCCGCCCGCTAGCGCCCACCATCGAGGAAGGCGACGAGCACGACTGGGTGGTGTTCGAAGGCACCAAGCGCCCGCTGAACCTACTCTCGTTCCTCGCCGGCAAGGAAGAGATCAACTTCAAGCAGAAGGGCAAGCTGGCCGACCTGCGCTCCGCCCATTCCGCGGCCAAGCGCCTGTCCGACATGGACGATGACGAGATCGACTGCGCCGTCCTGTTCGGCGGAGGCCCGCTGCCGACGCGCAACAGCGAGCTCTTGATCGAGAGCTACCGCGCCTACAACCGCTGGCTGGCCGACTTCTGCGCCGAAGCGCCGGACCGCTTTCGCGGCGTCGCCTACCTGCCGATGCGCGATGTCGAGGAATCGGTCGGCTTTCTGCATGAGATCGCCAAGCTGGGCTTCCGCTCGATCAACCTACCGGCTTACCCGCAGGCCGCCGACGCGGCATCGACCTCGGCCGGCATCAAGAACATGGCCGATTCGCAGGTCGCGGCGCTGACCGGCGATCCCAGCAGCAAGCGCGCCTACTGGCACCCCGAATTCGAGCCGTTCTGGAAGGCGGTGACCGATCTCGACATCACCATCACCATGCACCTGGGCGGCCGCATCACCCGATTCGGCGAGAACGACTACTTCCTGCCCGACCACCTGATGAGCAAGATCGCCATGGCGGAACCCATCGCGGTGGCCCTCTACGGCGGCCTGTTCGACCGGTTCCCCAAGCTCAAGTGGGCGATGATCGAAAGTGGCGTGGGCTGGATGGCCTTCGCGGCGCAGTACATGGACCATAGCTGGGGCAAGCACCGCCACTGGGTGGGCAATGCCAACAAGCACCCGCCCAGCTACTACATGGACCAGAACATCTGGGGCTCGTTCCTGCGCGACCGCATCGGCATCGAGATGTTCCACCGCCCGGGCGGCCACAACATCATGTGGTCGTCGGACTTCCCGCACTCGGAAACCACCTACCCCCACTCGCGCAAGTGGATCGCAGAGGAATTCGAGGGCATTCCGGAAGAGGACAAGCTGGAGATCGTCGGCGGCATCGCCGGGCGGCTGTTCCACTTCGACGATTGATCAATTCTGTTGCAATACGGCCGGGCGCGGGGAAACCTGCGCCCGTTCGTTTGGGAGAAGAACAATGACGGCAATGGCTCTGGACTTCGGCGCGGGCGCACCACTGCAGGCGCTTCCCAAGGCCATCTCCGCGGATTCGCACATCATCGAACCGCCAGAGGCCTACACCCGCCACATCGACCCGCAGTTTCGCGACCGGGTGCCTCAGTTGATCCACGACCCGGTGCGCGGCGATTCCTATGTGGTCGATGGGCTCCCCGGTCAGATCGCCGTCGCCTCGATCTCCGCCTGCGGCAAGCGCGCCCGGCCGGTGGTGGACGAAGCCGGCGTCACGCAGTTCTTCTTCGATGAATTGCCCCCGCCCTTCCCCGACGGCCCATTCGCCGACGGCATGACCGGCCGCTCGGCCCAGCCCATGGCCGGAATGACCTTCGCCGATGCCCCCGCCGGCGGCTGGCAGACCGGGCCTCGCCTCGATGCTCAAGACCGCGACGGAGTGATCGCAGAGGTCATCTACCCGACCATGGGCATGGTGCTGTGCAACCACCCCGACAGCGCCCTGCAGAACGCGCTGTTCCAGGCCTACAACCGCTGGCTTGCCGAAATGGTCGCCGAAGCCCCCACCCGCCTGTTCGGCATCGGCCAGACGGCGCTGCGCACGGTCAAGGAAGGGGTCGAGGACTTTCGCCGGATCAAGGAGCTGGGCTTCGTCGGCGTCATGCTCCCCGGCGCGCCCGATATCGAGGGCGACTGGTACGAGGAGCAGTTCGATCCGCTGTGGGAAACGGCGCAGGACCTGGAACTGCCGGTCAGCTTCCACACACTCGCCAGCGGCCGCAACAAGGCTTCGGGCCCGGCTCTGCTGATCAACAAGAAGGGCAAGAACGTCAATTTCGGCCAGCACGTGCTGCGCGCCAACCAGGATGCCGTGACCGACTTCATCCTTGGCGGCATCTTCCAGCGCTTTCCGAAGCTCAAGCTGGTCTGCGTCGAAGCGGGCGCGGGGTGGGCGGCGGACTATGTCTACCGCATCGACCACTTCTACGCCCAGCACCGCTTCCTCAACAAGGTGGACGACATCGGCGCCGAGCCGAGCCACTACTTCTTCGAGAACGTCTACCTGACGTTCCAGGACGATCCGGTGGCGCTGCAACTGGCGAACCACCTGAACACCAAGCGGCTGCTCTGGGCCAACGACTATCCGCACTCGGATGCGACCTGGCCGTGGAGCAGGAACCTGCTGGCGCAGCACATGAAGCATTTGAGCGAGGAGGACCGGCGGCGGATCCTGCACGATAACGTGAAGGAACTGTATGGGTTGAAGCTGGAGTAGGGATACAACACCCCACCGACCTACTCCCTCACCCTGAACTCGTTGCAGGGTCACGCCTGCCGTACACCCCGCCGTCGTGCTTCACCAGCCGACCGCGCGGTTTGCACCAGAAAACCCACCCTCAAGGCAAACAGTGAGTGAATCCTGAAACAAGTTCAGGATGACGAATACGGATGGGATGGGATGGCATGGGTTGGGCTGTAGCATGCAGCCACCTCCCCAGCCCTTTCCCCTCACCCCGGATCGTTGGTCATAACCATGCACCCGCCGAAGTACGGCGCCGAATAGCTCCAGGCTGCATTGGTAACTTCCCGCTGCCGCTCCCCGGCCCGACCGGCCAGCTGGACGTAGCACTCCAGCAGTTGCGGCAAGCCATGCAATCGCCCGCTGCCGATCGCCCCGCCGCCGGACAGCGCCCCCAGCGACTTGGGATTCGCCGCATCGATCCCGCCATCCAGCACGAAGCGATGCGCCTCGCCGTGAGGTACGAAGCCCAGCGCCTCCATCCAGATGTACACGAAGGGTGAGAAGGCATCGTAGAACTGGCCGAGCTGGATGTCCTTCGGCCCCATCCCGGCGCTGTCCCAAAGCCGCTTGCCGACAGCCACGCCGCCGGCCTCCATGTCGTCGAGCGTCCAGTGCAGCGGCAGGCGGTGCGGTGCGGTGTAACCGCTGGCGTAGCCGGTGACGTAAACTGGCTTATTGGGGGAGTCCTTCGCCCGGTCGGCCCGCGTCAGCACAAAGCAGCCGACGCCCTGCACCGGAATATCGCAATCCAGCCGTGACATCGGATCGCAGATAAGCGGCTCGTTCAGGTAATCCTGCTCGGTGATCGGCTTTCCGTACCAGTGTGACCAGGTCTGCTTCGCGCCATTGTTGCGCGCCTCGGTCACCACCCGCGCCATGGCCTCGCGCGTCGCGCCGTACTTATGCATGTATTCGTTGTAGACCATGGCAATCGCCGGCAGCGCGCCGAAGAAGCCCTGCGGCGCAGTCCATTGCTGGTAGCCGCGCGCCTTGGTCATGGCGCTGTCGTTGTACTTGCCCTGTGCGGGATTGTAGAGCGCGCGGTGCAGCAGCACGTAGTCGCAGGCTCCGCTGGCCAGCGCATTGACCGCCATGCACATCGAGCTGGTCAGCTGGCCCATGCCCTGGAAACCGGCGACATAGGCCGGGCTTGCGCCAAGGTTCTCCGCCATCCATTCAGGGGTGACCACGCTCAGACCATCCTGCACGCCGTGATCGCCCGAAGTCGGCAGCATGGACGATGCGACGAAACCGTCGATGTCCGACACCTTCAGCCCGGCATCGGCAATCGCCGCCCGCGCGGTGCGCAGCGCGGTGTAGCCCAGCGGCTCCGTCGAGCGACGGGTGCATGGCGCCATGGCATGGCCGACGATGGCGACCTGGTTGCGCGCGAGGAAACGCCCGCTCATGCCAAGGCCCTCCTGAAGGAGGGTATGGAAATGTCATCGGCAATATCCTCGAAGGCGACTTCCACCCGGTCGCCCAGCGCAAGCGGTGCATCCGGCCCGTCCAGCAGGCGGCCCACCATGCGCACGCCGGGATCGGCGTCGAGTTCCACATCGGCAAGCACGAACGGCAGGTCGAAGCCCTGCAGGAAGGAATGGCGCACCACCGTCCAACTCCGCACCGTGCCCCGGCCCGACACCGCCTGCCAGGTCCAGCCCGGCTCCGTGCTCTGGCAGCTGGGGCAAACGATCTCCGGCGGCAGCGAGAATCGTCCGCACTGCGAGCAGCGCGGCAGTTTCAGTTCATGCTGGGCGCAGGCCTGCCAATAGGGGGCGGACACCTCGTCAGCCACGGGCAAAACACGTGTACTCATCGCCAGATCCTCTCCCGGCCCTGTGTCAGGGTCCTGTTCTCAATGGAAACTCAGGCTAGCCCCTGTGGAATGAATGCGCAACGCGGGCCGTTTCAGGCATGCGCCGAAATGAAATTCGTGCCGAACGACAATTTGACCCTACTCAATGAATCGGCGCACCTAAACAGCGAGCATAATCGATATGTGGCCTTACTACCCCGAGATGCTGGAACGGCCTGTCCCGCGCTATACCAGCTATCCGACTGCCGTCGAGTTCACCGGCAATGTCGGCGCGGAGGATCACGCCGAGGCGCTAAGCAAGGTGGAGGGCGATCTTTCGGTCTACGTCCACATCCCCTTCTGCGAGAAAATCTGCTGGTATTGCGGCTGCAACACCAGCGTCGCCAACCGGCGCGAGCGGGTGACCAGCTATCTTGACGCCCTGCGGCGCGAAATCGGCATCGCCGGACGCCTGCTTGGCAGCGGCGTAAAAGTCAGGCGTGTGGCCTTCGGCGGCGGATCGCCCAATGGCATCACGCCTGTCGATTTCGTCCGGCTGGTGGGCGACCTGACCATGAGCCTGCCGCTGGCCGATCCGGTCTGGTCCATCGAGCTCGATCCCCGCACCCTGGGCGATGACTGGCGCCGGGTGATCGGCGCGGTCGGCATCCAGCGCGCGAGCCTTGGCGTCCAGACCCTTGCGCCGCACCTGCAGGCGGCAATTGGCCGGGTGCAGCCGGAGGCAACAATCGAGCATTCGGTCGATCTGCTGCGTGCATCCGGCGTCACTTCGATCAATTTCGACCTTATGTACGGCCTGCCGGGCCAGAGCCGCGAGGACCTCGAATCCTCGATCTACCGCGCCATCGCGCTCGGCACGGATCGCGTCGCCCTGTTCGGCTATGCCCACGTGCCGCACTTGATTGCCCGGCAGAAGAAAATAGACGCCAGCAACCTGCCGGATGCAGTGGAGCGCTTCCGCATGGCCGCGCTGGGCTTCGAGCAACTCACCCGCGCCGGCTATCGTCCGGTGGGCTTCGATCACTTCGCCCTGCCGGAAGATCCGATGGCAAAGGCCGCGGAGGCCAGACAGCTTCGCCGCAATTTCCAGGGTTTCACCGATGATGCCGCCCCCGCCCTCGTCGGCTTCGGCGCATCGGCGATCTCCTGCTATCCCGACCGGATCCTGCAGAACGAGAAGAATACCGGCCGCTACAGCATGATCCTCTCGCAGCCGCGCCTGCCGGTGGCGCTGGGCCTCAAGCGCACGGCGGACGACCGCAAGCGCGGCGCTATCATCGAAGGGCTGCTGTGCCACGGCGAGGCCGAGGTGCCGCCTGCGCTGCTGGCCGAGGCCAGCGCCGGGATCGAACGGTTCCGCTCCTATGGCCTGGTCGAACTGTGCGACGACAAGCTGGTTATCCTGCCCGACGGCCTGCCCTACTCCCGCACGGTGGCTGCCCTGTTCGACGCCTACCTGCAAAAAGGCACCCGGCGCTTCAGTTCGGCGATCTAGTCGTCGGTCATAGGTGCTCGTGCGCTTGCCCCGGATCGGGGCCTCGCATACCCATCGCACTGTGAACACGCCCCGCGAAACCCGGCTGCAGGGCCTTTCCGCCGCTCAGGCGCGCGGGCGGCTGGAGCGCGACGGGCCGAACGAGCTGCCCCGGGCGAACCGGCGGACGCTGCTGCCGATTGCACTCGACGTCGTCACCGAGCCCATGCTGGCCATGCTGCTTGCGGCGGGTGCCATCTACCTGCTGCTGGGCGACCGAACCGAGGCGCTGGTCCTCACCCTCTTCGCCGGGCTGTCGATCCTCATCACCATCGTGCAGGAAGCCCGAACCGAACGGGTTCTGGAAGCCCTGCGGGACCTTTCCGCCCCCCGCGCGCTGGTGATCCGCGATGGCGAAACGAGGCGCATTCCCGGACGCGAGGTGGTGGAGGGCGACCTGCTGGTCCTCGAACAGGGCGACCGGATCGCGGCGGACGCACTGATGCTCGAAGCCCGCGAGCTGGAATCGGACGAGTCCCTGCTTACCGGCGAATCCGTGCCGGTGCGCAAGCGCGCTGCGGAGGAGAACGAGTCCGCCGCTGCTGAGCCCGGAGGAGATGACCTGCCGCTGGTCTTCGCCGGGACCATCGTGACGCGTGGCGCCGGCCTCGCTCGCGTAATCGCAACCGGCACGCGCAGCAGCATCGGCAAGATCGGCCATTCCCTGGCCACGGTCGAAACCGAGGCACCGCACCTCAAGCGGGAAACCTCGCGCATCGTCGTCATTGCCGCCGGAGCCGGCATGGTGATCGCGGCAATCGTCGTGCTGCTCTACGGCTTCCTGCGCGGCAGTTGGCTGGATGCCTTCCTCGCCGGTATCGCCACGGCCATGTCCATGCTGCCGGAGGAGTTTCCGGTGGTGCTCACCATCTTCCTCGCCATGGGCGCCTGGCGGATCGCGCGGGCAGGCGTTCTCACCCGCCGGACAACCGCAATCGAAACCATGGGCGCTGCGACGGTGCTGTGCACCGACAAGACTGGCACGCTGACGCAAAACCGCATGACCGTCGCCCGCGTCTGGCTACCGGAAAGCGGGCATGCCGCGATCGGCGAAGGCACCGGCGATGATCGCCACCACCAACTGCTCGAAGCCTCGGCGCTCGCCAGCGCGCCGACGCCGGTCGATCCGATGGAAGTGGCCTTCCACGAAGCCGCCCGCGATGCCGGGCATCCCGCCGGAAATGGCCGCCAACTGGTCCACAGCTATGCCCTGCGGCCGGAACTTCTCGCCATGTCGAACGTGTGGCAGTCGCCGGAGGATGGCGCACCGCTGGTCGTCGCCGCCAAGGGAGCCCCCGAGGCCATAGCCGCGCTGTGCCGGCTTGACGGGAAGTCCCTGCGCGAACTGGAAGAAGCGGCCAGGAGCATGGCGGAGCAAGGCATGCGCGTGCTGGGCGTCGCCACCGCCGATGCCAAGCCGGCTGACACCGCCAAGCCGCACGAGGCGCATGCGTTCCGCCTGCTTGGCCTGGCAGGCCTCTCCGATCCGCTGCGCGCAGACGTGCCCGAAGCCGTCGCGCAGTGCCGCTCCGCCGGTATCCGCGTGGTAATGATTACCGGCGACTATCCCGCCACCGCCAGGGCCATCGCCGCCGAGGCAGGCATCGAGGGCGAGCTGATGACCGGGACCGACGTCGCGGCGCTTTCCGACGAGGCCCTCGCCGCCGGCGCAGGACAGATCGCCGTGTTCGCCCGCATCATGCCGGAACAAAAGCTGCGAATCGTCAAGGCGCTCAAGGCCGCCGGCGAAGTGGTCGCCATGACCGGCGACGGGGTCAACGATGCCCCCGCCCTCAAGGCCGCGCACATCGGCGTCGCCATGGGCAAGCGCGGCACCGACGTCGCGCGCGAGGCCGCCGCCATCGTGCTGGTCGAGGACGATTTTGGCGCCATAGTCAGTGCCATTCGCCTTGGTCGGCGCATCTACGATAACATCCGCAAGGCGCTCGGCTTCATCTTCGGGGTGCACGTGCCGATTGCGGGACTTGCCATCCTGCCGCTGACCATGGGCCTGCCGGTGATCCTGGGGCCCCTGCAGATCGCGCTGCTGGAAATGGTCATCGACCCGATTTGCGCACTGGTGTTCGAGGCGGAACGGGAGGAAGAGCGCCTCATGCAGCGCCCGCCGCGCGATCCGGCAGAGCGCCTGTTTTCCGCGAGCCTCGTCACGCGCGGACTGCTGCAGGGCGGGATGGCCTTCGCGGTACTGGCAGCGCTGTTCGTGGGGGCGCACTGGTACGGCATGCCGGTCGACCGCCTGCGCACCCTCACCTTCTTTGCTTTGATCGCGGCTATCCTGGCGCTGGTTATCGCCAACCGCTCGTTCGGCGTCTCGCTTGGCCACCTGCTGCCGCATCGCAACCGGATATTCGGTTACATCGCGGCCCTCATCGTGGCCGTGTCCGCCCTGATCCTCACCGTGCCGGCGATCCAGTCTGGTCTCAAGTTCACCTCGCTGGGGGCGCCAGAATTCGGACTGGTGGCGCTGACCGGCATTCTGCTGCTAGGCCTCTTCGAACTGACCAAGGGCAGGCAGCGATGAGCGACAGGGGCCAGGCCGCGTTCCGGGGCGTGGGGCTGGAGAAGACCTACCAGACCGGCGAGACGCTGGTCCGCGCGCTGCGCGGCGTCGACTTCGAGATCCCGCTGGGCGAGATGCTGGTTCTGCTGGGGCCATCGGGCAGCGGCAAGTCGACCCTGCTCAACATCATCGGCGGGCTCGACCGGCCGAGCGCGGGCCAGCTGTTCTACCGCGATACCGAACTCACCGCCCTCGACGACCGCGACCTCACCCGCTTCCGCCGGGCCGAGGTCGGTTTCATATTCCAGTTCTATAACCTGATCCCCAGCCTTACTGCGGAAGAAAACGTCCGTCTCGTCACCGATATCGCCCCGCATCCGATGGATGCGGCCGAGGCGCTGGACATGGTCGGGCTGGCGGACCGGCGCAATCACTACCCGGCGCAATTATCCGGCGGCGAGCAGCAGCGCGTGGCCGTCGCCCGCGCCATCGCCAAACGGCCGGGCGTGCTACTTTGCGACGAGCCAACCGGCGCGCTCGATTCCAGCACCGGGGTGCGCGTGCTCGAAACGCTGGAACGCGCCCATACCGAACTTGGCACGACCGTGGTCATCATCACCCACAATGTCGGCATTGCCGCAATGGCCCACCGCGTGCTGCATTTCCGCGACGGGCAGATCGCGCGGACCGAGATCAACGAGCACCCGGTCGAGCCCGGCCGGATCAGCTGGTGAAGGCGCTCGACCTCAAGCTGGTGCGCGACCTGTGGCGCATGCGGGGCCAGGCCCTGGCCATCGCGCTGGTGCTGGCGGCGGCGACGGCGACATTCGTGCTGTCGGTCGGCCTCCACGGCTCGCTGGTGGCGACGCGCGATGCCTATTACGCGCGCAACCATTTCGCCGATGTCTTCGCCATGATGACGCGCGCGCCGCGCAGCGTGGTAGCGCGGATCGCGGAAATCCCCGGCGTGCGACGTGCCGAAGGCAACATCGTCCAGTATGCGACGCTGGACCTGCCCGACCGGAATTACCCGGTGCGCGCCATGGTCAACTCGGTCGACGAGGAAGGCCGCAACCACCTCAACGCCATCACCCTGCGCAAGGGCGCCCTGCCCCGGCCGGACCATGCCGGAGATGCCGTGGTGGACGACAGCTTCGCCAAGGCAAACGGCCTCGACGTGGGCAGCAAGCTGCAATCGCAGATCCATGGCCGGCGGTTGGAACTGGAGATCGTGGGAATAGGCCTCGCGCCCAATTTCATCTTCTCCATGGCCCCCGGCGACCTCATCCCCGACGACCGCCGCTTCGGCATCCTGTGGATGGGCCGCAAAGCACTGGAAGCCGCGACCGACCGGCGCGAGGCGATCAATAGCTTGTCCCTGACACTGGAACGGGGCGCCTCGGAGCCGGAAGTGATCCGCAAGGTCGATACAGTCCTCGCCCCCTATGGCGGCGCGGGTGCCTATGGCCGCAAGGACCACCTCTCCCACGCCTTCCTCGACAGCGAATTGAAGCAGCTCGACGCGATGACCAAGGTGATCCCGCCGATCTTCCTTTTCGTCTCCACCTTCCTCGTCTACATCGTCCTCGGTCGCATGATCCGGACGGAGCGCGAGCAGATCGGCCTGATCAAGGCCTTCGGCTACAGCGACTGGGCCATCGGCGGGCACTACCTCAAGTTCGCTCTGGCCATTGCCGTGGTGGCGATCCTAACGGGCTGCGCGGCGGGCGTGTGGATGGGGCAGGCGATGACCGAGCTCTACGCCCAGTACTACCGCTTCCCCTTCCTCGAATACCGGCTTTCGCCGCAGGTCTTCGTCAGCGCCAGCGCCATGGCCATGGGAGCGGCGGCGCTGGGCGCGCTGGGCGGGGTGCGATCTGCCATGAGCCTCCAGCCTGCCGTCGCCATGCTGCCACCGCCGCCGCCGATCTATCGTGGCGGCCTTGCCGAGCGCTTCGGCAGGTGGGCCGGCTTTTCCGCCATCGGCCACATGATCGTGCGGCACGTGGCCCGTTGGCCCGGCCGCTCGGCGATCACCGTGCTGGGTGTCGCCATGTCGATGGGGCTCCTGTTCGCGACGATCCAGTTCATCGACTCCAGCCGGGCCATGCTCGACCAGTTCTTCAACCGCGCCCAGTACCAGGACCTCACCGTCACCATGACCGAGGCGCGCAACGAGGACGCGCTGCTGGCGCTCGCCGAGGTCCCCGGCGTGCTGCGGGCCGAGGCGACGCGCGCACTGCCTGCCACCTTGCGCCTCGGCTCGCACAGCAAGCGCACCGCGATCGAGACCGCCGATCCCGATGCACGGCTGACCTTCCTCATCGACAGCAAGGGCCAGGTGGCCGCCCTGCCCCCTGCCGGCCTCGTCCTCAGCCGCCAACTCGCCGACCAACTCGAGGCCAGACTTGGCGACCGCCTCGAAGTCGAGATGCTCGGTGGCAGGCGCACGAAGACGGTGCAGCCGCTCGTGCGCATCGTCGACGAAGTCGTCGGCGCGCGCGCCTATGCGAGCCCCGCCACCATCGGGAAGATCGCCGGCGATGCCGCGCCGGTGGGCGCCGTCCTGCTCCGCATCGACCCGGCGCAGCGCGATGCGATACTGATAAAACTCAAGGACATGCCCTTCATCCTGGGGGTAAGCGAGCGGACCGCCGCGCTCGACAAGTTCACGGAAATGATCGACCAGAACATCTTCACCATGATGTTTTTCTACATCGGCTTCGCCTCGGCCATCGCCATTGGCGTGGTCTACAACAGCGCGCGCATCCTGTTTTCCGAACGGGCGCACGAGCTGGCGACCTTGAGGGTGCTTGGCTACCAGACCAGCGAAGTCGGCACGGTCCTGCTCGGCGAGATCGCCCTGCTCGTGGTGTTGGCCTTGCCGCTCGGGTGCCTGCTTGGCTATGCCATGGCGCAACTGATGATCGCGATGTTCAACTCCGACCTGTTCCGCCTGCCCTATGCGGCCGAGAGCGCCTCCTATGGCTTATCCGCCCTGGTAGTGCTGGTCGCAGCGCTGGGCACGGCCCTGCTGGTCGCCAGACGGGTGATGCGGCTCGACATGGTCCGCGTACTCAAGGCCCGCGAGTGATGGTCGAAGCGATCAAGCGCTGGCGCTGGGCCATCCTCATCGGCGCACTGCTGCTGCTTGCCCTGGCCTGGGCCTTCTGGCCGCAGGCGCGGGTGGTGGACGTAGGCACGGTCACCAAGGGACCGATGTCCGTCGGCGTGACCGACAAGGGCGTAACACGCGAACAGGACCTCTATGTAGTCTCCGCCCCTGTCACGGGCTTTGCCTCGCGGATCGCGCTGGAAGCTGGCGACGATGTGCGGAGGGGCCAGCTCATCAGCCGCATGACAGGCCGCCCCTCCGCGCCGCTCGACCAGCGCACCCGGCAGGAACTAGCAGGCGCGCTGGCCGCCGCACAGGCTGGCGAAAGCAGCGCCGCCGCCGCGCTGCTCCAGGCCCGCCGGGATGCGGCCCGGGCGGAAGAACTGGCCGCCAGCGGGATCGTTTCGCGCGCCGACCTCGAAGCCGCCCGCACCCGCGTTTCGACCGGACAGGCCGCCGTCGCCCAGGCCCGCGCCGAAGCCCAGCGCATTCGCGCCTCCCTCGCCCAGCCGGGCGGACAGGGCGGCGGCGCGCCGGTCGCCGTGGTTGCCCCAGCCAGCGGCAAGGTGCTCGTCGTGCCGTCTCAGAGCGAAGGCGTGATCGCCGAGGGAACGCCCCTCGTCACCATCGGCGATCCGGCGAAGATAGAGGTGGTGGTCGACCTGCTCTCGCGCGAGGCCGTGCGGGTGAAGCCGGGGGACCGGGTGGAGATCAACCAGTGGGGCGGGCCGAAGCCGCTGTTGGGCCAGGTGAAATACATCGAGCCCTATGGCCGCATGAAGGTCTCCGCGCTGGGCATCGAGGAGCAGCGGGTCAACGTCGTGATCGCGCTGGTTCCGGATGCGGCGGGACAGGCGGCAAGGCTGGGGCACGGTTATCAGCTCGAGGCCACCATAGTCGTATGGAACCGGCCCGATGCGCTGCGCGTGCCCATCGGCGCGCTGTTTCGCGGCAAGAACGGCGCCTGGCACGTCTTCGTGGTGCAAGGCGGTCGCGCCCGCGAACGGGAAGTGACGATCGACCACATCAACGACCAATTCGGCGAAGTGCTCTCCGGCCTCGCGTTGGGCGCCAGCGTTGTGCTCAATCCTTCCAACGACCTCAAGGAAGGCCAGCGCATCACGGCGCGCTAATCGCCCCCCTCGCGCTCCCCGCCTTCGCGTCCTTCGCCATGCTCGCTGGCGCTGCGGTGGCAGCGGACGCAGTTTTCGATGTTGCGGATGCCTTCTTCCGCATGCTCCGCCTGGATCTTTGCCGGCTGGTGTTCGTGGCAGCCATAGCAAGTGTACTGCTTGAAGTTCTGCGTCTTGTGGCAGGTCGTGCAGGAGGCGTTGTGATCGTCGTCCAGCAGGAAGAACCGGCCGTGATCGAAGGTCGCGGGACGCCAGCCCGCGGTCTTGTGGCATTGCGCGCATGGCTGCGTCATGCTGCGGTGGAGGGTGTCCTGCGGCGCGCGGTGGCAGGACTGGCAAGTGCCGCGCATGGCGGGGCTCAACAGCGCATGGTCGAATTTCGTCAGGTTTTGCTCGGCAAGGCGCGGCGCGGGGTGGTCGCTGTGGCAGGCCATGCAGTTCTTCTCGGTCAGCGCCTGGTGAAACGGTGGCATGACCCGGCTCATGCGAACTGGCTCACCCTTGGTTGTCAGCCGGCCGATATCCGCCACCTTGTGGCAGGCGACGCATTTGTCCGAAGAGGCGCCGGCGAAGGGCTTGTGGCAGGCGAAGCAATCCTGCTGCAGCGCCGCGTGCGCCGGCCTGAGGTTGCCTGGGCTGACCATCTGGTGCGGCCAGAAGAAGGCCGCGGCGATTACCGCGACAAGGATTGCCCCGATGACGCTCCAGGCCCACCGGCTTGTCATCGCCACCCCCAGAACAGGAACACCGCGACGATGTGCGCCAGCGCCAGCACCGCGAAGGCCAGCGAAATCGGCAGGTGGACCCGCCGCCACTGCTTGACGAGGCCGAAGACCAGGCTGTCCCAGTGCAGGCTGAGCTCGATCTCCTCGTCCTCTGCCCCCGCCTCGCGCATCTTGCTCTTCTCTTCGCGTAGCCATTGCTGGGCGCGCCGCAGCAGGTATTTGCCGGTCAGCCCGCTGGTGATGTTGACCAGCATGGCCAGCACCGCCAGCCAGGCCAGCACAGCGTTGAAATGGATGCCGGCATGGACCAGCACCAGCAGCGAGCCGGCCCAGGCCATCCACTCATGCAGGCGCAGCAGTCGGACAGGGTTGCCGCTCTCGATGATCCGGCGCTTGCGCAGCGAGTGGCCGAACGAGCCAAGGATCAAGAGGACACCGGGGATGCCGAGCCAGCGGCCGATCCACACGGCATTGGCAAGGTGCAGCACAGCGTCCACCACAAGCGTGGCCGCCCCAAGCACCAGCAGCGAGGCGTAGAAGGGAACGATCTCCCGCGCGATGAGGCCGCCCCGCACTGGCCTAGAGGCTCGCGACTACCCGGGAGAGCTTCTCGCGCACCAGTTTCGCCGCCTCATTCAACTGAGGATTGTCGATGGCCTGCATCGAGGCGACCGGGTCGATGGCGGCGACGTCCACCGCCCCGTCCTCCAGTTGCTGGACGACGACATTGCAGGGAGGCATCGTCCCACCTTGTCCTCCAACTGCAAGGCTTCGAAGGCGAGGGCCGGGTTGCAGGCGCCGAGGATGACATAGGTCCGCATGACCCGGTCTAGCTTGGCCTTCATCGTCGCGCGCACGTCGATCCTGGTGAGGACGCCGAAACCTTCCTGCTTGAGCGCCGCCTCCACGCGGGCATTCGCGCTGTCGAATTCCCCGGCAATCCGGCCAGCCATTTAATAGCTCATCTGCGTCGCTCCACTTAGTGCCAATGGGAGACCCTGCGGAACCGGTCATTGCTCGGGATCAAGTCCGGTACGGGCAAAATCGGTCCGCCGGACTTGACCTCGGGGCAGGAGCGCAGCCTACACTGAGAGGCAGTCTACACTAAGAGAAAGCTGGCGCGCGCAGATTCATGCTCGATGCCGGGAAAATGCAGGGGATGCGCGATGACCTATTTCAACGAAACCTTCGACTGGGTGATCGTCGGCAGCGGCGGCGGAGCGATGACCTCCGCGCTGCAGATGGTGCGGGCCGGCAAGTCGGTCGTCATGCTGGAAAAGGCGCAGTGGATCGGCGGCACCACCTGCAAATCGGGCGGGACCATGTGGGTGCCCAACAATCGCTTCATGGACCCGGGCGAGGACAGCCTGGAGCAGGCCGTGGCCTATCTCGACGCCGTGGTCGAAGAAGGCCCGAAATTCCCCGGCACCACGCCGGAGCGCCGTCGCGCCTATGCGGCGCAGGCGCCGCGAATGATCGAGTTCCTGCATGCCGAAGGCATCGCCATGGAACGCGGCTCGCGCTTCTGGCCTGACTACTACGACGAGCTTCCCGGAGGCTGCAAGACGAGCCGAACCGTCCAGGCCGTCCCCTTCGACAAGGCGCAGCTCGGCCCCTGGGAAAAGCGACTGCGGCAGGGATTCCTCGAATTGCCGGTGCACATGGGTGAGGCGCAGCTTATCCCTTTCGCCAAGCATAGCTGGGCGATCAAGTTCTCCATGCTGAAGGTGGGCCTCAAGATGGCCCTCGCCAAGCTCACCGGCGCGCATTGGGTTACGGCCGGCGCGGCGCTGCAGGGGCGCATGCTGCAGGCCCTGATCAAGACCCCGGCGAACATCCGGCCGGAATCGCCGGTGTCCGAACTGGTGGTCGAGGACGGCAGGGTCACTGGTGTGGTCACGGTAAAGGACGGCAAGCCATGGCGGATCGGCGCGAACCTGGGCGTGCTCGTCAATGCCGGGGGCTTCGGCAAGAACCAGGCGATGCGCGACCAGTACATGCCTGGCACCAAGTCCGAATGGTCCAACGAGATCGAGAGCAACACCGGCGACATGCACCGCGAGATGGAGCGGATCGGCGGCGTACTCGCCCAGATGGACGAGATGGTCGGCTTCCAGAGCACCCGCGCGCCCGGCTGGGAGAAGGCCTATGTCATCCCCGGGATGCAGGCCGTCACCGCCAAGCCGCACTCGATCCTCGTTGACCAGACGGGCGTGCGCTACCTCAATGAAGGCGGCTCCTACGAGCTCTACTGCCAGTCGATGCTCGAGCGGAACCGGGTGGTGCCCGCCGTGCCGAGCTGGGCGATCATGGATGCGCAATACATGGCCAGGTACTCGCTGGCCGACCGCATGGGCGGCGGCGCGGTGAAAAAGGAATGGCTGGAAAGCGGCTGGCTCAAGCAGGGCGCGACCATCGAGGAGCTGGCCGGCAAGATCGGCGTCGATCCGGCGACGCTGCGCCAGACGGTCGTTCGCTGGAACCATTTCGTCGACCAAGGCCGCGATGAAGACTTCCACCGCGCCGAACGCGCCTATGACGATTTCCTCGGCGATCCTTTCCCCAAGGGCACCGGCAAGTCGATGGGCAAGATCGAGCGAGGTCCCTTCTATGCCGCCGAAGTGATTCCCGCCGACGTCGGCACCTTCGGTGGCGTCGTCACCGATGCCGATGCGCGGGTGCTGAAGGCTGACGGTACGCCGATCCCGGGCCTCTATGCTTGCGGCATCTCCACCGCATCCCCTTTCGGTGGCGTCTATCCCGGCGCGGGGGCAAGCGTCGGCCCGTCGATGACTTTCGGCTGGATCGCCGCGCGCCATGCGGCGGGGCTCGGAAACCAAGCGGTTTGATGCCTGTTTGCGGCATGTTGAATTGCACAACAAACCGAGTCATCTTCCGCCGCGATGACAAGCAGTTCTGCCCTGCGCGAACGCCTTGCCGAGTTGCACCAGCGCACGATTGAATCGCCGCTGTTCAACCCGGTATTCCAGCTGAGCCTGGAATTGTCCCGAGAGCTTGAGGCCGGCCACCTGCTGCTGCGCGATGTCACTGCGCTGGTGGCCGAGCTGGAATGCGAAAGCCTCCAAAGCCGGGCCAACCGGCTGGTGCGCCTGCTGGGCCCGGTCGAACCGGACCAGAACCGCCTGCTTCTGCAGGAACTTGCCGCCAGGCAAGGCGCCTTCGCGAGTTTCGCCGAACGCTGGGCGCACCCGCTGTTCCATGTGGTCTTCACCGCCCACCCCACCTTCCTGCTGACCCCGAACCAGAGTGACGCCGTCGCCAACGCCGCCACCAGCGGCAATGTGACTGAAAACACGGTTTGCATCGCCGACCCCACACGTCCCCCCATCACCCTCGACTTCGAGCACGACGAAGCCATGGCCGCCCTCGCCCGAGCGCAGGCGGCGCGCGACGAGATCAATGCCCTGCTGTTCGAGCAGGCCGCGCAGCTCTGGCCCGATCAGTGGCGCGATCTGCGGCCCATACCATTCCGCTTCGCCACCTGGGTCGGCTACGACATGGACGGCCGCACGGACATCTCGTGGTCGACCAGCGTGCGCTATCGGCTCAAGGAAAAGGCGCTGCGGCTGGCTTCCTATGCCGAACGGCTGGCGCGCATCGACCGGGCGTCGCCCACGGTCGAAACCCTGCGCGCGGCGCTGGCGCACACGCAGGAAATGGAGGTGCTCTTCGCCCAGGACCTCTCCGATCCAGCCGTGCTTTCCGCAGCGGCCAACCGGCTGACCACCCAGGCTCCCGGGCGTCTTGTCTCGCTCGCCCCCGTCATCGAGCAGGTCGAGGCCGCCGCGCAGGATGCCGACGATGCCAGGGCCCGCGCCCTCCTCACCCTCGCCGCCGCCATGCGCTGCGACGGGCTGGGCATGGCCGGCATTCATTTTCGGGTGAATTCCTCGCAGCTCCACAATGCCATCCGCCGCCGGATCGATCCCGAAGGCAAGATCGACCTCGCCAGCGGCACCGCCTTGAAGCGCATTCGCGAGCTGATCGGCAAGGCAAGACCCCTGCGCTCAAACTTCGCCGCACTGGCGATCGAGAGCACCACCGCCGTCCGCCAGTTCCTCGCCATGGCGCAGATCCTGCATCACATCGATGCCGACGCGCCGATCCGCATGCTCATCGCCGAATGCGAAGACCCGCAGACAGTGCTGGCGGCGCTCTATTTCGCCAAATTGCTGGGTATCGAGGACAAGGTCGACGTTTCGCCCCTGTTCGAAACCGAAAGCGCCATGGAGCATGGCGAGCGCTTCCTCGATGCGCTGTTCAACGAGCCGGAATACCGTGCCTATGCCCGGCTGCGCGGCCGGGTTTCGATCCAGACCGGCTTTTCCGATGCCGGCCGCTTCCTCGGCCAGATCCCCGCCGCGCTCGCCATCGAGCGGCTGCAGGGCCGCATGGCGCACAAGATGGAAGAATACGGGCTGACCGACGTCGCTGCCCTGATCTTCAACACCCACGGCGAATCCATGGGCCGTGGCGGCCATCCCTCGGGCATAGACGACCGGCTCACCTGGCCGATGAGCATCTGGGCGCGTCGGCAGTTCGCCAAGGCCGGCATCCGCACCGAACTGGAAGCCAGCTTCCAGGGCGGCGACGGCTACCTGTTCTTTCGCCGGCCCGAACTGGCGCTGGCCACCCTGACCCGCATCGCCGCCCACGAGTTGCAGGACCTGCCGCAGGGCGAAGACCCCTTCTACGTCCGCACCGACATCAGCCTAGATTTCTATCGCGGCATCCGCAACGCCCAGCGCAGCTACATGGGCTCGCGTACCTATGCCCGCTCGGTCACTGCGTTCGGCCTCGGACTGCTCAACGAGACCGGCAGCCGCAAGTCGCGCCGCCAGTCCGACATTGCCGCCGACCGCGACATGAGCCTGCGCCAGATCCGCGCCATCCCGCACAACGCCATCCTGCAGCAGCTCGGCTATCCGGTGAACGTGATCGCAGGCGTGGGCACTTCGGCGGCCGGCAGCGTGGAGCCGGTGGCCGAGCTGCTCGCCAGTTCGCATCGCGGTCGCCAGCTGGTGCGCATGCTGCGCGCGGCCGACCGCCTGGGCAGCATCAAGTCGGCCGCGGCCTATGGCGAGCTGTTCAACTCCGCCTACTGGGCGAGCCGCCCCTACAGAGGCACGGAGCGGCACCTCGAACCCGCCTGCCTCGCCCTGGCCGACCAGCTCACCACCGATGACCGCAACAGCGGCTTTCGCACGATGACTTCGCGCCTCAGGGTCGATGCGGTGAAGTTGCACCGCCTGCTTGAACGCATTCCCGACGAAATCGGCGCCTTGGGGGGCGAAGCGGCCGGCCGCGAGGAGTTGCGCCGTTCCCTGGGCGCGCTGCACGCTTTGCGGCTGGCACTGATGCAGCATATCTTCCTCAAGGCCGTGCAGATCCCGCCATTCTCCCGGTCCAACGACGTCAGCAGGGAAGACGTGTTGCAGATGATCTTCAGCCTGCGAATCGACGACGCGCTCGCGCAACTGCGCCGCGCTTATCCCATCTCCGCGCCCTCCATCGGCGACTTCGCCATGAACGAGCCCACCGACTATCCGGACGATACCAAGCAGCCCTATGCCGCCGTGCGCAACAGCTATGTCGAGCCGATCGCCGAGGCGTACAAGCTGATCCTGCGCATCGGCGCCTCCATCGCCAACCACTTCGGCGCGCATGGGTAGTCTGGCGCGCGCCGCATCCTCCGCGCGGCACTGGAGTGGCTTGCGGATCAGGCCGACCCATTCCGCAAATTACCCGGCGAGCTTGAATATCAGCTCCCGCAGCGGCCCATCCGTCAAAAGCCCAGCCGGCCCAAAACTCCCGTCTTTGCCCATGCCGAGACAGGCTTCGGGTGCTGCCTCACCGGCATTGGCGAACGCCAGCGACCCGCTGATGACGAAAATATGCCTGATTTCTGTGATTTACCCAGGCACCAGCGGCTTCGCCCGTCGAACTTCAATGTCTGTAAGCGCCATGGCCCGTTCCCTTGGATAATCGCGCCCGCATCTTCAAGGACCTGACCGACATCTTCGGCCACCTGCGGGTCGATGCGATCCGCAAGGCCGACGTCCTGCGCTGGCGCGATAGCTGGCTTCCGCGCCTCGCTCGCTGTCAACCGCGCGCAATTCTTCCTCGATGTGCCAGAGGGGCCGTTCTACGGCTTTAACCGTCCCGGAGCCGAACCTTCGGAATGCGTGACCAAGAACTGGTGGCGCCAGGGCATGATCGGCAGCGCCAAGGCGCATCATGAAGGGATCAAGGCCTTCTCCGAAACCGACCAGACCGAAGATCTGGAGGCCATCACTGTGCCCACCCTGGTTATGCAAGGTGATGACGATCAGGTCGTTCCATACAAGGCCGCGGCGATTATGCAGGACAAGCTGCTGCAGAACAGCCAGCTGATCATCTATCCCGGTTTCTCGCATGGCTTGCTGACCGTGAACGCCGATGCGGTGAACGCGGACTTGCTGAGGTTCATTAGAAGCTAAGGCTATCATTCCCGCGAAACGAGCATGGTGGGAGAGGCGGCAATGCGTCTCCTACCTGATCTTCATTGCGCCCAATCGTTATTGATGGGAGTGGTTCGATAGATCAGCTTGGAGTACGAATGCTGAAAACGATTATTGACGGCAAAGTCTACGGTCGAGGGGATGTCCTTGCGCGGGAAGCGAAGCGGATGGCTGCCGTTCGTCGCAAGCTTGGCCTGCCGCGTTCGGACGCACCACTCGATCGGCAACGTGCAGAGCTGACCCACTACAAGCTGAAGTTGGGCCATGATGGTATCAGGCAAGCATTGGGAAGCGGGCCCTGGCTTTCGGAAAAGATAACCCGTCTCACGGCACGCCTTTCCGGGGCGGATCGCAAGTTCAGCGTTTGCGAGATCGAGGTTCCGCGCGGCTCTGCAGCGCATTTCGCCAAATGGTTTGAAGATCGTAACACGCTGGACGACGAGCGCGAATGCTCGACGCCTGCCCTGACCACTACATCATCAGCCGTGACCCCGCAGGCAGGCAGTATGTTCTCGAAACGACCGGCGGTTCACCGCTCCCGGGTGGGTCCGTGGTTGACTACGATGACACTGGCACGCTGGTGGCGCAACCCAGCCCGATCTTCCCCCATCAGGTCGCGGGAGTGGCAAGGCTCGAGGATGGCTTGGCAATTGGTGGCGTCCGGCATCAGTTCCGAAAGGACGGTGATGGTTTCCGCGCGCTGCTCACGGTGGAGTTCCCGGCCAGGGTGCCTGGAAACATGATCGCGCAGCATTGTTGGCACCTTGCCGTCGAGTTCTCGAACTGGATCGAGACAGCCGCGAAATAAGGCGCCACTCATGCAATCTTGCCAGGCATTTTTGGCGTTTGACGCCCTATGATTGACCGTCGCAGCACTCCCACGGTCCTGGTGAACGAACGACCCGTAATGCCGACCATCGACGTAAACCTCAGATCTATTGTTGATGATCTTGTGAAGAATTTCGTTTTAAAGCGACCTAAGATGTTTGCTTCGATACATGCGCAGTTGAAATTATTTTTATCATCGTTTGCTGCGCCATTGTGCTGTTGGCGACTATTATTTCACGCCCGTCATCGGTCTTCAGCATTGTGAAGCCCAAGGAAATGTCAGTCACGGTTCCAACTTCGAAACCGTTGGTCGCCGGCGCGACAACTTGCAGGCGATCGCCGCGCCTGAAAGGTTTGTAGAGAACAAGGCTGATCCCGGCGACCAGGTTGCCAAGCGTCTGCTGGGCGGCAAATCCGATGACGACCGACATCAATCCGACACCGGCCAGCAGGGCCGAACTGACGCGGTTCAACGTCGGAATGAGATGGGCGTAGAGGGTCAGCATGACCAGCCACATTCCAAGCAGCAGCAGCCGGTTCACGAACTGCAGGGTAATCTCATCGACCCGTTCAGACCGGTCATGCAGGATAGCTTCGGTCAGGGCGCGATTGATTGCCCAGGACATGAGCACGCCGACGACGGCCAGCATCGCGGCAATGAGCAACGCACCCAACAGGCTGTCCGGGTTGAGCGTGGTGACGACGTTTTGGAGAGTCTGATTCATGTCGAGACCCTACTGCGGCGATCCGAAGTTTCGCAACCCGGCCTGAAGCCTGGCGCAACTGGTTCGCGGGGTTACAGGATCGGAGCGAGCATCGAGAGAAGGTTGTCCCGCAATCGTTGCAGGGCGCTCCATGATTCAACATCGGCAAGTGCCACCCGATTGCTGTTCTCGCGAAACCGGGCCTGCCTTTCCCGGATCTGCGCGACCATCACAGCATCAAAGAGCAGCATGTTGTTTTCGAAATTGAGATCAAAGCTGCGGCGATCCATGTTTGCCGAACCGACGAGTGCGATCTGTCCATCAACCGTCAGTGTCTTGGCGTGAAGCAAGCCCGGCTTGAATTCAAATACCTTGACGCCTGCGCTCAGCAGGATTTCGTATTGCCCCCGGCAAATCGCCCCGACCGCGAAATCGTCATTGCGGGCCGGAAAGATGATGGTCGTGTCGACACCGCGCTGCGCGGCGGCGCGCAAGGCAGTCTGAAGACCCTCGGTCGGCACGTAATAGGGTGTGGTAATCACCAGTTCCCTGCGCGCCGCATAGATCAGCGAGGCAAACATTTCGGGCATGGCACCGCTCTGATAGGTCGGACCGGCGGCGATGACCTGGGCCGGGAACCCGCCCCCTTGGCCGTCCATCTTCATCGGCGCTGCAAGCAGTGCAGAGATGTCTTCGCCCCCGCTGGACATCCACGCCGAAGCGAACAGGTGCTGGTTCTGCCGCACCACCGGTCCTTCGATCCGCAGCAAGATGTCGACCCAGGGGCCGAATCGGGCCTTTGGCAGGAACGCCGGGTCGGCACAGTTCTGGCTGCCGCAATAGGTGATACGGTTGTCGACAACTGCGATTTTTCGATGATCGCGCAGATCGATCCGGCCGTTGAACGGTCGCAGCAATGGGTTGCCGACGGCGAGCGCACGGCGCATTGCGACGCCCGCATTGGTCAACTCCCGCCAAAGCGGGCCGCGGATTAAGGCGCGTGAGCCGATGTCATCGACGAGCGCCCGGCAGGCAACCCCGCGCGCCGCAGCGCGCATGAGCGCATCGGCGACCTTGCGTCCATTTCCATCGTCCAGCCAGATGTAAAAAAGCAAGTGAACGGATTGCATGGCCTTGTCGATATCTTCGACCAGGCGTTGGATCGCTGTGTCGGAATCAGCCATCAGTTCGGCCCGATTGCCGTCAGTCGCGGGATAGCCGCTAATGCTGTGGCCAATCTTGAACAGGTCCATGCTGCCGTCGAGCCGGCCACCCGGAATGTCCGGAAAGAATTTCGCCGGGTCGGGAAGTGCCGCGATGACGCTGCGAAACGTGGCGACGCGCTTTCGCCCGATGCTGGTGGTGCCAAACAGGAGATAAAGCATTGTTCCTCCCAGGGGCAATGCAAGCAACAGCAGCAACCATGCCGCGCGCGCCTCTGGCTGGCGGTGGCGACGCAGCAGAATGTGCAGCGTGCAGGCCAGAACGGACAGAACGTGCAAAATGACCAAGACTTGCATTCCGGATCCTTTGAAGCCACGACACAATGGGAAATGGTTGTTAATGCAACGCTTTCGCAAGAGTGGCAATCGGGCCACCAACCCATTGATCCATCGAATGGAGCTATGCGCCATGGCCGACGAACAGCCCCATTATGAGCCCTATGACAGTCCCGCGGGAGGCTGGGGCGCCGCCGCCGCGACGGCAAAGGTGCTGATGCAGGAAAGCGTCGTGACCAAGGGGTCGAAGGCGCTGCTGTCGATGAACCAGCCCGGCGGCTTCAAATGCCCGAGCTGCGCCTATCCGGATCCGGATTGCACCCAGACGCTGGAGTTCTGCGAGAATGGCGCAAAGGCTCTGGCGCACGAGGCGACCAAATTTCGCGTCACGCGGGATTTCTTTGCCCGTTACAGCGTGACCGAATTGGCTGCCCAGTCCGATTACTGGCTGGAAAAGCAGGGCCGCCTCACCGAACCGATGCGGTATGACGCGGCAAGCGATCACTATGTCCCGATCAGTTGGGACCAGGCCTTCGCGCTTGTTGCGTACCACTTGCGCGGTCTGGACAGCCCGCATCAAGCTGAATTCTATACCTCGGGCCGAACCCCCAATGAGGCGGCGTTCCTCTATTCCATCTTCGTGCGCGCCTTTGGAACAAACAATTTTCCCGACTGTTCGAACATGTGTCACGAACCGACAAGTCGCGGCCTTCCGGCTTCGATCGGCGTGGGGAAAGGCACGATCACGATGGCCGATTGGGCCAAGGCTGAGGCAATTTTCGTGATTGGCCAGAACACCGGAACCAATTCGCCGCGCATGATGACCGACCTGGTCGAGGCCGAGCGGCGCGGGGTGCCGATCGTTGCGGTAAACCCCATGCCCGAACGCGCGCTGATCCGCTTCACTCCGCCACAGGACGTCATCGAAATGGCGACTCTTGGCTCGACCAGGATCGCCAGTGAATTTGTGCCGGTGCGGATCGGCGGCGATATTGCCCTGCTGAAGGGCATGATGAAGGTGATTTTTGAACGCGAAGCCAATGGCGAAAACGTCATCGACTGGGACTTCGTCAATACCGAGACGGTGGGCATCGATGCGGTGCGCGCGGAGGCCGAAGCGCAGGACTGGGCCGACCTGGTGGGCGTTTCGGGAATTTCTGAGGATCAAATCCGGCGCTGCGCCGACATCTATGTCCGCTCCAACGCCACGATCATCTGCTATGGCATGGGCCTGACCCAGCACCAGCAAGGCTCGCGACTGCTGCAGCAGGTGTGCAACCTGCTTTTCCTGAGGGGGAATTTTGGCAAGCCGGGGGCCGGGATTGCCCCGATCCGCGGCCATTCGAATGTCCAGGGCGATCGTACTGTCGGGATCGATGAAAAGCCCAAGCCCGACTATCTTGACCGGGTGCAGCAAGTGTTCGGCTTCGATCCGCCGCGTGAACATGGGCATCACACGGTCGAAGCGGTCCAGGCGATGCTGGCGGGCACGGCCAAGGTCTTCATCGGCATGGGCGGCAATTTCGTCCGTGCCGTGCCAGACACGGACCGCGCATACGCTGCGATGCGCGGGCTCGATCTGACCGTGGGCATTTCCACCAAACTCAATCGCGGTCATGTCATCCACGGCAAGGACGCCCTGATCCTTCCAGTCATCTCGCGATCCGAACGGATCGAGACGGCCGCCGGGGAACAGTTTGTGACGATCGAGGACGCCATGTCCAAGGTCACGGCGTCGAAAGGCGTGCTTGATCCGGCGAGTGAGGACTGCCTGTCTGAAGTGGAGATCGTGTGCCGCATGGCCCGTGCCGTCCTGCCCGCCAGCACGATTGAATGGGAAGACTTTGCCAACGATTTCGGCCTGATCCGCGACAAGATCTCCGAAGTCTATCCCGCGATCTACGCCGATTTCAACGCGCGAATTGCCGAACCCAGCGGTTTCTACCTTGATGTCCCGCCACGCCGACGGGTCTGGCCGACGCCGAACGGCAAGGCGAACTTCCTTTTATTCGACGGTCTCGACGTCAACGATCCGGTGGCCGACCCGGCAATGCTGCGCCTGGCCACGGTCCGCTCGCACGACCAGTTCAACACCACGATCTACAGCTATTCCGATCGTTACCGCGGCATCTACAACGATCGCATGGTGCTGCTGATCAATGCGGATGACCGAAAAGATCGCGGCCTGGCCGAACAGGCAAGGATCGTTCTGGAAACGATCTCGACCGACGGAGTCCTGCGGCAGGTAGAGGGACTGACTCTGGTGGACTATCCGCTGCCGCGCGGCTCGGTGGCCGGTTATTATCCAGAGCTGAACCCGCTGTTGCCGCTCGGCTATTTCGACGAGATCAGCGGAACGCCAGCGGCAAAATCCATTCCGGTCAGGATCGTGACCAGCTAGATTTCCGGGCTGATAATTTGCCCTTGGACGAGGGTTGAGAGCCAGATCGGAAGGGAAAGACCAAAGCAGATGACCCAACTTTTCGATCCGGTGATCCTGGCTAGGGCGCAGTTCGCCTTTACCATTTTGTTCCACTTCATCTTTCCGGCCTTGTCGATCGGCCTGGCCAGCTATCTGGCGGTTCTGGAAGCGTTGTGGCTCAAGACCGGCAGAAGCGTCTATCTCGACCTGTTCCGCTATTGGCTGAAAATCTTCGCGATCGGCTTTGGCATGGGCGTGGTCTCGGGCATTGTCATGTCCTACCAGTTCGGCACCAACTGGTCCGTGTTCTCGGAAAAGGCGGGGGCAGTCGTCGGCCCCTTGATGGCCTATGAAGTGATGACCGCCTTTTTCCTGGAGGCCGGTTTCCTTGGGGTCATGCTGTTCGGGATGGAGAAGGTTGGCCCGCGCCTGCACTTCCTGGCGACGGCGATGGTGGCGCTTGGCACGCTGATTTCGGCAACCTGGATCATCGCGGTGAACAGCTGGATGCAAACCCCGGCCGGCCACGCAATCGATGCGGCGGGCAAATTCATTCCGGTTTCCTGGCCAGAGATCATCTTCTCCGCCAGCTTTCCCTATCGGCTGGTCCATACGGTGCTGGCGGCCTTCCTGACCACGGCAATGCTGATCGGCGCGGTGGGCGCTTGGCATCTGCTCCGCGATTCCACCAACCCGGCCGCGCGCAAGATGTTTTCCATGGCGATGTGGGTGGCGGCGCTGGTAACCCCAATCCAGGTTTTCGCGGGGGACCAGCATGGGCTCAACACCCTGGCCCATCAGCCGGTTAAGCTGCTGGCTATGGAAGGGGATTTCGAACCCAGCCCCGAAGGCGCTCATCTGGTGCTGTTCGGTCTGCCCAGCAACGCCGAGCAGCGTGTTCGGTTCGAGGTTGCAATCCCCAAGGCCGGCTCGCTGATTCTGAAACATGATCCCAACGCGCCTTTGCCCGGTCTGAAGGACTTTCCCGTGGAGGACTGGCCCCCTGTCGCAATCGTGTTCTGGTCATTTCGCATCATGGTCGGCCTGGGAATGGCCATGCTTGGGCTTGGCCTGTGGAGCCTGATCGCCCGGTGGCGCGGCAGGCTGTATGATTCCAGGTGGCTGCATCGCGCCGCGGTGACGCTGGGACCGGCGGGATTCGTTGCGGTTATTGCCGGCTGGGTGACGACCGAAGTCGGCCGACAGCCGTTCACGATCTACGGATTGCTGCGCACATCCGATTCGGTTTCACCAATTGCCGCACCGGCAATCGCGACCTCGCTCCTGGCCTTTGTCGTGGTCTATTTCGCCGCATTCAGCTTGGGCATCGGCTATATGCTGAAACTGATGGCGCGCCCGCCGCAATCCGGTGAGCCCGAGCCCAGCGCGCTTCCGCAGCGCGCCGCCGGGATCACCCCTGCGGTCGGCATGGCCATTAGGGACACACCGGAGGACGATGATGAGCGGAATTGACCTGACCCTTGTCTGGGCTGGCATCATCGCCTTTGCTGTCATGGCCTATGTCGTGCTCGACGGATTTGACCTGGGCATCGGCATCCTGTTCCCGTTGCTGGTTCCCGGCGAGGAACGCGGCGTTGCGATGAATTCTGTCGCGCCGGTCTGGGATGGCAACGAAACCTGGCTGGTCCTTGGCGGCGGCGGCCTGTTCGCGGCATTTCCGCTGGCCTATGCGATCATTCTTCCTGCGACCTACCCGTTGATTATCGCCATGCTGCTGGGGCTGGTCTTTCGCGGCGTGGCATTTGAATTTCGTTGGCGCGATCCGGCCCATCAGCCCCTGTGGGACCGGGCATTCGCGGTGGGGTCATTGATCGCCGCCCTGGCGCAAGGCATCATCCTGGGCGCGATCCTTCAGGGTATCCGCGTCGAGAACCTTGCCTATGCGGGCGGATGGCTCGATTGGCTCAGCCCGTTTTCGCTCCTGTGCGGCGTGGCGGTGGTGTGCGGGTACGGCATGTTGGGCGCGTGCTGGCTCGTCTGGAAGACAGAGGGCGACCTGCAGCAGCGGGCCCGCACGCGCGCCATGATCCTTGGTGCAGCAACGCTTGCCGGGATCGGCGCGGTCAGTCTGGCGACGCCGTTCCTGGCCTTCGATTACTGGCGGCGGTGGTTCGCCATGCCCGGTCTGCTTTTGACTGCGCCAGTGCCCTTGCTGCTGGCCATCTGTGCGCTGGTCTACTTTCGATCGCTGCGAAGCGGCGCGGAACGGCTGCCCTTTGTCATGGCGCTGGCAATCTTCGGACTGTGCTTTGCAGGTCTGGCCATCAGCATCTTCCCGTACGCAGTCCCGCGCGCGGTCACGATCTGGCAGGCTGCGGCGCCGCCGATCAGCCTGTGGTTCATGCTGGTGGGAACGGCCGTTATCATGCCCCTGATCCTTGCCTATACCGGCTGGGCCTATTGGGTCTTTCGCGGCAAGGTCGGATTGCACGGATACCACTGATGACGCGCGGCAAGCCGATGTCGCTGGTCCACAGGCTCGCCTGGTTTGCCGGGCTCTGGACCGTGAGTGTTGTCGCTTTGGGCGTGGTGTCTGCGTTGCTGCGCCTGATCATTGGCCGCTGATCAAGGAAACCATCAGCGCCCGTAGGGTCGGCAATCGACATCAATGACCGCTGATGACGAACTGCACGGCACTGTCCAATGACTGCTATGGCAGCGAATCGAGTCGCAGTGCGCTCTGTCATTGGTCAACCAATCGCAGCAATCACCGCCCAAAGCTCCACCCCTTCCGTGACAAGTCTACGCCCCTGATCGAACCCGGCCAGGCCATGCAACGCACGCTCATGCGGACCGTGTGGTCATGCTGCGCATGCCTGCCCGCACCACTCCTGTGAGCGACGTTTCCCTCTCTGCATTCGGTGCAGACCTGTCCGAGCCCGGCCTCTTCAGGGCTCAGTCAAGGTGATGGTCCCTTGGACGGAAGAACAGCTTCGAAAGGTCAGTCTCATGAAGAACACTGTCACGCTCGTCGGCTTCGTCGGCAACAATCCGGAAGTCCGCACCGCTCAGTCGGGTGCCGCAATCACCAGTCTCTCACTCGCAACCACCCGCAGCTTCAAGAACGGCGAAGGCAACTGCCAGACCGAGACCGAATGGCGCCGGATCACCTGCTTCGATGGCGTCGGCAAGTGCGTCGCCGAGCACGTCACTGATCTGCCCCCTTCTGAGTGGTCCAAAATCTTTGTTATTTTGGACGACGAAGGAGTTTGGAAATGGGCAAGAAGCACAAGCCGGAGGAGATCATCGGCAAGCTGCGTGAGGCCGAGATCGTGCTGGCGCAGGG
>CAZVWP010000037.1:0-37812 GCA_964630805.1 uncultured Novosphingobium sp. | reverse complement strand
CGTCGCCGATCTCGAGGATCGAGATGTCGAAGGTGCCGCCGCCAAGGTCATAGACGGCAATGGTCTTGCCGTCATTCTTCTCGAGGCCATAGGCCAGCGCCGCCGCGGTCGGCTCGTTGATGATGCGCAGCACTTCGAGGCCGGCAATCTGGCCGGCGTCCTTGGTCGCCTGGCGCTGGGCGTCGTTGAAGTAGGCGGGAACCGTGATGACGGCCTGCGTCACCGTCTCGCCAAGATAGCTCTCGGCGGTTTCCTTCATCTTCTGCAGGATGAAAGCGGAAATCTGGGAGGGGCTGTAGTCCTCGCCGCCGGCAGTCACCCAGGCATCGCCATTCTTCCCCTTGGCGATGGTATAGGGCACGAGCTCCATGTCCTTCTTGGTCATGGGATCGTCGTAGCGGCGGCCGATGAGGCGCTTCACCGCGAAAATCGTGTTGTCCGGGTTGGTGACCGCCTGGCGCTTGGCCGGCTGGCCGATGAGGCGTTCGCCGTCCTTGGTGAAGGCGACGATGGAAGGGGTGGTGCGCGCGCCTTCCGAATTCTCGATGACCTTGGGCTTGCCCCCGTCCATCACTGCAACGCAGCTGTTGGTCGTACCAAGGTCGATACCGATAACTTTAGCCATATTTCCTTATTCCTCAAGTCTGTGTGACGCCGCCCATTTGCCCCCCACGCATGCGGCAGGACCGTCCGGCAGCTCCAATGACGGGCGCGATATAGGTGCGGTTTTACTTGGCACAAGACCAATCGGGCATTAGCCGGGGCAAGAATTGACTGTGCCAATTTCCATCGACCCGAAAAGGAACAGCCCGGCCATGAGACTTGCCGCCATCCTCGGCCTGACAGCAGCCCTCGCCCTTGCCGCCTGCAACAAGCACGAACAGCAGGCACCGGCTGTTTCCTCCGCATCACCAAGCGCTTCGGCGCAGGCGTCGGACGCGGGCCACGGGCTGAAACTGGAAGGCGGAAGACTTGTCCTGCCGGTGCTGAAGGGCTCGCCGGGGGCGGCCTATTTCATGCTCGACAACTCGCGCGGGGCGACCGCGGTGCTGGCGGCGATCTCCATCGAGGGCACGGGCAAGGCCGACATGCACCATACCGCCGACGACAAGATGACCAGCGTCGACCGCGTCGAGATCGCGCCGGGCACCAGCATCACCTTCGAACCGGGCAAGCTGCACGTCATGGTCTTCGATATTCAGGACAAGTTGCAGCCGGGCGGCACCACGCAGATGACCCTGACTTTCGCCGACGGCGACAAGCTCACCGGGCCGCTGAAGATCGAGACGGCGGGGTCGGGCGGCAGCATGGAGGGTATGCACTGAGCCAGGAAAGCTGCGCGCCGGGAGGGGAGCGAAACCTCACCCAGGGGGAGAAGGCGCTTGTGCATTCGGTTTTCGGCGGGGCCATCGATACGACCGGAGTATTGCTGAAGCGCCGCCGCTGGTTCCCCTTCCAGCCCCGCGGCGTGCTGATGGCGCCTTGCGGGCATGTACACTTCCATCCGCGCTCACCGCACTGGCGCGATGATCTTGCCGAGGCGGAAATTGAACTCCAGGGCCTGTTCATCCATGAGATGACGCACGTCTGGCAGGCCCAGCGGCGCGGCAAGTGGTACCTGCCGCTCTGCCGCAGCTTCTCGCGGCGCTACGATTACGCGGTCAGGCCCGGATGGACGCTGGATCGCTATGGCATCGAACAGCAGGCCGAAATCGTGCGGCATGCCTTCCTGCTATCGATGGGAGTGGACATTCCGGGCGCGCCGTCGCTGGCCGCATACCGGGCGATCCTGCCGTTCGGAGCTGCGCGATGATCGAAAGCGACGAGTCTGCCTATGAAGGCTAGCAGCGCACCCGGTATTCGTGTCCATTGGGATCCCGGCGATAGCAGCGGCCGTTCTTCTTGATCAGCGCACCGGCGACCGCGCCAACGCCCGCACCGATGGCAGCACCTTCCAGCACGTCACCGCCGGTGGCACCGCCAATGATGGCGCCGCCCGCGGCACCGGCCGCCGCGCCCTCACCCGCATAGTTATGCGCGCAGCCGCCCAATGCCATTGCGCCTGCAAGCGCCGTTGCAATCATGGTCCTTCGCATTGTCGGAACTCCATTTCTCACAATGGAGTCGAATGCGGCCGGACGAGCCGGGTTCCCTCCGGCTCATCCGGTTGCCGCAATAATGCAGCCGCTCAGCCCTGGTAGCCGGGCTGCGCAGGCTCGCCGAAAGCGCTCAGGATTTCAGCCTGCCAGGCTTCCAGCGAGGTCTTCGAACTGGGGTGTGTGATGATGTGCGGCTCGTTGTTTTCGATGGCACGCACGACCGCACGACCCAGCCAGACCGGCTCCATCATCTGCATCGATTGCATGTGCGCCTCGTTCGCCTTGCTGATGTCCATCGACATGTAGCTGCGGGTCAGCCCCGGATAGACGGCCGAGACGCCGACGCCATGCGGCGCCATCTCGTCGCGCAGGGCCTTGGTCAGCGCCGTCACCGCGAACTTGCTTGCCGCATAGGGGCCCATGCTGCCCATCGAGAGCAGGCCGTTGAGCGAGGAGGTGTTGACGATGTGCCCGCTCTTTTTCGCCATCAGGTCATGCCCGAAGGTCTTCACCCCGTTGAACACGCCCTTGAGGTTGATCGCCACGGTCTTGTCGAACAGCTCGGGATCGAGATCGACCAGCGGCTGCCATTTGATCGAGATGCCGGCATTGTTGCACAACACATCGACCTCGCCGAAATGCGCCAGCGCCCGCTCGCGCGCCAGGGCCCAGCTGTGCAGCGAGGTGACATCGAGCTCGACCGCCATGGCCGCTTCGCCGAACCGCTTGGCCACGGCCTGCGCCTTGTCCATGTCGATATCGGCAATGACGACGCGCATGCCCTTCTCGACAAAGGCCTCGGCCATGCCCTCGCCGATCCCGCCACCACCGCCCGTGATGAAAGCGACCTTGCCGTTCAGTTCCATGTATTGCTCCTGCCGAAATTTCGACAGAGGTGTTGCAACAATTGGAGCGGGTTGGAAAGCCGGAATCTAGTCCGGCTTCTTCGCCACCGCCACCATCGCCGGCCGCAGCAGCCGATCCTTGATCATGTAGCCCGCCTGCAGCTCCTGCACGACCGTCCCCGGTTCCGCATCGGCGCTGGGCACTTCCAGCATGGCCTGGTGCTGGTTGGGATCGAGCGGCAGGCCGGTGGCGGCGATGCGGCTGATGCCGTGGGCGGCGAAGACCTTGTCGATCTCGCGCGCGGTGGCCTCGATGCCGGCAACCAGGGCCTTGAGCCGGTCATCCTCGCGCAGTTCGGCGGAAATCGAATCCAGCGCGCGGGCAAGGTTGTCGGAAACGGAAAGAATGTCGCGGGCAAAGCCGGTGGCGGCATAGGCGCGCGCGTCGGCCACGTCCTTTTCGAGACGGCGGCGGACGTTCTGGGTTTCCGCCTTGGCGTAGAGAATGTCCTGGCGTGCGGCTTCGAGGTCGTTCTTCAACATGGCCAGGGCATCGTCCAGTGCGTCACCTGCCTGGTCGAGGTCGATAAGGTCTTCCGGCACGCCGTCGAGTTCCTTGGCCACCGCCGGATCGACCTGCGGCTTGTCGTCGTCATTCATCACGTAAAAAAACCCTGCTTATCCGATGAGTTTGCCCAGCGACTGGGCGGTGAAATCCACCATGGGGACGACGCGCGCATAATTCAACCGCGTCGGCCCGATAACCCCCACCACGCCGACCACGCGCCCATCGCGGTCACGATAGGGCGAAGCGATGACCGATGAGCCGGAAAGCGCAAAGAGCCGGTTCTCGGAACCGATGAAGATGCGGGTGGCCTCCGCCTCGCGGGCGAGGTCGAGCAATTCGGCGACGCTTTGCTTGTTCTCGAGGTCGTCGAGCAGCAGGCGGACGCGTTCGAGATCGGTCAGCACGCTCTCGTCCAGGAGGTTCGCCTGCCCGCGCACGATCAGCACCGGGCGGCGGGCCGCGTCCTCGCTCCACACGGCAAGGCCACGCTCGACAAGATCGCTCGATGCAGCGTCTAGCGCGGACTGGCCTGAGGCGATTTCGGCCCGCATGGCCTTCGCCGCCTCGGCCAGGGTGCGCCCGGCCAGGCGAGCGGTGATGTAGTTCGAAGCTTCCTCCAGCGCGCCGGGCCTGAGGGTCGCAGGCAATGCGACCACGCGGTTCTCTACCGCCCCGTCCTCGCCCACCAGCACCGCCAGCGCCCTTCCCGGTGAGAGCGGCACCAACGTCAGTTGCGAAAGCCGGGGTTCCCTTCGCGGCACCATGACGACTCCCGCGCCCGCGGTCAGGCTGGACAACAAGGCACTGGTCGCCTCCAACGCCGCCTCTATCGGCCCCGGCTCGGACAACCGCCGCTCGATCGCCGAGCGCTCCTCGGGCGTTGGCTCCACCACCTGCATGATGCCGTCGACGAACAGCCTGAGCCCCGCCTCGGTCGGCAGCCGCCCGGCGCTGGTGTGCGGATGGCCAAGCAGCCCGAGCAGTTCCAGCTCGTGCAGCACGCTTCGGATCGACGCGGAAGAGAGTTTGACGCCCCCCGCCCCCGCCAGCGCCTTGGAGCCGACGGGCTGGCCGGATGCAAGATAGCCTTCCACCACCAGGCGGAAGATCGCGCGGGCTCGGCTGGTCAGTTCGGTGATCGGTGGGGTGGGCATAGGCTTGATCGAGTCAGTGTCTCCCAATACGCTCTATAGCATAGGGCTCCGCATCGACCTGCGCCAGCTTCTGCACCACCTCCTGCGCCTTGGCCAGGCGGTCATACACCGCATTGGCCTGCGGCGAGGTGCAACCAAAGTTGAACGAATAGCGCTGCTCCTCATTGCCACTGCGCCAGACGATCGCGCCATAGGGCATGTCGGTCACCGTGGTCTCGCACTTCACCTCGCCGCGCGTCGCTTCCTTCAGCGGGTCGGACACTTCCACGAACTTGGCCATGGCCGTCACATCCATGCGCGCATGAAACTTTTCGACCACGTAATCGTTGAAGTTGTCGCTCATCCCCGATGCGCGCCAGAGCTCCGCCGTCCTATCCCCCTTCACCAGCCAGTGCGCCATCGGGCGGCCCCAGCTGTTGAGATCGAAGGTCACGCTCCAGTCCTCGCCGAACCCGGGCCCGTGGTCCGGTGCCGCCAATGCGTCTCCCTTGGGTGCGGGCGTGCAAGCGCTCAGCAGGGCCGCAACGCTCAATGCCACAAAGCGCTTCACCGGTCCTCCTCCCATTGTCAGAGCCATGCCCAGAGGATAGGGCGCGCCCAATTCAATTGAAAGGACAGACATGCGACCTTCCGGCCGCGCGCCCGACGAGATGCGCGCAATCAGCTTCGACACCCATTTCACCATGCACGCAGAGGGCTCAGTGCTGGTCTCCTTCGGCAACACCAAGGTGCTGTGCACCGCCTCGGTCGAGGAAAAGGTGCCGCCGTTCCTGCGCGGCAAGGGCGAAGGCTGGGTGACCGGCGAATACTCGATGCTCCCGCGCGCCACCCACACCCGCGGTAGCCGCGAGGCGGCCAAGGGCAAGCAGAGCGGCCGCACCCAGGAAATCCAGCGCCTGATCGGCCGATCCCTGCGCGCCGTCTGCGACATGAAGAAGCTGGGCGAGCGGCAAATCGTGCTCGATTGCGACGTCATCCAGGCCGACGGCGGCACTCGCACCGCCTCGATTTCCGGCGCCTGGGTGGCGCTGCGTATCGCGGTGGACAAGCTGATGGCTTCCGGCGCGATTACGGAAGATCCGCTGACCAGGAAGGTCGCGGCGGTAAGCTGCGGCATCTACCAGGGCACCCCGGTGCTCGACCTCGACTACGACGAAGACAGCGCCGCCGATGCCGACGCCAATTTCGTGCTGATCGAGGGCGGCCAGATGGCGGAAGTCCAGGCTACGGCGGAAGGCGCGCCCTATGACGAGGAAGGCCTGCTGCGCCTCCTGCGCCTCGCCCGCATCGGTTGCGACCGCATCTTCGCGGCGCAGGCCGCGGCGGTGGGGAAGTAATGCCAAGGCTGGGCGGCAAGCTGGTCATTGCCACGCACAACGCGGGCAAGCTGAAGGAAATTGCCGCCCTGCTCGCACCCCATGGCGTCGAGTGCATTTCCGCCGGCGCCCTCGGCCTGCCGGAGCCGGCGGAGACCGGCAAGACCTTCGTCGAGAACGCCCTGATCAAGGCCCGCGCCGCTGCCGAGGCCTCGCAGATCCCCGCCCTTGCCGATGACTCCGGTCTGTGCGTCGATGCGCTGGGCGGCAGGCCCGGCGTCTACACCGCCGACTGGGCCGAGCGGCAGTGGTTCGAGGGACCCTCGGGCCGCGACTGGTACATGGCCATGGGCAAGGTCGAGGGCATGCTCTGCGACATGGGCGCCGACGTCGACCGCAGCGCCCATTTCGCCTGCGTGCTCGCCATCGCCTGGCCCGACGGGGAGAGCGCCGTTTACGAGGGCCGCGTCGAGGGCTCCCTCACCTGGCCCCCGCGGGGCGAACTGGGTTTCGGCTATGACCCAGTGTTCGTCGCCGCAGGCTCCGCGCAAACCTTCGCCGAAATCGATCCCGAGGAAAAACACCGCATCAGCCACCGCGCCGATGCCTTCGCCAAGCTGGTGGCCGCACAGTTCGGCTGATTTCCGCCGGTGGCAGTGGACAAATCGGGGCAAAACCGGGCCAAACCGCTTGACTTGGCAGGCCGAGGCCCCTGCTACTTTGTCCATGGCCCGGGCTCTCTATATCCACTGGCCGTTTTGCCTCGCGAAGTGTCCCTACTGCGATTTCAATAGCCATGTCCGCGATGCTGTCGACCAGTCCGTCTGGCGGCAAGCCCTGTTGAAGGACATGCAGCGCGAGGCGGAGCAGGCCCCGGGGGAACGGCTCGATTCGATTTTCTTCGGCGGAGGCACGCCATCGCTGATGGAGCCGGCGCTGGTCGAGGCGCTGCTTGCGCAGGCGGAGCAGTACTGGGGCTTCGCGCCCGGCATCGAGATCACGCTGGAGGCCAACCCCTCCTCTGTCGAAGCCGCGAGGTTCGCCGCGCTGGCCTCCGCCGGGATCAACCGCGTTTCGCTTGGCCTGCAATCGCTGGATGATGCGGCGCTGCGCATGCTGGGCAGACTTCACAATGCCGCTGAAGGCCTCGCCGCACTGGACGTGGCGCAGCGGCATTTTGGCCGGGTGAGCTTCGACCTGATCTATGCCCTGCCCGGCCAGACGCAGTCGCTATGGAAGGGCGAACTCGAACGCGCGCTGTCCTTCGGCACCGGCCACCTCTCGCTCTACCAGTTGACCATCGAGCCCGGCACCCGCTTCGCCACCGATGTCCGCAACGGCGCGCTCGAACCTCTGGACGACGAGGCGGCGGCAGACCTGTTCGACCTCACCCGCGAATTCACAGCCGCCGCGGGCCTCCCGGCCTACGAAGTCAGCAACCACGCCCGCCCGGGCGAGGAGAGCCGCCATAACCTGGCCTACTGGCGCTATCAGGACTATCTCGGCATCGGCCCCGGCGCGCATGGCAGGCGCGGCGGCAAGGCGACCCTGCGCCACCGCAAGCCGGAAAACTGGCTCAACGCCATCGAACGACAGGGCGACGGCATCGCCGAGGAGCTGAAGCTCACACGCACAACGCAGGCTTCCGAAGCGTTGCTGATGGGCCTGCGCCTTGCCGAGGGCATAGACCTTGCCGCCATGTCGCGACGCTTCGGCATACCGGAAATGGCGCTGATCGATGCCGACAAGTTCGCCTTCTACGCAAGCCAGACCCTGACCTGGCGGCACGACGGTCGGATAGGCGTGACGGAAACCGGCATGCCGCTGCTCGACGCGCTGCTGGGCGAACTGGTGCCGGCCTCGCTGGTCGCCGCCTGATGCGCGCCGACATGCTGGAAGCCTGGGGGCAATACCTCGCCCATGGCCGCCGCCGCAGCCCGCATACCGTTCGTGCCTATGTGGCGACGGCGGCGAGATTGCTCGACGAACTGGGCGAAATGGACTGGCATGCGCTGGCCCGGCTCGATGCCCCTGCACTGCGCGCCCAGCTGGCGCGGCGACGGGCGGATGGCATCGGCAATGTCTCGGCCGCGCGCGAGCTCTCCGCCCTCAAGGGCTTCATCGCTTTCGCCCGCGAGCAGGCTGGGCACTTGGATGCCGCCCGTCCCCGCATGCGCGGACCGCGAATCAAGAAGGGCCTGCCGCGCCCGGTCACGCCGGACGAGGCCGTGCACCTCGCCGCCACGGTCGAGGAAGACGCCAACGAGGAATGGATCGGCGCGCGCGATCGATCCGTACTGCTGCTGCTCTACGGCGCGGGCCTGCGCATTGCCGAGGCACTCTCGCTGACGGGCGCGGCATTGCCGCTCGGCGAAGTGCTGCAGGTCACCGGCAAGGGCGGCAAGCAACGGGTCGTGCCGGTGCTGCCGATCGTGCGCGATGGCGTTGCCGACTATGCCGCCAAGTGCCCATGGCCGATTTCGCGAGACACGCCGCTGTTTCGCGGTGCCAAGGGCGGGCCGCTGTCGCAAGGCATGGTCCAGAAGGCCATGGCCCGCGCCCGCATTGCCCTAGGTCTGCCGAGCACGGCCACGCCTCATGCATTGCGCCACAGCTTCGCCACGCACCTGCTGGGCGCCGGGGCGGACCTGCGTTCGCTGCAGGAACTGCTCGGCCACGCAAGCCTGGGATCGACCCAGATCTACACCAAGGTGGACGCGGCCGTGCTGCTCGACGTCTACCGCAACGCCCACCCGCGCGAGCAGGCCTGAGCGCTCACTCCCCGCAGTCGAAGTTCAGCCGGGTGGTCTGCCTGCTGGCCCCCATCTGCGCGACGAAGGCCACCGCGCCGGCGCACCCAACCTCCCGCACCCATAGAGCCGCCGTCATCCGTCCGGCATCGCTGGTCAGGACCCCGCGCAGGGGCCGGGTCGCCAGCACCTTGCCCTTGGCATCGGTGGCCGACAGAGTCAGCGGCAGGGAGACGTTTTGCTGGCCTTGGGTACGCACCTCGACAGTGAACAGCGCATCGTTGGCGGGTTCTTCTGCCGAGCCTTCGCCGATAATGACATTCCACAGCGTGAAATCCCGCGGCGGCGCGATGTTGTCGGACAGGCGTCCGGTACTTTCGTACCAAAGGCGAACGGCAGGGTTCGCCACGGTCGCGCGCACGGGTGCGCCGGCGGCATGAAGCTGGGCCGAGCCCGCCAGCAGTGAGGCGCAAGCACAAACTGGAACGAGCCTTCTAACGTTCACGTTTCACCTCTCATCGGCAGCCGGCGCGGCGATGCTTGCTCCCGATGTGCACCAACCCCCGGAAAAAGAAAAGTATTGTGCCGTCTGGAACCGGTTGCTGCCGTCCAGCAGCACCGTCGCGAAAGAGGCCAGTTCCTCCATCGTGCCGAGCCGCCCGAGCGGCGTTTCCGCGACGAGGTGCCTGGACCACTCCCCCGGAATTACCTTATCGTCGGCCGCCGCGCCCTCAGGGGCTCCCGGAAAACCTGCGGATATCGCGTTCTTCGATCCCAGGGCATTGATGCAGATGCCGTCCGCCGCATGCTCCAGCGCCACGGCCTGGATCAGGAAGTTCTGGCCTGCCCGCGCAGATCCATAGAGGCACCAGCCTGCTTCCGGCCGCGCGCCGGAGTCGCTCGTGTAGACGAGGATCTGCCCACCGCCGCCCTGCTGCATGGCCGGGATCACCGCGCGCAGCATATGGGCCGTGGTCTCGAAATAGCCCCCGATCGCCTCGATGTGCTCCACGGGCGCATCGAGCAGCCGCCCCCGGATCGAGCCCGGATACCACCCTCGCGGCGGCAACAGGGCGGCCGCATCGATCCGGCCGAAGCGCGTCAGCGCACGCTCGACCAGCAATTTCGCGCCTTCCGGCCTGCAACTCCATTCGTGCTGTGTCTTCTCGTCGGCAGCGATAACTTCCAGCGCAGCGCCCAGCCTCTCCAGTTCCTCGACCATGCCCGGGCGCGGCGCATGCAGCACAAGGTCGTGCCCGGACCGGGCAAGCCGGCGCGCCACCCCCGGATTGCAGAACTGGCCTGCCTGATGAATCAAGGCCACGCGACGGTCCGCCATCAATTCTCTCCCATGTTTTGCCCAAGTGGTGACGCCGGGCGCGCTCTATGGCAAGACAAAGCCATGACCACGCGCATCATTCTCACAGTTCTGGGCAGCGACCGCCCCGGCCTCACCCAAGCCCTCGCCGCCGCCGTGCACGAAACCGGCGGCAACTGGCTGGAAAGCCACCTGTCGCGACTGGGCGGCAAATTCGTCGGCTCGGTGCTGGCCGACGTGCCCGAAGGCCAGCTTGCGGCGCTGGAACAAGCGGTGCGCAAGGTCGATGCCAGCGGGCTTCAGGTCAGCATTGTCTTCGCCGGCGAGGAATTGCCCGCCAAGGGCCGCGCGCTGTCCATCGAACTGGTCGGCCAGGACCGGCCCGGCATCGTGCGCGAAGTGACGGGCGTGCTGGCTCAGCTCGGCGCTAACATCGAGGACTTCTCTTCCGGCACCGAGGCCGAGGCCTGGTCCGGCGGCCTGCTGTTCAGGGCCAAGGCCCACATTACCCTGCCACAGGGCGTGACCGCCGAACAGGTGCAGGAAGCGCTGGAGGCGATCTCTGGCGAGATCATGGTGGACTTCAGCTTCGACGTGGGTTGATCCGGCCGCTCGGACGCGTTCGCTGGGGCGATCGCGTCCGAGCGGCCGGATCAACCCCCGACTTCCCCGCATTGGCCCGTATCATGCGCAGGGCTACTTGGGCTTCGGCCCGTGTGACTTCGCCGGCGGCAGCCTGTTCTGCGGGCGGCTCCGAGGCGGTGTGAGGGTTGCCGACCAGGTTGCCGCAATTCCCGATGAACTCGGCATCTTCATTGTTGCGGTTACCCTCAGGCGCCCATGGCCAGGTGCCGGATCTCGATCGCATCCCAGATACGGCCTCCGGTGTCGCTGCGGTTGAACCGGTCGATGGCGACGATCCCTGTCGGCGAGGTCACGTTGATTTCCGTAAGCCACTTGCCGCCGATCACGTCGATCCCGACGAAGACAAGGCCGCGCGCCTTCAGTTCCGGCCCCATGGCGGCGCAGATTTCCTCCTCGCGGGCGGTCAACTCGGTGGCTTCAGCGGAGCCGCCGACCGCAAGGTTGCTCCGAAACTCGCCCTCGCCCGGCCGCCGGTTGATCGCCCCCGCCACCTCGCCATCGACAAGCACGATCCGCTTGTCGCCCAGCGCCACGTCGGGGAGGAACGGCTGGACCATGAAAGGCTCGACCCAGGCCTGGTGGAACATCTCGACCAGCGCGCCCAGGTTGCTGCCATCTGCGGGGATGCGGAACACCGCCTTGCCGCCGTTGCCGTGCAGCGGCTTGATCACCAGGTCCCCGGGATGGCGCGCATGGAACTCGCGCACATCCTCGATGCGGCGGGCCACCAAAGTGGGCGGCATGAATCGGGCGTAGTCCAGCACCATGACCTTTTCCGGCGCATTGCGAACGCTGGCCGGGTCGTTGACCACCAGCGTCTGGCCCTTGAGCCGCTCCAGCAGGTGGGTTCCGGTAATGTAGCCGAGGTCAAAGGGCGGGTCCTGCCGCATCAGGACGACGTCTACATCCGCTACGAGGTCGATCTTGCGGTGCTCGCCCATGGTGTAGTGATCGCCGGAGACGCGCTGTACCGTCACCGGAGCAGCCCATGCCGTCAACCGTCCCTCGTCCAGCGCCAAGGTCCGCACGTCATAATGAAACAGGCTGTGCCCACGCGCCTGTGCAGCCAGCATCAGGTAAAAGCTGGAATCGCCATTGATGTTGATGTTCTCCAGCGGATCCATCTGGACTGCGACGCGAAGGCTCATGCGGCTCCCTAACCCAAAGTTGCATTGACGATGTGGCGTGGAAGGCGGCCCGGCGCAAGCAGCAGCACGTCCACCCGCATGACGTCGCCCTGGCCGACGTAGCGATGCGCCACTGCCTCGGCGGCATCGACTACGCGGCGCAAGCGGTAGTGATCGATGGCCCGGTCGCGCTCGTGCACCGTGGCACGCCACTTCACCTCGACGAAAGCGACCAGCCTGCCGCGCCTCGCGATCAGGTCGATCTCGCCGCGCGAAGTCTTGAGCCGCCGGGCGAGTATTCGCCAGCCCTTCAGCCGCAGGTACCAGGCCGCCAGCGCCTCTCCGCGGCGTCCGCGGGCCTCGCGTTCGGCGCGGGTGCTCATTTCAGCGCGAGCGCCCGGGCGTAAAGCTCCTTGCGGTCCAGCCCCGTCGCCTTCGCCACTGCCCCTGCGGCTTGCGAGGGCTTGGCCCTAAAAAGTTCCTCGCGCAGCAGAGCATCGATATCCACGTCGTCAAGCGACTGCTCACCCGGCGGCCCCACCAGCAGGACGATTTCGCCCTTTGGCGGATGCTCCGCGTAATGCGCCGCCAATTCTTCCGTGGCCCCCGTGCGGCATTCCTCGAAGAGTTTGGTAAGTTCGCGGGCGACGGCCACTTCCCTGTCCGGCAGGACCTGCCCCAGCGCCTCCAGCGAGGCGACGAGGCGCGGGCCTGTCTCATAGAACACCAGCGTCGCAGGGACTCCGGCAAGCTCCCGCAGCGCATCTTCGCGCGCCTTCTGCTTGCTGGGCAGAAACCCGGCGAACAGAAAGCGGTCGCTCGGTAGGCCCGACAAGGTGATCGCGGTGATCGCCGCGCTTGCCCCTGGCAGGCTCGTCACCGCGATGCCAAGCTTGCGCGCCTCGCGAACCAGGCGATAACCCGGATCGGAGATCAACGGCGTGCCCGCATCGCTGACCAAAGCCACCGGCTCCTCCTGCATCAACGCCAGCAGCTTCGCCCTGCCCCCCTCGCCTGAGTGATCGTCGTAGCGGATCAGGCGCTGCTTGATTCCCAGATGCTTCAAAAGCTTGCCGGTCACCCGCGTGTCCTCGCAGGCTATCGCGGATACGCCACGCAATGTCTCCACCGCCCGAAGGGTAATGTCGCCGAGATTGCCAATCGGGGTGGCGACAATGTACAGGCCGGGCGACAAACAGTTCTCCATGCGCGATATCATGGACCACCAGGGCAGGAACCGGCAAGCAATGTTCAACCGCAAAATCGATCGCCGCAAGCTGATCGCAGTCGCCACGGCCGCACTGCTCGCCGCCTGCCAGAGCGCGCCCAAAGGCCCGGTAACGCCGCCGCCGCCTCCCCCGCCGCCGCCGCCGAACGCGAATACCCTGCCGGTGGACCAGATGCGCCATCGCGTCGCCCTGCTGGTGCCGATGACCGGGCCGAATGCCGCGGTCGGCCAGTCGATCGCCAATGCGACGACCAAGGCCCTGCTCGACAGCAATGCCGCGAACCTGCGCATCACCACCTATGACACCGCACCGGGCGCCGCCGCCGCCGCGACCAAGGCCGTCGCCGATGGCAACAAGCTGATCCTCGGCCCGCTGCTATCGGAAGACATCCCGGCCGTCATCGCCACGGCCCGCAATGCCCGCGTGCCGGTGATTTCCTATTCGAACGACGCCTCGCGCGCCGGACGCGACGTGTTCATCATGGGCATGCTGCCCAGCGCCTCGGTGGAACGGACGGTTTCCTATGCCCGCTCGCAGGGGCTCAGCCGCTTTGCCGGCCTTGCCCCGGTGGGCGAATACGGCCAGCGGGCCTCGGCGGCGCTTGCTGCCGCCGTGCGCGACGAAGGCGGCACGCTGGTGGCCATGGAAAGCTATGACCGCAGCGCCGCCTCCGTCACCGGCGCCGCTCGCCGGCTCAAGGCCAAGGGCGGCTACGATGCCGTGCTGATCGCCGACGGCGGCCGCCTCTCGGCCCAGGCGGGCCCGCTGCTCAAGGCGCCGGGCGATGCCACCCGCATCCTCGGCACCGAACTGTGGAGCGGAGACGCAGCCGTAGTGACCAGCCCGGCCTTGCGCGGTGCATGGTTCTCGGCGGTGTCCGACGGACGCTACCGCCAGTTCGCCGATAGCTATCGCGCCCGCTTCGGCGCCCAGCCATACCGCATCTCGACGCTCGGCTACGATTCCGTGCTGCTGACCCTGCGCATCGCCCGCGAATGGCGCCCGGGAACGACCTTCCCGACGGCCCGCATGTTCGATCGCGGCGGCTTCGTCGGCGTGGATGGCGCGTTTCGCTTTACCGGCACGGGCGTGATCGAACGGGCGCTTGAAGTGCGCCAGGTCCGCGCCGGCGGCGTCGATGTGGTGAGCGAGGCGCCCGCGCAGTTCGGCGGGGACTGAGGACAACCACAAGCCCCCTGCTTGCGCCGCGGAATCGCGGTGTTCTATAGCCGTTCCGCAATGGCCCACGATAATTCGCACGATCTCTTTGAATCCAACTCCTCGTCCTCGGTCGGGGAGGCCTACGATGGCTCCGCGATCGAGGTACTGGAAGGCCTCGAGCCTGTCCGCCGCCGCCCGGGCATGTACGTGGGCGGCACCGACGAACGCGCGCTGCACCACCTCGCCGCCGAAGTTCTCGACAATGCCATGGACGAGGCGGTTGCCGGCCACGCCAACCGCATCGAAGTGACGCTGGAAGAGGGCAACCGGCTCTCCATCTCGGACAACGGCCGCGGCATTCCGGTGGACGAGCATCCCAAGTTTCCCGGCAAGTCCGCGCTGGAAGTGATCCTCACAACGCTGCACTCCGGCGGCAAGTTCTCCGGCAAGGCCTATGCCACTTCGGGCGGGCTGCACGGCGTCGGCGTCAGCGTGGTCAACGCGCTTTCGGAGAAGACGCGCGTCGAAGTCGCCCGCAACAAGGAGCTGTTCGCCCAGGAATTCGCTCGCGGCCTGCCGCTGGGCCCGCTGCAGAAGCTCGGCCCGACGCCCAACCGCCGCGGCACCACCGTCATCTTCGTGCCCGATCCGGAAATCTTCGGCGAGGATGCAAAATTCAAGCCGGCGCGGCTGTTCAAGCTGGTCCGTTCCAAGGCCTATCTCTTCGCCGGGGTGGAAATCCGCTGGAAATGCGCCCCCTCGCTCGCCAGCGAGGAGGTGCCCGCAGAGGCCGTGTTCCAGTTCCCCGGAGGACTTGCCGACCACCTGACCGAACAGCTCGGCACGCGCGAATGCGTCACCACCCAGTTCTTCTCCGGATCGCAGGACTTTCCCGCCAATGAGGCGGGGGTGCAGCAGGGCCGCGCCGAATGGGCCGTCGCCTGGCCGCTGTGGTCGGACGGCTCCTACAGCTATTACTGCAACACCATCCCCACCCCCGACGGCGGTACCCACGAGCAGGGCCTGCGCGCCGCGCTGGTCAAGGGCATCCGCGCTTTCGGCGAACTGGTCGGCCTCAAGAAGGCCAAGGACATCGCCCCGGAAGACGTCGTCGTCGGCTGCGAGCTGATGCTCTCGGTCTTCGTGCGCGACCCGCAGTTCCAGAGCCAGACAAAGGATCGCCTGACCTCTCCCGAGGCCGCGCGCCTCGTCGAAAACGCGGTGCGCGACCACTTCGACCACTTCCTCGCCGACAACATGGAGCGCGGCAAGGCGCTGCTCGGCCACGTGGTCGAGCGGATGGAAGAGCGGCTTGCGAGGAAGGCCGAGCGCGAGGTCAAGCGCAAGACCGCGACCAATGCCCGCAAGCTGCGCCTCCCCGGCAAGCTCACGGATTGTTCCGGCGAGGGCGATGCCGAGACCGAGCTGTTCATCGTCGAGGGCGATTCGGCAGGCGGCAGCGCCAAGCAGGCGCGCGACCGCAAGACCCAGGCGATCCTGCCGATCCGCGGCAAGATATTGAACGTCGCGAGCGCCAGCGCGGACAAGATCCGCGCCAATCAGGAGATCGCCGACCTCGCGCTCGCGCTCGGCTGCGGCTTTCGCAAGGACTGCAACCCGGACTTGCTGCGGTATGACCGCGTGATCATCATGACCGACGCCGACGTTGACGGCGCCCACATTGCCACCCTGTTGATGACCTTCTTCTTCCAGGAAATGCCGGAAGTCGTCCGCCGCGGCCACCTCTACCTCGCGCAACCCCCGCTCTACCGCCTTACCGCCGGCACCCAGAGCGCGTATGCCCGCGACGATGCGCACCGGGCTGAACTGGAAGCGACCACGTTCAAGGGCAAGAAGGTGGAAGTCGGCCGGTTCAAGGGCCTGGGCGAGATGAACCCGCAGCAATTGCGCGAGACGACAATGGACCCGAAGACCCGCGGGCTTCTGCGGATCACCCTGCCGCCGGAATACGAAGGCCGGGCCCAGGTGAAGGACCTGGTCGACCGGTTGATGGGGCGCAATCCAGAGCACAGGTTCATGTTCATCCAGAACCGGGCGGGCGAGCTGGATCCGGAACTGATCGACGCGTAATTCGGCACCGCGACGGCGGGTTTAACCCGCCGGCCTCAACCCCCGCAGGTGCGCCCTGCCCTCGGGCCCCGCGACCATGGCCGGCTTCTCCGTCGGCTGCTCGATCCTCAAATAGGACAGCGCCATGGTCTTGATCCACCAGCGGCCATCTTTCTTGACGTAGGTTTCCAGATAGTGCCCCCAGCCGTGGTTCTGGGTGCCGTCGTTCCAGATGTTGTAGTCTTCCAACACCCAGACACCGGCTGCGGTCGTCTCGCTGGTCAGGTCGATCTCCGGCATGTGGCCGTGGTGGACGCTCTGCAGCAGCGGCATGTTGGTTGCATAGGCCATGAAGGCCGGGCGGCCTTCGAACTTCTCGCCCCCGGCGCGGGTCAGATCGACCACGCAGTCCTCGGCAAAGATCGATTCGTAAAGCTCCCAGTCCTGCGAATCGAGCGCCCGGAAATAGCGGGCCTTGAGCTTCTTGATTTCCTCGACGTCATCCACGGCAATTCCTCTCCGGCTGTTATCGGCCGGAACATTCCATCACTGGCTGTGTCAGGCAAGTCCCGCGAATTCGTCCACCCGCATCGGTTGGGCCCGCAGGAAGCCCTGATAGAAGCCGCAGCCCTCTTCGGCGGCGATCCTGCGCTGGTCCTCGGTCTCGACGCCCTCTACCACCACTTCGAGGTCGAGCGCCTTGGCCATGGCGACAATGCCCCGCAGCACGGCAAGATCGCGCGAATCGTGCGCCACCCCCTCGATCATCGACCGGTCGAGCTTGAGGTAATGGAGCGGCAGCAGCTTCAGGTAACGGAAGTTGCAGAAGCCCGCGCCGAAATCGTCGAGCGCCACCTTGATCCCCTGCCCGCTCAGCCGGCCGAGCTCCCGCGCGGCAAGCTGGATATCGGTGACCAGCGCCTGTTCCGTCACTTCCAGCGTCAGCCGCTCCGGCGGAAAATGGCTTCCTCGCACGATGCCCATGAGCTCCTGCGCATAGGTTTCCGACGCCAGTTCAATCGCCGTGACATTGAGCGACAGGCGCAGGTCGCCGGGCAGCTCCCGCGCTCCGGCCAGTGCCAGCATGGCGATATGGCGCGAAAGCGGGGCAACGTGATCGGTGCGTTCGGCCATGGCGAACAGGGTGGCCGCGCCGATGCGGCCGACCGCCGGGTGGTTCCATCGCGCGAGAGCTTCGGCGCCGGAAAGGCTGTCGTCCGCCAGCGCGAACTGGGGCTGGTACACGACTTCGATCTCGTCGCGGTCGATGGCCTGCAGCAGGTCTGCTTCAAGCTCGGCTGCGGTTCGGCCCGGGCGGGTCGATTCGCCATCGGCCCAGGCGATGCGGGCCGAATTGCCGCGACGCATTCCGGCGAGCGTCTGGCCGAGGCGGTCTAGTACCGAATCCGCGCTTTCGCTGCCGATACCGCGCAACAATGCGACCCGGGGTGAGAGGCGGACAACCCCGCCCGGCGCGGCAATCGGTGCGGCGGCCAGATCGGCAAGCTCTCCGGCAAAGACCTGCCAGCGCTCGCGGCTGCAGGCTTCGCTGGCAGCCAGAACGAAGTTGCTGCCCCCGCTGCGCGATGCGATCCAGGGGCCCTCCAGCTCGTCCTCGGCAAAGCGGGTGAGTCTCGCGGCGACCTCGTTCAGCGCGGCATCGCCCGTCGCCGCGCCATAGGCGAGGTTGAGCGCATCGAACCGCCGCAGCCCCAGCAGCAGCGCATGCAGCTTCGGGCCGGCGCCCTGAGCCTCCCACTGGGCGATCCGCGCGCGCACGGCATCAATACCGGGCAAGCCGGTCAGTGCATCGCGCTGGGCCTCAAAAGCGCCAGGATCCTCTTCGCTCATCTTGCACACAGTAGGGCAAAGCCTTTGCCAAAGCGTCAACGCCGCCCTATCCGCTCCCCACGATGAGCAAAGACATGCGCCTTGGATTGCTAAGTTCCGACGTGCCCAGCGCACAGGCTGCCGCCGCCGCCCTGGCGGATGCGCATGAGTGGGTGCCGGCGGAAGAGGCCGATGCGGTCGTCGTCCTAGGCGGCGACGGGTTCATGCTGCAGGAACTGCACCGCATGCTTGACGCCGGGCGCGTGGTACCAGCCTACGGCCTCAACCACGGCACGGTTGGCTTCCTGATGAACAAGCCCAAGAGTAGCCGTTCGATTGCCGAGCGCATCGCGCGGGCCAAGCCGGTCGCCGTCGCGCCGCTTGAAATGACCGCCGTCACCAATGGCGGCACCGAGCGCAGCTTCTATGCGATCAATGAGGTGTCGCTCCTGCGCGAAACCCGCCAGACGGCCAAGCTGGAGGTGCGGGTCAACGGCAAGGTGCGCATGGCCGAGCTCTATTGCGACGGCGTGCTGGTCTCCACCCCGGCAGGCTCGACCGCCTACAACCTCTCCGCCAATGGCCCGATTCTGCCGCTCGGCTCCGCCATGCTGGCGCTCACCCCGATCAGCCCCTTCCGCCCCCGACGCTGGCGCGGTGCGATCCTTCCCGATTCGGCGGAGGTCGCCTTCCGGGTGCTGAGCCCGAAAAAACGCCCGGTCGCGGCCGTAGCCGACCAGAAGGAAGTTCGCGATATCGCCGAAGTACGCATTGCTGTCGCCCGCGAGCACCAGTTGACGCTGCTTTTCGATCCCGGCAGCAGCCTCGACGAGAGAATTTTCGCCGAACAGTTCCAGGTGTGATTTTCGCAGCCACGCCGCTTGCCAAACCGTCCGGCGCTGCTATAGGCGCACCCCTGCCCGCAAGGGTCGCTCCCCGATAGCTCAGCGGTAGAGCATTCGACTGTTAATCGAATGGCCGTAGGTTCGAATCCTACTCGGGGAGCCACATTTCTTCCAGAAGCGGCTTACTGCGACGGGCAACCGGCTTCGGCCGGTTTTGCTTGCTTTCCGACGCGCGATCGCGACAAGCTGCAATCAGCGCGGTCATCCTGTTCTTGCTGGTCGCGAGCCTGCGATTTGCCTTGCGTCCCTGGATTGGCTTGTCAGGAACGAACCCGGGGAAACGGCCGGTGAACCGCGATTTTCGAGTCGCCAGATGATTCCATCCGGCTCGAAATCAGTTTAGCTCAAGCCGCAACCCGTGTTTCATATGGCAGCCCCTCCTCGATGGGCAGGCCGGGATCCCTCGACCACTCATTCCACGAGCCGAAATAGATCCTGACATCTTTCACGCCCGCTTCCTCGAGCGCAACGAAAGTGTTCGAGGCGCGGGCGCCCTTGAAGCAATAGACGATCACCGGCGTGTCCGGCGTGATGCCAACTGTCGCGCATTCGGCAAGGATCTCCTCGCGCGACTTGAACATCTGCCCTGCCGGCGTCGGCTTCATCATGCGGTACCATTCGATCCAGATGGCGCCCGGAATGCGTCCCTTGCGGGGGCAAAAATCCTTTCCGTAAGGCGAGGAGCTTTCCGCGATCCACTCATCGACGTCGCGCACGTCCAGCTTGACGATGGACTTGTCCGCAAGCGCCGCCTTCATCGCCTCGAGGTTGACCAGAACGGGGGCCACGCCGCTTTGCCGGGGAAACTGCTTGCGTTCCGGTGGAACCACTTCGTTCGACACCGGCAGGCGCTCTGCCTTCCAGGCGTCGAACCCGCCGTGCAGCACCCGTATCTTCGGATAGCCGAGGTGCCGCAGCAGGACATAGCCGCGGCAGGACTGGCCGAAGCCGGTGTTCATAGACTGCTCGTAGATCACCGCCGTTTCCGCACCGGAAAGGCCCGCGGCTCCGAACATTTCAGCGAACCTGGCAGTCATTTCGGTCTCGCCCTCCGGGGTCGAGGCGGCGAGGAAGGTGAAGACCTCACGGATGTTCACCGCACCGGGGATATGCGCTTCCGCGAAATGCGCGGCGTCGCGGGTGTCGATCAGTACGACCGGTACGGACTGCATCAGGTCCGCGAGTTCGCTGGCGGAAATGAGAACCTTCCCAGACACGAGGAGCCTCCATTGAAATTGCAGGCTGCGGTCTAGCGGGATTCGGCGGAAGAATGCTTGACCATGGTCAACGGAGCGCCGCTGAATTCCTTGCCTATGCGGCGAAAGCGGCCCAGCTGCGGTAAATCATGTAGATCGCGACGACAAGGATCAGGCCGGCGAAAAGCGAATTGAGCGCGCCCTTGAAGCGCGACAGGCGGTGCGAGGCGGCGGTGCCGGCGAAGCTCCCCAGCACGCCCCCGGCGATGAAACTTCCCGCCAGTGGCCAGTCGAGCATGCCCGACGAGGCATAGTTCAGCGCCGTCGCCAGGCCGAAAGCGCTGACCGCGACCAGCGAGGTGCCGATGGCCCGCTGGATCGGCATGGATGTGGAGGCGATCAGCGCCGGTACGATCAGGAAGCCCCCGCCGATGCCGAAGAAGCCGGACAGCGCGCCGGTGCCCGCGCCGAAGGTCAGAACCTTGGGCAGGTTGTCGCGGTTGCACTGGACGCCTTCTATCCCCTCGCCGCTTCTTCCCCGGTACATCAGCACGCCCACAACCAACATGAGCAGGGCGAAGAGGAACAACAGCTTTTGCCCGTCGAAGGCCTTGCCGAGCGAGGAGCCCGCCAAGGCCCCGATCACGCCGGCGGCGGCGAATGAGCTGCCGCAGCGCCAGTTGACGTTGCGCCTGCGGGCATGGCTGGCGAGACCGGCAAGGGCATTGGCGGCAACCGCAAGTGCACTGGTACCGATGGCAAGGTGCGGGTTCTTGACGCCCACGACATAGACCATCAGCGGCACCGCGAGGATCGACCCGCCGCCGCCGACAAGTCCCAGCGTGAAGCCAACAATGCCTCCGCTCAGCGCCACCAGAAGGTAGTGCAAGGTGTCGTACATGTCAGAGCAGATTGAGCGGCAGCTTGAGGTAGCTGACGCCGTTGTCTTCGGGTTCTGGCAGCCGCCCGCCGCGCATGTTGATCTGCACCGAGGGGAGGATCAGGCGCGGCATGCCGAGCGTCGCATCGCGGGCGGTGCGCATGGCAACGAAGTCGTCTTCGCTCACGCTGTCATGGATGTGGACGTTTGCCTGGCGCTGCGCTGCGATCGTCGTTTCCCAGACGTAATGCTTGCGGTCAGGCGCCTGGTAATCGTGGCAAAGGAACACGCGCGCCTCTCCCGGCAAGGCCAGCATGCGGCGAATCGAACGATACAGGCTGCGGGCATCGCCACCGGGGAAGTCGGCGCGGGCGGTGCCGTAGTCGGGCATGAACACGGTGTCTCCGACGAAGACGGCATCGCCGATGACATAGGCGAGGCAGGCCGGCGTGTGCCCCGGAACGTGGAGCGCGATCGCCGGAATTCCGCCCACCTGCAAGCTCTCGCCATCGTCCATCAGCCGGTCGAACTGCGATCCGTCGCGGGCGAAGCTGGCGGGTTCGTTGAACACCTTGGCGAAAGTGTGCTGCACGGTGACGATATCGCGCCCTATTACCAGCGTGCCGCCGAGCTGCTCCTTCAGATAGGGCGCGGCGGAGAGGTGGTCGGCATGGGCGTGGGTTTCGAGCAGCCAGTCGACGGTCAGGCCCTGTTCGCGCACGTAGACGATCAGGGCATCGGCGGACTCGTGGCTGGTCCGCCCGGATGCCTGGTCGAAGTCCAGCACGGAATCGATGATAGCGGCGCGGCGGGTAACGGGATCGTGGACCACATGGGTGGCGGTGAATGTCGGCTCGTCGAAGAAGGTCTTCACCATGGGAAGGCTGCCCGAGGCACGTGCGGCCTCGATGATGGTGCAGGCAGTAGCGAGTGCGGTGTCCGTCATGGTTCCACGCTTCCGGTCAGGGCATTTAGCCGCCAGGCGGCGACCAGCCGCATGCCTTCCGCCTCGATCATGGCGGCTTCGGCCGTGATCGCCTCGCGCTCGGCATCGAGCACCGCGAGAGTCGGTTTCTCACCCACCTGGGCTTCCAGCTTGGTGCCGCGCAAGGCCTCCGCCGCCGCCTGATTGCGCAGGTTTGACGCATCGACCATCCGCTGCGCGGTCTGCACCGCCTGCCAGGCGTCGATCACCATGCCTTCCAATGCCTGCTGTGCCTGCCGTTCGCGCGCCTCGCTGGCGGAAAGATCGGCATCGGCCGCGCGGGTCTGCGCGGCGACCCGGCCGCCCGCCCAAAGCGTCCAGCGGCCCCTCACGCCGACGGCGACGGAATCGGCGCGGTAGTCGGGAAAGAACTGGTCGCGGACGTGGGCGGCCTCGGCAAAGACGCCGACGGTGGGCAAGCCATCGGCCTTGGCGGCACGGACCCCGGCCCGGGCGACGCCCACCGCCGCCTGTGCCTGGCGCAGCGAAGGGTTTTGCGATTTCGCGCGGCCCATCGCCTCCGCCAGCGTCGCTGGCTGGGGCGGCAAGGGTGGCAGTGGCGCGAGGTCCGTGGGGGACTTGCCGGTCAGCCGCTCGAAGGCCGCCTCGGCGGATATGCGCCGTCCCTGCGCCTGGGCCAGCCCGGCCTCGGCCTCGGCCAGCCGCGCAAGCGCCTGGGCCACATCGGAACTCGGGATCTCGCCTGCCTGGTAGCGCAGCCGCGCCTGTCGCTGGGTTTCGGTCAGTTCGGTCCGCAGGTGGCCGAAGCGCGCCTCAAGCTTGCGTGCGGTAAGCACCTCGGCATAGCCGGTGACGGCATTGACCACGAGTTGCAGCCGCGCCTGCTCGGCCTGCAGCCGGGCGATGTCGGCGCCGCCCTTCGCCTGGTCGATGCCAGCCGCGATCTTGCCGCCGGCGTAGAGCGGCATCTCGGTTGTCGCCTGCAGCGCGAGCGGCGTGGTGTTGGCGGCGGTGATGCCGAAGAAGCCGCCATTGTCGATCCGGCCTAAGCCGACCGATCCGTCAACCCGCAGCAGCGGATTGCGCTCTGCCCTGGCCCGGTCGAGCCGGGCTCTTGCGGCCGCTTCGACCGCCGTCGCCTCCGCCATCGCCGGGGCATGCGCAAGCGCATCGGCAATCGCCGCCTCCAGCGTCTGCGCCGCCGCCGGGAGCGGAAGCGCGAGGCAGGACAAAGGAAGCAGGCTGGGCAACAGGCGGCGCATCGGCATACTCGCTTACTTGAACGCGTTCCCGGGACGTACGCCGAGTTTCTTGAAGATCTTTGCGGCCGGACAAAAACCGGTGAACGAAGCCTGCAGCATGTTGAGGCCGGCAAAGATCGTCAGCCCGATCCAGTACGGGTGCACATAGATCGACAGGATCACGCTGAGGAGGACGACGAAGCCTGCGAAGCGCAGGACGGCAGCATCTAGGGTCATCACTTGTCTCCCTGGTTGAAACGCAACTTGCGGATGCCGAGGACGTGCAAGGTGAGCTTTTCGTAGAACGGTTCCGCCTTGCCTCGCCGCACCTTGTGCAGGAAATACTTCTCGAAGCCCACCTTGGCGAGGTGGACCCACTTGCCCTTGGACGCCCAGTTGAGGTTGCGCGGCGGGATCTGCGGTTGGGCGACGAAGGCGACACCGCCATCGCCGAAGTCGGCGAGGCAGACGGCGTTCCAGGTCGCTTCCTCGATGGGCTCCTTGCCCGCCAGTTCACGCTTGAGGTTCTGGGCGATGGCGGAAACCATCGATTCGATCATGAAGCCGGTCTTGGGCACGCCCACCGGCACCGGCGTCGGGCCGACCGGCGGGATCGCGACGCAAACGCCCAGCGAATAGACGTTCCTGAAGGTCGGGTTGCGCTGGTGCTTGTCGGCAAGGATGAAGCCGCGCGGATTGGTCAACCCTTCGATGCCGTGCACCGCAGGCACACCGCGGAAGGCCGGCAGGATCATCGAGAAACCGAAGGGCAAGTCGTGCCTGGCCTTGGTGGAACCATCCTCGTTCACTTCCTCGACGTGGACCGTGCCCTTCTCGACCGAAGAGATCCTGGCGTTGGTGATCCACTTGATGTGGCGGTCGCGCAACTCGCTTTCAAGCAGGCCCTTGGTATCGCCGACGCCGTCCAGGCCGAGGTGGCCGATATAGGGCTCGGCGGTGACGAAGGTCATCGGCACCCGATCGCGGATGCGACGGCGCTTGAGCTCGGTATCGAGGATCAGCGCGAACTCGTAGGCCGGACCATAGCAGGAGGCGCCCTGCGCCGCGCCGATGACGATGGGCTTGGGATCTGCCGAAAGCCGCTCGAATGCCTCGGCGGCGGAGGTGGCGTGGTCGGTCTTGCAGACGGACTGGGTAAAGCCTTCGGGCCCCAGCCCCTCGATCTCGTCAAAGGCGAGATCCGGTCCGGTGGCGATCACGAGATAGTCGTAGGAGAGCGAGGTGCCGTCGTTCAGTTCCACCCGGTTTTCGGCGGGGTGAACTCGCTTGGCGCCGACGGAGGTAAAGCCAATGCCCTTCTTCGCCATGACCGGCGGCAGGTGGACCTTGATCGCGTCCGGCTCACGCCAGCGCACCGCGACCCAGGGGTTGGAGGGAACGAACCAGTAGTCCTCCGAGTCGTTGACCACCGTCACGTCGGCCTTGCCCTTCACGGCGTCGCGAATCTCGTAAGCCGCAATAGTGCCGCCCAAGCCCGCGCCGAGAATTATGATCTTCGGCAATGACATTCGCTTTCTCCTGCGTTCCCGCAGCATCGACGGATCGAATGACCGCCCCGCTACTTATATACCTGTTGACTTATATAAGCTGTAAGGAATATGAGCAAGGGGTAATGTTCAATACCGGAAAGGACCATCGAATGGTTTTCGGATCGCGAAAGACAGCGCACCGGGAAATCGACCCACAGGAACTGGACGCCATGCTGCGCGCGGGCAAGGCCCTGGTGGTCGACGTGCGCGAGTCCAACGAATTTGCCGAGGGGCACATCCCCGGCGCGGTGAACCTGCCGCTGTCCCGCTTCTCGCCGGACCAATTGCCGGAGCACCCGGGCCGCAAGCTGGTGCTCAATTGCCTGGGCGGCAAGCGCTCGGGCCAGGCGCTGGAGCTGTGCGGGCTTGCCCAGTCCGCGGTCGATACGCATCTTGCCGGCGGCTTCAACGCGTGGGCCGCCGCGCGCCTGCCGGTCGAACGCTAACAAGGAGTCTGGGGCATGCGGGGAACGATCCTGGCGCTAACCATGCTGGCACTGCCGCTCGCGGCCTGCAGCGGGGTTAAGCAGCCGACGACTGCGGCGAGTGCACCCGCCGGTCCGCGGCTCGTCGTGCAGCAAAGTGATACGGTTAGTTGGCAGGACGTCAGCGCCGAGATCACGACCGTTGACCAGGCGCAGGTCACGGCCCGCATTCCCGGCATCCTGACTTCGCTTTCGGTGAAGGAAGGCGACATGGTCGGCAAAGGCCAGGTCATCGGCCGGATCGTCGACAGCCAACTCGGCTACCAGGCCCAGGCCATTGCTGCGCAGGTTGCCCAGGCCCAGGCCGAACTGAAGCGCGTACGCTTCCTCTATGACAACGGCGTATATGCCAAGGCGCGGCTGGAACAGGCCCAGGCGGCGGCGGCCACGGCTCAGGCGCAATATTCCGCCGCTACGGCGGTTTCCGGGCAAGGTGCGCTGGTCTCTCCCGCTTCGGGCAGGGTCTTGAAAGCAGACATTCCCGCCGGTTCGGCAGTCGCGCCGGGCATGGCCATCGCCGTCATCACCTCGGGGCCCACCATCGTTCGCCTTGAAATGCCGGAATCGCTGGCAGGCAAGGTGCAGGTCGGCTCGCGCGTGACGTCGAATGGCATGAGCACAGGCAGCGTCATCAAGGTCTACCCCTCGGTCACCGCGGGAACCGTCAGTGCCGATGTCGACATGCCGGGCATAGACACCCGCCTGATCGGCCGGCGCGTCGCCGCCAAGGTGGAGACCGGCAGCCGCAAGGGCCTGCTCGTGCCGTCTAGCTACGTCACCAGCCGATACGGCATCGACTATGTGACGATGCTGGGCAAGGACAACAGCGCCAACGACGTTCCCGTGCAGATCGCGCCCACGCCCGAACCGGGCAAGGTCGAGGTTCTCTCCGGCATTTCGGCGGGCGACACGCTGATCGCCCGCCAGCCGGGAGCCGCGCCCAAATGACGGTCGGAATTTCGGGACGGCTGACCCGCGCGACGATCAAGTCGCCCCTGACACCGCTCTTCCTGCTGACCGCGATCCTCGTCGGCCTGCTCGCGACGTTCACCATCCCGCGCGAGGAAGAGCCGCAGATCAAGGTGCCGATGGTCGACATTCGCGTCGCCGCGCCGGGCCTTTCCGCGCCGGATGCGGTGGAGCTGGTAGCGAAGCCGCTGGAGACCATCGTCAAGAGCGTCGACGGGGTGGAGCACGTCTACACCCAGGCGCAGGATAACGGCGTCCTCGTCACCGCCCGCTTCGTTGTCGGCTCCGATCCCGAGGCGGCCGCCACCCGCATCGACGAGAAAATCAACGCCAACATCGACCGCATCCCGGTCGGCATCCCGCCGCCGCAGGTCACCGTGCGGGGGATCAACGACGTCCCCATCGTTGTGCTCACCCTGACGCCCAAGCCGGGAGCACCCGGCAACTGGGACGACCAGGCCCTGTTCGAGCTCGCCGGGAAGATCAGGACCGAAATCGCCAAGGTGAACGATGTCGGCCTGACATTCATTACCGGCGGCCAGCGCCAGGCGCTGCGGGTCGTCCCCGACCCGGCCATGCTGGCGGTCTACCGGGTGCCCCTGGGCAATGTCATCGAGGCCGTGAGCCAGGCGAACCGGGCCTTTCCGGCGGGCACCGTTCGCGAGGGCGGACAGGCCGTCTCGGTCACCGCCGGACGCATGCTCGCGACCGCCGACGAACTCGGCAGCCTCACCGTACGCTCGGCCAGCGGCGCTCCCGTGCTGCTGCGCGACGTCGCCAGGGTGGAACAGGCTCCCAGCCAGGACCAGGCGCGCTCCTGGCGCTGGGCCAAGGACGACAAGGGCACCTGGGGGATGACGCCCGCCGTCAGCCTCGCCATCGCAAAGCGCGCGGGCGCCAATGCCGTGACGGTTTCGGAATCGGTGGTCAGTCGGGTCGAATCGCTTGAAGGTCACCTGATCCCGTCCAGCGTCGCCGTCTCGGTGACGCGCAATTATGGCGAGTCCGCCAACGAGAAGGCGAACGAGCTGATCTTCCACCTGGCGCTGGCGACGGTCTCGATCGTGATCCTGATCGGCTTTGCCATCGGCTGGCGCGAGGCCGGCGTCACGGCCATCGTCATCCCGACGACGATCATGCTCACCATGTTCGCATCGTGGATCATGGGCTTCACCATCAACCGCGTCAGCCTCTTCGCGCTGATCTTCTCGATAGGCATCCTTGTCGACGACGCCATCGTGATGATCGAGAACATCGCCAGGCACTGGGCGATGAAGGACGGGCGCGGGCGCATCGAAGCGGCGGTCGATGCCGTGTCCGAAGTCGGCAACCCGACGATCATTGCCACGCTCACCGTGGTCGCCGCCCTGTTGCCGATGCTGTTCGTATCCGGCCTGATGGGCCCCTACATGGCGCCGATCCCGATCAACGCCTCGGCGGCGATGATCTTCTCCTTCTTCGTCGCGGTGATCATCGCCCCCTGGCTGATGATCCGCTTCGCCCGCAGCGCGCTTTCTGAGCACGATCACGAGGATGCGCAAGGCGGCAAGCTCGGGCGGCTCTATGCGAGGGTCGCTGGCCGGGTCATCGCCACCAGGGCCGGCGCGAGGAACTTCCTCATCGCAGTCGGCGTCGCGACGCTGGTCGCCATGTCGATGTTCTACTTCAAGGCGATCACGGTGAAGCTGCTGCCCTTCGACAACAAGAGCGAAGTGCAGCTTGTGGTGGACCTGCCCGAGGGCAGCAGCCTGGAGGCGACCTCGCGCACGCTGGAACAGGCCGCAGCGGTTGCCCGGCAGGTGCCCGAGGTGATCTCGATGGAGGCCTATGCGGGCACGTCCGCCCCGTTCAATTTCAACGGCCTCGTCCGCCACTACTTCCTGCGCAACGGGCCCGAGATGGGCGACCTCATGGTCACCCTGCTGCCCAAGGGCGACCGCTCGCGCTCCAGCCATGACATCGCCGTCGACCTGCGCGAGCGGCTGATGTCCGTGCCGCTGCCCGGTGGCGGGTCGATCAAGGTGGTCGAAACCCCGCCCGGACCGCCAGTTCTGGCGACGCTCCTGGCCGAAATCTACGGCCCCGACGAAGCCACCCGTCGCGCGACGGCCGAGCAGGTTGAGAAGATCTTCAAGTCCGTGCCCTTCATCGTCGACACCGACAACAGCTTCGGCGCGCCCCGCCCGACCCTGCGGCTGATCCCAGACCGGGCCAAGCTCGATCACTACGGATTGTCGGAACGCCAGCTGTTCGATTCCATCGGCGCGCTGCTGGGCAACCAGGTCGTCGGCTACGCGCCGCGCGGCGATGCCCGCGATCCGCTGCCCATCGAAATGGGCCTCGATCAGTCGCAGCGCACCTGGTCCGCAGCGCTGGCCGCAACGCCGGTGGCAGTGGCCCAGGGCCCGGCAGGGCCGCAACTGCTGCAACTCGGCGAACTTGTCGATGCCAGGGTGGAAACCGGCGGCCAGGCCACCTTCCGCCGCGACGGTCGCGGCGCGGCCATGGTCATGGCCGACCTGGCCGGCCGCTACGAGGCGCCGATCTACGGCATGCTGGCGGTCGACGACGCCATCGCCAGCTACGACTGGAAGGCCCATGGCCTGACCCCGCCCGAAGTGCGGCTCAACGGCCAGCCGGAGGACGAGAGCCGCACCTCGCTGCTCTGGGACGGCGAATGGGAGATCACCTGGATTACCTTCCGTGACATGGGCGGCGCCTTCATGGTCGCCTTGCTGGGCATCTACGTGCTGGTGGTCGGCCAGTTCCGCAGCTTCAAACTGCCGCTGGTGATCCTGACGCCGATCCCGCTGACGCTGGTCGGCATCGTCTTCGGCCACATCCTGTTCCAGGCGCCCTTCACCGCAACCTCGATGATCGGCTTCATCGCCCTTGCCGGCATCATCGTTCGGAATTCGATCCTGCTGGTCGATTTCATCCGGCATGCCCGCAGCCCCGACAAGACTTTGCGCCAGACCTTGCTCGAAGCCGGTATGATCCGCTTCAAGCCGATCGTGCTGACTGCTGCGGCGGCAATGATCGGCGCGGCGGTGATCCTGACCGACCCGATCTTCCAGGGCCTTGCGATTTCTCTGCTTTTCGGCTTGGCAAGTTCGACCATGCTGACGGTTCTGGTCATCCCCGCGATCTACATCGTCCTGCGCGATGATGGCGACGTGCTACAGGAGCAACCTGCTTGAAAACCGCGAGACTCGACGATCTCAAGGCAAACAGCCAGAAGATGGCCGCGCGGCTCAAGATCATGAGCCACCCCGAGCGGCTGCTCATGCTCTGCCGGCTGGACGAGGGCGAGGCTTCGGTGAGCGAGCTGGTCGAACTTTCCGGCCTGTCGCAATCGGCCGTCTCGCAGCACCTCGCGCTCCTGCGCGAGGAAGGCGTGGTCAGGATACGCGGCGAGGCGCAGACACGATTCTACAGCCTGCTGGACCCCACCATCAGCGCGATCATCCATGCGCTTTGCGACATCTGCCAGGGCTTCGGGGAGAAATGAACCTGGCCAGGAAGACACGCAAAATGCCCTTGCCTTTGCGGTCGCGCCCCATACTTCCCTGCCGCCGATAACACCGATCAGCTGCTACACGGTCGCCTGCCCGGTTCCAGACTCCATCCGGCCCTACCGACCCTCCAATATCGAGATTCACGCCTTTATGGCTCCCCGCGATAGCTGTTAAGGCTGCGGCCGAGGAGAGGATGATGAGCGGCCAGACCATGCTCTACGTCTCTTGCGGAGAGACGAACGAAATACTTCGCTTTGAGATGGATTCATCAACCGGGCAATTGGCCCGCATGGGGGCCACCCAGCTCATTGACGGAGAACGTCCGCAGCATGGCAGCGCGGAGGAGCCGCACAACCGCTTTCGCTCGACCGGCGCGCCCCTCACCTCCAATCCCGCCGGCACCTTTCTCTACGCGGCAACCCGGACAACGCCCTGCCGCTTGCTCAGTTTTGCCATTTCACCGGATAACGGCGCGCTGACGCAGATCGGAGAAGCGCCCATTCCCGAAGGTACGGTATACATTGCGACGGACCGCTCCGGTCAGTGGCTGCTGGGTGCGGCCTATCACAGCAATTGCATCTGGAACGCGCGCCTTGGCGGCGACGGGGCGATGGCCGGGCCGCCGGAACAGGTGATCGAACAGATCGTCACGCCGCATTCGGTCGCGCCCCACCCCGGCAACCGGGCCGTCTACAACGGTGCGACCGGCATGCCTGGCATCCAGCTGTTCGACCTGGAAAACGCGGGGGACGACGCGGGCCTCGCCAACCATCGCCAGGCCCCCGCCTCGACTCCCGATGCCACCCCCCGACACCTTGCTGTCGATCCGGCCGGGCGCTTCCTGTTCTGCATGAACGAGAGCAGCAGCGTAGTCGATACTTTCGCCATCGGCGAGGATGGCCGCACCCTGTCACACACCGGCAGCACGGACTTGCGCCCCTTGGACCAGCGCGACGCCCATGGGCTGGGCGCCGACATAACGATCTCCAGTGACGGCCGGTTCGTCTATTGCTGCGAGCGCAAGCGCGGAACAGTGAACGTGCTTGCCGTCGATCAGGCCACAGGCGCGCTGACTGCGGCGCAAAGCGTCGAAGTCGGCTTCATCCCGCGCAGCCTGGCGCTCGATCCCTCAGGCAGGTTCTTCGCCAGCGCCATCCAGGGAGACGGGGTGATCCACATCCACGCAGTCTCGCCCGCGGACGGCCGCCTGGCGCATCGGGCGACCTACGAGACCGGCGGTACGCCGATATGGGTGGAATTCGTGACGCTGCCCTGACGAACCGGGGTTTAGAATACAATAAAGGGAGATAATTGTGGCCATCATGATAACCGGCGGAACCGGCTTTCTGGGTTCCTACCTCGCGCGCTACCTGGTCCGCGAGCAGGGCCGCAAGGATGTGGTGATCTTCGAGAAGTTCCTCAATCCCGGCCGCATCGCCGACATCGTCGACGAGGTCACAGTTGTCCAGGGCGACGTGCAGGAGCCGCTCGAAGTGCTCGACGCGATGAAGCAGCACGAGATCGACCGCGTGCTGCACCTCGCCTTCATCGCCGGCACCGAAGAGCCGGGCAAGGCGCTCTCCTACCTGCGTTTCCAGACCGGGGCCACGGCCAACGTCTATGAATGCGCCCGGCTTGCCGGCATCAAGCGCTTGGTCAACGCCAGCTCCCACGCCGTCTATGGCGCGCGCTTCGACCGGCCGGTGACCGAGGACGACGCCCCGCGCCCCGGCAGCCAGCTTTACGCCGCCTGCAAGGTGTGGACCGAAAACGTCGCCGAAAACTACAACACGCGCTACGGCATGGAGATCGTCTCGCTACGCATGCAATCGGCCTATGGCATCGGCCGGGTCGCGCGGGCGCGGGACTGGGCGGCGGGGCTGCTCAACCCGGACGGCTGGAAAAAGCCCAACTACCGCGCCAATGCCGAACTCGCCGCCATGGGACATGCCGTCTCGATGCCGCCGGACGAGGAGATCGACGACTTCATCCACGCCAGCGACACCGCCCTTGCCTTCTGGCTGGCGGCCACTGTCGATAAGCCGAAAAGCTGGGTCTACAACGTCGCCAACGAGCACCGGCCGATCGGCGACTACACCAGGATCATGCGCGAAATGCTGCCCGAGGCATCGATCTCCGTCGGCCCTCAGCCGCGCAATCCGACCCTGCTCGACAGCACCCGGATCCGCGAGGAGCTGGGCTTTGTGCCGAAGTATCCGCTGGAATTGGGGCTGGCTGCCTATATCGACGAAGTGCGGCAAAAGTCGGTAGGATAGCGGGAATTGCCCGATCCTATCGACATACACGCATTGTCATAGCTGCAAAATTGTCGCAGGTTTCATGCAACGCATGGGCGCCCGTTGGAAGCCCTCGAAAAAAATGCAAAACCAAGCGGAGGAGGCAGTATGCGTATCAAGAACAGGCAGGGCCTATACCTGGCCGCAACGATGCTGGCAGGCGTGGCGAGCGCGCCGGCCCTGGCGCAGGACAGCGGAGCCGGCGACAGCGGAGACATCATCGTCACCGCACGGCGCAGCGAGGAAAAGCTGCAGGACGTCCCCATCTCGATCACTGTGATGAGCCAGGAAGCGATCGCCAAGCGCAACATTACCAACGCCGGCGATCTCGGCAGCTATGTCCCTTCACTTGCGACCAACGCCAATTTCGGTCCCGAGAAGAGCAGCTTCTCGATCCGCGGCTTCATCCAGGAAGGCCGCACATCGCCGTCGGTCGGCGTCTATTTCGCCGACGTGGTCGCGCCGCGCGCCAACTCGGGCACCACGTCGGGCAACGGCGCGGGCGTCGGCGCATTCTTCGATCTTGAGAACGTCCAGGTACTGAAGGGCCCGCAAGGCACGCTGTTTGGCCGCAATACCACCGGCGGCGCGATCCTGCTGGTGCCGACCAAGCCCAAGGACAGGTTGGAAGGTTACGTCGAAGCATCCGTCGGCAATTACGACATGCATCGCATCCAGGCGGTTTTGAATGCCCCGTTGAGCGATCATGTTCGCGTCCGGGGCGCGGTCGACTGGAACCAGGCGGACGGCTATCTCCAGAACAAGAGCGGCATCGGCCCCAAGGCGCTGGGCAACACGAATTACGTCTCGGCGCGGTTGAGCGTGGTTGCAGACCTCACCCCGGATATCGAAAACTATACGATCGGCACCTACACCCGGTCGAACACCTACGGGAACATTCCGAAGGTGAATGCCGCGCCTACCTGCCCATCGGTTCCGGGCGTCCCGCCGGTGTTCGAATGCTTCCTTCCCGGCGCCGGCTTTCCTGGGTTCCCCTACGGTGTAGACGCAAACGGCAACCCTACCGGCCTGCAGCAGATTCTCGGCCCGCTTGCCCGCATGCAGGTCGAGCGTGGTATTGCTCGCGGCGACGGCTTCTGGTCGGTCGAGAATTCGATGCCGAACCCCAGGTCGCTTCAGAAGACATGGCGGGTGATCAATACCACGACCTGGAAGGCCAGCGACAATCTTACCGTTAAGAACATCGTCTCCTACTCGGAATTCATCGAGAATACCGACTACAGCCTGTTCGGCGACAATTTCACCTACCCGGAAAACTGGTTCACGCCGCTGTTCTTCCAGAGCACCGGATTGATCATACCGCATCCCGCCGGCTCGTTCCGCGGCATCCAGATCAGGACCGGACCGAGCGGCGACTATGCCGCCCAGTCGACATTCACCGAGGAATTGCAGCTCATCGGGGATGCGATCGATGGGCGGCTGAAGTGGCAGGCAGGCGCATATCTCGAAATCAGCAAGCCGCTCGGCTACAATGCCGGGGGCAATGAAATATTCCTCGAATGCGCCAACCAGGTAACACTGCAATGTACCGACAATATCCTCGGATTTGGCACCATATCCAATTCGAACATCAAGAATTTCTATAACAACAAGGGTTTCTACGCCCAGGCTACCTACAGCTTCAACGACAAATTCTCGGTAACCGGCGGCATCCGATATACGATCGACCGGATGCGGGATGAGTCCCAGAATATCAGTTACAGGGCCTCCTTCGACCCGGCGACAGGCGAGCTACCTGGCTTCTACTGCCAGAACATCCTGCTCTTCAACGCCGGGACGAGGCCGGACGGATCGCCCATCCGGCTGCCTGCCACCGGCTTCAACTCGCCCAATTGCGAGTCCCAGATCAGCATCAAGTCCAACAAGCCCACCTGGCTGATCGGGCTTGACTACAAGCCCAACGAAGATCTGTTGCTCTACGCCAAGTATGCGCGCGGCTACCGGCAAGGCAGCATCATTTCGGGCAACTTCGCATCGCCGACTTTCGAACCGGAAAAGGTCGATACCTATGAAGTGGGCGCCAAGGCGACATTCCGGGGAGCGGTGCCGGGTTATTTCAACATCGCGGGATTCTACAACGATTTCACCAACCAGCAGATTGCGGTCAACACGGTCATTGCCCCGGCCTACCAAGCCGTCATTGCGCCCTCGCAGGTTATCGCCAATGCAGGCAGGTCGCGGATCTGGGGGATCGAGGTAGATGCCTCGGTCAGGTTGTTCGAAAGGCTCAAGATCGATGCCAGCTACGCCTATCTCAACACCAAACTGGTTTCCATCACTCCGCCCCCATTGCCGGTCTTCTACAGTTCGCTTGAACCGGTTGCCCAGGTCGGAGGACCGCTGGCCCAGTCGCCGAAGAACCGGCTGACCATTACCGCAACCTACAGGCTACCGGTTGACGAAAAAATCGGCAGGATCTCCATCGGTGGCACATTCACCCACACCGACGCCAATGACGTGCACACCGCGCAGTTCGCGCCGTTGACTCACCGGGTACAGGCAATCGACCAGCTCAATCTCAATGCCGATTGGGAATCTGTTGGCGGCCTGCCGATCGATCTTGCGTTCTTCATGACCAACGTCACGAACCAGAAGCGCATCATCTATCCGATCGCCATCTACCCGACGGTCGGCGCGGAAGTCGGCTACCTCAACCAGCCGCGCATGTGGGGCTTCCGCCTGAAGTACCGCTTCGGCGACTGATTGCAGACTGAAAGCTGATCGGGGCGGTCGCGCGAAAGCGCGGCCGCCTCAGTCGTTTGCGCCGCTGAAGGAAATGCCGAGGGCTTTTTCCCAAAGCGTGCCGAGTGAGGCGTAATCCAGCTCGCCCAGCCCCGCGGCAACCGCCTTCTCGTAAAGCTCGTGCGCGGCGCCAAGGGTCGGCACTTCGACGCCCAGTTCCCGGGCGGCCGCAAGCGCCAGCCCGGAATCCTTGCGGGCATTCACCGTGGGCATGCCGCCGGCGAAGTCGGCATTGCGCAACCGCTCTGAAAAGCGGTGCGTCAGCGGGCGCATCAGCCCGGATTCGCGCAGGAGCAAGCGCTGGTAGACCTCCACCGGAATGCCCTGGGCCAAGGCCAGCGCGCCCGCCTCGACAATGACAGCATAGACCGCATGGGCCACGGCATTGACCGAAACCTTCGCCCGCATGCCGTCGCCCTGCCGCGGCAGGAAGAACAGCTCCTCGGCTATGCTGCGCAGCATTTCGCCGGCCGGACCGGCCTCTTTCTCGGGAGAGCCGACCAGGAATACCCCCTGCCCCGCCGAAAGCTTCGCCACCCCGCCAACGATCGCCGCATCGATCACCCGCGCGCCCGAGGGTTCGACGAGGCTTGCCAATGCGGCGACGTCGTCCGGCGAAACGGTGCTGGTTTCGATCACGGTAGCCCCGGGCTGGAGCGCGACGAGGATTTGCTGCCCCACCGTCAGCGATGCCTCGGGCGTGGGGAGCGAAAGGATCACGATGTCGCACGCACCGGCAAGGGCTGCCGCGCTTTCGGCGATGACCGGCCCCATTCCGCAAGCCGAACCCACCGCCGCATGCCTGCCAGGGTCCCGGTCGAACACCGTCACCACCGCCTGCCGCGAAAGCGCCGTCAGCAGCGCGGTGCCGGCATTGCCCAGCCCGATCAATCCAATCCGCACCGCCATCTCTCAAACTCCACCAGAATCGCCGGCATTGCATTGCACGCGAAGCGTAGCGGCTTCAAACGCGGCGTCATTGTGATAGCCTGCGGCCAGAGGAGAGACCCATGGCTTCCGCGGCAACTTCGGCCTTCATGCTTAGCGATGACCTCATCGCCGCCTACCGCCGCGACGGCGCGGTGCTGGTGAAGGGGCTGCTATCGCCTGCGGACCTATCGCTGCTGAAGCGCGGCCTCGACAGCTACAGCCGCGATCCCGGCGAACTCTACACGCGCGTCCAGTCTGAAGAGGGTGCTGGCGAAACGCTCGCCGGGCAGTTCCCCAGCCTGCGCAATCCCGATTTGCGGCAATTCATCGAGCATGGCCCCGGCGCGGAACTGGCCGCGCGCCTCATGGGCACAAGCTCGGCACAACTGGTGCTAGACCAGGTGTTCCACAAGCAACCCGGCCGCATCGTGCCCACCCCCTGGCACCAGGACACGCCCTTCCTGCAGGTGCGGGGCATGGACATGGCGCGGGTCTGGACCACCTGCGATCCCTCGCCGCGCGGGGTCACGGTGGAAGTGGTGCGCGGCTCACACATGTGGAACGTGGTCTACGATACCGCCACCATGGCCCGCAGCGAGGTAGAAACCTCGGCCGAGGGCGAGCAATTCACCTATGACGGCATGGGTGACGACCGCCTGCCCATGGTGCCGGACGTGGCCGCCCACCGCGGCAGCTTCGACATCCTGAGCTGGGATGTCGAGCCGGGCGACGTCGTCGTGTTCAACGGCAATGTCCTGCACGGCGCGCAGGGCCGCGAGAACCATGCCCACCCGCGCCGCGCCCTGGCGGTGATGTGGGGCGGCCCGGACCTGCGCTATCACCGCCCCGCCGGCCCCGCCATGCCGCTGCCCAGGCTTGCGGAAGCCTCGGGCATACCCCACGGCGCGCCCATCGGGTATCACCCCGAAGTGTTTCCCGTTGGCTGGAAGGCCTAGGCCGAAGCCCCGTGGCAGTGCTTGTATTTCTGGCCCGAGCCGCAGGGGCACGGCGCATTGCGTGACAGGCCCATCTCGGCATAAGGATCGGCCCCCGCCACTGCCACCGCCGAACCCAGCGCGCCAAGTATGGCGTCCGCTCCCGGTGTTGCCGGAATCGTATCCATCTCGCCGGTGAACGGATCGATGTGGCCGGTGAGAAAATCGGGCAGCTCGGGCAGGTCCACATCGAGCGGCGCCTGCATCCTGAGTTCGCTGTTGGTGAGGATGCGGGTAACATCCTCGCGGATCGCATCGAGCATGCGCTCGAACAGGCCGAAGGCTTCCTGCTTGTATTCGTTGATCGGCTGCTTCTGCGCATAGGCGCGCAGGAACACCACCTGGCGCAGCGCGTCGAGCGTGGCGAGGTGTTCCTTCCAGTGATGGTCGAGCCGCTCCAGCAGCACGCTTTTCTCTACCTGCCGCCAGATGCCGGCGTCTTCCGGCGTGCGCTTGGCATCGACCATCGCGTCCGCCATCTCGGTCAGCCGCTCCTCGATGTGCTGCGGGTCAATGCCGTCTTCCTGCATCCAGTCTTCGACCGGAACGTCGAAGCCCAGCACGTCGCGCACCCGGGTCTTGAGGCCTTCGATGTCCCACTGCTCCGGATAGGACCCCGGCGGGCAGGCATCGCCGACCAGGGCGTTGACCGTGTCGTGGCGCATGTCGATGACGACATCGTCCACCGTCTCGGAGTCCATGATCTCCTCGCGCTGGGCGTAGATCACCTTGCGCTGGTCGTTCATCACGTCGTCGTATTCGACGACCTGCTTGCGCACGTCGTAATTGCGCGCCTCGACCTTTTTCTGCGCGGTCTCGATGGCCTTCGACAGCCACTTCGAGCCGATCGCCTCGCCATCGGCAAGGTTCGAATTCATCATCCGGGCAAACAGCGTGTCCGGCCCGAAGATGCGCAGGAGGTCGTCCTCAAGACAGAGGTAGAACCGCGAAAGGCCCGGGTCGCCCTGACGCCCGGAACGGCCGCGCAGCTGGTTGTCGATGCGGCGGCTCTCGTGCCGCTCCGT
>CAZVWP010000036.1:0-38645 GCA_964630805.1 uncultured Novosphingobium sp. | reverse complement strand
CCCAGCCGCCGCCGAACAAGCCGGCCGCGCTCGGCTCGTTCCACCCGGCCTGCGAAATCACCGAGGCAGTCTGCATCGCGCTCAGCAAGGTCGCGCCGGGCCGCTCGCAGCCGCAGCTCTACAAGATCGGCATGCCAAACGCCGTCATCGGCTTCGACGACAACGGCATGATGTGGATGGACCAGGGCGTCGACTGCCGCTCGATGGACTGCTCGGCGGTGGAAGGCATCGACGGCTGGGGCTCGTGCCCGAATGCGCTGGGCAACCTCATCCTTTCGGAGGCCGAGGACGCGGAAAGCCGCTTCCCGATCCTCAACATCAGCCGCGAGATGAAGACCGACGGCGGCGGCGCCGGCCAGTGGCGCGGCTCGCCGGGCAGCTTCAACGTCAAGCAAGTGCTCAAGCCGACCTCGGCCATGGCCTGGATGGTTTCGGCCGACCACCCGCTGCGCGGCATGTGCGGCGGCGACGACGCCATCCCCTATGAAAACTACTTCGAGGTTGGCTCGCCAAACGAGCGCAAGATCGAGCTGACGGCCTCCGACCTGCTGCCCTCGGGCGCAGTCATCGCCTACCAGCACGGCGGCGGCGCCGGCTTCGGCCCTGCCCTGCTGCGCGATCCGGAAGCGGTGAAGAACGATGTGCTCGACGAGTACGTCAGCCTGGAGGCCGCCCGCGACAAGTACGGCGTGGTCTTCATCGGCACGCTCGAAAACTACGACCTGGCAGTGGATCTCGAGGCAACCGAGAAGTTGCGGCGGGACTTGGGAGTGGACAAGCTGCTGCACGAAGCGGCGGAGTAAATCTCTAGCGGGCCCGCATGCCGTCCGCACCTTGCGCAGGCGCAAGGGACCGGCGGCGGGCCTATGACGACACGGGAGACGGCACGGCAAATTGGCCGCGCCCCCACAACCGGCCTCTCTTGCCTGCAGGGAGGGCCGGGTGATGCCTGAAGGATGAAGAATGACCTATCGCGTTGGTATCGATATTGGCGGCACTTTCACCGACTTCGCCATGCTCAAGGGCGACGAAGTCGTGCTGCACAAGAACCTGTCCACGCCGGAAGACCGGTCGCTGGGGGTGATGGAAGGACTTGGCACCCTGGCCGAAAAGGAAGGGCTCGACCTCGCCACCTTCCTCGGCAAGTGCGATGCCATCGTCCATGGCACCACCATCGCCGACAACACCCTAATCGAGATGAACGGCGCGCTGACCGGCCTGATCACCACCGAGGGCTTCCGCGACGAGCTGGAATACCGCCGCGGCTTCAAGGAAGACATCTGGGACGTGCGCCTGCTGCCGCCAAAGCAGATCGTCCCGCGCCGCCGCCGCCTGACCGTGCCCGAGCGCATCCTGCACGACGGTTCCATCCACAAGCCGCTCGATGAGGCGGCCGTGCGCGAGGCCTGCCGCAAGCTGCGGCTGCAGGGTGTCGAATCCGTTGCGATCTCGCTCTTGTTCTCGTTCGTCAATCCCGAGCACGAAAAGCGGGTGAAGGCGATCGTTGCGCAGGAAATGCAGAACGCTCACATCTCTACCGGCCACGAAGTGCTGCCGCGTGCGCCGGAATACGACCGCACCTCGACCACAGTGGTCAACGCCTACGTCGGCCCGCGCGTCACTTCCTATCTGGAACGGCTGGTGCAGCGCCTGCAGGAGGGCGGCTACAAGAACCAGCTCATGGTCATGCAGGCTTCGGGCGGCGTGATGACCAAGGAATACATCGATGGCGCCCCGATCCGCGTGCTGGCCTCGGGCCCGGCGGGCGGCGTCATCGGCTCGGCCTATACCGGCGCGGCCAAGGGCCACCCCAACCTGCTCTGCGTCGACATGGGCGGCACCTCCTATGACATGTCGGTCGTGGTCGGCGGCCAGGCCCCGGCCGAAACCGGCTGGAACATGCACCACCGCTACCTGATCGGCGTGCCGATGGTGAAGGTGGAGACGCTGGGCGCGGGCGGCGGCTCGATCGTCCACGTCAACAACGGCCAGCTCCAGGTCGGCCCGCGCTCGGCCGGCGCTGCGCCCGGCCCGATGGCCTATGGCCGCGGCGGCACCGAGCCGACCGTGACCGACGCATTGGTGATGCTCGGCATCCTGTCCACCGACGAGGGCTTCGCCGGCGGCTCCTTCCGCCTCAAGCGCGACGGCGTGGAAGAAGCCTACAAGGCGATCGGTGACCAGATGGGCACCAGCGCCGAACAGGCCGCCTTCGACGCATGGCGCGTGGTCAATGCCAACATGAGCCAGGGCGTGCGCCGCACCACCGCCGGCAAGGGCATCGATCCCAAGGACCTCGTCATGCTCGCCTATGGCGGCAATGGCCCGGCCTTCGCCGCGATCCAGGCCGAGGACCTGGGCATCAACACCGTGCTGATCCCCAAGGCCTCGCCGACCTTCTCGGCGCTGGGCACGCTGGTGGCCAATCCGATGATCGACGAGGAGCGCTCGGTCATCGTCAAGGCCAGCGAGCTCGATCTCGACAAGCTGCGCCGGCTCTGGGAAGAGCTCTGCAACCGGGCCGAGAAGTATTTCACCGACGCGCAATTCTCCAAGGACGAGGTGGTGGCCAACTACCAGTTCAACATGCGCTATCCGGGCCAGAATTTCACGCTGACCTTCGACATCCAGGCCAATGGCAAGCTCCACGATTTCTCGTTCATCAACGACACGATCGGGGCGCGGGCGACCGAGATGTTCAATGCCCGGCACATGGAGGAATACAACCACATCCGCGAGAACGAGGTGCCGGAAGTGACCGGCGTGCGTCTCGCCAGCCATGTGGTGACGGCCTCGCCCTCGGTGGTGACCGGCCATTCGGCCAAGGCAGGCGAGGCGAAACCGGCCAAGACCCGCCGCGCCAACCTAGGCCAGGGTTTTGCCGACACGCCGATCTATCTCGGCAACGATCTCGCCCCCGGCATGTCGATCAACGGCCCGGCGATCATCGAGGAAACCTTCACCACCATCGTCGTCTACCCCGGCTGGATCGCGCGGCTGGACGATGCAGGGGATTACGAGCTGGTGCGCGCTTAGCCGATAGCGTTTCAGGCAAGACCGGTGCCGCAAAATTCAATTGCGGCGCCGGCCCTGATCGGCGAAGGGCTGTCCATGTCCAAAAGCTTCGTCAGCCCCTTCGCCCGCGGTCCCGTTTCGGCCCCCAGCCCCTTCGACCTGCCGCGCTCCGTCTGGCAGGCCATGCTGCGGGGCGCGAAGGGATCCTGCCCGCGCTGCGGCGAAACCCGCCTGTTCCTGCGCTTCCTCAAGCCCGTCCCGCATTGCGAGCATTGCGGGCAGGACTGGTCGCTGCAGCGCGCGGACGATTTTCCGGCCTATGTCTCGATCTTCATGACCGGCCACATCCTGGTGCCATTCATCGGCGTCCTGCTGCTGACCTTGGACCTGACCTCGACCCAGGTCATGGCGATCCTGATGCCGGCCGCGATTATCATGCTGCTGGCCTTTCTCCAGCCCGCCAAGGGCGCGGTGATCGCCATGCAGTGGTGGCACGGCATGCACGGTTTCAAGCAGGAGCGGCCCGCCGGGCTCGATTAGGAGCGCAAGCCTCCCGGCAACTGCGCCACCACCGTCTCACAGCCCACCGTCCAGCAATGCGCCTGGTCGAACCAGCGCGCCTCGTCCTCCTTGATCATCTCCATGTTTTCAGCAGCAATCCGCCCCATTTCAGCCTGCGCCGCCTCGTCGCGCAGGATGAACTCGGAGACAGCGTCGAAGCCGATCTCCTCTACGCCCTCCGGCCCGCCGCGGGCAAAATTGTTGCCCGTCCGGGTGAGGTAGTTGCGCTGATAGGACAGCCACAGGTGACCGAACAGCCGCACTGCCATGGCCGCGTGGCTGTTCTCATATCCGTCGCGGAACTGTTCGGGGGTAAGGCCCTGCTTGCGGCGGACCAGCACGATCACTTTTATCGGCATGCGCCTCTCCTCAACCCATCATGGCCTTCGAATCGTTGCGGGCGATCAGCCAACCCGCTCCGCTGCGCACCAGTTGCACCTTGGACAGCGCCAGCAGCGCCATCTTCGCACCGGCATTCCAGTGCGATACCAGGTTGTAGTAGTTCGCCTGCACCCGGTCCCGGTCGCCGTCGATGTAATCGCACATCATGTTGGTGACCGAGTGGCGCATCATCCCCGGCCCCAGGCCTTGCGACATGTTGACCACGCCCTTTAGCGCCTCGCGCCCTTTCACCGGCTGGGGAGTCACCCCTGTGAACTCGCCATCCTCGGTCCACAGGGCCGCCCAGCCATCTTCGTCGCCCTCGTCGACCGCCCAGCAATAGCGCGCCATGTGGTCCGCGATGGCTACATAATCGTCCGTAGAAACAGGCATGTCCTCTCCTTCCGCCGCTTAGGTGCAATGTTTGGTGGCACGCTAACTTGCCATTCAGTCCTTGTCGCCTACATAGTCGCTTAGAAAGGTCCCGAAATCCGCCATGAACGAAGAACAGCCCAACGGTAACCCCTGGCTCCGCAGTCTGCTGGTCTGGGGAGGTATTTTCCTCGCCCTGCTGATGGTTGTCTCGATGTTCAACGCGCGCGGCGATGCAGCCGGCTCGGCCATCGGCTATTCGGACTTCCGCGCGCGAGTCGCCGAAGGCAGCGTTTCCGAAGTGCAGATCGGGGAAGACCGGATCAGCGGCAAGCTGAAGAACGGGAATGCCTTCAGCACCGTCCCGATCCCGGGCGACACCACCTTGCTGCCGCTGCTGCAGGCCAATGGCGTGAAATATGTCGGCCGGGAGCCGGAACAGGGCAATGTCCTTTTCTATATCCTCGTCCAGACCCTGCCCTTCCTCCTTATCCTGGGTGTTGCCTTCTTTGCCCTCAAGCAGGTGCAGAAGGGCGGCGGCGGCGGCGCGATGGGCTTTGGCAAGAGCAAGGCCAAGATGCTGACCGAGCGGCAGGGCCGCGTTACCTTCGACGATGTCGCCGGCATCGACGAGGCGCGCGAGGAACTGGAGGAAATCGTCGAATTCCTGCGTGATCCGCAACGCTTCTCCAAACTCGGCGGCCAGATCCCCAAGGGCGCGCTGCTGGTCGGCTCGCCCGGTACCGGCAAGACGCTGCTCGCCCGCGCCATCGCGGGTGAGGCGGGCGTGCCCTTCTTCACCATATCGGGCTCGGACTTCGTCGAGATGTTCGTCGGCGTGGGCGCATCGCGCGTGCGCGACATGTTCGACCAGGCCAAGAAGAACGCCCCATGCATCGTCTTCATCGACGAAATCGACGCGGTCGGCCGCCATCGTGGCCATGGCCTCGGCAATTCGAACGACGAGCGCGAGCAGACGCTGAACCAGCTTCTCGTCGAGATGGACGGCTTCGAGGCTAACGAAGGCATCATCATCATCGCCGCCACCAACCGGCCCGACGTGCTCGATCCGGCGCTGCTGCGCCCGGGCCGCTTCGACCGCCAGGTGGTGGTGCCGATCCCCGACATCGACGGGCGCGAGAAGATCCTCGCCGTCCACATGAAGAAAGTGCCGCTTGCCCCCGACGTGAACCCCCGCACCATCGCGCGCGGCACGCCGGGCTTCTCGGGCGCGGACCTTGCAAACCTGGTCAACGAGGCGGCGCTACTCGCGGCGCGGCGCAACAAGCGCCTGGTCGCTATGCGCGAATTCGAGGACGCCAAGGACAAGGTCATGATGGGCGCTGAGCGCCGCTCCATGGTCATGACCGAAGAAGAAAAGAAGATGACCGCCTATCACGAGGCCGGCCATGCCATCGTCTCGGTGAACGAACCGGCCAGCGATCCGATCCACAAGGCAACGATCATCCCGCGCGGCCGTGCGCTGGGTATGGTCATGCGCCTGCCCGAGCGCGATTCCTATTCCTACCACCGCGACAAGATGCACGCGAACCTCTCGGTCGCCATGGGCGGCCGCGTCGCCGAGGAACTGATCTTCGGCTACGACAAGGTCTCCTCCGGCGCTTCGTCGGACATCCAGTACGCCACCGGCCTCGCCCGCAACATGGTGACCAAGTGGGGCATGTCCGACAAGCTGGGCCCGCTGCAGTACGAAGACCAGTACGAGGGCTACCTCGGCATGGGCGGTAACCAGCGCACCATGACTTCGGACGAGACGAACAAGCTGATCGACAGCGAAATCCGCGGCTTGGTCGATGGCGCCCTTGCCCGCGCGAAAGAGATCCTCGGCCGCGAGGAAGAGAAGCTCCACCTGCTGGCCAAGGCACTACTCGAGTACGAGACGCTCTCGGGCGAGGATATCAAGGAGCTGCTGGAAACCGGCAAGCTCGATCGGCCGGACGCGCCCACTGGTCCCGCTGTTCCAGTGCCCTCGCGGGGTTCTGCCGTGCCCAAGGCCGGCAAGCGTTTCTCCGGCGGCGCGGCGCCCCAGGGAGCCTGACGAGGGCAAGGCCTGGACCCCATAAAAGCAACAACCCTCCCGTTCGCGAGAACGGAAGGGCGTCGCTGTTTGCCAGATTTGCTTTGTCCCGACCCTTGGGCCGGGACTGCGATATCTTACTTGGCGGCTTCCGACGGCGCGGCAGCGGCTGAACCGCTGGCTGCGGCGCTGGCTTCACCGCTGGCAGCAGCGCTACCGGCATCCGAGGCCGGAGCGGCTGCTTCGCTGGCGGCAGCGGATTCGCTGCTGGCGGCTTCCGGAGCCGGCTTGCTGCAGGCGGCGAGAGCAGCCGCGAAGGCGATCGTCGAAATCAAGGCAATCTTGCGCATTGGGTACCCCCTAGGTTGTGGGACCACGATGCTAGTCGAAAGCCGGACCCTTGCGCAACGTTGAATGTTCGATGCGCGTCGAACATGGGGGATAAGCCGCTGCGATGGCTTATCCACCCAGGCTCCAGCCGCCCTCGACGCGAAGGGTCTGCCCGGTCGTGTAGGTCGCCTTCATCAGGTAAAGATAGGCTTCGGCGCATTCCGACGTCTCGCCCACCCGTGGCACCAATTGGCCTGACAGGCGATCTTCCTGGAAGCGGCGGAAGTCCTCGGGCAGCTCGTCCCAGGCCTCGGTGCGGATGGCGCCGGGACAAACGCCGTTCACCCTGACCGGGGCGAGATCGTAGGCAAGGCCCATCACCAGGTGCTCCACGGCCCCGGCCATCGCTGTCGAGATCGCGAGGCCCTTCTGCGGGCGATGCGCCGCCATGCCGTTGGTCAGGATCAGGGTACCGCCCGGCGTCATCCGCGCGGCGGCATGCTTGGCTACCGCCGCCGCGCCCCAGAACCGGACGACGAAGTGATGCGCCGCCGCGGCAAGATCGATTCCAGAAAAGTCGACATGGTCCACCTGGGCCCAGTCGGCTGCGGTAAAGGCGATGTGGTCCCACTGGCCGGCACCCGCGAAGAAACGGGCGACATCGTCCTCGCTGGACACGTCGAGCCGCACGCCCGAGCCGCCCCCCAGTTTCGCGACGGCGCCATTGACCCGGCCCTCGTTGCTGGAGGCCACCGTGACATCGGCCCCTTCGGCCAGGGCCGCGCGCGCCACGCCCAGCCCGATGCCCGATGTGCCACCGATCACCAGGATCCTGCTTCCTGCCAGCGATGCCATGTTCCCAACTCCCGATTGTTTCTGGTTCGACCCGCTTGTCGCATAGTTGCGGCAGATATCCATCCCCGCGGCGATTTGCCGCAGGGCGGAATTCCTGCAAGATGCGCCCGGAAGAATGGGAGAGCCGCCGATGTTCCTCACCGGACACATGCAGAATGCCTACGTCACGCACGATCTCGACAAGGCGATGGAGATCGTCGGAAACCAATATGGCATCGAGAAGTTCGACCGCTTCGATCCGGACATGACGATCCTGACGCCCAAGGGGGTGCAGCCGATGGCGAACCGCGTCGCCTCCTACTGGGCCGGCGGACTCAACATCGAGATCATCCAGCCCGTCTCCGGCTATGTCGATGACTATGTCGCCATGCTGCCGGCCGACAAGACCGACGCCGTACCCCGCTTCCACCACATCTCGCTGCGCCGCGACGACGAGGCCGAGATGCGCGCCGAGATTGCCCGGCTTGGCCTGCCGCTGGCCTTCGAGGGCCCGGTCTCGATCAAGGACGCCATTCCCAGCCTGATCTTCATCTATCTCGATGGCCGCGCCTCGCTCGGCCACTATGTCGAATTCACGTGGAAAAGCGCCGAAGCGTGGAAGTTCGTGGGTTGGCCCGAGGGTCGGCCCGTATGGTAAACAAGGACAGGGTCGCCTAGAACCCGTCCAGCCATCAGCGTTAACTCGCCGTTAGCCATATCCGCTTATCCCGCGGAAAGGCTAGTCGCTAACATTTGGCGCAACGGAGTGAACGCGTGCGGTATTTGCCCTTGGCAGCATTGTTGGCCTTCAGCACCGTCGCCGGCGCCACGCCCGGCACGATGACGGTCGGCGAATACCTGGCCCGGGCAACCGCGCTCAAGGCCCGGGGCTTCATGGCGCTGTTCTCGCCGGAGTACCGGGCGCTCAAGAGCGAAGGCAACCTGGCCCTGCGCGCCTACACCGCACGGCTTGCCAGCGAACGTGCAGGCGGCCGGCCCTCCAGCTGCCCGCCGGGATCGGTCCGGGTCAACGCGGACATCGTGCTGAACCACCTGCGCACCTACCCCGCCGCCATGCGCGAGAGGGTCGACATCCGCCAGGCCGTGGCCGACTATTATCAGCGCACCTGGCCTTGCCGCGGGCCGAACCTCGCCGGCAATCTCTAGTCCGCATCATCGCCGGAAACGAAAAAGGCGGGGAAAGCCCCCGCCTTTCGCGCATTTTCGTAGGCAGGAAAATCAGCCTTCGTAGTCGCCGCCGATCGACGTGTTGCGCACCGGCGCGGCCGCGGTGATCCGCAGGGCTTCGGCCGACTGGCTGAGCGAACCGATTTCGTCGATCTCGTCGTCGTCCTCGGGCAACACGCGCTGCAGGGAGGTGACGAGCGTTTCCTTGAGCTGATCGGGGCGAATCGTCTGATCGGCGATCTCGCGCAGGGCGACGACCGGGTTCTTGTCGCGGTCACGCTCGATAGTGAGCTCCGCGCCGCCCGAAATCTCGCGCGCGCGCTGCGCGGCAAGCAGGACGAGATCGAAACGGTTGGGAACCTTGTCGACGCAATCTTCGACAGTAACGCGCGCCATGGGGCACTCCGAAAAAAAGGGAACTGCGGGAAAGCGCGGCAGCTATGCGTCATGGCGCGAAAAGTCAAGGAAAAGGCTTGCTCCCTCCCGCGACGCGCCCGATAGACCGGGCAAATCGAAGGGGGGAGGACGATGGCAGTGCAAGGCGAGTTCCGGCAGCATTGGCGTCCCTTGCTCGCCTCATTCATCGGCCTGGGCTCGGGCCTTTCGCTCAACGCCTACATCCTGACGATATTCGCGCCCTACCTTATCCAAAGCTTCGGCTGGAGTTTGTCGCAGTGGGCCTCGCTCGGCGCGGTGCAGATGCTGATCATGGTCGCCACGCCTGTCGCGGGGCGCCTGACAGACCGATTCGGCGTGCGGGCCGTGGCAATGGTGGGGGCGCTCAGCTATCCACTGTTCCTGATCGCGATAACACAGATGGATGGCAGCATCGGCACCTATGCCGCGATCTACATCGCCCAGACCATCATCTGCGCGACGACCACCACCACGGTCTATTCCCGGGTCGTCGCCGAGGTGTTCAAGATCCGGCGCGGACTGGCGCTGGGCATCGCCGGCTCCAGCCCGCCGCTCATCGCCTTTTTCGCCAGCCCCCTGCTTTCGGCCTATGTCCACGATCATGGCTGGCGGCAGGGCTACTATGTGGTCGCCGCCTTCAGCACGATCTGCGCCATTGCGACCATGCTGCTGCTGGAACCGCACAGGCGGGGCCAAGGCGCGCGATCCGGCAATTCGACCCCGAGGGCCTATCGCACGATCTTTTCGAACCCGGTGTTCTGGATCATGCTGGTGGCGCTTTTCCTGGTGAACACGCCTTTCTCGCTGGCGACCTCGCAGCTCAAGCTGGTGGTGCTTGACCAGGGCCTGACGGATAGCTTCGCTGCGCTGATGATCTCGGCCTTCGCGGTATCCTCGATCGTCGGGCGCGTGATTTCGGGAACCGCGCTGGACTACCTGCCCGGCCACATTGTCGCGGCCATCAGCTTCGCCCTGCCGGTGGCGGGGCTGCTGTTACTGGCCTCTCCCCTGAATTCTTCGGCGGTGGTGCTTGTCGCAGTCGTGCTCATCGGTGTTTCCTTTGGCGGCGAGGGCGACATCGTGCCCTACCTCGTCACCCGGTACTTCCCGGTCCCGATCTACTCGACGACGCTCGGCCTGCTGAGCTCGGCCATGGGCGGGGCGATGGGCGCGGGCGCCGCATTGCTTGCCTTCACCCTCCGATCGGCGGGCGGATACGAAACCTACCTGACCACGGCCGCCATCTGTGCCGCCATCGGAAGTTCGATGTTTCTGCTGCTGGGCGTCCGCCGTTACCAGCGGCCGATCGAGAACATGGCCCAAGCGCCTTCCGGAGCTTGAGAGCAATGGCAAGCCGGCAGCGCAGCCACGCCAGGGGCGCCGAACTCATGGCGATCCTGCTCGCCATCGGATCGCTCAACCTGGTCGACCGCAACCTGCCCTTCATCCTGATGCAGGAAATCAAGCGCGACCTGGCCATGTCGGACACCCAGTTCGGCCTGCTCGGCGGCCTGGTTTTCGCCGTTGTCTACACCTTCGCCAGCATACCCATCGCCAAGCTGTGCGACCGCGGCCTTGCCCGACAGGCCATGTCGGCGGCCATCGCCTTCTGGAGCGTGATGACGGTGATCGGCGGCGCTTCGCAGAACTTCGTGCAACTGGTGCTGGCCCGCTTCGGCCTGGCTACCGGCGAGGCGGCATCGGCCCCGGCGGCGCATTCGATCATCTCGGCCGAATTTCCCGCGCATCGCCGCGCCACGATGATCGCGGTTTATTCGCTGGGCGCCCCGATCGGGGCCATGCTGGGGCTGATGTCCGGCGGGCTGCTGGTGGAGCACCTGGGCTGGCGCATGTCCTTCGTCGTCATCGGACTTCCGGGCCTGCTGCTTGCCCTCCTGGCCTGGTGGCGCCTGCCGCCACCGAGGCCGCACGAGGTGGAAGTCCACCCGGGAATCACCGATTCGGTGCTCTATCTCCTGCGCCTGTCGACCTTCCGACGAGCCGCCGTCGCGACCTCGCTCTACAGCTTCGCCGGCTATGCCATGACCACCTTCAACGCGCCTGTACTGATGCGCAGCCATGGACTTACTGCGGGCGAAACCGGCCTGTGGTATGGCCTGATGACCGGCGTCGCGGGACTGATCGGCATGCCCCTGAGCGGCTGGCTGGCCGACAGGCTGAGCCTGAAGGACCCGAGCTGGCAACTGCGGATCGGCGCCTGGCTGATGGGGCTTTCCGCGCCCTTCCTTGCCGGCGCCATGCTGGCCGACAGCGCCACCATGGCGGTGTTGCTGCTGATCGGACCGCAGATGCTGACGGTCGCCTACCTAGGTCCGACCTTTGCCGCCATGCACGCCATCGTACCCTCGCACCTCAGGGCCATGGCGACTTCCTGCCTGATGGGCACGCTGACCTTGCTCGGCGGCCTGGGCCCGCTGACCGTCGGCATGCTGAGCGACTGGCTCGCCCCCACATATGGCAAGGATTCGCTCGCCATGGCCATGCTGACCGCGCCGGCGATGCTGGTGCTTTCAGCGGTGTTCTTCGTGCTCGCCGCGCGCAAGATGCCCGGCGATCTCTACCGGGGCCGGGAAGCTACTCCTTCCGCAGCAACCGAGCCAGTTCCCGCATAGCCGTGCTCTCCAGCGCGAGCACGGCATTGGCAATCGCGTCTGCCTGAGCCTCGCCGATGGCGAGCGAGGCGGAGGCCTTGAACTTGGCCACCACCGCCGCCTCGTCCATCGCCAACTCGCCCGCGCCGCTGTTGATCGGCACGTGGCGGTGGAGCACGCGGCCATCGTTAAGGGTCACCTCGATGCCGCCGGAAAAGAATTCGGGAAACCGCGTCCAGGGATCGGGAGCGCATTTCACCCGCGTCGCCAGGTCACGCACCCGCTCGTCGGCAATGGCTTCGGGCAGCAGGTCGGGCAGGTTGAAGTGGCCGCGCACCAGACAGGCGGCAATTACGTGCTGGGCGGAGAACTTGACCTCATATTCCGAGGTCGCCCGCTCCTTTGCCTCGGCGGGTTCGGCCACGATGTGCAGTGTCGGCTCGGGAAGCTGCGCCCTGACCGATACGATATCGCGCCAGTCGATTTCGCCATGCAGCCCGATCGCCGCGTCTGCGCAGCCATGGATGAAGTGGCAGACCGGATAGGGCTTGAGCGCGGTATCTCCGAACTTCCACTCGCTCCCCAAGCCATCGACGATGTAGCCGATATCGGCCTCTGCCCCGTGCAGGTGGGTGTCGAACAGTCCGAACTTGCCTTCGTAGACCCGGCTCGGCCCCTTGAAGCCTTCGGAAGCCAGCCGCGCCGCGGTGATCCCGGCGACCGCGCCCCAGCCGGGGTGGAAGCGCTTGGTCCAGGCGCCTTCCTCGAGGAACACCTGGATGCCTGAGGCGGTGCTGCCGGCGATCCCTTGCGCGGCGGTGATCTGGTCCTCGTTCAGCCGCAGCAGCTTGCCCGCGACCACCGCCGAGGCGAAGTGCGAGATGACGCCGGTGGCGTGATAGCCGACATGGTGGAAGCCCCCCCGCGCCGCGCCGCCGGTGCGGATCGACACTTCGACGCCGGCGAGGAAGGCGGTGAGCATGTCGCCACCGCTGGCATCCAGTGCCTCGCCCAGGGTAAGCGCGACGGGCAGGCTGGTGGCCGTGGCGTGGATGATGCTTTCGAGGTGGGTGTCGTCGAAGTCGAGGCCGTGGATCAGGATGCCGTTGAGCAGGGCCGCATCGCGCAGTTCCAGCCGCTCTGCCCGGCCGACGACGGAGCATTCGCCAGGGGAGCCCCCAAGGGAACCCAGCGCCCGGACCCCCGCAGCGCACTTGCCGGCGAACTCCTGCGCGTTGGATGCGAGGCCAGCCCCCAGCGCGTCGAGAATATGCCGCTTGGCTCGGCTGCGCACCGGTACGGGCACGTCCTCCAGCCGCAGCGAGGCGGTGAAGCGGGCAAGCTGGCGGGAGGCGGACGGAGCATCGGTCACAATGAATTCCTCTACTCCTCCCCGGAACGGGGAGGGGATCAACCGCGAAGCGAGTGGTGGCGGGTGAAATCCGCGAGACAGGACCTCTCCACCACTACGCCTGCAGCGTGTGGTCCCCCTCCCCGTTCCGGGGAGGTATTACAAGACCCATTATTGACAGCCCGCCCCCCGGCGACAAAGAGGCGCGCCAAGGAGACTCCACCCCCATGGCCGAAACATACCAGCTCTACATCGATGGCAAGTGGCGCGCCGCATCCGACGGCGCGACAATCCCGGCGATCAACCCCTATAACCAGGAAGTCCACGCCCACGTGGCCGTCGCCACCGCAGACGACGTCGCCGAGGCCTGCGCCGCCGCCCGCCGCGCCTATGACAGCCACTGGAGCAAGACCACGCCCGGCCAGCGCGCCGCGCTGATGAACAGGCTGGCCGAGCTCATCGACGCCAATGCGAAGGAACTCGCCCTCCTCGAGACCATCGACAACGGCAAGGTCATCCGCGAAACCTCCAGCCAGATGACCCAGGCCGCCCGCCTGTTCCGCTACTACGCCGGCTGGGGCGACAAGATCACCGGCGATTTCATCCCGCTCGACCAGGGCGACACCAACGGGCTGATCGTGCGCGAAGCCTATGGCGTCGTCGCCTGCATCACCGCCTGGAACTCGCCAATCGCGATCCTGTGCAACACGCTTCCGGGCGCGCTTGCCGCCGGCAACGTCGTGATCGTCAAGCCCAGCGAGCACGCCAGCACCACCACGCTGGAGATCGCCAGGCTGTGCGAACAGGCCGGTTTCCCCGCCGGCGTCGTGCAAGTCGTCACCGGCGCCGGTCCCACCGGCGCTGCGCTGTCCGGCAGCCCGCTGGTCGACAAGGTCAGCTTCACCGGCTCGCCCGGCGTCGGCCGCATGATCGCCGGAGCCGCCGCCGCCAACCTCAAGTCCTGCGCGCTGGAACTGGGCGGCAAGAGCCCGAACATCGTATTCGACGATTGCGATTTCGACCGCGCGCTGATCGGCGCGCTGGCCGGCATCTTCGGCGCGACCGGCCAAACCTGCATCGCGGGCTCGCGCCTGCTGGTGCAGCGCGGCGTCTATGACCGCATGGTCGAAGGCCTCGCGTCGCGCGCCGCCCAGATCAAAATGGGCGATCCGCGCCTGCCGGAAACCGAAATGGGCACGGCGGCGAACGAGCCGCAGTTCAACAAGATCCTCTCCTTCATCGAAGCCGCCCGGGGCGACGGTGCCCGCCTGGTGGCGGGCGGCAACCGGGCGGAGGGGCCGGGCCTCGAAAAGGGCTTCTTCGTCGAGCCGACCATCTTCGCCGACGTGAGGAACGACATGAAGGTCGCCGCTGAGGAGATCTTCGGCCCCGTCCTCTCGATCATACCCTTCGACGAGGAGGAAGAGGCGGTGCAGATCGCCAACGACACGCCCTATGGCCTCGCCTCGGGCGTCTGGTCGCAGGACATCAACCGCTGCATGCGGATGATGCGCGCGATCCGTTCGGGCGTCGTCTGGGTCAACACCTACCGCGTCGCTTCCTCGCAGCTTCCCTTCGGCGGCATGAAGAACTCGGGCTACGGCCGGGTGCGTGGCCATGCGGGGATCCTCGAATGGCTGCAGACCAAGACGGTGTTCATCGACTACTCGGGCGACAAGCGCGATCCGTTCGCGATGAAGTTCTGAGGAGCGCGCCCATGACCTATCTTATCGCCGACAACCTCGCCAATGCGCCCGCCGGGCAGCGTTTCCGCCAACTGGTCGAGCGGCCGGGCATCCTGCAGCTTCCAGGCGCCTACAACGGCCTGTCGGCGCTACAGGCCAAGGCGGCGGGGTTCGAGGGGCTGTACCTCTCGGGCGCGGCGATGACGGCGTCGATGGGCCTGCCGGACCTTGGCGTCATCACGGTCGACGAGGTCTGCTTCTTCATCCGCCAGATTGCCCGCGTCTCACAGCTTCCCATCCTCGCCGACGGCGACACCGGCTATGGCGAGGCCCTCAACGTCATGCAGATGGTGCGCAAGTTCGAGGAGGCCGGCGCCGGCGCGGTACAGATCGAGGACCAGTTGCTGCCCAAGAAGTGCGGCCACCTCTCCGACAAGAAGCTGGCCCCCGCCGAAGACATGGCAGCCAAGGTCGCCGCCGCCCGCAAGGCCCGCCGCGATCTCTACATCGTGGCCCGCACCGATGGCCTCGAGCGCGAGGGCATGGACGGAGCCATTGCCCGGGCGAAAATGTACGTCGAAGCGGGCGCCGATGCGATCTTCCCCGAAGCGCTCAACGATTCCAACGACTTCGCGCGATTCTCAAGTGAGGTTGAGGTTCCGCTTCTCGCCAACATGACCGAGTTCGGCAAGACGCCCTACATGACCGCGCAGCAGTTCGAGGCGCTGGGATACAAGATGGTGATCTGGCCGGTCTCGGCTTTGCGCGTTGCTGCGAAAGCACATGAAGAACTTTACGCAACGCTCGCGAAAACCGGCTGGGCCAAGCCCATGGTCGAGCGCATGCAGACCCGCGCGGAGCTCTATGCGACCATCGGCTATCACGAATACGAGGCGCTGGATTCGACCATTGCCCAATCGATGATCCCGAACGGGCCGCCGGAATGAGCGAGTGCGGCGAAGCCGCCGGCCTCGCCATCCCCGTCGATCCCACAGCACTCCTTGCCGCCGGTCCCGAATGGCTGACTTCGGCCTTCCGCGCCTATGGCGCGCTGGCGCCAGACAACGCCGTCACCCGCATCGCCCACGCCGAACAGTTCAACGCCGGCAATTCCGGCGACAAGCTGGTCCTCAAGGTCGAATATGCCCGCTCCGAACCGGCGCTGCACGAGGACCTGTTCGTCAAGTTCTCGCGCTGCTTGCACGATCCCTTCCGCGACCGGCGCAGGGGCGAACTGGAGGCCGAAGTTCATCTTGCCGACCTGTCGCGCCACCCGGCATTTCCGGTTGCCGTGCCCAAGGCCTATTTCGCCGGCTTCGAGGAAGACACCGGCAACGGCGTGCTGATCACCCAGCGCGTCTGGTTCGGCGAAGGCGGGCTCGAAGCGTTGCGGCCGAAGAACATGGATCACCTTGTTGCCAATGCGCCGGAATATTACCGCGCCACGGCGACCGCACTCGCGAAGCTTGCCGCCGCCCACAAGTCCGGCCGCCTGTCGCCGGAAGTGGAGCGCCTGTTCCCCTTCGACCCAGTGCTGGCCGCCGCCGAACTGCCGCTGCAATGGGATGACGGACAGGTCCGCGAAAAGGCGGAGCGAATTGCGGAATTCATCGCGGACGCACCCCAGCTTTTCCCCGCGAACGCCACCACGCCCGCCTTCCTCCGGCGCTTCGCCGAAGACGCCGTGCAGTTTCAACGGCATGACAAGGCCATACGCCGCTTCCTGTTCGCCGATCCGGACATGGTCGCCCTCGCCCACTGGAACACCCACATCGACAACGCCTGGTTCTGGCGCGACGAGGCCGGCGTGCTGCAGGCGGGCCTGCTCGACTGGGGCATGGCGCGGCAGATGAACCTCGCCATGGCGCTGTGGGGCGGACTTTCGGGCGGCAACCAGGCCTTCTGGCGCGACGATGCCGAGGCGGTGATCGATCACTTCCTGGCGGAACTCTCCGCCCACGGCGGTCCAACCATCGCGCCCGGCCGGTTCCGCCTGCACCTCGACTTGTCGGTCGGCATGCTGACTCTCGCCCTGATGATGGACATGCCGGTCATGTTCCTCTCGCGCATGCCGGACGTCGGGCTCGCTAGCAGTCCCGATGATCCGAAGCTCCACGTCGACAAGGTCGTGCACGGCTTTCTGCACACCTTCGGCAATGCCATCGGCCTGTGGCAGCGTCGCGACTTCGGCGCGAGTCTGTCCCGAATGCTGGAAAGTCAGGGGACTACCGGTTAGGCTCCTCCCCGAGAGGAGCCCCACCATGCCGCTAACCCCCGAACGCCTGCAGCTCATGGCCGACCGCCAGGACATCTGGGACTGCCTGCAGCGCATCAGCCGCGGCATCGACCGGTTCGACCGGGACTCGTTCCTCTCCGGCTATCACGAGGACGCGGTGATCGATGCCGGCGCCCTCGTCGGCTCGCCATCCCAGGCCTACGAAAGCGGTTCGGCGCTGCACGAGGCGGGGCAGGTCTCCACCATGCACAGCCTGTTCAACCACTATTGCGACATCCAGGGCGACACGGCCCATGCCGAAACCTATTTCGAATATGTCGGCCACAACCGCGACGGCTCGAACTGGCTGGCGGGCGGCCGCTATGTCGACCGGCTGGAGCGGCGCGGAGGCGAATGGAAGGTGGCCTTCCGCATGACCATCATGGAATGGTCCGGATCGATCCCGGGCAACGAGGTGCCGCTGTTCGAAGGTGTGGAGGACGTTCACGCAAACGGAGCACCGGCACGAGATCGCGGCGATCCTTCCTATATCCGCCCGCTGGTCAACCGCAGGGCCCTGCGCGCCCCGGCCGATCCGGGCAGCCTTAGCCGCCCCGCCGACTGACCGCCCCGCTCAATCCGAAGTGGTCGCGAAAACGAACCAGCCCAGACCCGAGGCGGCGAAGAACAGCGGCCATGACCAGTAGAAGCTGTACTGCTCCAGCTGGGGCAGGTGGGAGATGTGGATGAAGAGAAAATCGCCCTTCTGGTGATTGCGCCCGAGGATGGACGAAACCACCCAGCTGATGATGATTCCCGGTATCAATCCCTTTACGAAGGCCATTGCTCCATTTCCTTGGATGGCTGGCGAATATCCAGCCTGCAGGCAATCGAAGCGCGATTACACCGGCGCGGTAAGCATGTGGTTAATGGCCTCGCGCGCCCGTCGCTCACGCTCTTGCCAGGTGCCGGAGATGCGGACGAAGGGGACTGCGGTGCGGACCAGCATGTCCTGCGCCAATGCGGCAAAGCCGGCTCGCTCTTCGGCCGTGCCGAAGAGCCGGGTGCCATCGGCCACCCAAGGGACGTCGACCTCGAACAGCAGATAGAGATCGGCCTTGTCATAGGACAACAGTACTTCGGGCACCTGCCCGAACAGCATCTGCGCCCAGGCGGCGGTCATCAGCGGATCGGTGTCGAGCACCAGCACGGGCGGTGCGGCCGCGGCCGCATCGCGCATGGCCGCGTCCTGCCCTGCGGCGATGGCCAGAAGGTCGTCCAAGGTCAGGTCCGTGCCACGTTCCTCGCAATAGGCACGGCCATACTCGGGCACCCACGGATAGCCGAGCTTGCCGGCCAGCGCGGACTTGCCAGTGCTCTCGGCCCCGTGCAGGCAGATGCGGATCATGCCCTCTGCGGTGCCTTGTGCCCGGCCTGGATCCATTCGCGCAGGCCGATCAGGGACATCGCCAGCATGGCGGTGTAAAGCCCCGCTGTCGGATAAAGCCCGCGATTGATATAGAGCGCGACGGCGGCCACATCGATCAGCACCCATAGCACCCAGTTCTCGATCCGCCGCAGGCCGAGAAGGATCTGCGCCGCGACGCTGGCCCCGGTGATCCCGGCATCGGCATAGGGCATGGCCGCGTTGGTAAACCTGTGCATCAGCCAGCCGAGATTGAGGCTGAGCGCCGCCGTCACCAGCAACCAGGCCGCGCGGCTGCCCCAGTCCATCCAGCGCACCGGCACGCGGCTACCCTCCACGCCCACCTTGAGCCACAACCACCAGCCCCAGACCTGCGCGAGGACGAAGAACACCTGCAGCGCCGATTCGGCGTAGAGCCGCTTTTCCCAGAAGACGAAGACGTAGAGCGTAACCGAGGCGATGCCGAAGGCGAAGTTCCAGGCCGTGCGGAAGATCAGCATGGCAATGTTGACGAGCCCGAGCCCCATCGCCGTCCATTCCAGCAGCGAAAGCGCCTCGGCATCCATCCGGCTAGCCCAGCGCCGCCTCCCACTCCTCTGGCTTGAAGCCCACCAGCAGGCCGCCAGGATGCTCCACCACTGGCCGCTTGATGCAACTCGGGTTGGCCGCCATCACCGCCACAGCCTTGTCCGCATCGAGGCATTCCTTGTCGGCATCGGGCAGCTTCTTGAAGGTCGTGCCGGCCCGGTTGAGCACCTTTTCCCAGCCGGCCTGCTTCACCCAGCCGGCGATCCTGCCCGCATCGGCACCCTGCTTCTTGTAGTCATGGAACACATAGGAAATACCGCGCGAATCCAGCCACTGGCGGGCCTTCTTCACCGTGTCGCAGTTCGGAATGCCATAGAAGATGATGCTCACGCCTCAGTGCCCCTCGAAACGGCTTACCCGCGGTTCGACGCAGGAAAAGCTGGTGTAATACTCGTAATAGTTCTCACGCCCTCGCCTTTGCACCGCTGCGTGCTCGGGATGGGTGCCCCAGGCATGGGCCGCCGCCTCGCTAGCCCATTCGGAGATGGCAACGACTTCGCCGTCATCAGAGGTGAAGCTCTTGAACGAGAGGAAACCCGGCTGCGCCTTGGCGAGGGCCAGCATCCGAACATCGTCTGCCTGATACGCCGCCTGATCAAGGTCGGCGCGCTTGCGGTTGCGGAAGACGACGAGGTACATGGTTCGAAGCCTAGCAAGGAGCCTGCCCTCGCGGGAGTGGACATTTTGCAACTTCCCCGGCAATTGCGGCCTCCATGAGCGTCAACAGCTTCGGCCGCCTTTTCCGTTTCACCACCTGGGGCGAAAGCCACGGGCCGGCGCTGGGCGCCGTGGTCGATGGCTGCCCGCCGGGGCTGGCGATAAGCGAAGCAGGCATCCAGCCCTTCCTGGACGCGCGCCGCCCGGGCCAGTCCAAGTTCACCACCCAGCGGCAGGAACCGGACCAGGTCCGCATTCTTTCGGGGGTGTTCGAGGGCAAGACCACCGGCACCCCGATCAGCCTGATGATCGAGAACGTCGACCAGCGCTCCAAGGACTATTCCGAAGTCGCTGCGGCCTATCGCCCCGGCCATGCCGACTATGCCTATGACGCCAAGTACGGATTGCGCGACTATCGCGGCGGCGGGCGCAGTTCGGCGCGGGAAACCGCGGCGCGGGTGGCGGCAGGCGGCGTTGCGCGGCTGGTAATCCCGGAAGTGAAGATTGTCGCCTACGCTACCGAAATCGGCGGCGATGCCATCGATCCTGCCAATTTCGACGAGTGCGAGATCGCCCGCAATCCGTTCTTCTGCCCTGATGCCGAGGCCGCAAAGCGCTGGGAAAAGCTGGTCGACGATGCGCGGCAGGCGGGCTCATCGCTGGGGGCGGTGGTGGAATGCGTGGCAACCGGCGTCCCGGCGGGCTGGGGCGCGCCGATCTATGGCAAGCTCGATGCCGACCTTGCTTCCGCCATGATGAGCATCAATGCGGTAAAGGGCGTCGAAATCGGCGACGGTTTCGCGGCCGCGCGGCTATCGGGCGAGCAGAATGCGGATCGCATGCGGCCGGGCCCGGAAGGTCCGGAATTCCTCGCCAACCATGCGGGCGGCATCGCCGGCGGCATCAGCACCGGCCAGCCAGTCGTGGTTCGCGTCGCCTTTAAGCCGACCAGCTCGATCCTGACGCCGGTCGAGACGATCACCCGCACCGGGGAAGCCACCGACATCCGCACCAAGGGCCGCCACGATCCTTGCGTCGGCATTCGCGGCGCGCCGGTGGTGGAGGCGATGATGGCCCTCGTGCTGGCCGATCACAAGCTGCTGCACCGGGGGCAGTGCGGCTAGCGCACGTCCGGTATCAATCCGATTCGGGCGCCTTGCTGTTGAGCTGGACGTAGTTGGCCAAACCCATGTTCCTGATCATGTCGAACTGGGTTTCCAGCCAGTCGACATGTTCTTCCTCGCTTTCGAGGATCTTCTCGAAAATTTCGCGGCTGATATAGTCGCGCACGCTCTCGCAGTGAGCGATGGCGTCCTTCAGCAGGGGGATGGCTTCCATCTCGAGCGCTAGGTCGGACTTGAGCACTTCCTCGATCGATTCGCCGATCTTCAGGCGGCCCAGCGCCTGGAAGTTGGGCAGCCCTTCGAGGAACAGGATGCGTTCCGCCAGCCGGTCGGCATGCTTCATCTCGTCGATCGATTCGTGGCGTTCGTAATCGGCGAGCTTCTTGACGCCCCAGTTGTCCAGCATGCGGTAGTGCAGCCAGTACTGGTTGATCGCCGTGAGTTCGTTGAGGAGGGCCTTGTTGAGGAATTCGATGACCTGCGGATCGCCCTTCATGACTGCCTCCTATTGCTGCCGTTCGAATATGCGGCAGCGGCAGAATGGGGGCAAGAGCCGACTGCTAGAGTACCAACAGCGGGTGCTTTGCCGGATCGCGCGCATCGGCCAGGATCGCGTCCGCTTCACCAAGGCACATGCCGCACTGCGGGACCTTGCCCAGGTGTCGATAGACTTCCTCGGCATCGCCGCTGCATTCGCGCGCGGCGTGGCGAATTTCGGATTCACGAATGGCATTGCAGATGCAAACGAACATATCATCCATCCTCGCCACCTTCTTAATGCGAATCGATTGCAATAACAAGATGGTGCTATGATCAGCGGGCGCTGGAATTGATTTTTCGCAATATCAGGTAGACCGCGCCCGCCCCGCCATGGCGGGGATGGGCCGGACGGATCGCCGCGATCCGGCTGGCGTGGCTGCCGGCCGCGAGCCAATCGAGGAACTTGGCCCGGATCGCCCCGCGCCGGTCGCCGCGTCCTGCCTCGCCATCGGCGGGGCGCGAGCGGCCGGTCACCAGAAGCACCACCCGAGCGCCCTGGGCCAGGGCCAGCGTCAGTCCGTGATCGAGCCGGGAGTGCGCGGCATCCAGCGAGGCGCCATGCAGGTCAATGGTGAAGTCGGGATGGATCACGCCGCGCGCCAGCTTGCGGTCCCAATTGGCGTCGAGGGTGCGGCCCGGAAGATCATCGCCCTTCGGGAGAGGGGAACCGCCGCGAGACGCAGTCGACCGAAAGTCAACCGGAGGTGGAGGGGGTTTGCGGCTGGGCCCCGGGTTGGCCTTTGCCGCGCCCGCTAACTCAGTCCTGCGAACTGCCACCTCCCCCAGAGGTGGAGGATTTCGGTGGCCATACTGCTTGACCGTCCCCGCCACCCGCGACCATAGCGCGGCCTCTTCCGGCGAAAGCTTGCGCCTCACCTGCGGCCGAGCCGCTCGATCGCGCCCTTGGGCAGCAGCAGCCAGGCCTTGCCGCGCCCGCTCATGCCGCCGGCGATGGCCTTGGCCTCGCTGCCCGCGCCCCAGAAGGTGTCGAACCGGTTGGCGCCCTTGATCGCGCCGCCGGTGTCCTGGGCGATCCAAAGTCCGTTTGCTTCCGTCCGGTCAAGCGCCAGCCAGACCGGTGCGCCCAGCGGCACGTACTTGGGATCGGCGGCCACGCTGGAACGTCCGCGCACCGGCACGCCCAGGGCGCCTGTCGGCCCGTCGCCGTTGTTCTCGCGGAAGAAGATCCAGCTCCGGTTCTGGCGCATCAGCGCCTTGCCCTCTTCGGGATGGGCGCGAATCCACTGGACGATGCTCTGCATGGAGCCGGAGATTTGACCCGGCCCGCTGCCGACCAGCCCGCGCTGGCGCAAGACCGAACCGATGCCGGTATAGGGATATCCGTTCTGGCCGCCGTAGCCGAGGCGCATGACTGTCCCGTCCGGCGCGCGCAGCCTGCCCGAGCCCTGAACCTGCAGAAAGAAGAAGTCGGCCGGATCCGCCGCCCAGCCGATTTCGAGGCCGCGCCCCATCAGCGCCCCGTCCTCGATCGCCGCGCGGTCGTGATAGGGGACGAACTTGCCCGATTCATCGTAACGGCCCAGCGGCTGCGAGCCGTCGGGATTGGCGGGCGCATCGCCGGGCTTCGCGCGGACGAGATCGGGAGGCAAGGGATAGACCGGCACGTCGAAACCCGGCTGGCGGCGGCGCACTCCGGCGATTTCCGGCTCGAAGTAGCCGGTGGCGAAGGCATTGCCGTCGCCGACGCGAACCAGTTCGAAGAAGCGGGTGAAGAAATCCTGCGCCTGGGCCGCCGGCCAGGTCCGCGCCGCCTCGCATGGCATTTTCCAGTCGCCGGGACTGGTCAGCCGGCTCGCGTCGGTGCGGGCCAACAGGCGTGGACAGCTTTCGCGGAAGGAGACCAGCGCCGAGGCCGCGTCGTCGCTGGCAATGCGCAGTTCGGAGATGGGCGGACCATGGAAGACGCCGGCGGCCAGGGCAGTGCCGGGCGGACCAACCGGTCCGGTAACCGGCGGCGCGATCTTGCCGCAGGAAGCCAGGATCAGGGCAAGGGCAAGCGCCGCAAGACTGCGCAGCGGCCCTCGCCCCCCCATTATCGCCTAACCCTCGTCGGTCTCGTCGATCAGCCAGTCGGGACCGGACGATTGCACGTTGCGCGTGAAGGTCCAGACGTCCTGCGATTCGACCGCGTCTACCAGCGATCCGGCAATGACATTGCCATTGGCATCGCGGGTAACCGCCGCGATGTCCGCCACGAAGCGCACGGAAATCCGGGCGATCGGGCTGTCGAAGCTGGCCGCGACGATCGACGTATCCTCGATACGCACCAGTCGGTTGTCGAGCACTTCGCCCGCCTGCGCGCGCGCATCGATGGCCTGGGCGAAGCTGTCATAGACGTCCCGGTCGCACAGGTGCGCCAGTTCTTCCTTGTCGCCACGCCAGAAGGCTTCGAGCACCATGCGATAAGCGCCCTTGGCGCCTTCGAGGAAGCCGAGCATGTCGAAGCGGCGATCGGCGGAAGCGATCTCGCGAATGCCGCGTTCCACGGCGAGCGTCGCCCCCGGAATTTCCGGCCGCACCTGGTTGGGGTTAGCGGCCTGCCGCTCCAACGCCGGCTGGACGGAAGCGCGGGAAACGCCCGGCTTCTCCTCGAACCGGCCCGGGATGGGCTCTTCCTCATGCTCGGCACGGCGGCCGAGCACACGGTAGAGCTGCAAGCCCAGGAACGCGGCAGCCATGGCCAGAATGACGATCTGAACGGTCAACGCACTTGCCTCTTGATCAACTTCCAATCGCACCGCTGAATCGCAACGACGCACAACGCTTGCGGCACTGTAACCCGAGATAGGTAATGATGACAAATGAACAACGCGTGGACGGGCGTTTCAGTGCATTTTTTCGCCGGACCGATGAAGATAGTCCTCAGCGAAATTTGCGAAAACACCAATTGCCGTTGCGGCACCGGCCCGGAACGCGGTTCCGGATCAGATCCCCGGCGCCATTGCCGCTTGCCCGGACCGGTGCTAGGCGCGCGGCAAATTCAACCACACCTCGGGACTCAATGACATGGCCGATGAAGGCAACGTAATCACCGATCTCAATCTCGGCCAGTCCGGCAATGGCGAGGACACAGCCCCGGCGTTCGGGATTATTTCCCAGTACGTCAAGGACTTGTCGGTCGAAAATCCCAATGCGCCCGAAAGCTACCAGTGGGAAGACGCGCCGCAGATGGACGTGCAGTTCAACATCGGTGCCCGCAAGATCGGCGACGAGGTCGAGGAAGTGGAGCTCAAGATCGTGCTCACCGCCAAGACCGCCCAGGGCACGGCCTATCTGGTCGATCTTACCTATTGCGGCCTGATCGGCATGCGCAATATCGACGAGAGCCAGGCCCACGCCCTGGTCTATGCCGAAACCCCGCGCATCCTGTTCCCCTTCGCCCGCCGGGTGATCGCCGATGCCGTGCGCGATGCCGGCTATCCGCCGCTGATGCTCGAGCCGCTCGATTTCAACGGCCTCTACATGCAGCAGCTTGCCTCGCAGGGCGAAGCGGCGGGGAATGCCTGAAGGCGCTGGCTCACCCACCCCCAACCCCTCCCATCCTGAGCATGTCGAAGGGCGGGAGGGGAGCGACACTTGCCCTCGCGAAGGCGAGGCTAGTCCCAGCGGGGTGGGCTTGCCCCTGAAATGAACCTCGGCAAGGCCCTCGGCACCGTCGGCGGACTAACGCTCGCCAGCCGCGTGCTCGGCCTGGTGCGCGACAGCCTGTTCGCCCGCTACATCGGCGCCAGCTTCGCCTCCGACGCCTTCCTCGTCGCCTTTCGCCTGCCCAACATGTTCCGCGCGTTGTTCGCGGAAGGGGCCTTTTCCTCGGCCTTCATCCCGATGTTCAACCGCAAGGTCGCCGACCCGGAAGGGCCGGGCCTGAAGGCGGGGCTGGACTTTGCCGAACAGGCGCTTGCCGTGCTGCTGCCGGTGCTGCTGGTCATGACCGTGCTGCTGGAGATCTTTGCCTGGCCGGTGACCTTTGCCCTGTCAGGCAAGTTCAACGGCGTCGGCCACGATGAATTCGCCTTCGCCGTCCAGCTTTCGCGGCTGACGATCCCCTATCTCATGCTGATCAGCCTGGTTTCGCTGTTCGGCGGCATATTGAATTCGCTGCACAAGTTCTGGGTCAACGCCGCCGCGCCGATCCTGTTGAACCTGACGCTGATCGTCGCGCTGCTGGGTTTCCACCACGCCGATCCGATGGTCACCGCGCGCAACCAGGCGATCGCGGTCTCGGCCTCCGGCCTGCTGCAACTGGTCTGGCTCGCCTGGGCCTGCAAGGCCAATGGGGTGAGCCTGAAGCTGCGCCGCCCTCGCCTCAATCCCGACGTCAAGCGCCTGCTCAAGCTAATCTGGCCCGCCGCGATGGGAGCGGGGGCGGTGCAGATCAACCTCGTCATCTCGACCGCGCTCGCCGCCTCGTTGCTGGCGCACGGCTCTGTCACCTACATCTACATGGCCGACCGGCTGAACCAGTTGCCGCTGGGCCTCATCGGCATCGGCCTTGGCACCGTACTGCTGCCGACCATCTCCAGGCAACTCGGCGGCGGCGAGGAAGCCGCGGCGATGGAAACGCAGAACCGCGGGCTCGAACTGGCTCTGCTTCTCACCCTGCCCGCCACAGTCGCCCTGGTGATCTGCGGCGAGCCGATCGCCGCCGGCCTGTTCGGCTATGGCAAATTCGACGCCATGGACGTGCGCCACACCGCCGAGGCGCTCGCCGCCTTCTCCATCGGCCTGCCGAGCTATGTGCTGGTAAAGGTGCTGACCCCTGGCTTCTATGCCCGGCAGGACACGAAGACTCCGGTGCGATATGCGACGATTTCGATGGTGGTGAACCTTGCGGGCAACCTAGCGCTGATCGTGCCACTGGAGCACATGGGCCCGCCGCTGGCGACCGCGATCGCCTCCACGGTAAACGTCGCCATGCTCTATTTCACGCTATCGAAGCGCGGCCAGTTCACCCCCGATGCCCGCCTCAAGCGCCGCGCCTGGCGGCTGGCCCTGGCGGCCCTTGCCATGGGGGCCGTGCTCTGGGCGACGCAGGACCGGCTGATGCCCTATGTCCACGGCACCTGGACGGTCCGCTTCATGGCGCTTGCCGTGCTGGTCAGCGCCGGTTGCCTCGTCTATGGGGCCGCGACCGTGGCGCTTGGGGCCTTCACCCGCGCCGACATCGCAACCTTTTTCCGGCGCCGCAAGTCGGTGCCCGCAACAGAGATCGAGTAACCATCCATGCGCGTCGTTTCCGGCATCCAGCCCACCGGCAATCTCCACCTTGGCAACTACCTGGGGGCGATCCGCAACTGGGTGCGCATGCAGAAAGACGTAGCGGCGGGCGGCGGCCAGTGCCTGTTCTTCCTCGCCGATCTCCACGCGATCAGCCAGCCGCACGTGCCGGCCGAGCTTTCCGCCAACACCCGCGAGATGGTCGCGGCGCTGGTTGCATGCGGGGTCGATCCCGACAAGTCGATCCTGTTCAACCAGGCACAGGTGCCCCAGCATGCCGAGCTGCAGTGGCTGCTGAACGGCACCGCCCGCATGGGCTGGCTCAACCGCATGACTCAGTGGAAGGACAAGGCCGGCAAGAACCGCGAAGGCGCCAGCGTCGCCCTGTTCACCTACCCGGTGCTGCAGGCCGCGGACGTGCTGCTCTACCAGGCGACGCACGTGCCGGTGGGCGAGGACCAGAAGCAGCACCTCGAACTGGCTCGCGACATCGCCCAGAAGTTCAACAACGACTTCTGCAGCGAGGACGCACCGGTCTTCACCCTGCCCGACCCGATCATCCCGCCGGAAGCCGCCCGGATCATGAGCCTGCGCGACGGTTCGGCGAAGATGAGCAAGAGCGACCCCTCGGACATGAGCCGCATCAACCTCACCGACGATGCCGACGCGATCATGCAGAAGGTGCGCAAGGCCAAGACCGATCCCGAGCCGCTGCCCAGCGACAAGGCGGGCCTGGAAGGCCGGCCGGAAGCGGCAAACCTCGTCGGCATCTACGCGGCCATGGCCGGAAGCAGCGTCGAAGCCGTGCTCGGCCAGTTCGGCGGCGAGGGCTTCGGCAAGTTCAAGCCCGCGCTGGGCGAAGTGCTGGCGGAAACACTGGCCCCGATCAACGCCCGGTTCAACGAGCTCCGGCACGACGCCGTGGCGCTGGACGCCATCCTGCGCAGCGGCGCGGCAAAGGCGCGCGCGCTGGCGGTGCCGACGCTGGATGCTACCTATACCGCCCTAGGGCTGGTAAGAGGCTGACAAAGGAGAGGATTCGAAATGGCTGATCAAGCAAAGCCCGAGGGCATTGCCATCGTAACCGGCGCTGCATCCGGCATGGGCGAGGCGTCCGCGCGGCTCATGGGCGAGGCCGGCTGGGAACTGCTGCTTTGCGATGTCAACGCCGAGCGGCTGGCCTCCGCTGCCAAGGCCATGGGCCAGGGCGACGCCGACCAGCTGGCGGGCGACATCTCCGCTCCCGATTTCGGCGACAGGCTGGTGGCCGCGCTGAAGGGCCGCAAGATCGGTGCGCTGATCCATTGCGCGGGGCTCTCGCCCACCATGGCCAGCGCCGAGCGCATCCTCGAGGTCAATCTCGCGGCCACCATGCGCCTCACGGACACCGTCCTGCCGCACATGAGCGAAGGCGCCTGCGCAGTTCTCTTCGCCAGCTCGGCCGCGCACCAGATCGGCGACCGGATGGACGACACCATTGGCGCTGTGGTCACCCCAGAAGCCGTCGCCAGCCTCGAGCCGCTCTGCCAGGGCAATTCCGGCACGGCCTATTCGGTGGCCAAGCGCGGCGTCTATCTCTGGACCAGGTACATCGCCCACGAATTCGGCAAGCGCGGAGCCCGCACCGCCTCGATCTCGCCCGGCATCATTGCAACGCCGATGGGCAACCAGGAAATGGAACAGCAGCCGGTGATGAAGGTGCTGGTCGAAAAGAGCGCCCTGCCCCGCCCGGCCAAGGCCGAGGAAGTCGGTGCCGTGGCGGTGTTCCTTTGCTCGCCGCAGGCCAGCTTCATTACCGGCACCGACATTCTTGTCGATGGCGGCTCTCTGGCGCGCAATCCCTTCGCCTGAGGACTGCGGACGTGACCCGGCGCCGGATGCACTTCATCACCCTGATGTGCGCCGGTCCGACCAACCACAACAATGGCGGCTGGCGGCACCCGGACGGCGACGGCCACCTGGTGCTCGATCCGGCACGCTACGAGGAAATCGCCCGGATCAGCGAGCGAGGACTGTTCGACGGCATCTTCCTCGTCGACTACCAGTTCACGCAAGGCCAGCGCGAGGGCTTCCCCAACCCGGTGGTGCAATACGGCGGGCAGATGGTCATGCTCGACCCGCTGCAACTGCTGTCCTGCATGGCGCGGGTCACCAGCCATATCGGCCTTGCGGCAACGCTCTCCACCTCGTTCCACCACGCCTATCACCTCGCCCGCACCTTCGCCTCGCTCGACCACATCAGCCATGGCCGGGCGGGCTGGAACGTCGTCACTTCCGGCAACCCGGCAGAGGCCCGCAATTTCGGCATGGAGGCGCTCGACGAGCGGGTGAACCGCTACGACCATGCCGACGAGGTGCTCGAAGCCTGCATGGCGCTGTGGAACACCTGGGAGGCAGATGCGCTGAAGCTCGACAAAGCGCGCGGGCTGTTCGCCGATCCGGGGAAGGTCCACTTCGTCCGCTACGAGGGCAAGACGGTGCGCACCGAAGGCGGCCTCACCACGCCCCATACGCCGCAGGGCAGCCCGGTGCTGATGCAGGCCGGCTCGAGCCCGCGCGGCATGGACTTCGCCGCGCGCTGGGCCGAGGCGATCTTCACCGTGCAGCAGGAGCCGGGCCTGATGCGGGCCTTCTATGCCGACATCAAGGCCAAGGTGGTGGCCAACGGCCGCGAGCCGAACCACTGCGCCGTGCTGCCCGCGCTCGACGTCATCGTCGCCGAGAGCGAGGAGCAGGCGCGCGAGCAGGCCGATTACGTCGACGGCCTCGCCAGCGTCGACCTGGGCCTGCAGACCCTGTGCGACCTTACCGGCGTCGACCTGCGCCAATACCCGCTCGACGCCGTCTTCGCCGACGTGCCGGTGGAGCCCGAGCGGATCGTCTCCATCGGCCTCTACCAGAACGTCTGCGGCATCCGCCGGGAAGGCCGGCCGCTGACCATCGGCGAGGCCGCGCGGCTATATGCCTCGACCTGGATGGCGCCGCGCGTGGTCGGCACCCCCGGCCAGATCGCCGACCACATGCAGGAGATCTTCGAATCCGGCTGCTGCGACGGCTTCGTCATCGGCACATCGACCATGCCGATGGGCCTTGCCAATTTCGTCGACCTGGTCGTGCCGGAACTGCAGCGGCGCGGGCTCTACCGGACCGAATACGAAGGCCGCACCTTTCGCGAGAACCTGCGCGCGTAGGCCAGCACGCCCGTCCCTCCCCGGGACAGCATTCAAGTGCTGTTCAGCGCTCGTTTTCTAGCATAGACCTTGCCGGGAAGGCCGCTTCGAGAGACTGAACAATGACAGACCGCTTCCGCTCGCTCCTGGTCCTGCTGGTGCTGCCCGCGGCGCTCGCGCTTTCGGCCTGTGCGCAGAACTTCAACGCCAATGTCTCGCGCTTCCAGTCGCAGCTACCAGCGCCTGCCGGACAGACCTTCGCGGTGGTGCCGGACGATCCCACCATGGCCGGCGGTATCGAGTTCTCGCAATATGCCGCCCTGGTGACAGCCCAGATGGCAAAGCAGGGCTACACGCCTTCCACGCCCGAACAGGCCACCTTGCTGGTGCGCTTCGACTATGGCGTCGACAAGGGGCGTGAGCGGGTGCGCTCGACCGGTTTCCGCCACGATCCGTTCTGGGGTCCGTGGTACGGCTATGGCCGCATGGGCGGCTACTGGGGCCGGCGCGGCTATTATCCGGGCGCGATGTGGGGCTATGGCTGGTACGATCCCTGGTTCGACGATGGCTATGAAAGTTACACCGTCTATACCAGCGGCATCGAGCTGAAGATCGAGCGCCGCGCCGACAATGCCCGCCTGTTCGAAGGCAAGGCCGAGGCGGTATCGACCTCGAACCGGCTGCAGTACCTGGTGCCCAACCTGGTCGAGGCGATGTTCACCAATTTCCCGGGCAATTCGGGCGAGACGGTGCGGATCAGCGTGGCACCGGAGAAACGGCAGAAGTAGGCGGAGCGTCTCAGCTCTTCAGCGAAACCACGCCACCGGTGGAGCCGAACCCGCCGGCTCCGCGCGCCGTATCGTCCAGCTCCTCGGTCTCCAGCCAGGCCGCCCGCGTCACCGGGGCCAATACGAGTTGCGCCACCCGGTCGCCGCGACGGATATCGAAGGCATCGGCGCCATGGTTGATCAGTATGACCTTGAGTTCGCCGCGATAGTCCGAATCGATCGTGCCCGGCGTGTTGGGCACGGTGATGCCATGCTTCAGCGCCAGCCCCGAACGCGGCCGCACCTGGATCTCGAAGCCCGGCGGAATGGCCACGGCAAGCCCGGTCGCCACCGCATGGCGCCCCCCCGGCGCGATGGTCACGTCCTCCGCCGAGAGCACGTCCATCCCGGCAGCGCCTTCGGTGGCATAGCCCGGCAGCTCCAGCCCTTCGCCATGCGGCAGGCGCTTGACCAGCACCGGCACATCATCCCGCGAGTGCACTTGCAATCCTTTCCACCAGCGCCTTGGCGACTTCGGCCTTGGGCAATTTCACCAGGTCCTCGACCCCATTGGGCGTAACGATGTGGACCGTATTCTCGTCGCCACCCATCACGTCTCCCGAAACATCGTTGGCGACGATCCAGTCGACGCCCTTGCGCTTGCGCTTTTCCGTGGCGTTGGCGACGACGTTTTCCGTCTCGGCGGCAAAGCCGATCAGCAACTTGGGGCGGCTACGGCCCGCTGCCGTGGTGGCGAGGATGTCCGGGTTCTCGGTCAAGAGCAGCGCCGGCGGGGCCGAGCCGCGCTTCTTGATCTTCTCGTTCGCCACGTCCTTGGTCCGCCAGTCGGCGACGGCAGCAACCATGATGGCCGCATCGACCGGCAGGGCATGCTTCACCGCTTCGGCCATGTCGCGCGCGGTCTCGACGTCGATGCGCTCGACCCCAGGCGGCGTCGGCAGGTTCACCGGGCCCGCGACCAGTGTGACCTTGGCCCCGAAGGCGGCGGCATTGGCGGCGATCTGGAAGCCCTGCTTGCCGGAACTGCGGTTGGCGATGTAGCGCACCGGATCGATGGGCTCGTGCGTTGGCCCGGCGGTGATCAGCAGGTGCTTGCCGTAAAGCGGGCGCTCTTCCATCGGCACCCCGGCATAGGGCAGGCCCGGATAGGGATCGGGCGCGGCGGCGGCCACGACGGCAGGGGCGGCGACCGCGGACAGCGGGGTGAAGCTGTCGCCCGGAATGGGCTCCGGCGCGCTCTGGCGGTCGGGCGCGACCAAGTGATTGATCGCATCGGGATCGGTCGGCGGGGCGGACTTGGCCTTGCCTTTCCTGGCGAGGATCGGGCCACTCATGTCGAGCGGGACGGCTGGCTCGGATTCGAGGGGCACCTCACCCTCGGCCATTTCCTCGAACTCAAAGGGCTCGTCGGGCGCCTTGCGGAGCACCAGCGAGGCGGAAAGTCCGCCAAGGCCCGTATCTTCCGATTCCTCTTCGTCGCCGGACTGCAGCCAATCCATGGTGGGCACGAAGGTGCCGGTCTCGCCCGGGTCGATCCCCAGCATGGCGGCGATGCGCAGCCAGACCTCCACCGGCTCCGGCAGGCGCCCAGGACCGAACTCGCCACAGGCCATGGCACCCTCGCCCGGGTCCATGACCTCGACGCCGGCCATGCGCAGCGTCTCGACATTGGCCACGGTGGCCGGGTGCTGCCACATCTTCACATTCATCGCCGGCACCGTCAGCACCGGCTTGTCGGTCGCAAGCAGTAGAGTGGTGGCAAGGTCGTCGGCGATGCCCGCGGACATCTTGGCCAGCATGTTGGCCGTCGCCGGGCAGACCACCACCAGGTCCGACTGGCGGCTGAGCTGGATGTGGCCCATCTCGACTTCGTTCTTGAGATCCCACAGCGTCGTGTGGACCGGGTTCTCGCTCAAGGCGGCCAGCGCCATGGCGGTGACGAACTTGGCGCCGCCCTCGGTCAGCACGCAGGTCACCTCGCCGCCGCCCTTGCGGATCAGGCGGACGAGTTCGCAGGCCTTGTAGGCGGCAATGCCGCCGCCGACGATCAGAAGTATGCGCGGTGCCGTCATATTCGCGGCGCTTTTGTCCTAGTTGTGGTTAATTCGCCCTTACCCCGGTGTTAGCAGCACGCAAAAGCGAAATCGCCGCCATGGGAACGAAGGCAAGACCCAGGAACATGGTCGGGGCAATCATTGCGCCCCAGTAGAAATTGTCGGGCCGCCCGGCGATCATGAACAGCAGGCCATAGCCAAGGAAAAGCAGCGTGCCGAACGCGCCGGCAGCCGTCTTCCAGCCGGACCAGCCAAACACCATCAGGATCACCACCGGCCCCGCCAGCCAGTGCGGCAGGAAGCGCACGTTGCTGGAAAGCACGATGTTGGACAGCCAGCCCCCCAGCCCGCGCAGTGCGAGCCAGTCAGGCCCCAGCGGATCGCTCGGCAGCGCCTGCGCGGCGATGATGCTCAGGTGCACGGCCAGCAGCGCCAGGAACACGGCCGCCAGCACCGACCATGCCGTGCCTTCCTTCCAGTCCCGGCGCCAGAAGGCCATGGCCGCCATGAGCAGGACAAAAGGCAGTGAATGCTCGCGGATGGCCAATGCCATCGCCGCCACGGCCAGCGACCACCCCCATTTGCCCGGCCGGTGCAGCGCGAAGGACAGCGCCAGCAGCATTCCCGCCCATAATTCGTGCAGCGCGAAGAAGTAGCTGTTGAGCCCCAGCGAGGCGCCAACGAAGATCAGGGTCGTGCCGATCGCCTGGTGCCGCTTGCCGCCGGGCTCCGTCCCCAGCCTGCGCCACCAGGCAGCGATCACGGCGAGCATCAGGAGAACCGCCGCCGCATATTCGCCCGGCTTGCCGATCCAGGCCTCGACATAGGCCAGCGTCGGCAGACGCACGGCAATGCCCGGGCGCACCGGATAGTTGGCCTTGCGGTGCTCCTCGACGATGAAATCATAGTAGCTCTCGCCGTGCTGGATCCGCTCGATGGCGCGGTCGTAGAGCGCAAGGTCCTCGTCGCGCGGCTTTTGCGGCGCATTGTTCGAACGGATCGCCACGTCGATGAAGTTGGGCGTCGCGATCGTCGACTTGCCGGCATTGATCGGCACCCAGGCCGCGGCCGCCAGGATCAGGATCATGGCAAGCAGCAGCAACCGCGCGCGGAATTTCGGCCAGTGGGCATAGCGGTCCCACTCGGGCGCTGCGCCTTGCTCTATCCCAGTTGCCCCAGATGCAACGCCAGCCATGCCAATCCCCCGCCTGCGATTGCGGCGATGGCATATCCCATCCAGCCGCGCCGTGGCCCGAGCCTTTGCAGGATAAGCTCGACTTCGGGAAGCGGCGCCTCGGCCGGAGCGCCACCCTTCGGTGGAAATCTCTCCTCGATGCGGCGAATGAGGGCCGGCAGGCGCAGCAGCGTTTCCGTATCTTGGCGCAGGCGGTCGGCCACGGCCGCCTCCGGACCAAGTTCGTCGCGGATCCAGTTCTTCACGAAGGGACCGGAAACATCCCACATGTTGATCTCGGGATCGAGCTGGGTAGCCAGGCCCTCGACCATCACCATGGTCTTTTGCAGCAGCAGCAGGTGCGGCTGGGTCTGCATGTCGAAATCGCGGGTAATGGCGAAGAGCCCGTCGAGCATCTGGCCGACGGAAAGCTCGGACACCGGCTTGCCGCGCATCGGCTCGCCGACGGCCCGAAGCGCCGTGGCGAATTCCTCGACGTTATGGTGGGCTGGCACATATTGCGCCTCGAAGTGAATTTCCGCGACGCGGCGGTAATTACCGGTGGTCAGGCCATAGAGGATCTCGGCCAGCCACTGCCGCGCGCGGCGGTCGATCCGGCCCATGATGCCGAAGTCGATGGCGGCGATGGTGCCGTCCGGTTCGACGAACAGGTTGCCCTGGTGCATGTCGGCATGGAAATATCCGGCGCTGATCGCTTGCGTCAGGAAAGCCAGCACCAGCCGGCGGGCCACTTCCGAAAGGTCGTGCCCGGCGGCGACCAGCGCCTCTCGGTCTGAGATCTTGATGCCGTCGATCCAGTCGATGGTGAGGACCGAGCCATTGGTGCGGTCCCAGTCGACCGAGGGGACGCGAAAGCCCTCGAAGCCCTTCATCGCATCGGCCAGTTCCGAGGCCGAGGCAGCCTCGCGCCGCAGGTCCAGCTCGCGCGCGGTCCAGCGCTTGAAGTTGGCGATCACCGCGCGCGGGCGCAGGCGGATCAGTTCGCTCCCGCCATAGGCCTCGACATGGGCGGCGGCCCATTCGTAGGTCTCGATGTCGCGGGCGAGCTTGTCTCGGATGCCGGGCCGCAGCACCTTGACCGCGACCTTGCGGCCATCGTTGGTGACGGCCCGGTGGACCTGGGCGATGGAGGCGGCGCCGACGGGATCGGGCTCTATGCTGGCGAAGAGGTCCGAAAGCGGGCGGCCGAAGCTGCCCTCGATTTCCTTCGCGATCAATTCGAAGCCAACCGGCGGCAAGCTGTCCTGCAGGGTCAGCAGGTTGCGCGCGGCATCGACGCCGACAAGGTCGGGCCGGGTGGCCAGCGCCTGCCCCAGCTTGATCGCCGCCGGGCCGATGGCCTGGAAGGCGAGCGCATATTCGGGATGCCTCGGCTGGAAGGTGCCCAGCCGCGCCAGCCGGCACAGCCGCCGCACCTGCGGCGGCGTGGCGTGCCCGTCCTCGATGATCCGCAGCGCACCGTATTTGGCAAGTGTGCGGCCCCAGCTCAGCAGGCGCAGGATGTGGGTGGTCGGTCGGGTCAAATTTTCCAGCCCGAATGAATTGCCACCAGCCCGCCGAGCATCGGCTCGATCCTGGTATTGATGAAACCAGCGGCGCGAATCATGCGCTCGAACTCGCGCATCTTCGGGAAGCGGCGAATCGATTCGATGAGGTAGCGGTAGCTGTCCTCGTCGCCCGCGATGGCCTTGCCCAGCTTGGGCACCACCTTGTGCGAATAAAGATCGTAGACCTCGCCGAAGCCCGGCCACTCGGTGGTCGAGAACTCAAGACAGTAGAAGCGCCCGCCGTACTTCAGCACGCGGAAGGCCTCGGCCAGCGCCTTGTCGATATGGGTGACGTTCCGGATGCCGAAGGCGATGGTGTAGGCATCGAACATGCGGTCGGGGAACGAAAGCTCCTCGGCGTTCTGCCGCGACCATACCAGCCCGTCGATGCCGCGATCAATTGCGCGTTCGATGCCGGCGTCGAGCATGTCCTGGTTGATGTCGGAAACGGTCACTTCCGCGCCGCCTGCGGCAAGCCGGAACGCGATGTCGCCGGTTCCACCCGCCATGTCGAGGATCGCCTCGCCCGGCTGCGGCTTCACCCGGCGCACGAACTTGTCCTTCCATAGCCGGTGCAGGCCGCCCGACATGGCGTCGTTCATCACGTCGTACTTGCTCGCCACACTGGAGAAAACCTGGCCGACCCGGCGCGTCTTCTCCTCGGGGGAGACCTCTTCGTAGCCGAAGGAAACCTGCTCGCTCATGGCCGAGCGCCTTAGGGACAATTGCCGCGCTGGCAAAGGGTGATAAGGCGGATTCGTTTTCCGCCTCACGGCGGTTTCGGCACCGGCCCGCTCCCCCTCCCGGCTGCCCACAAGGTATCATCGATGGTTCGCCGGGAGGGGGAGCGGGCCAGTGCCGCAAGGCGATGCCAGATGGCATGGCCGCACCAACAAGGAATCCGATGCCTGAGCTTCCAGAAGTCGAAACCACTGTCAGGGGATTGGCCCGCTTTCTCGAGGGCGAGCGCATCGCCCGCGTCTCGGTCAACCGGCCGGACTTGCGCCGCCCCTTCCCGCCCGATCTGGTTCAGATCCTGACCGGCGCGCGGGTGACCGCACTGGGCCGGCGGGCCAAGTACGGCCTTGTCCATACCGATCGCGGTCAGACCATGGTCTTCCATCTCGGCATGTCCGGCCGCTGGCGGATCGAGCCCGAAACTCCCGACAAGCACGACCACCTCGTGATCGAAACCGGCTCGGGCCACGTCCTCGCGCTCAACGATGCACGGCGGTTCGGCTCTGTCGACCTCATCGCCACCGAAGCGCTCGACAGCTTCGGGCCATTTGCGGCCCTCGGTCCGGAACCGCTGGGCGAGGGCCTCACCCCGGCCCACCTCGTCAGGGCCTTCGCCGACCGCATCGCACCGGTAAAGCCTCTGCTTCTCGATCAGAGAATCGTCGCAGGACTCGGCAACATCTATGTCTGCGAAGCGCTCCACCGGGCGCATATTCGCCCGGACCGCGAAGCCGGCTCCATCGGCCGCGCCGCCATCGGGCGGCTGGTGCCCGCGATCAAGGAGGTGCTGGAAGAGTCCATCGCCGCCGGCGGCTCGACCATCCGCGACTATGCCCAGCCCAACGGAGAACTGGGCTATTTCGCAGCCTCCTGGCGAGTCTATGGCCGCGAGGGCGATGCCTGCGGCTGCGGCGGGACGGTGAAGCGCGTGGTCCAGGGGGGCCGCAGCACCTTCTGGTGCGGCAAGTGTCAGAAGTAAGGAAGGTTGACGCGCCCGGGGCCCGCCGCTAAGGGCCGCGCTTTCCGGCGGATTCGTCCGCTTTTCAGCAACAGACCAGGACAGACATGGCCAATACGCCGCAAGCCCGCAAACGCATCCGCCGCAACAACCGCCGCGCCGACATCAACACCGCGCGCGTCAGCCGCATCCGCACTTTCGTCAAGAAGGTGGAGAGCGCCATCGAAGGTGGCGACAAGGTGGCGGCCGCTGCTGCGCTCAGGGAAGCCCAGCCCGAAATGGCCCGCGGCGTCGCTCGCGGCGTGCTCCACAAGAACACCGTCGCCCGCAAACTGTCGCGGCTGACGAAGCGGGTTGCCGCTCTCTGATTCGAGCACCGATTCGCTGATCACCAGTTCAGCATTAGGGACGAATACGGAACACGGCCGGGGGGCGATCCCCCGGCCATTTTCGTTTGGGTCACGGTCACCGAAAACCACTCTCCGGAAAATCCCTAAAATGCACGATTCGCGGGCCATTCAGGGAAAAAATTGAGACCTTCTCATATGTTAATTTTCTTGTGAGGGATTTCCGCGGGTCTCCCTCTGTCAAGCGGCAAAAATTTCATTTTTTTACCAGTCCCGCCTTGCTCTCGATGAAAAACCGACCATACAGTCTCACCGCTCGCGACGCTTGGAGCGGGCTTCTTTATTTACACAGTGTCGCGTGGGGCGTTTCGGCCGGGGGGCGGGAGCGGACGCGAAGTCGTGCGTGCCGGTTTCCGGTGCGATGAGGGGTGGGGCGTTTTCAGGGAGCAGGGCGGGTGTCGATCTCGACCGATCATGAGGGGCGTCAGCCCATTGCATCCCCGAAAGCAAAATCGGGCAGCTCGAGCATGAGCGATGACAAGGACGCATTGGATCTTGCGGCTGACTGGGCAGACATCTGCCTGGGCATGCGCAAGGATCTGGGCCAGCAGGTATACAGCCAGTGGATCAAGCCGATCCAGGTGGGTACTTTCTGCAAGGAAACCGGTACTTTGGACCTGTTCCTGCCGACGGAATTTTCCGCTAACTGGGTGACCGACCGCTTTGCCGACCGGCTTTCGCTGGCCTGGAAGATCGCGCGTTCGGACGTGCGCAACGTGCGCATCTCGGTCCACCCGGGACGCCGGCAACTGCCCGAGCTGCGGCTCGGCAATGCGGGCAATGCGCGCCGCGCCGCCAATGACAGCGCGCCGGCCATTCCAGACAGCGGCATGCTGGAAATCGGCGGAGCGGAATATGGCGGCCTAACGCAAGGCTCGATCGGGCTCGACCCGTCGCTGACCTTCGCCACTTTCGTCACCGGTTCCGCCAATGTGCTGGCATCGAACGCGGCGCAGCGAATGGCTGCCGTGGAAGTCCCGCAGTTCGCCCCGCTCTACCTCAAGGCAGCGACCGGGCAGGGCAAGACCCACCTTCTGCACGCCATCGGCCACGCCTATCTTTCGGCTCACCCGCGGGCGCGGCTGTTCTATTGCTCGGCAGAGCGCTTCATGGTCGAATTCGTCCAGGCGTTGCGCCAGAACCAGATGATCGAGTTCAAGACGCGGCTGCGCGGCTTCGACCTGCTGCTGGTGGACGACATCCAGTTCATCATCGG
>CAZVWP010000035.1:36533-38695 GCA_964630805.1 uncultured Novosphingobium sp. | reverse complement strand
ACAAGCACATCGAGGTGATCGTTCGCCAGATGCTGCAGAAGGTCGAGATCACCGACGGCGGCGACACCACGCTCCTTGCCGGCGAGCAGCTCGACCGCGAGGAAATGGACGAATACAACGCCAAGCTCGAGCCCGGCCAGAAGCCGGCCGAGGGCAAGCCGGTGCTGCTGGGCATCACCAAGGCGAGCCTGCAGACGCGTTCGTTCATCTCGGCGGCCTCGTTCCAGGAGACCACCCGGGTGCTCACCCAGGCAGCGGTCGAGGGCAAGCGCGACTCACTGATCGGCCTCAAGGAAAACGTCATCGTCGGCCGGCTGATCCCGGCGGGCACCGGCGCCGGCATGAACCGGCTTCGGGTGGCCGCCTCCAGCCGCGATGCCGCGCTGCGGGCCCAGTACCGCAAGCTGCAGGAAGCCCTGGTCGCTCCCGAAGAGGAAGCGGCCGAGTAAGGCCTGCAAGCCCCTGGGCTGCATGAAAAAAGCCCCGCCGGAGCGATCCGGCGGGGCTTTTCTTTGCGGTGGAAGCGGATAGTCTTCGCCGCATGGGATACGGACTCATCAGGTCACTGGCAGCCCTGCTGCTGTTCGCAACCGCCACATTGTCCGCGCAGGCCGGCGCACCGTCCGCACCAGCCGAAGGCGCGGCGGCTCCCACCCGGATTTTGAACGCTGCCGCGGCGCAAAGGCTGCGGACCAACAAGGGCCTCACTCTGCAATGGATCGACTGGAACCGGCGCGGCACAGCGCGGGTGACGGTGAGCGGCGGGGTCTGGACCCTGCGCGGCGAGCAGACCGAACGGGGTGGGCCGGGTAAGCTGTGGCTCGAGGGCAGGGTCACAGAGATCGGCCGGGACTATTTCCTGTTCGATGGCACGGTGAGCATGACCGACACGCCCGATCACGGCCGTCAATGCGCGAAGCAGGATGTCTGGCGCTTCGCGATTACGCAGAACCGCCGTTACTGGCGCATCCGCACTTTCGAATGGTGTGACGGTCTTACCGACTACATCGACGTCTATTTCTGAATTCGGCCCGGACGGCCGGGGATCAGGCGTTGTGGTGGATTACCATGGTGTCGTCGCGCAACTCGATATCGCCGAGCTGGCGAATGAACGATTGTCCAAGCAGGTTGGTTTCCAGGCCATCGACTACCAGCGCATCGATATCGCGGAATTCGTGTTCGCCGATCGTGATCCGGTCGATCTTGACGTGCTGGCCCATGCCGACGCCCGACGCCGTCTGGGTGACGGGCTCGAAGCTTGCCCGGTCGAAATTGACGTCGAGGTTTTCCGCCTCGTCAACCGTCAGCGCCACGATGTCCGCACCGGTATCGATCAGGAAGCGCACATCGCGGCCATTGGCCTGGGCGCTCAGGTAGAAACGCCCGGCTCCATCCCTCCGGATGGTGGTCTCCTCCCCATTGATCTCCATGCTCTTTTGCTGGCCTGTTGCTGCCATGGGCAGGCTGGAATGGCCGTTTGCGTCGGACGCATCGAACCAGAGACCCACGCCCCTGGCCAGGCCGAACAGCGAAGCGAGCAGGAACAGTGCGAAGAACAGGAAGCGGTACATGGCTGCCGCTGTTAGCAGCCACAGGTTACCGCTTCGCAAATAGCCTTGTATTTTCGGCTATTCCGCCGCCTGCGCCGCTCCTTCCAGCTCGGCGGCCTTGGCCTCTACCAGGGCAACGATGTGATCGAGCATGGCCTCGCTGCTCACGTGGTGGTCGGTGACGCCCGAGAGATAGACCATGTGCTTGCCATTGCCGCCGCCGGTCACGCCGATGTCGGTCTCGCGGGCTTCGCCCGGGCCATTGACCACGCAGCCGAGCACCGAAAGGCTCATCGGCGTCTTGATGTGGCTGAGGCGGTTTTCCAGCGCCTCGACCGTGCGGATAACGTCGAAGCCCTGCCGCGCGCAGCTCGGGCAGGAAACGACGCGCACGCCGCGGGTACGCAGGCCCAGCGCCTTGAGGATCTCGAAACCGACGCGCACTTCCTCTTCCGGTTCGGCCGAGAGCGAGACGCGGATGGTGTCGCCAATGCCGGCCCAGAGCAGGTTACCGATGCCGATGGAGCTCTTCACCGTGCCGCCGATCAGGCCGCCGGCCTCGGTGATGCCGAGGTGTAGCGGGCAATCGACCGCTTCGGCCAGCCCCATGTA
>CAZVWP010000035.1:0-36523 GCA_964630805.1 uncultured Novosphingobium sp. | reverse complement strand
GTAGGCGGCCACGGCGAGGAAGACGTCGCTGGCCTTCACCGCCACCTTGTATTCGTGGAAGTCATGGTCCTGCAGCAGCTTGATGTGATCGAGCGCGCTTTCGACCAGCGCCTCGGGGCAGGGCTCGCCATACTTTTCCAGCAGGTCCTTCTCGAGGCTGCCCGCATTGACGCCGATGCGGATCGCGCAGCCGTTGGCCTTGGCGGCGCGGACCACTTCGGCGACGCGCTCGCTGGAGCCGATGTTGCCGGGATTGATTCGCAGGCAGGCAGCGCCCGCATCGGCCGCTTCCAGCGCGCGCTTGTAGTGGAAATGGATGTCCGCGATCAGCGGCACCCGCGCGGCACAGGCGATCTGGCGGAAGGCCTTGGTCGAGTCTTCGTCCGGGCAGGAGACGCGGATAAGGTCGGCCCCTGCATCCTCGCAGCGGCGGATCTGGTCGATTGTCGCCTTTGCGTCCGAAGTCAGGGTGTTGGTCATGGTCTGCACCGTGATCGGCGCATCGCCGCCCACGGGAACATTGCCGACCATGATCTGCCGGCTCTTGCGACGCGCGATATCGCGCCAGGGTCTTACGGAGGACATAGGCGGCCATATAGCCGTGGCCGCGCGGTGGGGCAATCGGCCTGCTGGACAGGGGAGTGCAATCGGCGCAGCATCGCGGCGGGACACAGCAGGAGGGGCGCCATGAAATACGATCCTACCCGCAAGGCCTTGTACAAGCCCGAGACCGGGCGTCCGCTCGACCCCGCATTGTTCGCCGCCAGGCCCGACGCGCTTGCCGCCGAGCTTGCCCGCTTCGCCTACTGGAAGTTCGAGAACGGGCATGACGAGCTTGCCCGGGCACTTTCCGGCCATGGCCTGGAATGGGCCGCCGGCTTCGTCGATGCGGCTACGAATACCCAGGCCTTCGCCTGCCATGACGGGGCGGGGACGGCCTATGTGGCCTTTCGCGGCACCCAGTCGGACGATCTGCGCGATCTGCTTACCGACTTGCAGGCATGGCCGACCGGAAGCTTCGGCCCTGGGATGGCGCATGCCGGCTTCGTCCAGGCCTATTGTGGCAAGACCAACGGTAGCGGAAACCCGGTCCGGCCGAACATTCGCGAATGGATTGCACAGGCGGTGCCGACCAGGCTGGTGCTGACCGGTCACAGCCTTGGTGCCGCCTTGGCGACGCTCTGCGCCATCGACAACCCTTCCGCCGAGCTGGTGACGATCGGCTCCCCCCGGGTCGGCAATGGTGATTTTGCGGCGGCTTTCGCTGGGCGCAAGATTCGCCGTTATGTCGATTGTTGCGACGTGGTCACGACCGTGCCGCCGCCCGTCGGACACAAGCACGTCGGCGAGCTGTTCTATATCGACCGCCATGGCGCGGTGCATCGCCCGCCTCCGAACGCCTTGGAAATGCTCGATGATCAGGCGAAGGCGAATCTGGAATACGTGCCGCTGGCTCTCGGACGCCTAGGCACCGTGGAAGCCCGAAATTTCGCCGATCATGCGCCGATCAATTACATTTCGGCCATGCTGGGCATTCGCCAGCCGATCTAGAGCATCGCGGCGAAGACGAATTCCTCGTCGATGTGATTGCCGACACGAAAGGTCGTGTACCCCACCTTGGCGAAGCCGTGGCGCGCATAGAAACGCTGGGCGTCCTCGTTCTCGCTCCAAACGGAAAGCTGGATCTCGTCCGCCCCGCGCCCGCGCGCCTCGGCCATGGCCCAGTCCAGCAGCTTGGCGCCGATGCCCTGGCCGGTCTGCGCCGGGTCGGTGTAGAGTTGCTTGAGCTCGATGGCATGCTTGCCGCGGGCAAGGTCCGGCCAGCCGCAGGCGAGGCCCAGCTTGCAGTAGCCCGCGAGCGTGTCCCCGGTCACAGCAAGGCAGCAGACGAGATCGTCCCTCGCCAGCTCGGCCATGCGGGCCAGTTCGCTTTGCGCCTCTTCAAGGTAGGTGGTCAGATCCTCCGGCGCGTAGAGATGGCCGAACTTGGCGACGAAGCTTTCGCGCCCCAGCCGGGCAAGGGCGGAGGCATCGTCGGGCGTGGCAAGGCGCAGGATCATAGGGGCTGCGTTTAGCCGTCTTTCGAGAACTTGTCCGCCTTGCGCTTGCCCATCCGCATGCCGCTTTCGAGGCGCGCTCGCAGCTGGGTGTAGAAGGCTTCGAGGAAGGCGCGCTGGTCGCCGTGGCCCATGGTCCAGCCGATCTTGGTGCAGATCGCCTCGTAGACGGGCTTGATCGCATCGGGCCGGTTTTCGCGCAGCACGCGTTCCAGCACCTGCAGCTCGTATTCGCCGTAGACCGAAAGCTCGGCCTCGCCGAAGCGGTAGGCGGACTGGGCCTCCACCTGGGTCGCCGCCGCCGCGCCGCTGCCGGTCATCGTGGCTTCGAGCTTGCGCTTCGGCGCCTCGACCACCCAACTACCCGCGATGAGGTCGCCCGCGCGCAGGCGGTCCTTGTTGAAGAAGGGGAACAGGGCGAAGATCAGGAACCAGGCCGTGGCGGCAAGCCCCGCCGCGCCCATGTCGCCGTCGCCCTGACCCGCGCTGGCGAGGAAGACGAGCGGCAGGAACAGCTCGATATCGCGCAGCAGGTTACGGGCGATGACCATTTCCGCGGTCAGCCGCCCGCCGTCGCGCGCGGCGATGCGGATGCCGGTTATGCGCTTGCCCGGTGTCGCCCCGCGCGGGCCCAGCTCGAAGAACAGGAAGTAGGCGTTGCGGAACAGGAACATCGCGGCCATCCACAGGATGATCAGGAATTCCAGCGCGCGCCCGGCCGCGCTGCCCTTGTCGACCTGGGAGGCAAGATTGCTCATCCCGCCAGCAATCGAGGCGAGGACGAGCGTCGTGACGACGATCAGCAGGGCGATGAAGGCAAGGTCGAGCATCAACGCGCCGAAGCGGGTGCCGCGGCTGGCGAGAGTCAGCGGAAGGGCAATGCCCTCGGGCGTGACCATAATGCGTTCGCGGTTGTTCTTGCGCGCATGGGCGAGCCGCGCCGCGGCGACGGAGGCATGCTGGACGGGCGGGGACGTTGTGGCCGCGTTCATGCGCCCGACGCTCCCTGCGGCTTGCGGCGGAAGGCGAAGAAATAGGCGCACCAGAAGGCCAGCATGAAGAGGCCGACGGTGAGGCGGCCCTGGGTGTTGTCGATCAGCTGGCGGGCGAATCCTTCCAGCATGGCCGCCACCACCAGCATGAGCACCACGCCCGCCATCACCTGCGCGGCCCGCCGGCCCGCCTCGGCCGTGGCCTGCATGACCGGCTTGTCGCCCGGAAAGGCCATCGACCTCCCTATGTGCAGCCCCGCGCCACCCGCCAGCAGGATGGCGAACAGCTCGGTCGTGCCGTGCACCGCCAGCCAGGCGACGAAATCGAGCGTCAGCCCCTGCCCGTGGTAGAGCCAGAGCATGGCACCGAGAGTCCCGGTGTTCTGCACCAGCAGCATCAGCGAGGGGATGCCGAAGGCAAAGCCGAGGGCAAAGGCGAGGATCGAGACCTGCGCATTGTTGCTGAACAGGTAGGCGGCGAACATCGATAGTCCGTCCTGGTCCTGGTTGCCGAACAGGGTGCCGTGCAGCACCTCCCGGGTGGCGCCCGGAACACGGGCGTCGGCGAACTGGCCGGGGACCAGCGAATAGTACCATTCCTGATCGCTGGCGACGAGCAGCCAGCCGACCACCGTTCCCGCCACCATGACGGCGAAGGCCACCAGCAGGTCGGGCCAGATCTCGCGCACCGAAGCGCTCCAGCCGCCGCCGAGGAAGCGCCTGAACCACGAGCCAAGCGATACCCGTGGGCCATAGACGAGGAACCAGGCGCGCTGCACCAGGGCTTCGAGATAGCGCAGGGTGGCGGCATCGAGCGAAGTCTCGCGTGCGATGGAGAGGCTTGAAGCGACGGTGCGGTAGAGCACCGGCAGGGCCTGCAGATCCTCGTCCGAAAGCTTGCGTAACTGCCCCCGCTCCATGCGGGTGACGATGGCTTCCAGCCGCTTCCAGTCGGCCTCGCGATCCAGTCGGAAGCGGTCGCTCCGCAGGGCGGCCTTTTCGATGTCGGACTGCTGGCTCATCCGATGGCTCCGCTGCGCTTAATCGAAAGATAGGCGTCGATCAGCCTTGTGCCGATCTGGTTGTAGGGCGCCTCCACGACATCGACGCCAAGCTGCTGCAACCGCCGCGTCACCAGGGCGCGCTGGCGCAGCAGCGAATCGGCTGTGACGGACATGGCGAGGGCCTGCATGTCGGCGGGCTCGGCCGTGGCGATCGAGGCCAATTCCTCGTCCTCCATGGTGACGAACAGCACGACGTGCTTGGAGACGAGCCGGCCGATGGACTCGATCATCAGTTCGGCGCTGGTCGGATCGGTGAAGTCGCTGAACACGACGACGAGCGAACGGCGCTGCAGGCGGCTGGTGAGGGTGGCGAGGGCGAGGGTGAAGTTCGGCTCCTGCGCATGGTAGTCGAGGGCCGCTGCCGCGCTTTGCAGCCGGTGGAAATCGCGCGTGTCGGAAACGAAAGGCGTCATGACTTCCGGCCGCGCGGCGAAGCCGAACAGGGAGACGCGGTCTCCGCTCTTGAGCGCGACATAGGAGGTGAGCAGCGCTGCCGACACCGCGCGGTCGATGCGGGCGATCCCGGCCACCGGTTCGCACATGGTCTGGCCGCAGTCGAAGGCGAAGACGATCTGGTTGTTGCGCTCGGTCTCGTTTTCCTTGGCGAAGAGATGGACGTGGCGGGCCGAGCTCTTCCAGTCGATGCGGCGGCGGTCCATGCCGGCCTGGTATTCGGTCAGCGCCTCGAACTGGCTGCCTTCGCCGCGGATGCGTCGGGTAATCAGGCCGATCTGCGCGTCGCGCATGAAAGTCTGCAGCGCGGGCGAGCGGACTTCGGAAATGTTGGGCCAGACGCGGACCGGCTGGTTTTCAGTCCGTCGCAGCATCCTCGCGCCGAGGCCCAGCGGGCCGGTCCAGCGCAGCCAGAGGGTTTCGATTGAACCGGTGCCGCGCCGGGAGGGCGTCATGTCGATCAAGGCGATCCAGCCGCCGCCGTGCCGGGGAAGCAGCTTGCCGGTGGCGCGGCCGCCGTCGAAAAGCCTGGAATCAGTGGACAGGGCATAGTCGACCGAAGCGCGCATGCCGCCTGAAATACCCGCGAACAGCTGCAACTGGCTGGTTGCGCCCACCTCGACATCGGCCGGCGCGGAGAGGCGCACATCCGTGGCGCTGCCCGCGAGCAGTGAGTCCGCGAAGACCAGCACAAGGATCGCCCCCCCCAGCGCCGGCGCGGCGATCCAGGCGCCGGGCGCGACCGCCGCGATGACCAGCGCCACCGGCGCGGCCAACGCTACCAGCAGGGCAGCGCGCATGGTCGGGACGATTACGGGGAAGCCTGGCACCTAGCGCGGTGCCTCCGTCTGCTCGACCATTTCGGCCACCAGCGCCTCGACCTGCTTGCCCTCGATCTCTGCCGCCGGGCTCAGCAGCAGGCGGTGGCGCAGGACGGATGTGGACAGCGCCTTCACGTCGTCCGGCACGACATAGTCGCGCCCGTCGAGCGCGGCGCGCGCTCTTGCGGCATTGGCCAGCAGCACGGCGGCACGCGGGCTGGCGCCGCAGGACAGGTCGGCGCTGTCGCGCGTCGCCCTGATCAGGCGGACCACATAGTCGACGACGCTTTCCGCCATGGTCACGCCCTTCACCGCCGCAGCGGCGGCATTGAGGCTTGCGGGAGTGGCGACGGCTACGATTCCCAGGTCTGCCGGCCGAAGCGGCCCGCTCTTCTCGCCGAAGCGCATGACGATGCGCTTCTCTTCCTCGATGCTGGGATATGGCACCAGCAGCTTGAACAGGAAGCGGTCGAGCTGGGCTTCGGGCAGCGGATAGACCCCCTGGCTCTCGATCGGGTTCTGCGTCGCCACCACCAGAAAATGCGGCGGCAGCGGATGCGGCGTGCCGTCGAGCGTGACGCGCCGCTCCTGCATGGCCTCGAGCAGCGCCGCCTGCGTCTTGGGCGGGGTGCGGTTGATCTCGTCGGCCAGCAGCAGGTCGCAGAAGATCGGCCCGCGCGTCAGGGTGAACTGGCTGGTCTGGAAGTTGAACAGGTTCGAACCCAGGATGTCGCCCGGCAGCAGGTCGGGGGTGAATTGGATGCGGCCGAAGTCCAGCCCGATGCTGGCGGCGAAGCACTGGGCGAGGAAGGTCTTGGCGGTTCCCGGCGGGCCTTCCAGCAGTACGTGTCCCTGCGCGATCAGCGCGATCAGCAGGTGATCGACCGTCGTGGTCTGGCCGACCACGGCCTTGGCGATCTCGCCGCGGATCGCGCCTGCCAGCTGGCCGACTTCGGCCAGGCTCATGGGGGGTGTTTCGCTCATCGCTTCAGGGTCCTTTCAAGCGAATGGAGGTCTTGCGCGGCCCTGAGCATGTCCCAGGGCCCGCGTGCCGCGCGCAGCCGCGCGGCGATCACGGAAAAGGGCGGGGCGTCGCCGCGGCGGCCGGCGAGCGCGCGGTCGATGGCGGCCTCGGTCGCCTCGGCATCGGCCATGCGCGGCAGGGCAAGCGCTCTGGCGAGCCGCTCCCTGGCATGCTCGGCATAGGGCCCGCCGATCAGGTGGAGGCGGCGGGTGCGGCGGATCAGCGCGGCGGCGTTGGAAACCAGCGCCCGCTTGCCGAAGGCGATGGCCGGGCCCCCACGGCGCGGCGGGCCGAAGCGCAGGAAGGCACGCCATCCCGCCGCCAGCGCGGCGATCAGGAAGCACAGCGTGGCGGCGAGGTAGGGCGGCTGGAAGGCCAGGGTCAACAGGTTGGCCGAGCGGGCATGGCCGTTCAGCGTCAGGTCGAAAGTCACCTGCTGGTTGGTGCCCTGTCCCACGGCTGCAAACAGCCTGTCGGCCAGCTGCGCGTTCCCGGCTTTTGCCATGCCGTAGTTGTTCAGCAGATCCGGCTCGAAGACCACCACCAGCGGGTAGAGCGCCTTGTCGTCGCGGTCACCGACATTGCCGGACAGCGCCATGTCTTCCAGTTTGGGATAGATGCCCGGATCCCGGATCAGCGCCGCAAGAATGCGACCGCCGGGCTTGCTCTCCACCAGCGGAATCAGCGAATATCCGGTGGCGGCAAGCACCTGCTTCGCTTCGGGCAGCTCGCCATCGATGCCGCTGGCGTGCCAGCCGGCCCGGGTGCCGTTGCCCTCCTGCAGGATGCCGACGCCGACATCGTCGAGGAACCCGCGCCATTCCGGCGTACGGGCATCGCCGAGCATAACCCACCCCTGCTTGGCGCCCTTCATCTGTTGCGGAGCAGGCCGCGCGTCCCACTTCGGCGAGATGATCAGCGTTGGCCCGGTATAGCGGCGCTTCTGCACCAGTTCCTCGAGCTTCGAGCCCTCGGTAGTGTGCTCCGGTGTCAGCACCAGCAGGCCCGGCTTGTCGAGCGAGCCCTCGTTCTGGGCGCGGCGCACGCTATAGCCGCGCCGCTCGAGATAGCCGGCCAGCGCGGCATAGCCGTTGAGCCCCTTGCCGCCGACATGGCCGCCGCCATCGTTGGTCGAGCCGCCGGTCATGCCCGAGCCGATCATCCACAGGAGCGCAATGAACACCGCGGCGCCGAACAGCACCATGCCCAGCACCACGCGCGGATCGAAGGGACTGGCGTTCTGCTCGCTCATGCGGCTTCCGCGAATCGTTCGAGGGCGAAACTGGCATAGGCCTCGCGCGCGGCCTGCCAGTCGGCCGCATCGAGATCGCGCAAGGCGAAGACGCTGCGCTCCACGCGCGTGGCGATGGTGCCGAAAGCCTGCCGGGCACGCTGCGACAGCGAGGGCATCTGCGCGATCTCGCGCGCTGTACTCGCCGGCAGCAGCCATTCCGGCTTTGCATCGGCGATGTGGCGCACGCTGCGCTTGAGCAACAGGTGCACCGCCTCGCCGAACTTGCCCGCTGCCGCCAGCCTGTCGGCATCCTCGAGCAAGGCGATGGCCTCCTCGCGGTCAGGCACCCACTCGGGCTCTGCCTCGGGCTTCCGCTTCCTCGGCGCGCGGATCAGCGGTTCGACCAGCCTCCACAGGATGAACAGCACGAAAAGCGTCGCAAGCCCTATCAGCACCCATTGTACGACCGGCCACGACAGCCCGAGCATCTTGCCGACAGGCTCGAAAATGGCCCGCAACACCGAATCGAGCCATTCGCCGAGCGACTTCAGCCAGCCCGGTGGTTCCGGCGGCGGCGTCAACTTCTCCGGCGGGATCGGCGCATACTGGATATCGGCGGAGTCGCGGATCTGCTGCCAGTCGCGCATGGCGTCCTGACCGGCCTGCGATCCCGCGATTTGTCCCCCAGAAGTTGGCACGGTTGGAATCTGGCACGCGACGCCCTTGCGCGCAACCCGGGACTAGCCGCGCTCGCGCGCCATCGGATAGCAGCCGAGCATGCGCAAGTGCTTGCAATGGAAGGCAAGCTCCTCGATCGCGCGGTCGACGGCCGGGTCGCCCGGTGCGCCGACGATGTCGGCATAGAACATGGTTGCGGAAAAGCTGGCGCCGCTCTGGTAGCTTTCCAGCTTGGTCATGTTGACACCGTTGGTGGCAAAGCCCCCCAGCGCCTTGTAAAGCGCGGCAGGCACGTTGCGCACTTCGAAAACGAATGTGGTCATCGCCGCCTTGCCCTGCAGTTCCGCTGGTTCCAGCGGCTGGCGGGCGAGCACGACGAATCGGGTGGTATTGTCGTGCGCGTCCTCGATGCCCTCCGCGACGATCTTGAGGTCATAGAGCTCCGCCGCGATGGCGGGCGCAATGGCGCAGGCCTCCGGGTCGCCCTGTTCCTTGACGAAAGCCGCGGCGCCGGCTGTGTCGGCATAGGCCATGGGGACGATGTTGTTGGCGCGCAGGTAATGCCGGGTCTGCCCCAGCGCCTGCGGGTGGCTGTAGGCGGCGGCGAACGGACCGTCTCCCAGACCCATCAGGGCATAGGCGATCGGCAGGAAATACTCGCCGACAATGTAGAGACCGCTTTCCGGCAGCAGGAAATGGATGTCCGCAACGCGGCCATGCTGCGAATTCTCGATGGGAATGATGGCGCGGTCGGCCTTGCCTTCCTTCACCGCGTCGAGTGCGTCCTCGAAGGCGAAGCAGGGCAGCGGCAGGCAATTGGCATCGTATTCCAGCGCGGCGCGGTGGCCGTTGCATCCCGGAGCGCCCTGGAACGCCATGGCGCGTGCCGGATCGGCCTGCGCGGCGCGGGTCATTTGCTCCACAATAGCGAGCGCGGGTTTTGGAAAACTGTGCATGATCGTGCGCGCGATTAGGCATATTGGACAAAAGCCGCAATGGGCCTTGCACTCAGCCAAGCGCCTGACTAGAGCGGCGCGCATTCGCCACAGGCATTTCCCGCGGGGCTTTTTCGAATGGCTGACAATTTCAACACAATCGCCGGCTGGGCACTGGCTGCCGCTATCGTTGGCTGGGGCATGTCAAGCGTCAGTGCGCACTATTTCAAGGCCGAGCGGCCCGAGCACATGGGTTACAAGATCGCCGGCGTGGTCGAAGATGGCGCGGGCGGAGCCAAGGAAGAGCCGATCGAGGTTCGCCTAGCCACTGCCGATCCGGCCAAGGGCGAAGGCACTTTCAAGAAGTGCATGTCCTGCCACACGATCAACCAGGGCGGCGCGAACGGCATCGGCCCGAATCTCTTTGCGGTCGTTGGTGGACCGATCGGCAAGCATGCCGCCGGCTTCGCCTATTCGCCCGATCTCGCCGCGCATGGCGGCAATTGGGATTTCACCAATCTCGATCACTGGCTGACCAGCCCCAAGGCTATGGTCTCCGGAACCAAGATGAGCTTCGCGGGCCTCGACGATCCGAAGGAACGTGCCAACCTCATCGCCTATCTGAACAAGCAGGGCTCGAACCTGCCACTTCCGGCTGCGCCGGCAGCCGGTGCCGCTCCCGCAGCGGCCGGAGCGGAAGCAGCCGTCGCAGCGCCAGCGGCCGGCGGAGAAGCTGCCGCGGCCCCCGCCCCGGCGGACGCTGCCAAGAAGTAAGCATTACCCGGCCAACCGGGCAAGATGAGGCGGGGCTTCGGCTCCGCCCTTTCTCTATGTATTCCATGCGAAATTCGCCCGAGGTGAATTTCGGTTGCGGCACCGGCCCTCTCCCCCGGCCCAACCACCCATTGATCGTACCCTGTGCGTGGTTGGGCTGGGGGAGAGGGCCGGTGCCGAACGATCCGAAACGTCAGTTTTGGATCGGAAATCAGACGCCCTTGAAGCCTTGGGCGACCACATACCACTCGGACGAATCCTTGCGGCTGGCCGGCGGCTTGGCGTGCTTGACGCTGGAGAAGTGGCGTTTGAGCAGGGCCAGCAGTTCCGCGTCGGTGCCACCGGCCAGAACTTTCGCGACAAAGGCCCCGCCGGGAGCCAGCACGTCGATGGCAAAGTGCGCCGCCGTCTCGACCAGGCCCATGGTGCGCAGGTGATCGGTCTGCTTGTGACCCACGGTGTTGGCCGCCATGTCGGACAGCACCAGGTCCGGCGGCCCTGACAGCGCGGCGGTGAGCAGTTCGGGCGCCTTGTCGTCCATGAAATCCATCTGGAAGAACGTCACGCCCTCGATCGGGTCTGCCGGCAACAGGTCGATCCCCGCCACCTGTGCCCTGGGGCAGCGCTGGCGCACCACCTGGCACCACCCGCCCGGCGCCATGCCGAGGTCGACCACGCGCATCACGCCCTTCAGCAGGCCGAAGCGCTCGTCCAGCTCGACCAGCTTGTAGGCGGCGCGGCTGCGGTAGCCTTGCGCCTTGGCCTTGGCGACATAGGGATCGTTGAGTTGTCGCGTCAGCCAGCGCGAGGAACTGGCCGTGCGGCCCTTGTTCTTGCGCAGCCGCTTGTTCGGCTCCCCGCCGGCGCGAGTCATGGTCTGTCCTCTTTCATGCCTGCCCGCGCCGCATCCGCATCACCTCGGCGCGCAGGCGGTCACCTTGGCCGTTGGCGGCAATCAGGCTGCGCAGGATGCCTTCGCGGATGCCGCGATCCGCGACGCCCAGCCGGTCTGCCGGCCAGAGATCGAGTATCGATTCGAGGATCGCGCAGCCCGCCACCACCAGGTCCGACCGCTCGCGCCCGATGCAGGGCAGGTCTCGGCGCTCCAGGATCGACATGGCGGAAAGCCGCTCGCTCATGGCGCGCATCGATTCGGCCGGGACGATCAGGCCATCGACGGCCTGCCGGTCGTATTGCGGCAAGTCCAGGTGCAGGCTCGCCAGCGTGGTGACCGTGCCACTGGTGCCGAGCAGGCGCATGGTGCCGAACTGCTCCAGGTCCAGCCCCGACTTGCCGACGCGTTCGGCGAAGGGCGCGAAGCTTTTGGAAACCAGGCTGCGCATGCGGGCATAGCGGGCCACGCGGCCATCGCGGTCACCGGGCTCGTCGCCGCAGGTTTCGGTGAGCGAGACCACACCCCAGGGAACGCTTTGCCAATCGAGGATGCGGGGAACCGTGTCGGTGCTCTCGATCAGCACAAGCTCGGTCGATCCGCCGCCGATGTCGAAGATCAGCGCCGGCCCGTGGCCCTGTTCAAGCAGGATGTGGCAGCCCAGCACCGCCAGCCGCGCTTCTTCCTTGGCGCTTATGATGTCGAGCGCGATGCCGGTCTCGCGGCGCACCCTGTCGATGAATTCGAGGCCGTTTTCCGCGCGTCGGCAGGCTTCGGTCGCCACCGAGCGGGCGAGGTGGACATTGCGCCGGCGCAGCTTGTCGGCGCAGACGTTAAGCGCGCCCAGCGCGCGGTCCATCGCCGCCTGGCTCAGCCTGCCGGTCTGCGCCAGGCCCTCGCCAAGCCGCACGACGCGGCTGAAAGCATCGACGATGGCGAAATTCTCACCGGAGGGACGGGCGATCAGCAGGCGGCAGTTGTTGGTGCCGAGGTCGATTGCGCCGAACGACTGCCGGTAGGACGGCGATGATCGCCATTGCGCCGCCCCGCGCGGCTGCTGCAGGTTTCCGGACGTGTCGCCGGCGGGGCGAACCCGTGGCGCGTCGGCGGGCAGGGAATCGGCGGCTGGCTCGGCATGCGCCAGGTCCGCGACTTCTGCCCCCTCCGCGCGCGCCGCCGGCGGAAATGGTTCCGCCATGTCGTAGCACTCATTATCTTTATCCCGCCGGTGGCGGGTACTTGGCGACATTGTTAGACCGAATGGTGGAATCCGGCAAGCACGGCTTCTTGACCTCCACCGAGACCGCGCCTAGAGGGCCTCCCGATTGCCCCGTCGTCTAACGGTAAGACACCGGACTCTGACTCCGTTTATCGAGGTTCGAATCCTCGCGGGGCATCCACCTTCTCCACCTGCTGCTGGTAGTCCATGCGCCGCCGCAGGGGGTGTATGCCCCGAACATTGCGACCGGTTTGCGATCCACCTCTCGAATGGTACTCTCGGCCAAGGAGGTGGGGCCCATGTATGATCGGATTCTCGTTGCCTACAACGCTTCGAACAACAGCACTGTCGCCTTGCGCGAGGCGGTGAACATTGCCCGGGTGAACAATGCCGAGCTCAATGTGCTTGCCATCGTGCCGAATTCGGGCACCTTCACCACCGTGGAACTGACCGGTCCGATGGATGTCCAGGGAGCCGTGCACAACCGCGTGGAGGAGGCGGTCGAGGCGGTTTCTCGGGAGCTTCGCGAGGACGGGATCAACGTCAAGACCAACATCCGGCAGGGCGATCCTGCGGATCAGATCATTGCAGCGGCCTATCGCATGAAGGCCGACCTCGTCGTCATCGGTCATAGCACCAAGGGCATGCTGGCACGTTGGCTGCAGGGTTCGGTCGGTGCGAAGCTGCTGAGCGACTTGCCCTGCAGCCTGCTGATCGCCGCCATTCCCTGAGGATTTGCGCTCGACAGTCCGGGAACCAATCGGCCATGCTCGCGGCATGACCGAAGACGAAAAACGACTGACCCGCCGGCGCTTCTACAAGGCAGAGCAGGAAGCCTCCTTTGTCGAGGCGCATACGACCGCGACGCCCCAGACCAACAGCGCCTCCTATCGCCTCGCCTTCCGCGACACCGATTTCCTATTGCGAGAGGAACTGCGCCCGGTGCGCTTCCAGCTCGAGCTGCTCAAGCCCGAGATGCTGCTGGAAGAGGCTGGCATCGGCTCGACGCTGGTGATGTACGGTTCCGCCCGGATCCCCGCGCCGGACCAGGCCGAAGCCTTCGTCGCCGCTGCCTCGCCGGAAAAGCGCGCGGTGGCGGAACGGCTGGCGGCCAAGGCCAGGTATTACGACGAGGCGCGCAAGCTCGCCCGAATCGTCAGCACCTGCGCCATCGTCGAGAACGGCATGCGCCAGTTCGTCGTCTGCTCGGGCGGCGGGCCGTCGATCATGGAAGCGGCCAATCGCGGCGCGGCCGAGGCGGGGGCGGAAACCATCGGGCTCAACATCGTGCTGCCGCACGAACAGGCGCCCAACCTCTATGTCACCCCGCGCCTTGCCTTCCAGTTCCACTATTTCGCGCTGAGGAAGATGCACTTCCTGCTGCGCGCGCGGGCGGTCGCCGTGTTTCCCGGCGGCTATGGCACGATCGACGAGTTCGTCGAACTGCTGACCCTGGTGCAGACCGGCAAGATGCAGCCGATCCCGATCCTGTTGTTCGGCAAGGACTACTGGCGCCGCATCATCAATTTCGAGGCCATGGCGGAGGAAGGGGTAATCAATCCCGGCGACATCGACCTGTTCACCGAAGTGGAGACGGCGGAAGAGGCCTGGGAAGAGATCGTGCGGTTTTACGAGCTGGATTTTTAAGGGGTCAAAACGTCCCGCGCGGCCTGATGGCCCATCGGTCCATGGCCCTGCCCGAAGCCCGGCGCGGCGCTTAGCGCGGCCCTGACGAAGCGACGCGCACGGGCGATTGCTTCGACGAGATCGAGGCCCTGTCCGAGCCCGGTGGCTATGGCGCTGGCGAGGGTGCAGCCGGTGCCATGAGTATGGACGGTATCGATGCGCGGGTCTTCCCAGCGGGCGAGCTCGCCATCGCGGTTGACGAGGCGGTCGACCAGCATGTCGCCCTCGCCATGGCCGCCCTTGATCAGCAGGGCTTCGGACTTCGCGGCAAGGCTTTCCTCGCCGCCAAGGGCCGCCAATTCCGGCAGGTTGGGCGTCACCAGCGTGGCGAGCGCGATCAGGCGGTGGAAGGCTGCGACAGTGGGCTCGTCGGCCAGCGCCGAACCACTCGTCGCTACCATGACCGGATCGAACACCACCGGGGCCTGAAGCTGCTCCAGCCTGTCCGCGACAACCCCGGCGATTTCCGCCGAGCCCAGCATGCCGATCTTCACCGCATCCACGCCGATGTCGGACAGGCAAGCGTCGATCTGCGCGCCGACCATGCCGGTTGTGAGCGCTTCCACCATGGTGACGCCCAGCGTGTTCTGTGCCGTCACGGCCGTGATCGCGCTCATGGCGAAGCCGCCGAGCATGGTGATGGTCTTGATGTCGGCCTGGATGCCCGCGCCGCCGGACGAATCCGAGCCGGCGATGGTGAGGATGCGCGCGGGTTTCACCCCTTGTACCTTCTCTCCGTCGAGGGCGGCGACTTGGCGTGGTGATGCTTCGCCCGCGTCGGCCGGTCCGTCAGTTCGCCGCCACAGTTCGGGCAGCGGTCGTCCAAGGCTTCCGCACACTCGGCGCAGAAGGTGCATTCGAAGCTGCAGATGAAGGCGCCGGGCGCCTCGGCCGGCAGGTCCATGCCGCAGCGTTCGCAGTCCGGGCGCATCTCCAGCATCAGGCGGCCGCCTCGCGCACGGCGTCGCAAATGGCATCGACCGCGCTTTCGACCATGCCCGCGTCGTCGCCCTCGGCCATGACCCGGATTACCGGCTCGGTGCCCGAGGGGCGGATGACCAGCCGGCCCTTGCCGTATAGTTGCTTCTCCACGTCGGCGATCACGGCCTTGACCTTCTCGTTCTCGAGCGGCTTGCCGCCGGCGAAGCGCACGTTCTTCAAAAGCTGCGGCACCGGATCGAACAGGTGTAGCAGTTCGCTCGCCTTTTTGCCGCTCTGCACCAGCGCACCAAGCACCTGCAGCGCGGCGATGGTGCCGTCGCCGGTGGTGGCATGGTCGAGCAGGATCATGTGGCCGGACTGCTCTCCGCCGACATTGCAGCCCTTCTCACGCATCATTTCGAGAACATAGCGGTCCCCCACCTTGGCGCGGAATAGCTCCAGCCCCTGCGATGCAAGGTAACGTTCGAGGCCGAGGTTCGACATCACCGTCGCCACCACCCCGCCGCCGCGCAGTTCGCCGCGCCGGGCAAGCTGGCTGCCGATCAGCGCCATGATCTGGTCGCCGTCGACCGTCTGGCCCTTCTCGTCAACCACGATCAGCCGGTCGGCATCGCCATCCAGCGCAATGCCTATATGTGCGCCCGAGGCGATAACCGTCTCCTTGACGAGATCGAGGTGGGTGGAGCCACACTTGTCGTTGATGTTGGTGCCATTCGGGCTCACGCCGATGGCGATCACTTCCGCGCCCAGTTCCCAGATGGTCGACGGCGCCACCTGGTAGGCCGCGCCATTGGCGCAATCGACCACGACCTTGAGACCTTCGAGGCTGACATTGTCCGGAAGCGAGCCCTTCACCGCGTGAATATAGCGCCCGCGCGCGTCGTCGATGCGCCTTGCGCGGCCGATCTCGCCCGATGCGGCGAGGGGGATGTCCTCCACCAGCATGGCCTCGATCGCCAACTCGTCCTCGTCGGAGAGCTTGAAGCCGTCGGGCCCGAACAGCTTGATGCCGTTGTCCTCGTAGGGATTGTGGCTGGCCGAGATCATCACGCCGACGTCCGCCCGCAGCTCGCGCGTCAGCATGGCGACGGCGGGGGTGGGCATCGGGCCTAGCAATTGCACATGCATGCCGACGCTGGTGAAGCCGGCGACCATGGCGTTTTCCAGCATGTAGCCGGAAAGCCGCGTGTCCTTGCCGATCACCACGCGGTGCTGCCGGTTGCCGCGCTTGAGGAAATGGGTGCCGGCGGCCTGGCCGACCTTCATCGCCACTTCCGCAGTCATAACGCCCTTGTTGGTCTGCCCGCGAATGCCGTCCGTGCCGAAATACTGCCTGCTCATGCGTGTCCCGTTCGCTCCAGCGCCCCAAGCATATGGGCTTGATTTGCTATGTCGCGGAGCGCGGCTAATGTCACGCAATCAGTAGGGTGGAAGCGGGGACATCGCATGGCGGGAGAGGCGGGCAGCGCGGTGCTTCCCGAGATCAGGGTGCCGGCCCGCTGGACCTTCGCCGGGCTGGCGGCGGGGCTGCTGGCAGGGCTGGCGCTGCAGGGCGGGAGCATGCTGGCGCCGGTGCTTGCCGTGGCGGAGCCAGTCGGCACGCTGTGGTTGAGGGCGCTACAGATGACGATCCTGCCGCTGGTCTCGGCGCTGATCTTCACCGGCGTGCTGCAGGCGGTGCGGGCGGCGAGCGCGGGGGTGATGGCGCGGCGGACGCTGGGGCTGTTCGTGGCGGTGCTGCTCGCGGGCGGCCTGCTCTCGTTGCTGCTGACGCCGGCGCTGCTGGCCGCATTTCCGGTTCCGGCCGGGGCTGTGGCCGCGCTGAGTAATGGAGGCGCGGTGCCAGCGGTGCCGGGCCTTGCCGATTTCCTGGCCGCACTTGTTCCCGCCAATGTGTTCGAGGCGGCATCGCGGGAGGCGGTGCTGCCGGTGATCCTGTTCATGACCCTTTTCGCCCTTGCCACCGCGCGGCTGAAGACGGAGCCGCGCGAACTTCTCGGGCGTTTCTTCGAAGCGATTGCCGGGGCAATGATGGTGGTGATCGGCTGGGTGCTGCAAATTGCGCCGCTGGGCGTTTTGGCGCTGGCCCTGGGCGTGGCGGCAAAGAGCGGTGCGGTGTTGATTGCAGCACTGGCGCATTATATCGCAATTGTCGCTGCGGCGGGGCTGGCGGTGCTGCTGGCGGCCTATTTGCTGGCTTTGCTGGCGGGGTGTCGGAATGTGCTGACCTTCGCCAGGGCCATGCTGCCGGCGCAGGCGGTGGCGATCTCGACGCAAAGCTCGCTGGCCAGCCTCCCCCCGATGCTGGCCGCATGCCGCTCGCTGGGAGTGCGCGAGGCGAGCGCGGATTTCGTCCTGCCGCTCGCCGTCGCCCTGTTCCGCGCGACCAGCCCGGCGATGAACCTCGCGGTGGTGATCTACGTCGCCCATCTAACCGGAACGCCTCTGACGCCCGTGGCCATGGCGGCGGGGCTTGCGGTATCGATGCTGGCCATGCTCGGCTCGCCGTCGCTACCCGGCACGATCAGCTTCGTTTCCTCGACCGGTCCCATCGCGCTGGCCATGGGCGTGCCGATCGGTCCGCTCGCACTTCTGGTGGCGGTGGAGGTGCTGCCTGACATCGTGCGCACGCTGGGCAATGTGACTATGGATGTGGCGGTGACGGCGGTGGTGGACCGGAGGGCTTAAAGCGCCTTCTGGTAGACGTTGTATTCCTTGTTCACCTTGCTCTCGATTGCATCGGCAATCGCCACCATTCCCTGGTTGTCCTCAAGGATCCAGCCGATCTCGCCGCGCACGCCGCCGTAGTTGGAAACCGATGCCCGGCGGATATATTCGATCATCATGAAGGCAAGCTGGCTGGCCATGCGCGAGCTTTGCAGGCGCTTGACCACGCCCATCAGCGGCACCCGCATGTCGGCGGGGCGGGGTTTCCAGAGCCACAAGGCGATCTTGAGCCAGCCGAGCAGCGAGGGCTTTCCGTTCCTGCGGTTGGCCTTCATCAGCACCTGGTTGAAGTCGGGGATGGTCATCATGAAAGCCACCGGCTCACCATCGTATTCGGCGAAGCGGATCAGGTCCGGCTTGACCAGCGGCTTCAGGTTCTTGGCGGTATAGGCAATCTCGCTGTCGGTGAAGGGGACGAAGCCCCAGTTGTCCGACCAGGCATCGTTGAGGATGTCGCAGAGGATCTTCACGTCGCGCTCGAAATTCGAGAGATCGCAATTGCGCACCTTTATCCGCTCGTTCTTCTCGCCCGAGGCGACGATGCGCTGGATCAGCGGCGGGAATTGCTTTGTGATATCGAGCTCGTAGGTGCGCAGGACCTTGACGACGGAATAGCCAGCCCCTTCCACCCACGGCTGGTAGCGCGCCGACTGGTGCCCCATCATGTACATCGGCGGATGGTCGTGGCCCTTGACCAGCAGGCCCGGCTCTTCCCAGACCGAGAGGTTCATCGGCGCCAGCACCTTGGTCATGCCCTGGCCGCGCAGCCAGTCTTCCGCCGTGGCGATCAGCCTTGCGGCAATTTCCGCGTCCTCGGTCTCCAGCGCCCCCCAATTGCCGGTGCCGGGCCCCATGCCCTGCTCGACTGGCTGGGTCAGCGCCAATTCATCGATGTGCGCCGAAATGCGCCCGACCACCTTGCCGCCGCGGCGGGCGAGGAACAGCTGGCAGCGGGCGTGCTCGAAGAAGGGGTTCTTGCCGGGCGTGAACTTGCTAATTTCCTCGCCGTGGAGGTTTGGCGCATAGTTCGGATCCTTGGCATTGATCGCGAAGCCGAAGTCGACAAAGGCCTTGATGTCGCTTTTGCCGTTCACCGGCGTTATGACTAAGTCTGGCTGGGTCACGATCTTGCCTTTGTTGATTGAGATAGGTCAGTGCGTATGGGCGTGCCGCGCTGTCAAGCTGGAGCGATCACATTGCCACGGATGAAAGTCCCGGATCATTGCCATGAATGCCCATGAAACCATCCAGGCCGGCGCGCGCCAAGCCGCCGGCGTGCCCGACGACATGGCGATGCTGCGCGCCGCGGTGGAGCTGACGCGCGACATTTCCGAAGCGAAGCCGGGGATCTACTGGCCCGACATGCTGCTTTCGGCGGGCATTGGTTATGCAGCGCTGGCGGGGGCGATCCTGCTGGAGAACCCCTGGGCGGCGCTGGCATCGGCTGTGCTGGCGGTGCTGGCGCTCTACCGTGCGCTGCTGTTCATCCACGAGTTGACCCACTACCACCGCGACGCGCTGCCCGGTTTCCGCACCGCGTGGAATCTGCTCGTCGGCATTCCGCTGCTGACGCCCTCGTTCATGTACGAGCAGGTGCACACCCTGCACCATGCCCGCACGCGCTATGGCACGGTCGAAGACCCCGAATACCTGCCGCTCGGCCTGATGAAGCCCTGGACGCTGCCGAGCTTCCTGCTGATCGCCATGCTGCTGCCGCCCGCGCTGCTGGTGCGCTGCGCCGTGCTGGTGCCGCTGGGCGTGGTGTTTCCGCCGCTGCGCAAGCTTGTTTGGGAGAAGTTCTCCTCGCTCTCGACCAACCCCGCCTTCCGCCGCAAGAGATCCGAGGGCGACTTTGCCCGCATGGTCTTCTGGCAGGAACTGGGTGCCTCGGCCTGGGCGATCGCGCTTGTCGCAGCTTCGATTCACTATGGCTGGCGACCGCTGCTGATCGCCATGTCGGTGGTCTCCGCCGTCGCCCTGCTCAACCAGCTCCGCACCCTCGCCGCGCACCTGTGGACCAACGAGGGCGAGCCGATGACGGTGACCGCGCAATACCTCGATTCCGTCAACGTGCCGCCTCCCGAACTGCTGGCGCCGCTCTGGGCGCCTGTCGGCCTGCGTTATCACGCGACGCACCACCTGCTGCCCTCGGTGCCCTATCACTCGCTGGGCGAGGCGCACCGGCGGCTGGTGAAGGAACTGGGCGCCGGTTCCACCTACGAAGGAGCGAATTACCCGGGCCTGTTCACCCTGATCGCCCGGCTGGCGCGCAGTACGATGGTTTCGCGCTAGGCGATCTTCCAAGCCTCGTCGCAGAAGCGGCGGCATTCGGCCATGAGGTCGTGATCCTCGGGCGCGGTGCCCATGAAGCCGCCGTGGCCGCCGGCTTCCGTCACGTGCAATTCCGCCCGAATGCCAGCCTTGCGCAGCGCGCGATGCATGCGCACGGTGTCCGATAATAGCAGGTCGCGGGTGCCTGACGACAGCAGCGTCGGCGGCCAGCCCTTGAAGAAATTGCCATTCACCGGAGAAAGATAGGGATGCGTCTTGTCGGCGCTGCCGGCATAACTGTCCGGGCCGGTGCCGCCACCACCATAGAGGTTCACGTCGTGATAGCGATTGGCGATGCGGCTGTCGCCTGCGCCGGTCATGTCCACGGCCGGCGTAAGCATCAGCAGTGCGGCCGGCAGCGGCAGGCCCTCGTCCCGGCCGCGCAGCAGCATGGCGGCGACGAGGTTGCCGCCTGCCGATGACCCGGCAGCGACGATGTCCTGCGGCTTGTGGTGCCTGAGCACTTCGCGCCAGGCGGCCATGCAGTCGTCGAGCGCGGCGGGATAGGCATGCTGCGGAGCCAGCCGATAGTCGACCGACCAGACTTCCACGCCATAGTCCTGCGCCCGTAGCATCGCGAGCACGCGGCACATCTCGCCCCCGCCCGCGGTGAAGCCGCCGCCGTGGATGTCGAAATAGGCGACCTGCGCGCGCCGGCCGCTGCGGCCCTCGGGCAGGATGCGGTAGAGCAGGGCGCCGTTGCCGAGTTCGATGGTCTCGGTGGTGCCCTTGAAGGCTGCGGCGCGCGGGCGGAGCATCTGCAGGGCCCGCTCGGAGGCCTCGCCCTGGTCGCCGGAGGGCGGTCCTGCGGCAATGCGCTTCGCGGCGGCTGAGAGGAACGCCTGTGCCTGCGGGCTGATGCTGGACGGCACCGGCAGGGTGAAGGCTGGCACCTGAAGTCCCGTCAATTCGTCTGCCATGGCTGATCCTCCCCCAATCCTGTCGATGGTCGTGCCCACGGCACCTGCGGCAACCGCCCCTAGCGCGCCCTTCTGGAACTCCCTCCGGCTCACCCCCATCGGCCGCTTATTCCTCTGTACGTACCAGCACCGTCTCGCCGATCAGCAGGAACAGCATGAATGGCGCCCAGGCCGCGACCAGCGGCGGATAGCCGCCGAAATTGCCCATGGCGATGGCCGCGTTGTCGACGAAAAAGTAGGCGAAACCTAGCGCCATGCCGATCACCGCGCGGATCAGCACCTGGCCCGAGCGGGCGAGGCCGAAGGCGGCGATCGCGCCCAGCAGGGGCATCAGCGCTACCGCCAGCGGCCCGGAAAACTTGTGCCACCACTTGCCCTCGAGCTCATCGACGTGCCGGCCGGCCTGGCGCAATTCGGTGATGGCGCGCGACAGTTCGAACACGTTGAGGCCGTCCGCATCGACGGTGCTGAGGCCAGCCTCCTCGGGGCCGGTGCCTTGGGCGACAACCATGTCCGGCAGTGTCTTCACCGCCGCCGACTGGACATCGAAACTGACTGGCGCCTGCAGCTTCCAGCCCGGTGCCATCCAGGTAGCGCGCGGGCTGCGCAACTGCTGGAGGACCATGCCGTTGGCATCGCGCCGGTACCAGGTGACCTTCTCCATGACCGCCCCGGAGCCGTGGCCGGAAAGCATGCTGGCGGTCAGGATGTTCGGCCCGTCGCGGACATAGACGTTGCTGTGCACGCCCGATGTCTGCGGGATCGGCGCATATTCGACCGACTGCCATGCCTTGAGCGTCGCATTGGCCCGCGTGACCACGCGTTCGTTGAACGCGAAGCTGAACAGCGAGACCACAATCGCCGTCAGCAGGAACGGCGCCAGCACCTGGTGGGCCGACATGCCGGCCGATTTCATCGCGATGACTTCGCTGTTCTGGTTCAGCCCGACCAGCGTGATGATCGTCGCCAGCAGTACAGAATAGGGCAGGAAACGGGCGATGAGCTGGGGCGTGCGCAGCGAGACGTAGTACCACACCTGGGCCTCGGTATTGCCCTTGTAGGCCAGGATCTTGCCGCTTTCGCCCAGAAGGTCGAGCATCTGCATGACCATGGCGATCAGGATCAGCATGGCGGCGATGCGCTGGATGAAGAGCTTCGCGAGGTAGAGCGTCAGCGTGCGTGACGGGAAGAACTGGAACTGCATCGCCGGTCAGCTCCTCTGCGGCGCGCGGCGCGACCACAGGGCGCGCAGGCGCTTGCCCACGTTCTCGACAAACCGCTCGAGCGCGCCGATCGGCTGGCCGCCGGGAACATAGGCGAGCCGCCAGTACATCCACAGGATGAGCGCCGCGAACAGGACATAGGGCCCCCATTGCGCCAGAACCGGATCGGCGCGGCCCTGGGCCACCATGTTCTGCCCGTATTCGGCGACCTTGTGATAGGCCGTCACCATCACAACCGAAAGGAACACGCCCAGCGCCGAGCTCGACCGCTTGGGCGGCACAGCAAGGGCCACGGCCAGTAGCGGCAGGAAGATCATCATCAACACTTCGACCAGCCGGAAGTTGAGGCTGGCCCGGCTGGCGTCGCGCAATTCGGGATCGGTCTTGTCGTTCCAACCGATCTTGAGGAGTTCGGGCAGGACATATTCCTTCTCCGCCCCGCCGCGCTGGCGGAACTTCTCGATCGCCGGAAGCTCGATCGGCAGGTCATGGCGGGTGAAGCTCAGCAGGCGGGGGGCGACACCGGGGCTTTCCTGGATGATCTGGCCATCCTTCAATCGCAGGACGATGGTGTCCGGATTGTCGCGCAGGGCGAGGAACTGCCCTTCGCGGGCGGAGATCGACAGGACCTGGCCCTTGTCGTTGGCGATGCGGGCGAAGATGCCCTGCAGGCGCCGCCCTTCGTCCTGGCTCTGTTCGATGCGCAGGGCCATGCGGTCCTGCAGGGTGGTGAATTCACCGACCTTGATCGATGCCCCCAGCGCGCCGGAGCGCAATTCGTATTGCAGCTGCTCGTACCAGTAGTGCGACATTGGCTGGAGATAGCCGACGATCAGCAGGTTGGCCGCCATCAACACGCCGCAGATCATGTATGGCACCCGCAGCAGCCGGTTGTAGCTGAGGCCGACGGCGCGCATAACGTCGAGCTCGCTGGAAGTCGCCAGCTTGCGGAAGGCGAGCAGGATACCCAGCATCATGCCCAGCGGGATCGCATTTCCGGCATATTCCGGCAGCAGGTTCGCCAGCATGCGGAACACGACACTGACCGGCCCGCCTTCTGTCGCCACGAAGTCGAACAGCTTGAGCATCTTGTCGAGGATCAGCAGCGATGCCGCGATGACGAACACCGCCAGCATCGGCATGACGGTAAGCCGGAAGACATAGCGGTCGGTGGCGGTGATGAATTTCACGAAGCTGGTCTGCAAACCCGGGCGGGGGAATCAGACGTCGCTAGCCGCTAAGCCGCACTACGGCAAGCGGTGCGGCAGCTTGCGGAAGCTTGTTATCAGGCCTTTTCCAGCGTGCACTGCAGTGGGTGTTGGTTCTGGCGGGCGAAGTCCATCACCTGGTTCACCTTGGTTTCGGCGATCTCGTAGGGGAAGATGCCGCAGACACCGATGCCCTTCTGGTGGACGTGCAGCATCACCCGCGTCGCCTGTTCGAGGTCCATCTGGAAGAAGCGGCGCAGCACCAGGACGACGAATTCCATCGGCGTGTAATCGTCGTTGAGCATCAAGACCTTGAAAAGGCTTGGCTTCTTTGGCTTGGCGCGAGTCTTGGTGGCGATGCCGACCTGGTCCTGGCCACTGCCGCCAGCTCCCTCGTCCTCACCCGCACAGCGGACGAGGTAAAGGGGCGAATCTTGTGTCAGGCTGCGGAACGACATGTGACAAGAATATCGCATCGGAGGGTTAAGACAAGCTATCGTCGCCGGCAGGTGGCCCGCAAATGGCAAAACGGACCAGGCAGCCTGTGCTGCCTGGCCCGCTCTATTGGCTAGCTGGCCGGGAGAGAGGAGGAGAGGTGGCCGGCCCGCCTAAAGGTGTCAGGCGGCCTTCTTGACCTTGCTCACCGCAAGAGCGACGCGGCCCGAGATCGGGGCGAAGCTGTCGTTGGCGAGCTTGTAGACGGCCTTGGTGTTCTTGGTGCCCAGGGCCAGCGCATCGTCGAAGTTGCGGCGCAGGATGTCGCCCTGCAGCTTGAAGAGGGAGGCCGGGGTCTTCACCGCGGCCAGCGCCTTGATATCAGCCTTGACGGTCTCGACCGCGTCCTTGGCTTCGGCGACGTAGGTCTTGCCGAGATCCTGGACGCCGGTCGACAGGATCTTGCCGGACTGGCGCAGGGCTTCGACGTTGCCCTTGGTGAACTCGCCGGCCTCGCTCAGCACGGCGCCGCCCTTGGCGTAGGCGAACTGCGCCTTGACCTTGGCGTCGGCGACGAATTGCTTGATGCCGGCGGTCTTCGCGGCAGTCTTCTTGGTGGCCATTACGGGTTCCTTGGATGATTTCGTGGTAATCGGCTTCGGAGCGGCCTTCCGCTTCGGCGCGGCGGGCTTGGTCTTCGTGGCAATCGCGGGCTTTGCGGCAATCGCGGGCTTTGCGGCCTTCCGGGGCTTCGGTGCGGCGCGCTTGGGCTTTACCGCGACAGGCTGGGCAGCGGGCGCTGCTTCGACAGTGACGGGTTCGGCAGGCACTTCTTCGACATGCGGCATCACCACGGCAGCTTCGGACGCGGCGGTATAGGCCTTTTCGGCGGCGTCTGTCGGCAGATTGGCTTCGCTTTCGGCCATAATCCAAATGCTCCTGAGTACGGCGATGGTGCGGTGCAGCAAATAGTCGCTGCGCCTGCGAAGTCAAGCAGATTTTGTGCAGTGCAACATAAACGTGCGATCAGCGCTGCCTGGCGTAGCAGCCTGGCGCATCCTCGACGGCGGGATCGCCCTTGCCTCCTGGCCTGCGCTTGCCGCGCGCGGCGACTTCGGCAGGGGCCTGGGCCCGCAGCCGTGCAAGCCAGTCTGCGTCCTGCGGCAGTGCGCCAGGATTCACGCTGCAGGCGATGACATGGCTTGCCGTCTCGCCGCGTGCGAGGTCGATAGCTGTGACGGGCGCTGGCATTTCGCGGCAGAAATCGCGCAGGTGTTGTGCGAGCCACTTTGCCGGCACATTGGCCAGGTCGTCGCGCCAGTGCAGCAGGGGCGATGCCGGCAAGCAATCGCCCAGCAAGTAATGCCGCACGGCATGGTCCCAGATGCGTTCGCCCGGCCGAAGCAGGTTGGAAATTGCCGCGAGATAGCGCCCGTCGAGGTAACCCTTCGGTGACAGTTCGGCGATGGCGGCGATAGTCGCATCGTCCACCAAAGTTGCGAGATCGCCCGCTTCGGCGAATTCGCCTGGAGCCGTCAGGTAACTGGCGCTCTTCACCCGGTGCGCTTCGCCGCGCGCCGACAGGACGGCGAGCATCGCCGCAAGCGTCGTGCCGCCGAGGCCATGGCCAAGCGCATGCACCGAAGGCACTGCCAGCCGCTCCCTGATATGGTCCACTGCCTGGATCTGCGCGGCGATATAGTCGTCCTGGACGATATCCCGCATGCTCTCGTCGGCGGACTTCCATGAGACGATGAATGTCGTGATCCCCTGGCCCACCGCCCATCGGACGAAGCTGGCGTCCGGCTCGAGGTCGAATAGATAATAGCGGTGGATCCAGCCCGGGAAGATCACCAGCGGCGCCTTGAGCACCCGCGCGGTCTCTGGCGTGTACTGGATGAGCTGGAACAGCGGCGTTTCGAGCACTACCTTGCCCGGCGTCGCCGCGATGTGCTCGCCAAGCCGCAGGGCCTGGGGATCGCTGTGGGCCAGCTGGCCCCGGCTCAGGTCGGCGAACAGGCGTCCGAAGCCCCGTACCAGACTCTCGCCCTGTGTTTCGGCAGCCCTGGCGATGACCAGGGGATTGGTCAGCGGGAAATTGGCGGGATTTATGGATTCGGTGAGAAGGCGAAGGGCGAATTGCAGCCGCGCGCTGGCCGGTGCGTCGAGTCCCTTCACTTCCGCCTCGGCCCGCGTCAACTGGTCGCAGAACAGCAGGTAGGTCTGGTGCAGGTATGCGAACAGTCTCTGCTCGCGCCACAGTGGATCGGCAAAGCGCGGGTCCTCGCGCAGCGGCGCGGCATTGCCGACCGCGCCGGCTTCGCTCTCGAGCGTGGCCCAAAGCGCCTCTGCCTCTTCCATGAACCCGGGCGGGGGACGCAGCTGCGCCAGCGGCAAGCCTTTCAGCCAGTCCGCGGCAAGGCCGAGTACCTGCGACAGCCGGTGGAACACCGATTCCGGATCGCTACCTACCTGCGCGGCAAGCCCGTCCCGGAACTCGCGCCACAAGGCAAGCAGTTGCACGGCCGCCTGCGTCCACTGCCCGCCATGGTCATCCTCGGGCGAGTCTGTGGCCACGGTGCCTGCCTTGCGTTGCTATGGTGAGGAGCCCCCGGTTGCCGCAGCCTCCGGACAGTTTCAAGCCTCGCCTATCGTGTGCGGCACTGGGCCGCGCCATGCTTTTCGTAGCTGGCGTTGAACATCGGCATGCTGCCGCCGCGCTCGCCGAAGTCATGGCCATTGCCGAGGTAAAGCTCCAGGGTGGTGCTTTCCGGGTTTTCGGCATCGTAGGAATAGATGGTGATGTCCTTCTTGCCCGTGCCCCAGACACCGTGGCCCTGCAGAGTGGTCGTCCCGTCGCGGTGGCGGCTGAGGAAGCGGAACAGGGTCTGGCCGCACTGGCCGTTGTCGCTCACGCTGACGCCGCAGAAATCGCGGCCGCAAGGCGCGATGTCGATCATCTTGTAGTCCCGCCCTCGCGCGGAGAAGCGCGCATCCGGGTCGTTGACCTGCCAGCGCCCGTAATAGGGCGAGCCCGTGGCGCCGGAGGGGGCAGAGCTGGCCATGCTGGCGAAGCCGAAGGCCGCCGCCGCCACTGCCGCTGCTCCCAGCAGATGCATCGACAAGCGGAATTTCGGATGGGATAAGCGCTTCATGACCAACTCCCTCGAAAAGACGGGTCAGGTACCATGGATGCCCCGGCGCCTGGCTGTTACGGTTCTCGTAACAGCAATTGCCGCGTTTGTAATGCTCACTGCTGTCAAAGCGCTGAACGCTACATTCGATTATGAAAATTTTCCGGAGGCATTGGCGGTAAAGGTCGAACTGCTCCCGGTGATATTCCCGGTGCACATGTTCACCGGCGGAATGGCGCTGATCCTGGTGCCGCTGACCCTGGCGCTGCGCCGTTGGCCTGCACTGCACCGGCTGGCTGGGCGGATTACGGCGATCGACGTGGTGCTCGCCGGCATCACCGCCTTTCCCGTCGCCTGGGTGGAGCCGGTCACGCCCTGGTCCGCCGCCGGCTTCACCGCGCAGGCGGTGGTCTGGATGGCCTTGCTGGCCCTGGCCATCACCGCCATACGCCGCGGCCAGGTCGAGCGGCACATGGCCTGCATGCTGATGATGGCGGCGGTAACCTCGGGCGCGGTGTTCTTTCGCGTCTATCTGGCCCTCTGGGCGATCTACGCTCACCATCGGCATTATCACCTGTTCTATGCCCTCGATTCATGGCTCGCCTGGTCGCTTCCACTTGCCCTGACCGCGTTTTTGCTAAAAACGCGCTGGCGAAACGCGGCCTAATCCTCAATAAGGGCCGTCCATTTCACCAAGATCACCCCGGAAAGGTCAGATGTCCGAAGAGTTTTACCGCATCAAGCGACTGCCGCCCTATGTCATCGCCGAGGTGAATGACATGCGCGCGGCAGCACGCCAGGCGGGCCGCGACATCATTGACCTCGGCATGGGCAACCCGGATTTGCCCCCGCCCAGCCATGTCATCGACAAGCTGTGCGAAGTGGCGCAAAAGCCCAATGCCCACGGCTATTCCGCTTCTTCCGGCATCCCGGGCGTGCGGAAGGCCCAAGCCAACTACTACGCCCGACGCTTCGGCGTGGAGCTTGATCCCGCCACCGAAGTGGTGATGACCATGGGCTCGAAGGAAGGGCTCGCCAGCCTCGCCACGGCAATCACCGCGCCGGGCGACGTCGTGCTCTCCCCCAACCCCTCCTATCCGATCCACACCTTCGGCTTCATTATCGCAGGGGCGACGATCCGCTCGGTGCCGACCACGCCCGATGAGCGCTATTGGGAATCTCTGGAGCGCGCCATGCGCTTCACCGTGCCTCGCCCTTCGATCCTGATCGTCAACTATCCGTCCAACCCGACGGCCGAGACGGTCGACCTTGCCTTCTATGAGCGGCTGGTCGCCTGGGCCAAGGAGCACAAGGTCTGGATCCTGTCGGACCTTGCCTATTCCGAACTCTATTACGACAACAATCCGACCCCCTCGATCCTGCAGGTGCCGGGTGCGAAGGACGTTGCCGTCGAATTCACCTCGATGTCGAAGACCTTCTCGATGGCCGGCTGGCGCGTCGGCTTCGCGGTCGGCAATGCAAGGCTGATCGCGGCGCTCAAGCGGGTGAAGAGCTACCTCGACTACGGCGCCTTCACCCCGATCCAGGCCGCCGCCTGCGCCGCGCTCAATGGCCCGCAGGACATCGTCGAGCGCAACCGCGAGCTTTACCGCAAGCGGCGCGACGTACTGGTGGAAAGCTTCGGCAGGGCGGGCTGGGACATCCCTTCGCCCAAGGCCTCGATGTTCGCCTGGGCGCCGCTGCCGCCCGCGCTCAAGGAAATGGGTAGCCTGGAATTTTCCAAGCAACTGCTCACCCATGCCGAAGTTGCGGTCGCACCCGGCGTCGGATATGGCGAAGACGGCGAAGGCTATGTCCGTATTGCCATGGTGGAAAACGAACAGCGTCTGCGCCAGGCAGCGCGCAATATTCGCCGTTATCTAGCTAGCATGGGTGTAAATAGCACGGCAGCTTGATCTGTCGCAATCTGCATCGGTTAGTACGCGTTAGTTTGTGTTGAGCTGTATCGGGTTGCCTTCTAGGATGCCATGAACAGGGCCAGCAAGCATGTCGCAACTGTCTGATGTACAGGCATTTATTGATGAGTCGCGGCGAGTCGCCAGCCCGGCGGAGTTGCATGTCCTCGTGCAGAACATTGCGTGGGAAATGGGTTTTGACCATTTCGCCCTGCTACACCATGTCGATCTGAAGCCTTTCGATCATTCCGGCGGTCGTGTCCTGACGTCCGAATTCATCGCCCTGAGCGATTATCCCGACTACTGGATTGACCAGTACGTGGCTTCGGAAATCGTCAATCTCGATCCGGTCCTGCTGGCCAGCCAGCGCACCAACGTGGGCTTCGGCTGGCACCAGCTGGGCGAGCTGATCCACCTGACGCCGACCCATAGGCAGATCATCGAATCGACGCGGCGCAACGGGCTTGTCGACGGTTTCACCGTGCCTGCCAACGTACCGGGCGAACTCAACGGCTCGTGCAATTTTGCCGTGGCCAGCAGTCATGAGGCACCGCGCGGCAACTATGCCATGGCGCAGTTGGCCGGTTCCTTCGCATTCCAGGCCGCGCGAACGCTTGTAATGCGCATGCGGAACATCCCGCCCGACGGGCCGGTGCAACTGACCGACCGGCAGCTCGAATGCATCGTGCTGGTCGCCCGCGGCAAGACCGACTGGGAAATCGGAACGATCCTGGGCATCTCCCAGGAGACGGTGAAGCGCCACATCGCCGATGCGCGCGCACGCTACGATGTGACCAAGCGCACCCAGATCGTGCTTCGCGCACTTTATGACGGGCTGGTGCCGCTCAGCGAAATGCTCGCCTGACCGATCTATCCTTTGTCCATACCCCTTTTGGGGGAGTGTGCGACAAACCGAGCCGGGCAATCATCCGACCATCAAGCGGGGTCGGAGTTTGCCGTGATCGAACTTTTCAAGCGGAGCGATGCCATCAGGCTGCCACGCCTGTTCCGGTCCATGCATGCCGATCGCAAGCGTGTCTTCGTCGACATGCTCAAGTGGGACATAGACCATGACGGCGTGCTCGAGGCTGATGCCTATGACACCGACCGGGCCGACTACCTGATCCTGCAGGACAGCGAGACAAGCGAGCACAAGGGATCGGTGCGGGTCCTGCCCACCACCGGACGGCACATGCTGGCCGATGTCTTCCCCTTCCTCTGCGAGGGCGAAGTGCCGCGCGGTCCGCGAATCCGGGAAATCACCAGGCTGATCGTCTCGCCCAGGGCTCCCCGGCGCGAGCGCCTCTACATCCGCAACATGCTGGTGCGCTCGCTGATCGACCTGGGGCTGCAGACGGGCGTCGATGCCTATACCTGCGTCTGCGACTACAGCTTCCTGACCCAGCTGCTCGCAGGCGGCTGGGAGATCGATCCGCTGGGCCTGCCCCAGCAATACGAAGGCTCGCTGATCGGAGCGATCAAGATCCATATCGATGCAACCACGGTTGCGCGAACGGTAGAGGCGTGGCGCCATCCGGGTCCGGCGCTACGCCTCTATCAAACGCCAGAGCCCATCGCGGCCTGAAGGAACACCTGCAATGCAACCCGCCATGTCGCAAGTCACGCTGCATTCACTGCCCAAGTCCGCCGCCGCGCAGCGCCTGCTGGACCAGGGATACCTGGTTATCGAGAATGCGATCGATCCGGAGACGCTGCGCCGGGTCAACGAAGAGCTCGGTCCGCACTTCGATGCGGCGACCTTCGGGACCGGCGCCTTTTATGGGCCGGAAACCAAGCGTTTCGGTCGTGCCCTGATGCGCTCCCGGGCGGCGCACGAGCTTACGCTCGATCCGCAGGTCTTCGGTCTAGTCAGCGAAGTGCTCGGTCCCAATTGCGACAACCTGCAGCTCAACCTCACCCAGGGGATCGAAATCCATCCCGGTGCCCCGGCGCAGGGGCCGCACCGCGATGCCGACATGTGGTGGATCCCGCGCGGTCAGATCGAGTGCATGATCAACGTCATGTGGGCGCTGACCGATTTCACCGAGGACAATGGCGCGACGCGCGTCTGGCCCGGAAGCAACCGGGAATATCTCGATCAGGAACTGCTGCCCGACGAGATGGCGATTCCCGCCGTCATGCCCAGGGGCTCGGTCTGCCTGTTCCTTGGCTCGACCATGCATTCTGGCGGGGCCAACTTCTCATCCGCTTCGCGGCGGGGGCTGGTGATCAGCTATTGCCTGGGCTGGCTCAAGCCCTGGGAAAACCAGTGGCTGGCCTATCCGCCGGAAGTAGCGCGCCATTTCGGCCCCGAACTGGCAGCGCTTGTTGGCTATCGCCAGCACCGACCGAGCCTCGGCAACTTCGAGGGCCAGTGCCCCTCGGCCCTGTTGCGCGACGGCGAGGGGGCGCCCTGGACCGATACCTTGTTGCCGGACCAGGCGGCGCTGGCCGACATGTACCGTGAAATGCAGCTTGCCACGCGGCAGGCCGCATAGACTTCCGGGCAGTGGCAGGTCGGGACACCCGTCGCTGCCCGGTTTTTTCCGGCGCTCGCTTGCGCCGCCATCGCCGCAAGGCCTATCGCTCCTGCCGGATTGAGCGGAGCTGCAAATGCGCCATGAATTCCCGGAAAACGATCGCGTTGCGCTGAGCATGGACGGGGGCGTGGCCCATGTCCGCATGATCCGCGCCGACAAGCTCAATGCGCTCGATCCGCCGATGTTCGAGGCATTGGTGGCCGCAGGACATACGCTGTCAGCCATGCCGGGCCTGCGCTGCGTGGTGCTATCGGGCGAAGGCCGTGCCTTCTGCGCCGGGTTGGACCTTGCCAGCATGGCCGGGCTAGCGGGCGGCCTCGGCTCCTCGCTGGCCGAGCGCAGCCATGGCGAGGCCAATGTGTTCCAGCAGGTCGCGGTGCAATGGCGCCGTCTGCCGGTGCCGGTTATCGCGGCGGTGCATGGCGCCTGCTTCGGTGGCGGGCTGCAGATTGCCGCCGGCGCCGACATCCGCGTGGTCGCCCCCGATGCGCTGCTTTCCGTGATGGAACTGAAATGGGGGATCATTCCCGACATGGGCCACTTTGCCCTGTGGCAGGGCGTGGTGCGCGATGACGTGCTGCGCGAGCTGACCTATACGGCCCGTGAAGTGCCGGGCGAGCAAGCCGTGGCGCTGGGCCTTGGCACCTTCTGCGATCCCGACCCGCTGGCCCGCGCGCAGGCCTTGGCGCGGTATATCGCCGGGCGCAATCCGCACGCGGTGCGCGCCGCCAAGGCGCTGTTCAACCGTGCGCCGGCGATTGGCTTCGCCGAGGTGCTGCTGGCGGAGAGCGAGGAGCAGCAGAAGCTGCTGGGTTCGAGGAACCAGATGGAAGCCGTGGCCGCGGGGATGGCGAAACGCCCCCCCGACTTTGTCGATCCCTAGCCTGCGGCCTGTTCTGCCTGGTATTCCGCGACCTTCTCCTGCACCGTCTCGTAGAGGTGGCGCAGCAGCATTTCGTGGTCCTGGAAATGGATCATCTCCACCGCGCCGCTGTTGAGCCCCTTCTGCGCGCTTTCGATCGCCGGACGGTCTTCCGCCAGCACGTCGCGGATCGACATCTGCGAGGCCTCGCGGAAGTAGGCCTTGGTGGCATTGTCGATGTCGCCGGTCCAATACATGCGGATCTGGCCGCGCATGTGCTGGGCGTCTATTGGCGTCATCGTGTGGCTGAAGAAATTGGGCGCCAGGCCGACGAAGTGCAGGGCGGGGAAGCACTTGAAGTCGATCTTGGGGTACTGCAGGTCCTCCCTCGCCCCGATGCTCTTGCCGATCATGGCGTTCTGCACCAGCGCCGGCGGCGGGACATAGCCCTCGGCCATTTCCAGCGACAGCGTCTGGCCGCGGTGCGCGCCGAGGAAGCCGTATTCGATGGGATAGCCGAGCGGGTTTTCCCTGGTCCGCATCGATTCCGACTGGCGTGGGTGGACGAACTTCAGGTGGTAGTTCTCCTGGAAGTTGTCGAACACCGTCTTCCAGTTGGCGTCCATCTCATAGGTGAATTCGCTGAAATGGGTGGCCCGGGCCACCGGCAGCTTCTCGAGCTGGGTGGCAATGCCGCCGAAGAATTCGTGCAGGCTTTCCTTGGGCTGCGGATCGAAGTTGATGAAGATGAGCCCGGCCATCACGTCGCACTGGACCTGCTTGAGTGCGCAATCCTCCTTGGAGACGTAGAACCGCTCAAAATCCGGGGCGGAAAGCAGCTTGCCGTCCGCGCCGAAGGTCCACATGTGATAGGGGCAGGAGAACTGGCTCTTCTTGCCCTCGGCCTCGGCCACCAGTTGTGTGCCGCGGTGGGTGCAGACGTTGTGGAAGGCGCGCACTTCGCCATCCTTGCCGCGCACGATCAGCAGCGAGGCCTTGGCGAATTCCAGTTCGCGCTTGATGAAATTGCCGGGCTCGGGGATCTCGCAGACGTGGCCGATGTGCAGCCAGGAACGCATGAAGATCGCCTTGCGCTCCAGTTCCCACCACTCGGGATCGTAATAGGGGCGCGACGATACGGGGCCTCGGCCGCGCAGCTTGGCCGCTTCCGGAACCGGCAGCATCTGGATCGGGTTATGGATGTTCACGTCGCTCTCCAGTTATCGTTTTGCCTATAGTCCCACTTTTTCAAACATGGCGGAAGCCCTTTCCGCGCCGCGGCGGATGACTTTGGCATAGCCTTCCGTCTCGCCGAGCGGCCCCGGGAGCTCCAGTTCCAGCGGGCCGGGATAGCCCGAATCCTTCACGTCGCGCAGCATGCGTTCGATCGGCAGGTCGCCTTCGCCGAAGGGCACGCGACCGGCCCCGCTCGCAGGTCCGGGAGCCATCGGGCCGGAGACCGGCGTGTCGCCCACCTGCACCAGCGCGATATGCGGTGCGGCGGCGATCACTGTCTCGCGGAAATCCCGTTCCATCCAGCAATTGCCGAAATCGACGACGAGGCCCATGCCAGTCCGCACCGATGCGTCGATCCCATCGCGCACGGTGTTGATGAAGGAAACGTCCGGCCGCTGCGATGGCTCGAAGGCGAGGCGCACGCCTGCCAATCCGCCATGGGCGACGCACGGCGCGCTGGCCTCGGCGAAGGTCTCCAGCACTTCGCCCCAGGGTGCGAAGGTGGTGCGACCCGGCGTGATGTAGACCGACCAGCCGTGATACTTCGCCACGGTATCGAGCGTCGCGTTCAGCGCGGCCCGCGTATCGTCCCACGTTTCTGGGTGGGCCAGGTTGAACCCGGCGGCGATCACGGTCGAGGCGCGGATGCCGGCATCGGCCATACGCGCGAGGCCACCGTCGAGATCGTCGCCGCATTTGGCGCCGATCAGGCCAGCCCAGCCGACTCCCAGTTCGCGCCAGAGGGCAAGATCCTCGTCGAAAGACCAGCGGTAGGACGAGAGGGCGTTGATCGAGAGGCGTGGATGAGTCATGCAGTCAGCTTGGCGCAAAGCCCGGGGAGAGAAAAGTAAAATGCACGTTCTTGGCACCAGTTCGCGGCCCGATCTGCCGCTCGCCGTGATCGTCGGCGCGGGGGCGCTCGGCATGGCGATGGCGCGGCGTTTCGCGCTGTCCTATCGGATATTGCTCGCCGACATCGATGGGGCGAGGGCCGAGGCCAGTGCCAAGGCGATGCGCGACGATGGCTGCGATGCTACTGCCATTGCCTGCGATGTCACCTCACGCGAGCAGGTGGCGATGTTGGCCAAGGCGGTGCGCGAGCGGGGCGGAATTGGCGCCTGGGTGCAGGTGGCCGGCCTCTCGCCTTCGCTCGGCGATTACCGCACGATCATGCGAGTCAACCTGATGGGCGCGGCGCGGGTCGCGGAGGCATTGCTGCCGGAGGCTCGACCGGGCGCGGCGGGCGTGCTCGTGGCCTCGCTCGCGGCGCACAGCTTCACGCCTTCGCCTGAAGCACAGGCCGTGCTGGCGGAGCCCACCCGCGACGACCTTGCCGAGCGGCTGGCGGAAGTGATCGGCGACATGGCCAACCCGCCGATGGCCTATACCCATTCCAAGTTCGGCATGCTGATGATGGCCAGGCGACTGGCCCCCGAGTGGGGCGCGCGCGATGCGCGGATCGTCTCGCTCTCGCCGGGCCTCATCGCCACGCCGCAGGGCGCGCTGGAGTTCGAGAAGAGCCCCGGCAAGCGCGCCATGTTCGACAGGAGCCCGCTGCGGCGCGAATGCACCATGCTGGAGATCGCCGACGTCGCCGAGTTCCTGGCGAGCCCGCGCGGCAGCTTCATTTCGGGGACCGACATCCTGGTGGACGGCGGCCTTGCCGCGGCACTTGGCGTTATCTGATTATTGCGGCGGTACCCGGTTAGCCGGGTAGTCCGCACCCAGCAGTTCGATCAGTTGGCCGTCCGGATCGCGAATCATCAGCGCGAAGCCGAGGTCGCTTTCCTCGACGATTGCACCGCCGTATTTCACTGCCTTCTCCGCCGTGGCGCGAATGTCGTCGACCGAGACAGAGAGGTGCGTCAGCCCCGGCTCGTTCATCGCACGCGGGCGATAGGGCGCCGTGGCTCCCTGCGCGGCATAGTGCATGAGTTCGAGCACATAGCCATCGAGCCGCAGGTAATAGGCGGTCGTGGCCAGCGGCTTGGGTAATCCGCACAACTTGCCGACGCTCTCGTCGTCCGGAGCGAGTTGGTACCAATAGCGGAAGCCCAGCACTTCGGTGTAGAAGCGCATGGAGCGCTGCGGGTCGGCAACCACCTGTCCGGTGTGATTATAGACTGCCATCGCCCCCATCCTCTCCCGAAAGGGCGGCGCGGCAATCCTGTGGGACTGCCGCGCCAGCTATGTGCTTACTGGGTGCCTTCGGCGTACCAGGTCTTGAACTCGCTGTACTGCGGCTTGTCGGTCGCGTTTGCGTTGGGCTCGATCGGCACGTGGATGACCGCGGGGCCGCCGTTGGCATAGGCGCGGGCGATGGCCGGGCCGATGTCTTCCGCCCGGGTGACGAATTCGCTGTAGCAGCCGAAGCCCTCGGCGATCTTGTCGAAACGTACCTTGTTCGACCAGTGCACGCCCGGTTCGGCCGTGCCCTCGCCGAAAGTCGCGCGGTAGATGCCGACTTCGAGGCCCCACTGGAAGTCGACGCCGACGACGCAGACCAGCGGCAGGTTCTTGCGCACCGCTGTCTCGAGCTCTGCGATGTGGAACATGAACGAGGAGTCCGAGGTCAGCAGCATGCCCGGGCGCTGGACGCCGGTGGCTGCCTTGTCTGCGACCATTGCGCCGACGGCATAGGGCAGGCCCGTGCCGATGTGGCCGTAGTTCTGGTTCCAGATCACGTCGCGCGGCTTCGCCTGGTTGTAGGTCCAGGTGTAGATCACTGTCGCGCCGCCGTCGCGGATCATGATGCCGTCCTTGGGGAAGGCCTTGGTCGCTTCGGTGATGAACCGGGCGGTGTTCATCGGCACGTTGCCGTTGCCGTCGTCGCGGGTGCACGATTCGGCATAGAGATCGGCGATCTGCTTGGCGTCGCGCTCGATATATTCGGCAAGGCGCGGGTGCGGCGCACGCGGGCTGGCCTTAAGCGCACGGACCAGCTGCGGCACGACGCCGCGCAGGTCGCCGACCAGCGGCACGTCATAGGGCCGGTTGACGCCGATCGTTGTCGGGTCCTGGTTGACGTAGATCCACTTGCGGTTGGCCTCGTTGGCCACCCAGTGGCGCCAGCGGCCATAGTGCGAGGGCTCGCCCAGTTCGGTGCCGAGCGCGATGGCAAGATCGCTCTCGACCACGGCATCGAGCGACACTTCGGAGAAGCCATAGGGGAAGGTGCGGTCTTCGAGGCCCGGGATGAAGCTGGTGCCGCCCGAGGTCT
>CAZVWP010000034.1:0-39087 GCA_964630805.1 uncultured Novosphingobium sp. | reverse complement strand
ATCATCCGCGCCGACATGTACTTGTCGAGCGTCAGCTCTTCCTTGGTGATCGCCCTGGCATTCGGGTTGAGCATGGCGTTCTTCGAGCCATTGATGGCGATCTGGCCCAGTTGCTCGCGCGTCATGCCGTACTTGACGACGTGGCGCATGGCGTACTGCGCCGTCCAGCAGGCGGCCGAGGTGGCCCAGAACGGGCTGGTCCACTGCGATCCCCCGGAAACCTCCTTGTGCTGCAGCGGCATGTATTCGGCCGGGTTGGCCATGCCGCCCGCCTCATAAACCGTGCGGAAGCAGATGACGTGGCGGCACAGGCCCTGCTTCACGGCCATGGCTGCCATGCCGATGGCAGAGAGCTGCGCGGGCTGTTCCATCGCGCCCATCTGCCACTTCGACTTGATGCCGCAGGCTTCGATGATGTCGTCGGTGCCGACCGGCGAGAAGGCGAGGTAGCCGTGGCTCTTGCCGGGGAAGGAGAAGACACCGTCGATCTGGTCCATCGTGAGGCCGGCATCCTTGAGCGCGACGTTGATTGCGTCGAGCGTCAGCAGCAGCGGATGGCGGGGCAGGCGGACGCCGACTTCGGACTGGCCGACGCCAGTGATGTATGCTTCGCGTGCCATGGATCAGGAAACCTTCTCGAAGAGGGGGTAGAAGATGTCGTCCTGCTGCTCGAACTTGACGCGCACCTTGTCGTCGAACTTCACCTCGTCGACCGGACAGCCGACGATGTTGGTGGTCAGGTACACGCCCGGCACGCCATCGAGCCGAACGCGGGCGATCACCAGCGGCACTTCCAGGTCCTTGACCCAGGCTTGGTGGTTGACCGTGAAGGTATCGACCTCACCCGTACCCGCAACCGCTGCCGGCGCGACGTTCTCCGACTGGCAGTGCCGACAAAGGATCTGCGGCGGATGGGTGAACTCGCCGCAATCGCCGCACTTGACGATCATCAGCTTGCCCTCGGCACCGCCGGTCCAGAAGGCGCGGTTGACGCTGTCGAGCTTGGGTTTGGGACGCGGTGGGCTGGACATGAATATATGCTCCAATTGCGGGAAATTCAGCGTTGCTGCTGGAGGTAGGCGGGCTTGATGGCCCCGGTGATGTTGCCGCCGACATTGCCTTCATCGGTGGCAAGGATCGCGCCTGTAACGGCGGCATTGAGCGGGCTGGACAGCAATAGCAGCGACCAGGCCTGTTCCTCGCCGGTCGGCATGCGGCCGAGCAGCGGGTGCGGATAGGAATTCATGAATTCGTCGCCCAAGTGCTTGGCACTCTCTTCCATGAAGGGTGTGCCGGTGGCGCAGGGCGCAATGCCGACCAGGCGGATACGGCGCTTTTCGGCCAGTTCGATCGCGGCCTGGTGGATCCAGACCGTTAACAGTTCCTTGGACGCGCTGTAGCCGTCGCGCAGCTTGTCCGGATTGGCTTCATAGAACGGGCGCACGTCCAGCGGGTCGAGCGCGACGATTTCCAGGTTCTCGGCGAGGTGGTGCAGCCAGCCGCGCGCGGCAGTGGAGGTGATGAGGCAGATCGCTCCACTGTCTCGGACCTGCGGGATCAGCGCCTCGGTGAAGCGGCGGGTGCCGGCATAGTTGATTTCCATGCACTGCAGCGCACCGACATTGTGTGGCGGAACCCCGGCGATGGGGAAAAGGAAATCGATCGCTCCGACCTTGGCCAGACTGGCGACGGCCGTATCGACACTTGCCGGATCGCCGAGATCGCAGCGAGTGTAGCTGGCGCAGGGCACCTTCGGCTCGGCAATGTCGGCAACATGGACCGTCGCGCCGAGGTCTCCAAGAATCCGCGCTGCCGCTTCGCCCATGCCGGACGCGCCGCCGGTGAGTACGACGGTCTTGCCGCGATAGCCGAGACCGTCGAGGTCGGTCCGGCTCACGCAATCGCGCCTTTGGCCTTGAGCTCCTCGATGCGGTCCCACTCGATGCCCATTTCCATGAGCACCAATTCGGTATGCTCGCTTGCCTGGGGCGCGCGGATGGTATCGACCGGCTCGCCATCCCATTGAACCGGTCCGCGGATCAGCTTGAGCGGCTTGCCGTCGGCGCCTTCGACCTCGAAAACCATGTCATTGGCCAGCGCCTGCTCGTCTTCGAGGATTTCCTTGAAAGTGAGAACGGGCGCCCATTGGCCTTTCATGGTCTTCAGGTGTTCGCGCCAGTAGGCGAACGGCTTGCTGGCAAAGGCAGGCACCATGAGGTCGCTGGCCGCCTTGGCGTTCTGGAACAAGGCGAGGGGCTCGGAAAAGCGCGGGTCGTCGGCCAGTTCGGGCAGGCCGAGGTGTTCGAAGGTATCGCGGATGACTCCGGTCGGGCTGTTGATGCACAGGTTGATGCAACGCCCGTCGGAGGTCATGTAGTTTCCGTTGAACGGGCTGTGCGCGGATCCGCCGGACTTGGGCAGCTGTGCCTTCAGCGCGACGCCCGTCTCCATGATCTGGGCAAGCATGGCGCCGGAGGCCCAGGCCGCGGTGCTGAGTAGCGAGACGTCCATGACCTTGGCCTCACCGGTCCGCTCGCGGTGATATAGCGCTGCCGAAATGCCGCCGGCGATGAACATGGCACCGATGGAATCGCCGAATGCCGGGATCGCCTGCGAAAGGGGACCGTCGAGTCCCTCGGGCGAGAAGGCGTCGGCGATGCCGCTGCGCGACCAGAAGGCAGTGCCGTCGAAGCCGCCGACTTCGCGTTCCGACCCCTTGTCGCCCCATGCGCTGCCGCGCGCATAGATGATGTTGGGGTTTACTGCGCGGATGTGTTCGACGTCGAACTTGTTCTTCTGGCGAACCTGCGGGAGGTAATTGGTCAGGAAGACATCGCTCTGGGCGGCCAGCTCGTAAAGCAGTTCCTGACCTTCGGGCGTCGACATGTCGAGGCCGACCGAGCGCTTGCCACGGTTGGGGTGTTCGATCAGGGTGTGGCGCAACGGGTCCAGCTTGACGCCGCCCATGTTGAGGAACCCTCGCTGGGTATCGCCTCGCACCGGGTGCTCGATCTTGATGACGTCCGCTCCCCATTCGGCGAGGATGCCGCCGGCGGCCGGAACGAACGTGAATTGGGCGACTTCGAGGACGCGCACGCCCTCCATGACTTTGCTCATGCTAACCTCTCCTGTTGCCGCCAAATGGCAGCAAGCCAACCACGCGGTCAAGCGTGCACGAAAACTATAGTGCAGCTACTCTTTAAATACGCCGAGGGCTAGTGCTTTGAGCGCCTAGTCGATGACCTTGCGAGCTACCAGATCGTCCATCTGCTCTTGCGATAGGCCAAGGATTTCGCGGTAGACATAGTCATTGTGCTCGCCGAGCAAGGGCGCACCGCGTTTGACCACGGGCATGTCCGGCTCCATTCGCCAGCTCGGGCCGATGATCGGACGGCTGCCATTGGCGTGATCGCTGACCATGCGAAAACCTTCGCGGGACCAGAGGTAATCGTCCGAGCAGAGGTCGATGGAGCTCTGGCTGCGGAAAGCCGCGACGCCACCTTGGCGCAGGCGGTTGGCGAGTTCTCCGGCGGCATGGTTACGGGTGGCTTCGGCAATGGCTGCATCCACCTCGGCGCGATGCTCAAGCCGGCCGGCGAGGGTGGCGAAGCGCGGCTCGCGCGCCAGTCCATCGGCGTGGAGAGTCTTGCACAGGGCCTGCCAGTCAGCCTCTTCTGCCACGGCGATGCTGATCCACTCGCTGCCCGCGCAGGGATAGGCTCCGTGCGGGCACATCTCCGGGTGGAAATTGCCGTCGCTTTCGGGAACCTCGCCGGTAAGGCTGTAGGAAAACAGGCTGTCGCCGACCAGCGCGGTCATCGCCTCGACCGCGGAAAGATCGATGTTCTGGCCATTTCCGGTGCTGTCTCGGTGATTGAGCGCGGCAAGGCAAGCGAGGACAGCAGAGGCTCCCGCCGAACTGTCACCATAGCGGATGTTCATTCCCTTGGGCGTCTCGCCTTCGTATCCGACGAGGCTGGTGATGCCAGAAAGAGCGGCGAAGCAGGGCGCGTAGCCGGTTTGATAGCACAGCGGCCCGTCATTGCCCCACATCTTGATCGAGCACTGGATAATGTCCGGCTTGATCTTGATGAGGTCGTCATAGCCCAGGCCCGCGCGCGCCATGGCGCCCGGGCGGATGTTGTCGAGGACGATGTCGGACTGGGCGATCAGCCGCTTGATGAGGTCCAGCCCTTCCGGCGTCTTGGTATTGAGCTGGATCGACAGGATTTCCTGGTTGATCGACAGGAAGTATGGCGCATTATTGATGTCGACGCCGCCATAGGCGCGCATCTCGTCGAGATTGCTGTAGCTCTCGATCTTGATGACTTCCGCGCCGAGCGCGGCGAAGAGTTTCCCCGCGTAAGGCCCGGCCCAAACCTTGGTCATTTCGACCACGCGCACTCCGGCAAGGGGACCGCTGCGATCAGGCATCGCCATGTCCGGCTCCTTCGATTTCGTTCTGGTTCGCGCCCAGTGCCGGGGCATGGCTGCGGATCCGAACCGGAGTTCCGCTCATCATGTAGCCTGCCGTCGGGTATTTCAGCCCATCCAGCTCCTGGAAGAATCCGCGATAGACCAGCTGCTCGTTGACCGGAAGGTCGGCGGCGGTGTTGACGGGGACCATGGGGATACCTGCCATTTGCGCCGCCGTGGTGATCGGCATCTTCTCCTGGTGGGCAATCCACTCGGCGAAGCCCTGGCGAAATGCGACGACGCGGTCGTCGGTGCAGTGGAATTCCAGCCAATCCTCTGGAAATTCGCTGGCCCATTGCGGGCTTCCCATCAGCTCGACCAGCGCGTTCCAGTGGGCCTTAGTCGTCATGTAGATGTAGACGTGGCCGTCCTTGCAGGCAAAGGAGGTTGCCGGGCCGCCCTGGTCGTAGGCCGTGCGATCCCGGCTCGGCTCAACCTCGCCTGCCAACATCCGGTCGAGCACGCCGTCGATACGGTTCAGTTGGGTTTCGACCTCGGATATGTCGATGAACTGGCCTTTGCCGGTGCGGTGCTGGCGGTGCATCGAAGCCAGCACACAGGTCGCCGCGTCGATCGCGGATTCATAGTCCGGCAGGAATCGGCCGGCGCCTTTCAAGGGTGGCTTGTTGTCCGGGGCTTCGCTTGGCGAGTGGTAGGCCCAGCCGCCTGCATTGATCACGTTGATTGGATAGGCCTTTTGCCAGTCCACCGGCGCGCCTTGGCCGAAGGCGGTAATTGCGCAGTGGACCAGATGCGGATGAGCCACGGCGACGGCGGAGCGATCGAGTGCGCGAGCCTTGCCCCATGCTTCGTCATGGTCGTCGATCAGGGCATGGGCGCGAGACAGCAGGCGGTCCAGCGTGGCGCGGTCAGTGGGATCGGTAAGGTCCAGCACCACGGACTTCTTGTTGGTGTTGAAATAGCCGAACACCGCACTTTTCTCGCCCTTGAACGGGCCCATGCGTCGGGTGGGGGCGCCGCCGGGGCGTTCGACCTTGATCACCTCGGCGCCGAAGTCGGCCAGGAGTTTACCTGTTTGCTCGCCGGCGGGGCGCTCGGCGATTTCGATGATAACCTTGCCTTCCAGCGCGCCGCTCATGGTTTGTTCCTTTTGGGGAGCATGGATTCCACCCAGTTGGACGAAGGATAGATCGGTGCATTGGCCGTCGCGGCATCGATTGCCGCAAGTTCGCCCTCGGTGAAGGTTACATTCAGCGCACCGAGGTTGTCGGCGAGTTGATGTGGCTTTGTCGCGCCAAGCAGGACAGTGCTGACGCTATCCTGCGCGAGCAGCCAGGCAATGGCCAGTTGTGCCATGCTGCAGCCTTTTGCTGCAGCCATGCTGCGCAGCATGGGCAGTAGCGCGAAGGCCTTTTCACGGTCGAATTTCAGCCAGTCGGTCTTGCCGAAGCGGTTGTCGTCTTTCGCCATGTCCTCGGGCGTGTAGTTGCCCGCGAGGAAGCCGTAGGCGAGGGGGCTCCACACGCTCATGCCAAGGCCGAAGTGGCTCATCATGTGCACCGTGTCGCGCTCGACGTCGCGACCGAGCAGCGAATAGTACATCTGGCCATGACTGAATTCGGCCCAGCCGTTGGCTCGCTGGATGCCGATTGCGGTGGCGGCGAGCCAGGCCGGCCAGTTGGAAAAACCTATGCTGCGCGCCTTGCCGGAACGAACGACTTGATCGAATGCCTCCAGCGTTTCTTCCAGCGGCGTGTCGGGATCGACCCGGTGCGCGATATAGCAATCGACCCTGTCAGTCCCTAGCCGCGTCAGGCTCTGGTCGATCGACCAAAGTATGTGCCTGCGCGACAGGCCCCATGCCTGGACGTCCGGATGCCGGCCGCCGAAGTTACCGACTTTGGTCGACAGCACGATATTGTCCCGGTGCGGTTTCAGCGCCGCGCCGAGCAGTTCTTCCGACTGGCCATTGGCATAGACGTCGGCCGTGTCGAAATAGGTGATGCCGCCCTCGATCGCTTGGTTCACCAAGGCGACGGCCGTCTCCGGCCCGGCCTTGTAGAAGCCGGGCAGGGACTGGTCGCCGCTGGTGAAGGTCGACCCGCCGAAGGCGAGCCGGGATACGGTCAGGCCCGAGGAACCGAGCTTGGTCTCTTGCATCGCCTCAGGGCTTCGCCCTTCCGCCGAAGCTGAGCCGCCAATCGGGCGGGAAGCGCATGTCGTTGTCCTTGACCGAATTGGCCAAGCCCTTCTCCATTACGTCCTCGCCCAGCGCCTGGTCGGCACCGCCGCTGTCGTCGGTCATAATCGGCTTGATGCCTTCCAGCATGCCGGTGAGCAGGCTGCCCATGTATTCGCCGCGATACTGCTTGTAGATCTCGAAGAAGGTCTTCTGCGCGACGACGGTGTCGTTCGGACGGGTCATGGAGCATGCCAGTGCATACTTCATTGTCTCTTCCTCGAGCTGTTCGCGCGGGACGACCGAGTTGATGAAGTTGCAATCATACATCTGGCTGGCAGTGAAGGGCCGGCCGGTGAAGACCATTTCCATGAACTTCCTGACGCCCATCATCTCAGCCCAGGTCCACATGCGCGGACCCCAGCCGACGTAGCGGAAGGCCGCGTGGCCATAGAGCGCGTCATCGGAGGAGACTACGATGTCACAGTCGCCGGCGAGGTAGAAGTGCCAGCCGTAGACATAGCCCTTGCACTGCAGTATCGAGATTTTCTTGAAGTTCTGTAGCGCGCGGCAGCCGAAGCTATCGTCGGCGTAGAGATTGGTGATCGAGGCGAGGAAGCGATAGGAACCGGCGGGCGGGTACTTGACCGTGCCGTCCTCGGCGATCTTGAATTCGTGCAGCAGCGAAGTGCCCGGCTGCGGGTTGAGCATGCCGTCCTGCTCTTCGAGGTCGGCGCCAGAGCCCAGGTGCTTGCCTTCGCCCTTGATTACCAGCACCTTGACGTCGTCGTCGATATTGGCGCGGTGGACCAGTTCGGCGAAGCGCAGGCGCGCTGCGATCGTCGGCGCATTGAGCGCATCGGGCCGGTTCAGTGTGATAGTCGCGATCTTGGTCTTGGGGTCCTTTTCGTACAGAACGAGCTGTTCGGCAGGCGGACGGCGCAGGGTGGCCCTGGTCTCACTCATTTCATCTCTCCCAAAAGCAGGGCCGCCGCATTCGAATCAAGGCGGCGGCCCAGGTAACGTGTTTAGGCTTACTTTCGCTGGAGCTTCTTCCAGTCGGGAATGTACGGCTCCATCGCCATGTACTTGTCGACCGCCCTTTCGAAGTTGCGGATGCGGATTTCCTGGTAGTCGGCGAGCGTGAGGCCATGCTTGGCGCTGGCCTCCAGGCCTTCCTGCTGCAGGATCAGGTTGTCGGTATCCTGGTCGAGGATGCCGCCGAATCCCGGGTCCATGCCTTCGGCCTCGACGAACGACTGGCCGTGCTTGAGGTGGACCGGCTCCGCGGTTTCGACAGGCGTGCCGTCTGCGGGCTTGGGCCGCAGGAACAGCACTTCGTAGATGCTCTCGCGGTGATTGCGGGGGCTCGGTCGGAAGCGGTAGACCATCGGTAGAGAGATGCCCGGGAACAGGAAGCAGCTCGGGAACACCGTATAGCTGAAGCAATCGAGGATCTCGGAGTCCGAGACATTGTCGAGCTTGGTGTTGGCCGCTTGCTCAAAGCCCTGGCGGAACATGTCGGCCATCATCTGCCGCGCGCTGCCGCCTTCCGGCACCACTGGCTTGTCGGTGACGATCGAGCTGTCGCCGACGGTGAACATGTCGAGCACGTCCTGCTGCGAGTACTTGCCCTCGTGCACCGGGCTGACCACGCCGAGCGAGGAGATGAAGCGGTCCACGTGCGGCCCGAACACGTCGTACTGCGAGTTCTGGTCGGCATTGGTCGGCGACACCTGCGGGTGCGTGTCGGGCACGTGATAGGCTTCGTGGAAAGCCTCGACATTCAACTTCCAGTTGCACGGGATCGGCTTCGTGACGTGACAAACGGTGTAGCGGTCCTCGAGCTTCCATGCCTCGATGTGCGACAGCGCATGCTCGCCCAGGTATTCGCGCAGGGTCGGTGCGGAGGGGTCCATGTTGATCCAGACGAAGCCGGCCAGCAGCTCGACGCGGGCTTCGGGCAGCGACAATTCCGCCGGGTCGGCATGCGAGAAGTCCCACTGACAGGGCAGGAAGGTATTCTTGCCGTCGATCCCCCAGGTCCAGCCGTGGAAGCTGCACTTGAAGTCGCGCGCATTGCCCTCGCTTCCCGACGCACGCAGCTTCGTGCCGCGGTGGAGGCAGGCGTTGAAGTAAGCTCGCACCTCGTTTTCGGCGACGCGGGTGATGATGAAGCTGTAGGGGCCGATGTCATAGACATAGTAGTCGCCGACTTCGGGAATGTGCTCCTCGCGACAGGCCCACTGCCAGGTGCGGGTCCATAGGCGCTTGAATTCCTCTTCCTGGTATTCGGCCGAGAGGTAGCGGCCGGTGTCGATGTCCTCCGAGCCCATGTACTCGTAAGAAACGTCCGTTACCCAGCCGGGGGCCTTCACCTTGTCGCGGGCGATGATGTCTTGCGTGCTCTGGGCTGGATGGCGTGCCTCGCCGGGCTTGAGCAGCTTGCCGGATTCGACGTTCATCTTGATCTCCTCAACTGTTCTTATTCGGCCGCTTCGAGTGCGGGATTATTAGCCTGCGCGGCGAGCGCCGGGGATATAGTTTGTATCGCGCCGTCCTTCATCACCATGGCGATGCGCGAACGGTCAGTCAGGATAGAGATATCGGCAAGGACGTCGCCGTCTACAAGGATCAGGTCGGCGAGCTTGCCGGCTTCCAGTGTACCCAGGCTGCCGTCGCTCATCATCGCGAGGCCGCCGTTGCGGGTGGCGCAGATCAGCGCTTCGGCGGCGCTGTAGCCGTAATAGTGCATGAACTGTATCAGGTCGCGCGCCTGCTCCCCCTGCTGGCTCCAGGCGAAGCCATAGTCGCCGCCGATGAGGTGGCGGATGCCACGCTTGCGTAGCTCGGTGTGAGTCTTCGCACCTGCTTCGACCAATGCGGGCAGGCCCATGAAGCCCGCTACTTCGGGTGTGATGCCCCAGGGCGAGGCGCCGCCGGTCGCCATCTGGTGGAACAGGTCGACAGTGGGCACGACGAAGATGCGGTCCTTGGCCTCTTCCATCATGTCGAGCAGTTCCTCGTCGGAATGTTCGACGTGGAGCAAACCGTCGACGCCTGCGCGAATGCAATCCTTTGAGCCCTGGACAGAGCGCACGTGCGCATTGACCTTGCGGCCGAGATTGTGGGCCGTGTCGACCGCCATCTTGATCTCGTCATAATGCATCGGCGTGCAGGTGTCGGGCGTGCCCAGCGTGCCGGCGCGGCCGGCGTAGAAGGGGTCGCCCGAGACATCGAGCTTCACGTTGTCGATGCCCTCGCGAATCTGGAAGCGGACGGCCTTGCGCATCTCTTCCGCGCCGTTAACCAGCATGGAGGGGCCGATGCGGGGATTGTGCTCGGTGCTCTCGTCTCCCATCGCGCCGGTGACGCTGATTTCGAGACCGCCCGCGCGGATGCGCGGGCCGGGAATGCGGCCGGCATTGACTTCGTTGCGTACGGCAACGCCCAGCCGCAGCTTGGCTTCCGATGCGCCGTAGACGCTCGTGAAGCCGGCTTCGAGCAGGGCCTTGGCGCCGCGGGCGGCGGTGAAGACCTGTTCTTCCGGTGTCGGGGTGATCAGGTGCTCGGTGGCGGTTGCGTTCTCGAAGGAGATGTGGCCGTGGCCCTCAGTCATGCCGGGCATGCAGAACATACCGGTTCCGTCGATCACTGTGTCGGCGCTCCCGGCCCCGCCACCAGGGACAACCCGTGAAATCGTGTTGCCGTCGACCAGCAAATCGCCGGTGAAGGGTTTGGCTCCGGTCGCATCGAATATCGTTGCGTTGGTAATCAGTGTACGGGTCACGTGTTCCTCTCCTTCGCGGTTCCACGTTTCCTGATTAATGCGACTTGCAGTCCGCATTCGCAATGACCGATTTGCGAAGGGTCAGATGCATTGCATCGCTGTGGCGATAGTCGGATGGTTCAGGTAGCGGCGTGACTGGCATTGCCCGCCGCGCTTGGGCATGGAATAAAGAAACAGCTAGCAACTGGCGGCCGCGGCCGCATGGAGGATTCCGAGTAATGGGCAATCTCACGGTCAAGTACACCGACGTCAAAGGCGTTACCCATGTCCTCGATAATGTCGAGGAGGGCGCCAGTCTGATGGAGACGGCGAAGCAGAACGGCATCGAAGGCATCTTCGGCGATTGCGGTGGCGGTTGCGCCTGCGCCACGTGTCACGTCTATGTCGAAGGCGGCTGGTTCGAAAAGGTCGGCGCGCCCGACGACATCGAATTCGCCATGCTCGATATGGTCGCGGACGTGATGAAGGACAACAGCCGGCTCGGTTGTCAGATCAAGATGAAGCCCGAGCTCGACGGCATCGAAGTCACTGTCGCGCCGACTTCGGGTTTCTGATTTCACATTCGAGGTAAAGCCATGGCTACACAGTTCCAGGACGATCACGTTTCCGAGCGCCTGCCGCTAAGCGACAATGAGCAGCAGTTGCTGAAGGAGGGCTCGCTCACCGATCGCGGCATCCAGGCGCACCCGCGCGATTTCTTTCGCGCGATGCGTCACGGCGATCCGATCCATTACGACGAGAAGCTCGGTTCCTGGCTGGTTACCCGGCACGAGGATATCTGGGCGGTCCAGTCCGACCCGGTGACTTTCTCGGTCCACCATGGCTACCACGATTTTCAGGCGAAGGGCCTGCAAGACGAGTTCCGCGCCTACCTGCGCGAGCACGGTGGCGGCTATTTCCCCGACGCGATCATGTCGGACCCACCCTATCACACGCGAATCCGCAAGCTTATGGAAAACGCCTTCACCGCCCACCGCGTGAAGGAACTGGAGCCCCGCATCACCAAGGTCGTTGCCGACCTGATCGCAAGCGTCGCCGACAAGGGCAAATGCGATGCGGTGAAAGACATCGCCATTCCGCTGACGATCCGCGTGATCGTCGAGCAGCTCGGCCTCGACCAGGGCATGGAAGACAAGATCACCCGCTGGTCGGTCGCCGTCACCGCGCAGATCGGCGCCATGCAGAACCGCGACACCATGCTCGAAAACGCGGCGCAGATCGCCGAGCTTCAGCAGTACCTCATCGCCAAGATGAATGAGCGTGAGGCCAAGCCCAGCGAGGACATGATCTCGGACCTCGTCCACGCCAAGGTGACCAACGAGGACGGCACGGTCGAGAAGCTGACCTTCGAGGAAGCCGTCTCGCTGGTCCGCGCCACCCTGATCGCCGGCAACGACACGACCGCGACGGCCATCGGTAACCTGTTCTACGTCATCACCACCAAGCCCGGCATGGCCGAGCTGCTGGAGGAGTGCGTGGAGGACGAGCGCAAGCTCAACCGCTTCGTCGAGGAACACCTGCGCAACGAGCCGCCGGTGCGCGCGCTCTCCCGCGCCGCAACCAAGGACACAGTCGTCAATGGGACCAAGATCCCGGCCGGCGCGCACATGCTGCTGGTCTATGGATCGGGCAACGATGACGAGACCGTGTTCCCCGATCCGCGCAAGTTCGACATGGAGCGTCCGAACCTGGGCCGCCATGTCGCTTTCGGCGGTGGACCGCACAGGTGCATTGGGCTCGCGCTGGCGCGCATGGAGATCAAGGTGGCGGCGCGTGAGATCGTGCGGCAGTTGAAGAACATCAAGCTGGCGATCCCGATGGAGGAGATCCGCTACACGCCGACGGTGGCGACGCGGACGATCGAATCCCTGCCGATCACTTACGAAAAGCGCTGATCGCGTCGCCTGCTTCGCCGCACGGTTCGTCGTCGCGGTGTTAAAAACGAATTGCAAACCACTCCCGCGGTAGCGCGGGGGTGGTAGAGACGAATGCGTTCGTCATAACAGGAGGAAAACATGAGGAAGATCTTGATCGCCGCGCTCGCGGCGGGTGTTGCCATGCCGATTGCCCCGGCCATCGCGCAAGACACCGGAGCCGATGAAGGCGCATCCAACAGCGAAATCATTGTCACCGCCCGGCGCCGCGAGGAAAGCCTTTCCAAGGTTCCGATCGCCATTGCCGCGATTGCCGGGGAAGACCTCGCCAAGCGCGCCATTTCGAACGAAAACGACCTGCAGGCCGCCGTGCCGGGCCTGGTCATCCGCCAGAACGGCGGCGTGCATTCGTTCAACTATTCGATCCGCGGCCAGAGCGTCGATACCTTCACCAACTCGCCGCCGTCGGTCCTGCCCTATACCAACGAAGTGCAGATCTCGACCCTGTCGGCCTCGACCTTCTACGACATGGCCGGCATCCAGGTGCTCAAAGGCCCGCAGGGTACGCTCTTCGGACGCAATGCGACGGGCGGCGCGGTTCTCTATTCGACGGCCAAGCCCACGGACGAAATCGGCGGATACTTGCAGGGCCGCTACGGCAGCTATGACGCCTGGAACATCCAGGGTGCTCTGAACCTGCCGCTCGGCGATGTCGGGGCGCTGCGCGTGGCCGGCAGCGTGACCGGCGGCGGCGCCTTTGTGAAGGACTACTTCACCAACGACGAGTACGGCGATCTCAGCCAGAAGTCGATCCGAGCCACCTTGCGCCTGTCGCCCTCGGCAGACATCACCAATACGACGGTGGTGCAGTATACCGACGAGGACGGCACCAACACGCCGTATGAGCTGTGGTCGGTCAATGCGCAGCCTTGCGTTTCCGCGGCTGACTTCACCACCGCCTATTGCTTGCTCAACGCGGCAAGCAATCCCGGGCTGACCACCTATCTCAATGCCCATCCCGCCGTGTTCCAGGGTGGACTGCAGGCAGCCGTCGCCAAGCAGCGCGAAGTGGGCCCGTGGGTCAGCCTGTCGAGCTATCCGCCCTACCACAAGGCAGAGAACACCTATGTGATCAACACCACCGAGATGAAGATTGGTGACGACATCAAAATCAAGAACATCTTCGGCTACAACCACTCCAAGTCCGACGACGGTTTCGACTACGACGGTTCGCCTTATCACTTCTTTGAAACTCAGGGCACGCTGACCGCCAACGAAGTGAAGGTGAACCCCACCAAGGGCTTCCTGCGGGATATCCGGCAGATTTCGGACGAACTTCAGTTGCAGGGCAAGGCAGTGGACGGCCGGCTCGATTACGTGCTTGGCGTCTATTACCTGAACCAGCGTGACAAGGTGGAATCGAACCTGACGTTCGGCCACCCGATCTTTGTCTTCCCGTTCACCTACACGGCGCAATGGACGACGGAATCGATCGCTGCCTTTGCCCAGGCCTCATTTAAGGTCACCGACCGCCTCAGCCTGACTGGCGGTTTTCGCTGGACCCATGACAAGACCAGAATGGTCCAACTACCGGGATCGGCGTGGCAGGTGATTTATCAGCTTCCCAACACGCCCGAAGAGACTTCGGCGTCCAAGCCGAGCTGGACAGTCAGCCTCGATTACCAGGCGACGCCCGAGTTGATGGTCTATCTTACCCACCGCGGCAGCTGGCGCGCCGGTGGCTACAACTACAGTGTTCCCAACTTGAACGTGACAGCGGCCAATGGCGGCAACCTCTATCTGCCCGAGACGACACAGGATCTTGAGGCCGGCATTAAATATTCCGGCGATGGGCTTGGAGTTCCTGTCACGATCAACGCCGACGTCTACCAGCAGTGGGTCAGCAACATCCAGCGCGCGGCCTATCTGCTGACGCCGGCCGGCGTTTCGCTGCTCACGGTCAATGTGCCCAAGGCGCAGATCACCGGCTTCGAGATGGACGCGACGGTCAAGCCCTCACGCTACTTCCAGCTCGGCGCCTCGGTGAATTACACAAATGCCCGCTACACCGACGGCCGCGTCAGTGTGCTGGGTTTCAACTTCAACTATGGCCCGTTTGCCGACGTTCCCAAGTGGAGCGGCACGGTCTTCGCCGAAGGCACTCTGCCGCTCGGTGATGCCGGTAAGCTAACCTTGCGCGGCGATCTCTATAGCCAGAGCGAGATGAACTTCTCGAACGTCTCGGGTACGGTGAACCCCAATACGACGCTTCCGGCCTATACGCTGGTAAACATGCGGCTGACCTTCGGCGAGATCATGGGGAGCAGGCTGCAAGCCTCGGTCTTCGTGCGTAACCTGACGAACAAGCAGTACTACTCGGGCGGCAACGCGGCTTCGAACGGCGGCAATACCAACGTAGTCAATCCGGGCTTGCCGCGGATGTGGGGCGGCGAACTGCGCTTTGACTTCTGATCGCGCGAGCGGCTGAAACTCCGCTTGCCAATGGCCGCGCAACCGTCATGGTTGCGCGGCCTTTTTGCATGTGATTCCGGGAGAGCGGCAATGAATGAGGAAGATTGGCGCGGCGGGCTTGCGCCGCATTACGACTACATGCTGCCCGAAAAGCCTGAAGACCCCGTCATGCGCGAAAGCGCGTCGATCTGGCTGTTCGAGGAAAACGGCGCATTCGCCCTTCCGCGTGTCGGCATCGAGGCGATCGGGGCGGTCTGGGAAGCGCACCGGATCGACATGAACGCCGCCTTTCCCGGGGGCAGGGCGCTGGTCGAAATCGGCGGGACCCACGCCAGCCATTCGCCGATTGCCGCCGACGGCAAGCCGCGTATCCTGGGCTCCGGCCCGCTGCGCTTCGAAGTAATAGAGCCCTACCATCGCTGGCGCATCAGCTATGACGGCGAGCCGGTCGAGACGACATCGGAAGCTATGACCAAGGGGGCCATAGACACTTCACGCAAGACCCGGCTGAAGTGGGACGTCGAGATCGAGATGGTCACGCCTTGCTGGGTGCAGGACAATACGCCCGAACGGCTAGTCGGCCTGTCCGAGCGCGAGATGGACGACGCCCGTTCCATGGGTCTCGGCTATCGAATGGAGCATCTTTTTCGCGGGGAGGGGACAATGACCCTCGATGGCGAAACCCGCTCGTTCAAGGCGGTTGGAAACCGAATCCATCGCCAGTCCGTCCGGCCGCTCGACGGGTTTCGGGGCCATGTCTGGCAGGCGGCCAATTTCCCGGATGGCCGCGCCTTCGGTTATATCGCCTATCCCCCGGCGGAGGATGGATCTACCTATAACGAGGGCTATGTCTTCATCAGCGGCAAGATGTATCCGGCGGTTGCCACGAAGCTCCCCTGGCTCACCGCCGCCAGCCTCACACCCGAGGGCCAGGACAACTCGCTGGAGCTGGAATATGAAGGCGGCAAAATCGCAATAGACGGCAGGGGCATGCTCAATACCTTCAAGGTGATGCACGAGGGTGAGATGGCAGGCTTTGCGCTCAACCAGGGTTCCACCCGCTATACTTGGGGTGACCAGCAGGCCATGGGCATGATCGAGCGTTCTACCTGGCTGAACAAGCTGTGATCCGCTCTTGGAACGGTGAACTGGAGCCCGATCTCGACGCTTCCCTGATCCCCACGAGGCCGGCCGATCCGGAACTGCGCGAGAGCGCCTCGATCTGGCTGTTCGAGGAGAACGGCAAGTTCGCCTTTCCGCGCCTTGGCATCGAGGCCGTCGGCGCGACCTGGGAAAATCACCGCTATGACGGCAATTTCGTCTTCCCCGGCGGGCGCATACTGCGAACTTCGACTTACGGGAAGACGCACCCGACCGATGGAGGGGTGCTGGGCGCCGGCGGGCTGAAGTTCCGGTGCATCGAGCCTTTCCGAAAGTGGGCTGTCAGCTTCGATGATACGGTGTGCGAATCCACCACGTCCGAACAGATCGCTGGGCGATTCCGTGTGTTCGCCGACCAGCCTCTGCCTGAGGGAGCAAAGCGCACGCCCATCAGGTTCGAGGTTGAACTCGAGTCCGCTGCCCCTGGCTGGACTCAGGATTTTCGGCCCGACAAGCTGGCCGCACTAAGCGAGGCCGAGAAGATCGATGCCGGGCTGATGGGCCATGGCTGGCGGGTCGAGCAGACGTTCCGGGGCGAGGGGCAGTATACCCTCGATGGCGAGACACATTCGTTTCGTTGCGTCGGCAACCGCATTCATCGCCAGTCGGTGCGGCCTATGGGGGCCTTTCGCGGCCATTGCTGGCAGGCGGCGGTGTTTCCCAATGGCGATGCATTCGGCTTGTGCACCTATCCCCCGCGCGAGGATGGCTCGACCTACAACGACGCCTACGTCTGGCGAGATGGTGTCTGGCACAAGGCCAAGGCCGTCGACCCGCCGTTCCTGCGCCGGATCATGCCGGAGGGCGACGACGTTTCGGTCGAACTGGAAGGCGATTTCGGACGCACCCGCATCGAAGGCACGACGCTGCTCTCCAGCTTCCACATCGGCAATCCAGGTGTGAACGGCATGAACAACCAACAAGGCTCGGTGCGCTATCGCTGGGATGGACAGGAAGCGATGGGCATGATCGAACGTTCTTCGCCCATCGAATTGTGCACGGTGGTGGCTTAGATTCACGCCGCGAGGAGTTAAGCAGCATGCGCGAATATCTGAAGTTCTACATTGATGGGCAGTGGGTCGATCCGGTTGAGCTCAAGACACTGGACGTGGAAAATCCCGCGACCGAGGAAGTCGCCGGTCGGATTGCCTTGGGCTCCGCGGCCGATGTGGACAAGGCGGTCAAGGCCGCGCGGCGCGCTTTTGCCAAGTGGTCGGCTTCGACCATCGACGAACGCATAGACCTGTTGCAGGCGATCCTAGCCGAGTATCAGAAGCGTGCGGGCGTTCTGGCCGATGCGGTTACAGAGGAAATGGGCGCTCCGGCTGCACTGTCGGCCGGAAACCAGGTCGGGCTGGGCTCGGCCCATCTTGCTTCGGCCATCGAGATACTCAAGACCTATCCCTTCGAGGAAAAGCTCGGCAACTCGACGATCCGGCGCGAGCCGATCGGCGTCTGCGGCTTCATTACGCCGTGGAACTGGCCGCTGAACCAGATTGCGGTGAAGGTCTTCCCGGCACTTGCGGTGGGCTGCACCATGGTGCTGAAACCCTCCGAAGTCGCGCCCTTTTCGGCGCAGATCTTCACCGAAGTGATGCATGCAGCGGGTGTTCCAGCCGGGGTCTACAACATGGTCCATGGCGACGGGCCGGGCGCGGGCGCGGCCATTTCCAGCCATCCGGACATCGACATGGTTTCCTTTACCGGCTCGACCCGGGCTGGCGTCGAGATCGCGCGTGCGGCGGCGGCTACAGTCAAACGCGTGTCGCAGGAACTCGGCGGCAAGAGTGCCAACATCATCCTCGACGACGAACTTCTGGCCAAGAACGTCGGCAAGGGCGTCAACCTGATGATGAACAATACCGGCCAATCCTGCAACGCACCCTCGCGAATGCTGGTCCCTGTTGCCCGCATGGGCGAGGCGATCGACGCGGCCAGGGAAGCCGCGTCCAAGGTTACGGTCGGCGATCCAAAAGGCAACGTCCGGATGGGACCGCTCGCATCGAAGGCGCAGTTCGAGAAGGTCCAGCGGCTGATCCAGCAGGGGATAGACGAAGGCGCGACGCTGGTTTCGGGCGGTACGGGACGGCCGGAGGGCCTCGAAAAGGGATATTTCGCGCGGCCGACGGTCTTCGCCAATGTCACTAACGACATGACCATCGCCCGCGAGGAAATCTTCGGGCCGGTGCTGTCGATCCTCGGCTACGACACCATCGACGAGGCCATCGATGTGGCCAACGACACCGAATACGGCCTGGCAGCCTACGTCGGTGGTGCCGATCCGGAAGCTGCCCGCAATGTCGCCAACCGCCTGCGCGCAGGCCAGGTCTCGGTTAACGGTGGCTTCGATCTCAATGCTCCGTTCGGTGGTTACAAGCAGAGCGGCAACGGGCGCGAATGGGGCGTCTACGGCTTCCACGAATACGTCGAGACCAAGGCAGTGGTCGGCGTCTGATACCGGCCCGAGCAACAGGGCTTGCGCTCTCCTGCGCATGGGCTAACAGCCCGTGCATCACGGGAGAATTGCTATGCGCGAATACCTGAAGTTCTATATCGACGGTAAGTGGGTCGATCCGGTCACGGCCAAGATCGGCGAAGTGATCAACCCGGCGACAGAGGCAGTCTCCGGTCGCATTTCGCTGGGTTCGACCGCCGATATCGACCTGGCAGTGGCTGCCGCCCGCCGGGCCTTTCCGTCGTGGTCGGAAACCAGCCGCGAGGAACGGCTCGAGCTGCTGCGCGCGATCCAGGCCGAATACAGCCGCCGCCAGCAGGAGCTGGGCGAGGCGATCGTCGAGGAAATGGGCGCGCCAATGTCGTTGGGCTGCGGCTTCCATGTGGGCCTTGGCGCGGGCCACCTGCAGGCCGCGATCGAAGTGCTCGAGCGGTTCGAGTTCGAGCAGATTCGCGGCACCACCATGGTGCGGCATGAGCCGATTGGGGTCTGCGGCCTGATCACGCCGTGGAACTGGCCGATGAACCAGACCTGCGTGAAGATCTTCCCGGCGCTGGCCACCGGCTGCACCATGATCCTCAAGCCGCCGCAACTTGCGCCCTATTCCGCCCACATCCTCGCCGAGATCATCGACGCGGCGGGTGTCCCGCCTGGCGTGTTCAACATGGTGCAGGGCTCGGGCGCTGTGCTGGGCACGGCGCTGACGACGCACGAGGACGTGGACATGATCTCCTTCACCGGCTCCGAACCGGTGGGTATCCAGATCCAGAAGGACGCGGCGGATACGGTCAAGCGCGTCGGGCTGGAACTGGGCGGCAAGAGTGCCTTCATCGTCCTCGACGATGCCGACATGGTGAAGAACGTCACCGAGGCGACGGTCGGCATGATGGGCAACTCGGGCCAGACTTGCTCGGCCGGCTCGCGCTTGCTGGTGCCGGCCGCGCGCAAGGCCGAAGTGGTCGCGGCGGCGAAGGCCGCGGCGGAATCAGTGACCGTCGGCGATCCCAACGGCAACTTTGCCATGGGACCCGTCGTGTCCAAGGGCCAGTACAACATCATCCAGGAGTACATCGAGAATGCCCTCAAGGATGGCGTTTCGGAACTGATTGCCGGTGGTCCGGGCCGCCCCGAAGGGCTGGACAAGGGCTGGTATGTCAAGCCGACGGTGTTCTGGACCACCAACGATACCCCGATCGGCCGCGAGGAGATCTTCGGCCCGGTGCTGGTGGTGATGGGCTATGACGACGTCGACCACGCCGTCGAGATTGCAAACGACAGCACCTTTGGCCTGGCCGGCTACGTCAACGGCGTGGATAAGGATGCCTGCAACGCTGTCGCCAAGCGGATGCGCACGGGCTGGGTCAACGTCAACAACGGCTTCGATTTCCAGGCCCCGTTCGGCGGCTACAAGCGCTCGGGTAACGGCCGCGAGTGGGGCGAATACGGCTTCCACGAATATCTCGAGATCAAGACGATCTTGAACTACGCGGCCTGACCGTAATTTCAGGCATGGAAACGAGGGGCGGATTTCAAACCCGCCCCTTTTTTCGTGTCAGAGTTGACCGAGCATGTGCTCGGCTGAGCTCACCTTGAACTCGCCGGGCGCTTCGACGTTGAGCTGCTCGACGGTACCGTCGTTCACCACCATCGAGAAGCGCTGGCCGCGCTTGCCGAGGCCGCCGCCCGAGAGGTCGAGCTCCAGGCCCAGCGCCTTGGCAAGGTCGCCGCTGCCGTCGGCAAGCATGGTGATGTCGCCCGAGCCGTCGGCCCGGTTCCATGCACCCATGACGAAGGCGTCGTTGACGGCGGTGCAGGCGATCTCGTCTATGCCCTTGGCCTTGAGTTGGCCGGCGTTCTGGACATAGCCCGGCAGATGCTTGGCCGAGCAGGTCGGGGTGAAGGCGCCCGGTACGGAAAACAGCGCAACGCGCTTGCCCTTGAAATAGTCGCCGGTCTGCACGGCTTCGGGGCCGTTCTCGCCCGGCTTCATCAGCTTCACGTCCGGAATCTTGTCGCCAACTGCAATCGTCATTTTGCTGCCTTTCTTGCAAGTGATTCTCAAACTTCAAGGATATAGGATGCTGTTGCATCTGCGCAACGGTTGCTTGGTTACCAGCGCTTTAATCCGCGCCTTTAACGCCTGGTAAACCGCGATGAGGGACCCTTGTTTCCGCGGGAATCGGTCTCGCCAGGAGTCTGGAATGTTGAAGACAGGGGGCGCGGGGGGCACCGCGGAAAAGACGTTGCTGGGTAGTTCGATCTTGGCGATGACGGCACTTGCAGTCGGCTTGGTTGCCAGCAATCCGGCGCATGCCATGGCCGGCAGCGGGGCGGAAAAGCTGCGCCGGCTCGACATCATGCTGATGGTCACGGGGCTGCGCTGCCGCAGCACGCCGGATAATTTCACCGCGGAGTATGGCCAGTTCACCACCCGCCACATGACTGAACTGAATCAGGCCAACGCGGAGCTCCGCGATGACCTTGGCGCGCGCTTCGGGGCAGCGCGCGCCAACCGGGAACTGGATCGCTTGAGCACGGAAATGGCCAACCAGTATGGTCAGGGTCATCCCTGGCTCAACTGTGCGGAACTGCGCTCGGTCACTCGCGATCTCGCTGAAGTGAGGGGCACCGACACTTTGGTCGAGGCCGCCGACCAGTTGCTTGGCGGGATCGATTCGGGCCAGCTCGCCATGGCGCAGCATTGACGCGAAAGAGGATATAAAGACTTCTTTATATTTGCCACCGCCAAGGGCAGCGGCTAAGGGCGGCGCTTCACCGGCGCCGCCTTCCTTTCGCAAGTGAAGGCGAGGCGCCGGTTGCGCACAGACCGGAGGTAAGCCGCAGTGTCTCAAGTTATCGATGCCGAAAAGGATTATGCGATCGCCGATATCGGCCTGGCCGACTTCGGCCGCGCCGAGATTGCCATAGCCGAAACCGAAATGCCGGGCCTGATGGCGCTGCGCGAGGAGTTCGGCGATGCCAAGCCGCTCAAGGGCGCGCGGATCACTGGTTCGCTGCACATGACGATCCAGACCGCCGTGCTGATCGAGACGCTGGTCCACCTCGGCGCCGAAGTGCGCTGGGCGACCTGCAACATCTTCTCGACGCAGGACCACGCCGCCGCCGCCATCGCCGCGCGCGGCATCCCGGTCTTCGCGATCAAGGGCGAGAGCCTTGCCGACTACTGGGACTATGTCGGACGCATCTTCGACTGGGGTGATACCACCACCGCTAACATGATCCTCGACGACGGCGGCGACGCCACCATGTTTGCCCTGTGGGGCGCGCGGGTCGAGGCGGGCGAGGAGCTGTTCGAACCGAGCAACGAGGAAGAGATCGAGTTCGTCCGCGCGCTCAAGGCCTTCCTCAAGGCAAAGCCCGGCTATCTCACCATGTCGGTCGCCCACATCAAGGGCGTTTCGGAAGAGACTACCACGGGCGTTCACCGCCTCTACCAGATCGCCAAGGACGGCAAGCTGCCGTTCCCCGCGATCAATGTGAACGATTCGGTCACCAAGTCGAAGTTCGACAACCTTTATGGCTGCAAGGAATCGCTGGTCGACGCCATCCGCCGCGCGACCGACGTCATGCTGGCCGGCAAGGTCGCCTGCGTCGCCGGCTTCGGCGATGTCGGCAAGGGCTCGGCCGCCTCGCTGCGCCAGGGCGGCGCGCGGGTCATGGTTACCGAGATCGATCCGATCTGCGCGCTGCAGGCGGCGATGGAGGGCTATGAGGTCGTCACCATGGAAGAGGCAGTCAAGCGCTGCGACATCTTCGTGACGGCAACCGGCAACGAGGGCGTGATCACCGTCGATCACATGCGCGAGATGAAGCCGATGAGCATTGTCTGCAACATCGGCCACTTCGACAGCGAGATCCAGGTCGCCGGTCTGCAGAACTTCCAGTGGAACGAAGTGAAGCCGGGCACCGACCTCGTCACTTTCCCGGACGGCAAGCAGATCATCATGCTGGCAAAGGGCCGCCTGGTGAACCTGGGCTGCGCCACCGGCCACCCCAGCTTCGTCATGTCATCCAGCTTCACCAACCAGACGCTGGCGCAGATCGAGCTGTTCACCAAGACCGCGCAGTACAAGAACGAAGTCTATGTGCTGCCCAAGCATCTCGACGAGAAGGTGGCGGCGCTGCACCTGGAAAAGCTGGGAGTAAAACTGACCAAGCTGACCGAGAAGCAGGCGGCCTATATCGGGGTGAGCGCCGAAGGGCCGTTCAAGCCGGATCACTACCGGTATTGAGCTCCCGATTTCTGGTTGCAGAAAGCGCAAGTTGATAAAGCACATGCGCAAAGTGCCTTGTGCCTGCGCGAGGCCCGAAAACACGAAAGCCGCGCTGGGGGGCGCGGCTTTCAGTGTATCTGGGCACTGGCGCGGAGTGTGACAGGTGCCGGGCATGTAGGAAAGTTGTTTCGTCCGCCGCAGGCAATTGACCCGATCCGGGAACATTCAGGGACTTGTCACCAGGCCCATCAATTCCTTATTAACCCTGCAGGCATCCGGCAGGGGACGTGGCTTGGGTGAAGTTACTGCGATGACCGCGCTGCCTCTGGCTGGCGCTGCCTCGGCGGAAGGCTCACCGGCGGGCGACCTGCTGCCCGAGGGCGGCACTCTGGAACTCGCGCCCAAGGGGCTTGACCGTGAACGGCTGCGGGCCTTGCGCAAGGAGGAGATCGCCATCGCCGAGCCCTTCATTGGCGGGCGGATGTGGCCTTATTCCCTTGCCGCGATCGGCTGCTTCGCGGCGTGGCTGTCTTTCTTTCCGCTGGCCATCACGGGCCAGATAAACCTGCTGCTTGCCTGCCTGCTATCCTCGGTCTTCGCCACTGGCGGCTATGTCACCAGCCACGAGGCGATGCATTCCAACATTGCCCGCAAGGGCGAGAAGCTGCGCTGGCTGAACGAGCTGGTCGGGCAGGTCTCGACCATACCGATCGTCTTCCCGTTCAGCATGGCGCGGATCATGCACCTCGAGCATCACTATCACTGCAACGATCCGCTGCGCGACCCGGACTATACCGACGAGGCGCCCAACGCGGTGATGGCGATCTGGAAGACCTGGTACAACCGCCAGCCCGGGGTCGACGGCTCGATCCACCACTACAAGCGTATCCTGGCCGAAATGGGCACGCCCGAGGCGAAGCGCGCGCTGGACGAAACCATCGTGCTGCAACTGGTGTTCATGGCCGTCCTTTTCGGCATGGCCTGGAGCGGATATGCCATCGAGGCGGCGGCGGTCTGGTGGCTGCCACGCCACATCGGCTTGTCCTACATCCGCTTTTACCTGAGCTGGGCCCCGCACCACCCGCGCGAGGGGCGCAAGGGCCGCTATGAGAACACCTATGTGTTCAAGAGCCGGCTTGGCCACGTGCTGTCGATGGGCATGCAGTACCACATCGTCCACCACCTCTACCCCGGTATCCCGAACCACCGCACCAAGCCCGCCTATTACGCCCTGCGCCGGGTACTGGCGGAGCGCGGCGTCGATGTTTCGCCGCTCTAGGATCGCCAGATGCAGGCCGCGATCCGCAAGTTGTTCCAATGGATGCCGTTCCTGTTCGGCATCGGCTTCATTGCGCCGCTGATCGCACAGGGCATGGCTGCGCTTGGCTGGGATGCGCCTCTGGGGCTGAGCCGTATCGCATTCGGGCTTGGGATTGGTGGGGTCTGGGGGCTCTATGCCGTGTGGCGGGGGCGCTGGGTCTAGCAAGGGTGCGAAGGCGGATTTCCCCGTCGCATCGTCCCGAGCGGGAAACCGGTCCCCACTTTTCGCACGCGGGCATTGCGCGATCGGTTGTAATCCGCCCCCTCTCCGCATAGCCAAGCTCCATGCTGTTTTCCCAGACCGCGCTGGTGCTTGTCGGACTGTTGCTGTCTGCCTGGACGCTGGCGGCGCTGGCCATGATCCTGTCGGTGCGCGCCAAGGAACGGCGAATCGAGGCCGGGCAGCGCAACGCCCGCAGGCTTTCGCGGATGGTCGACGAATCGCCCGCCTTGCCCCTGCTGGTGCGCAGCGACGGCAGGATCGAGGCGCCGCCCAAGCTTGCCGGGTGGTTGGGCCTGGAGACAGTGCCGCGGTTCCTCAGCGAACTAGATGGCGGCAGGCCCGATGGCGAGGAGGGAGAGTCCGCGCCAGGCCTTTCCAGCGAACAGTTGGCCGAGCTTTCCGAAGCGGTGCGGCGCACCCAGAAGACCGCAGCCCCTTTCCGCATGGTCGTCACCCCGCGCGGCTCGAAGCGCAGCCTTGCCCTGCGCGGCCACCTTGCCGATCCGCAGGTTTCGCCCGGTGGCGCGGCCCTGGTCTGGGTCTTCGATTTTTCCGACAGCGAAAGCGAGCTGGTCAAGCTGCGGGCGGAGGCGGCGCGGGCGCGGGGCGATTCCGCCGCATTGGCCTCGCTGATCGAAGCAGCGCCGATGCCCATGTGGTTCCGCCGGCCCGACGGTCGGTTGCAGCAGGTCAATCACGCCTATGTGAGGGCCGTCGCCGGCGAGAGCGCGGAGGCGGTCATTGCCGCGGGGACGGAGCTGATGGAGCCCCAGGATGGCCTCAGCGCCATGCAGATCGCTCTGCAGGCGGCCGACAAGGGCAAGCCGATCGAGCGCATGGTCGCCATCACCATTGCCGGCGCGCGGCGGACCTACCGGGTCAGCGACCTGCCACTCGGCGAGGAAGGCATTGCCGGCTATGCGGTCGATGTCGAGGACCTCGAGGAGCTTGCCCGCAGCTTTCGCGCCTATCGCGAGGCGCAGCGCGCACTGCTCGACCAGCTCACCGCCGGCGTCGCCCAGTTCGATGCGAGGCGGCAGCTGACCTTCGCCAACCGGAACTTCCTTCGCATCTTCCAGCTTGCCGCCGGCAACGTGCTCGATCCACTGCCGTTCGACCGCTGGCTGGACCTTGCCCGCAATGCCGCCAGGCTTCCGGAAGTGCGCGACTTTCCACTGTGGCGACGGGAGCGGGCCGAATGGTTTTCGGCCAGCGATACGGTCGAGGAAGCCTGGCCGCTCAGCGACGGCACCCACCTTCGCATCCTCGCCAGCCCGATGCCCGAAGGCGGCCTGCTGCTAATCACCGAGGACCGGACCGAGCAGCTCCAGCTTTCCGCCGCGCGCGACACGCTGCTGCGCACCCGCACCGCCACCTTCGACAGCCTCTATGAATCGGTCGCCGTATTCGCCCCCGATGGCCGGCTCCAGACCTGGAACCGACGCTTTGCCAGGGATTGGGGGCTGGACGCCGAATTCCTCGATACCCATCCCCACGTCGAGGAACTGCGCGAGCGCATCGGAGAGAAGCTAGCGCGGCCGAGCACTGCCAAGGCCGTGGCCGACGCAATTCGCGCCGCCACGCTGGACCGCAAGCAGAGCGGCGGGCGCGCGGTGCTCGCCGATGGGCGGACCCTGCGCTATTCAGGCGTGCCGCTGCCCGATGGCAATGGGCTGCTTGCCGTGCTCGACATCACCGATACCCAGAAAGCCGAGGCCGCGCTGAAGGAACGCAATGCGGCCCTGGTCGAGGCCGACGCGATCAAGACCCGCTTCCTTGCCAACATGAGCTACGAATTCCGCACGCCGCTGACCTCCATCGGCGGCTTTGCCGAGCTGCTGCAGGCGGGCCTTGGCGGAGAGCTCAACGAGCAGGGGCGCGAATATGTGTCCGACATCCTCTCCTCGGTCGGCCGGCTTGGCGAACAGATCGAAAGCGTGCTCGATCTCTCGCAGAGCGAGGCGGGCATGCTGCCGCTGGCGCACGAGCAGATCGAGCTGTTTCCCTTCGTCACCGCGATTGTCGAGGAGCGGCGTCCGAAGCTTGTGGCCGGCGAGCTGACGCTCGACCTGCGCGGAAGCAATACCGCCGGCCGGATCGAGGGGGATTCGCGCCGTCTCGCCCGGGCTATCGGGCACCTGCTCGACAATGCCATTGCCGCAACCCAGCGAGGCGGTCGCATCCTTGTGGATGTGTCGCGCAGCGCCGATGGGGCGCGGATCGTGGTTTCGGACAATGGCCCCGGCATGGACGGGCCGGCGCTGGCAAGGGCGCTCGGCGGGCTCAAGATCGGCGCCGACGGCAAGACCACCGAACGCCGCCAGGGCATCGGTCTGCCGCTCGCCAGGCAACTGGTCGAGGCGCATGGAGGCAGGCTGGAAGTGCTGTCGGAGCCGGGGCAGGGGACGGCGGCGATCGTCGACCTGCCGTGAGATTCGGACTGCCCGATCTTGAAGCGACAACCCGTTTGGGCACGGCGATTGCCGATGCCTTGCGGCCCGGTGACATCGTTGCCCTTTCCGGCGGCCTCGGGGCCGGCAAGACGACGCTGGCGCGGGCCATCATCGGTGCCTTGGGCTACGATGGCGAAGTGCCTTCGCCGACCTTCGCCATCATCGAGGTCTATGAACCGCCCCTGGTTCGCCTGCCGCTGGTCCATGCGGATTTCTACCGGCTGGAGAACCCTGGGGACGTCGAGGAACTTGGGCTGGAAGACTACCTGGCCGATGGCGCGCTGATCGCGGAATGGCCGGAACATGCGGGCGGATTTGCACAATATCCGGCCTGCCTTTCGATCCATTTCGAAATCGCCGGAAAAGCCACCGATTCGGGCCGGATCGCCATTGTCGAGCCGGGGGCCGATTGGGTAGGGCGCATGCCATGTCCGTGACTGCGCCTGAAAGCATAGAGTCGTTTCTCGCCAGGGCCGGTTGGTCCGGCGCCCAGATCGAGCCGCTCGCCGGCGATGCCTCGTTCCGCCGCTATTTCCGCATTCGCAAGGGCGAGAAGACCGCCATGCTGATGGATGCGCCGCCACCCAACGAGGACCCGACGCCCTTTCTGCGCGTCGCCCGGTGGCTCGACGGCAATGGCATGCGCGCGCCGCGCATCCTGTTCGAGGATGCAGCCCGCGGGCTGGTCTTGCTGGAGGACTTCGGCGAGGCGCGGATGCGCGACTATCTCGACCAGTGGCCGGACGACGAGCGCGAGGTTTACGGCGCGGCCGTTGATGCGCTGGTGGAACTGCACCGGCTGCCGTCAGGGCCGTTCAACGACTATACCATGAGCGAGTACCTGCGCGAGGCGCGGCTGCTGATCGACTGGTATTGCCCGGCGCAGAAGCTGGCCGTCGACAGCGGGGCCTATGGCGAGGCCTGGGAAAGGGCGCTCGCCCCGCTGCTCTCCCGCCAGCGGCCCGGGGTGACGGTGCTGCGCGACTATCATGCCGAGAACATCATGCTGCTGGGCGGGCTGCACACGCAGGGCCTGCTGGATTTCCAGGACGCATTGTCAGGGCACCGGGCCTACGATCTCGTCTCCCTGCTGCAGGACGCGCGGCGCGATGTTTCCGAGCAGCTGGAGGCGGAGATGTTCTCCCGTTACGTCAAGGCGACCGGTGTGGACCGCGACGAGTTCCTCGCCGATTATGCCCGCCTCGGCGCGCAGCGAAACGCCAAGATCGTCGGCATCTTCGTCCGCCTGTGGAAGCGCGACGGCAAGCCGCGCTATCTCGACATGATCCCCCGCGTCTGGGCGCAACTGGAACGTGACCTTTCGCACCCGGCGCTGGAGCCGGTGGCAGCCTGGTTCGACCGGCATATCCCTGATGCCCTGCGCGATGCGGGCGGAGGCTCGTTCGACATATGAGCGGGCACCTGTGAGCGGGCGGGGGGCCGCGGGCCTCACCGCGATGATCATGGCGGCAGGTCTGGGCACTCGGATGCTGCCGCTGACCGAGAAGCGGCCCAAGCCGTTGATCCAGGTAGCGGGCACGACCCTGCTCGATCACGTGCTGGATCACCTGCGCAAGGCGGGGGTCGGGCGGATCGTGGTCAACGTGCATTACCTCGCGGAGCAGGTCGAGCAGCACCTCGCGCGCCATGCCGCGGACCTCGATGTCACGATTTCCGATGAGCGCGCGCTGCTGCGCGATACCGGTGGCGGGCTGGTTCAGGCCAAGGAGCTGATTGCCGGCGATCCGTTCCTTTGCGTCAATGCCGACAACTGGTGGACCGACGGTCGCGAGAATGCGCTCACGCGGCTTGCAAATGCCTGGGATGCGGAGCGCATGGACGTGCTGATGCTGGTGGTCCCGTTTGAACAGGCCGGCAACACCCAGGGCATCGGCGATTTCGATATGGATGGGCAAGGGCGCCTTTCCCGCGAGGGGCCCAAGCGCGCGCGGCCCTATGTCTGGACCGGGATCCAGATGATGGCTAGGGACCTTGTCGCCAATCCTCCGTCGGACGTGTTCTCCACCAACGTCTTCTGGGACCGCGCCATCGCGCAGGGGCGCTGCCACGGGCTTGTGCATGATGGCCGCTGGTTCGATGTCGGCTACCCCGAGGCCATCGGCCTGACCGAGGCGGCCCTCGCCAGAGACGCCCAGGGTGCCTGAGCGGCGAGGCCCGAAAGTCTATTCCATCGCCGCGCATCGCGGGTTTGCCGATGCGCTGGCGGCAGGGCTTTTGCCGCGATATGCGGAGCCACTGTTCGGCCTCGCCCGGCTGACGCTGCTGCTTCCCAGCCAGCGCGCCGCGCGCACGGTGACGGAAGCCTTCGTCCGCCTCGCCGAGGGCGGCCTGCTGCTGCCGCGCATGGTGGTGGTGGGCGATCTCGATCTCGACGAAGCGCTGGGCGCGCTGCTCGATCCGCTCGGGGCGGGAGCGGAAGTTCCTCCAGCGGCCGACCAGACCCGGCGCTGGCTGCGACTTGCCCGTCATCTCGCGACGGTCGAGCCGGATCAGGCGGGCAGGGGCAGCAGCCTGCTACGCAGCGCCAGGGACATCGCCGGCACCATGGATCGACTGCTGGTGGAAGGAATCGCGCCCGAACGGCTCGACCTTGATGAAGTCGCCGGGATCGTCGGTGAGCAGGCAGAGCACTGGCGGGCGAGCACCGCCACATTCCTGCGCGTCCTTGCCCATTGGCGGGCCGAGCTTGACCTGCGCGGCGAAGTCGATGCGCCGACCCGGCGCAACTTGCTGTTCGAACGCGCGGCAAGGCGCTGGAAGGAAGCGCCGCCGCCGCACCCGATCGTCGCCGCCGGCGTCACCAGCGCATCGCCTTCGCTGGCGAAACTGTTGCGCGTGGTGGCGGACTTGCCGAATGGTGCCGTGATCCTGCCCGATCTCGATCTTGCCATGGACCGGGAGACCTGGGAGGCGCTGGGCGTCGCCGGCAATCCGGAGAACAGGGAAGACCCGCCAATCGCGCGCGGCGATGCCGTGACGCACCCGCAATATCACCTCAAGCTGCTGCTCAACCGCATGGGCATCGGCCGCGAGGAAGTGACGGCCTGGCACCGCTCCGGCCTCGCCCCTGCGCCGCCCGCCCGCAGCCGGGCCATATCGAACCTGTTCCTGCCGCCCGCCGCCAGCGCGCGGTGGGAGGGGCTGGCACCCGAGGACCGCAGACTCAGCGGCGTACGCCTGATGGAAAGCGCCCACCCCGGCGAGGAGGCGCAGGCGCTTGCCGTGCTGATCCGAGAGGCGCTGGAACGGCCTGAACGCCGCGTCGCACTGGTGACGCCCGACCGGAGCCTCGCCGCCCGCGTCGTCGCCCATCTCGAACGCTGGGACATCAGGGCCGACGATTCCGCCGGCCGCCCCCTGCCGCAGACCCCTGCCGGGCGCGTGCTGCTGCTGCTCGCCGAAGTCATGGCCGAACGTGCCGCGCCCGTGCCCTTGCTCGCTCTGCTGACGCACCCGCTGGTGAGGGCGGGCGAGGGTAGGGCGGCCTGGCTGGACAGCGCCAGGGCGCTGGATCTTCGGCTGCGCGGGCCGAGGCCTGCGCCGGGGTTGGAACCGCTGCGTCCGCTGGCGGAAAAGGCGAAGGTCGCCGAGTGGTGGGCCGAGGCTGAAGCGGCGCTTGCGCCCCTGCTCTCCTTCGGGGAGACGGCGCCGCTGTCCGACTTGCTCGATGCACTGGCAACGGCCGGGGAGGCGCTGTGCGGCGAGCGGCTGTGGTCGGAGGCGGACGGGCGCTCGCTCGGCGCCTTCGTCGAAGGCCTGCGCGATGCCGCGCGCGAGGCCGAAACCCTGCTCGACCCGCGCGAACTTTATGCCGTGCTGCGCGACGCCATGGATGAAGTTGCCGTCCGCCCGGCATGGGGTGGCCATCCCCGACTTGCCATCTACGGCCTGCTCGAAGCGCGCATGGCGCGGGCGGACCTCGTGCTGTGCGGCGGGCTGACTGAAGGCGTCTGGCCAGCCAGTCCCGCGCCCGATCCGCTGCTGCCGCCAGCGCTGCTGCGCGCCCTTGGCGTGCCCGGCGCGGACTTCCGCATCGGGCTTGCCGCGCATGACCTTTCGGGCGCCCTCGGCGCGCCCGAAGTGGTGCTGAGCTGGGCCAGACGCGACGAGGGCGGCCCGGTCATCCCCTCGCGCTTCGTACTGAGGATCAAGGCCATGCTGGGCAAGCAGGCCGACGACCTTGCCGAGAAGGAGGCCCTGCAGTTCGCCCGCCTGATCGATTTCGCCACGGCGAGCCCGCGCTATCCACGCCCGCGACCGATGCCGAGCGCGGAGCAGCGCCTCGTCGAGATTTCAGCTACCGGGCTCGACCGGCTGCGCAGCGATCCCTACCAATTCTACGCCAGTTCGATCCTGCGGCTGAAGCAGCTCGACCTGCTCGATGCCGCGCCGACGCCGGCCTGGCAAGGCAGCGCCGTCCACGACATCCTCGATGCCTGGCATAAGGCGGGACAGCCGGCGGGCGAGCTGGTGGAGACCGCGCACAAGGTGCTCGACACCATGAGCGCACATCCGCTGATGCGGTTCCTCTGGCGGCCGCGCCTGGTGAAGGCGCTGGAATGGATCGACGAGCAGATCGTGCGCCAGCGCGAGCAGGATGGGCGCGTGGTGCTCGACAGCGAGGTCTGGGGCGACATGCAGTTCAAGGGCGTGCGCATCCATGCCCGCGCCGACCGAATCGACAGGCTGGCCAGCGGTAACCTCGCCATTGTCGACTACAAGACCGGCAAGCCGCCTTCCGCCAAGCGGGTCGCCGACGGCTACTCCCTGCAACTGGGCCTGATTGGGCTGATCGCCACCGCAGGCGGCTTTCCGGAAATCTCTGGCGAGCCTGAGCGGTTTGAATACTGGTCGTTCGGGCGGGACAAGAACCGGGCCGACGAGCATGGCTTCGGTTACATTGAGGAGCCGATCCTGGAGGGACGAAAGAAAAGCGGAGTCCCGCGCGAGGAATTCGTGCCCAGGACGCAAGACTTCCTGACCGGCGCGCTGGAACGCTGGATCCTGGGCTCCGATCCCTTCACCGCGCGCCTCAACCCCGACCTGCCGAGCTATGCCGATTATGACCAGCTCATGCGGCTCGACGAATGGCTGCTCAAGCTGACGCCCGAGGAGCGGAACGAGGCATGAGCGGGACGGACAAGGTCTGGCCGTTGCAGGGCAACCAGATGCGGGCGGTGGTGCCTGACGAGAGCGTCTGGCTATCCGCTTCGGCGGGAACGGGCAAGACGCAGGTGCTTTCATCGCGGGTGCTGCGGCTGTTGTTGCAGCCCGATGTAGATCCCTCGCAGATCCTGTGCCTGACTTTCACCAAGGCCGGCGCCACCGAAATGGCCGGCCGGATCAACGATACGCTGGCCCGCTGGGTGCGGCAGGACAAGAACGACCTGTTCCATGAGCTTGAAGCCATTGGCGCGCCAAGCGGCCCCGAGGCGCGCGCCCATGCCCGCACCCTGTTCGCACGCGTGCTCGATTGTCCGGGCGGCGGCCTGCGGATCGATACCATCCATGCCTTCGCGCAGTGGCTGCTGGGGGCCTTCCCGCAGGAGATCGGCCTGATTCCCGGATCGCGGGCGATGGAGGATCGCGAGCGGGTGCTGCTGCAGCGGCAAGTCCTCGCCGACCTGCTGGTCGAGGCGGAGAGCGAGCCGCTGGGCGATCCGCAACTGCTGGAGGCGCTTGCCGATCTCAGCCTGAGGCTGGGGCCGGACCAGGTCGAGGCATGGCTGATGCGCTGCGCCGGGGCGATTGACGCCTGGACCGGGCCGGGTGGGTGGCAGGAACCCATGCGGCCGCGGATCAATCAGTTGCTCGGGCTGAAAGCGGATGCGGACGAGACGATGTTGGCCGACCTGTGCGCCGACGAGCGTTTCGACACCATCTCCTTGCGGCATTGCATGACGATCAACGCGGCGTGGAAGGCCAAGACCGGGCAGGACAATGCCAGTGTGATCGGCGATTGGTTGAGCTGTTCGCCGCTTGTGCGCAGTCGAGGGCTGGAGGAGCTTTACGAGGTCTTCCACACCAAGAAGGGCGATCCGCGTTCATCTTCCTCGCAGGAGAAGATCGATCCCGCCTATCCCCGCTACGCTGCGCAGGTGAGCGAGTGCATCGCAAGGGTTCGCGAAACCAAGGCCTTGCTGGGCCTCGCCGACCGCCTCGTTCCCGCCTTCCGCCTCGGCCGCAAGTTCGCCCTCGCCTGGGACAAGGCAAAGCTGCGCGAGGGGCTGATTGATTTCGATGACCAGATTCGCATGGCCGCGCGTCTCCTGTCGAAGAGCGAAATGGCCGAGTGGATCCGCTACAAAATGGACCGCCGCTTCGACCACATCCTGGTCGACGAGGCGCAGGATACCAATGCGGCGCAGTGGGGCATCGTCGATGCGCTGACCGAGGAGTTCTGGGCGGGCCTTGGCCAGCGTGACGAGCGGATGCGCACCTTGTTCGTCGTCGGTGACTACAAGCAGGCGATCTTTCGCTTCCAGGGCACCAGCCCGGAAAACTTCCGGCAGGCCGCCGACCGGGTGCGCGGCAACATGCAGGGTGCGGTCGACAATGCCGCGATGCTGCGCAGCAATGTGGAGCCCAGGCCCTTGCTGGAACTGGGCCTCGACCGCTCGTTCCGCATGGCGCAGAATGTGCTCTCCTTCGTCGACAAGGCCATCGGCGCCATCGGGCACGAAAGCTTCGGTCTCGACAAGGCGCCGGAGCCCCATGTCGGCGATGAGCGGCCGGGTCAGGTCGTGCTGTGGCGTCCTGTCGGCATGGCCTCGGAAAACGAGGACGAGGCAGATGCCGATGAGGGCGCGGAGAACTGGCTCTCCAAGCCCGAGCGCGACCTCGCCGACCTGATCGCCCGGCAGGTGCGGCAATGGCTCGATAGCGGCTACCAGCTGGTCAAGGGCAAGCAGCGGCCGGTAACCGCCGGCGACATCATGGTGCTGGTGCGCAAGCGTGGCGAACTGGCGGCGCTGATCGTCGCGCGGCTGCATGCGCACAAGGTCGCCGTGGCGGGCGTCGACCGCCTGCGGCTCGGCGCACCGCTGGCGGTGAAGGACCTGGTTGCCGCGTTGCGCTTTGCCGCGCAGCCTTTCGACGACCTCAACCTTGCCGCCCTGCTGGTGTCGCCGCTGGTGGGCTGGACGCAGGAACAGCTGCTGGAACACGGCTATCGCGAGAAGCACGCCTCGCTCTGGGCCCATCTGCGTCGGAGAGCGGGTGAGCCAGTGGTCGCGCAGGCGCTGGAGCAACTCGGCGGCCTCCTGGCCAAGGCCGATTACGATCCGCCGCAGGCCCTGCTGCACTGGCTGCTGACCGGCCCATGGCAGGGGCGGGTCAAGCTCGTCGCGCGGCTTGGGCACGAGGCCAACGATCCGATCGACGAATTGCTCAACGCCGCACACGCCTATGCCATGACGGCGACGCCCAGCCTCGTCGGCTTCCTCGCCTGGTTCGATGCCGGCGAGGGGGAGCTGAAGCGCGAGGCGGAAGCCGCGGGCGGGCTGGTGCGGGTGATGACGGTGCATGGATCGAAGGGGCTGCAGGCCCCCATCGTCATCCTCGCCGATGCCTGCGGCAATCCGGATACGAGCAAGAGCGCGGCGCTGGACATGCCCGATCCTCAGGCAGAGCACCGCAAGTTGCCGTTGCCGCCGCTTAGCAAGGAAGAGCGGGCGGGCCGGATCGCCGAGGAGCATGACAAGGTGCGGCAGGCCGAGCGCGAGGAGCACTGGCGGCTGCTTTACGTCGCCATGACCCGGGCCGAGGAAGCGCTGTTTGTCGGCGGTGCGCTGACAACGCGGGACAAGGGCGTGCCGCCGCCGGATAGCTGGTATGCGCGATTGCAGCAGGTATTCGGCGAGCAGGAGTGGAACAAGGACGAGCTGTGGCGCGAATGCTTGCGCTGGGGGGATGCGCCGACGTTCAAGCCTTCGGCCAAGACTCTGGACCTCGACCTGCAACCGGCGCTGCTAGCATGGCTGAAACGCCCTCCCGCCGCGGAACCGCGCCCACCGCGCCCGCTCGCGCCAAGCTCGCTGGGCGAGGACCTGTCGGCCGATCCGCCCTATCCGCCCGGCGGCGATCCAGCGGCGGCGCGGCGCGGGGTGCTGATCCACAAGCTGCTCGAACGCTTGCCGGAGGTGCCAGTGGGCCAGCGCCGGGAGGCGGGGCTCGCCTGGCTCGCCCGCAATGCGCCTGAAGCCGACGCGGATGGATTGCTGCGGGGCGCGATGGCAGTTTTGGAACCCGATGCTTGGGCGGCGCTTTTCTCGTCCTCCGCACTGGCCGAAGTGCCGATTGCCGCAACTGTGGGTGAGCGAGTGATCGCGGGAACCATCGACCGCCTGCTGATCGAACCGGACCGCATCCGCCTGGTCGATTTCAAGACGACGCGGCGGCCGCCCGACGGGGTGGACAAGGTGCCCGTCGCCATACTGCGCCAGATGGCCGCCTATGCCTGCGCGCTGGAAGCGGCCTATCCGGGGCGCGCCATAGAGGCCGCGCTGCTCTATACCGAGGTGCCGGCCCTGCTGGAAATCCCGGCGGATGTGTTGACGCAGCACAAGCAGGCCTTGCTGTCGCCGGAGTAAAGCTTTGTCCGTCCGGCGTTGCCTTCCGGGCGCACCGTCCTAGATTGCACCAAACCCCAAAAGGAGATTCCCATGGCCACCAAAGCCGTTACCGACGCCAGCTTCGCCGCCGATGTGCTTCAATCCGACAAGCCCGTGCTGGTCGATTTCTGGGCGGACTGGTGCGGCCCCTGCAAGATGATCGGCCCGAGCCTCGAGGAAATCAGCGAGGAACTGGCCGACAAGCTGACCATCGCCAAGGTGGACATCATGGAGAACACCGAGACGGCATCGAAGTTCGGCGTGCAGTCGATCCCGCTGATGATCCTGTTCAAGAACGGCCAGCCGGTGGCGCAGAAGCTGGGCGCCGCGCCCAAGAGCCAGCTCAAGGGCTGGATCGAAGGCGAGCTCTAAAGCGCGGCCATCCGCACGGCCAGTTGATCCCATAGCGCCGGGCTTGCCGCACCGAGCAGGCCCGGCTGCAGATGCTCGTCGACGCGGTAGGCCCTGCCGTCCGGGCGCGCCGCCTTGCCGCCGGCCTCGTTGAGGAACAGCACGCCGGGGGCATGGTCCCAGGCATAAGTGCGCTCGAAGATCGAGATGTCGTTGATGCCCAAGGCCAGCCGGGGCCATTGCTCGGCGGCGCAGCGGGGGATGTCGACGCAGGTGTAGTGCGGAGCGATGCCGGTCTTCAGTGCCTCGCGTTTGGCGGGATCGGCGAAGACCAGCGAGATGGCGGCGATCGGCGGGTTGGCCCCGCTTGTGCGCGCGGCGATACGCTCGCCATTGACGAAGGCGCCCTTGCCGCGCCCGGCGTGGCAGAACCGGCCGGACTGTGGATCGTAGATCCAGCCTGCAACCGTCTCACCGTTCTCGCTCAGCGCGACGAGGACGCCGAAGGGTGGCTTGCCGGCGGCAAAATTGTTGGTGCCGTCAAGCGGGTCGACGATCCAGCACAGGGCATCGCCCAGCCTCTGCATCAGCGAGGGATCGGCATGGGCCGCTTCTTCGCCGATCAACGTGGCTTCCGGGATCAGGCGGGCGAGGCCCTCGAACAGGATTTCCTCGCTTTCGTGGTCGGCCACCGTCACCGCATCGTCCGCCGCCTTGGCCTGCACTTCGTGCGCCGCGAGTGCCTGATAGCGCGGCAGGATGGCCCGCTCGGCGGCTTCCTGCATCAGGGCGTGGACCTGGCGGGTGAGGGCGTCTGTCATCAACTGCGGTAATCCGCGTTTATCGAAATGTATCCGTGCGTCAGGTCGCAGGTCCAAACTGTGGCGCGGCCCTCGCCGAGGCCGATGTCGACCTCAATGCCGATGTCCTGCCCCTTGAGGTGCGCCGCGACCGGGGCCTCGTCATAGTCCGCCAGCGGCAGGCCCTGCCTGGCGCACCAGGTGCCGCCGAAGCCGATGGAGAGCTTGTCGCGGTCGGCCGGCTCGCCCGCCTTGCCGACGGCCATGACCACCCGGCCCCAGTTGGCGTCCTCACCGGCGATGGCGGTCTTGACCAGCGGCGAGTTGGCGATCGCAAGGCCGATGCGGCGGGCGCTCTCGTCGCTGACGGCGCCGGTCACCGAAATCTCGATGAATTTCTGCGCCCCCTCTCCATCGCGCACCACGAGATGGGCGAGCTGGCGGCAGACGTCGTCAAGCGCGGCGGCGAAGGCATCGGCACCGGGGCAGCCCGAGCAGTTGATCTTCTGGTTGCCGGCCTTGCCGGTGGCGAAAGCCAGCACGGTGTCGCTGGTCGAGGTGTCGCTATCGACCGTGATGCAGCTGAAGCTCCTGAGGTTCGCGGCGGAGAGCAGTTCCTGCAGGTAGCCGGGCGCAATGGCGCAATCAGTGAAGATATAGCCCAGCATGGTCGCCATGTCCGGAGCGATCATGCCGCTGCCCTTGATGATCGCACCCAGCGTTACCGTGCGCCCGTCGACCGCGGCCGTGGCCATTGCGCCCTTGGGGAAGGTGTCGGTCGTGCTGATTGTGCGCGCGGCATCCTCCCATGAACAGGGCTCCGCTTGCAGCACCGCCGCGACACCCTCGCGCGCCTTGTCCTTCGGCAGGGGAACGCCGATCACACCTGTGGAGGAGACGAACACTTCGGTTGGCGGACAGCCGAGCGCGCCCGCCACCTGCTCCATGATCTGCTCGACAGCCTCGCGGCCGCGATAGCCGGTGAAGGCGTTGGAATTGCCGGCATTGACCACCAGCGCCCGTGCTTTGCCGGCCTTGACCTGCTCGCGGCCCAGTTCAACTTCGCTCGAGCAGCAGACGTTCTTCGTAAAGACCCCGGCGACGGCAGTGCCTTCGGCCAGTTCGACATAGGTAAGGTCGCAACGGCCCCAGTCCTTGTATCCGGCGCGCGCGACGCGGGACGTTACGCCTGCGATAGCGGGAAGCGCGGGGAATGGGGTGGCGAGGGGGGAGACGGCGTCAGACATGGCCCGCGCCTTATTTCGTGCCTCGCCTTGCAGCAAGCATTGCCTGTGCCGAGGCGAACATACTTCGATTGCCGAAACAAATTTCGGCCAGAGATGGACGGGGTTAATCAAAGCTCATATATCCTGCTTCCGATGAACCGTTTGCTCCTCGCATTCATGGCGCTGCTTGCCGGCCTGCTCGCGCAGGGTGGACCAGCGCAGGCGCGCGATTGCGGGCCGGGAGCGACGCAGGTTGGCGCCCTTGAAGCGTCGGTTTCGCAGGTTTGCATCGCGTCGCATGCTCAGAAGGCCAGCATAGGCATTCCGCTGGGCGATCAGCCCTTCGAAATCGGCACTCCGGCGATTACCACCCTGCTGACGGTTCTCGCGCCTACCGTCCGGATCGGCATCGACCGCGCGCGCGAATAGCGTCCGCGCTTCAGCCGCCATTTTTTTCGATGGCCCAGACCCCGCGTGGCAAGCACGCGCGGCGGGGCCGTTCCCAGCACAGATATTTCGGGGTTTTCACATGTTAGGCGCACTCGCCAAGGCCATTTTCGGCTCATCCAACGACCGCTACGTCAAGTCGCTCGAAAAGATCGTAAGGCAGATCAACGGCTTCGAGGCAACTGTCGAGGCCATGACTGACGAGGAACTGAGCGGCCAGACCGTCCGCTTCCGCGCCCGGCTCGATCAGGGCGAGGATCTCGACGACCTGTTGCCCGAAGCCTTCGCCACGGTCCGCGAGGCGGCCAGGCGCATACTCGGCATGCGCCACTTCGACGTGCAAATGATCGGCGGGATCGTCCTCCACAAGGGCGAGATCGCCGAAATGAAGACCGGCGAGGGCAAGACGCTGGTGGCGACCTTGGCGGTCTATCTCAACGCGCTTGAGGGCAAGGGCGTCCACGTCGTCACGGTCAACGACTACCTCGCCCGCCGCGACGCGGAGTGGATGGGGCAGATCTACCAGTTCCTCGGGCTGACGGTCGGCATCATCGTGCCGAACCTCTCCGAGGAAGAGCGGCGCGAGGCCTACAATTCCGACATCACCTACGCGACCAACAACGAGCTTGGCTTCGATTACCTGCGCGACAACATGAAGCACGAGCGCGGCCAGATGGTCCACCGCCCGTTCAACTACGCGATTGTCGACGAGGTGGACTCGATCCTGATCGACGAGGCGCGCACGCCGTTGATCATTTCCGGTCCTACCGACGACAAGAGCGAACTCTACATCGCGGTCGATGCCGTGGTGAAGCAGCTGGTCGAGGAAGACTACGAGAAGGACGAGAAGACCAAGAACATCACCCTGACCGAGGACGGGGTGGAAAAGGCCGAACGCCTGCTGGAAGCGGCCGGCCTGCTGGTCGGCTCCAACCTCTACGACGTCGAGAACACCCAGGTGGTCCACCACCTCGACCAGGCGCTCAAGGCCGTGGTCATGTTCAAGCGCGATACGGACTACATCGTCAAGG
>CAZVWP010000033.1:0-43797 GCA_964630805.1 uncultured Novosphingobium sp. | reverse complement strand
AGGAACTGGGCTTCTACTACGTCGGCCCGATCGACGGCCACAACCTCGACCAGCTCGTGCCGATCCTGGAAAACGTGCGCGACATGGCCGAGGGCCCTTGCCTGATCCACGTCGTCACCAAGAAGGGGCATGGCTATGCCCCGGCCGAGGCGGCGGCGGACAAGTATCACGGCGTGCAAAAGTTCGATGTCGTCACCGGCGAGCAGGCCAAGGCCGCGGCCGGCCCGCCGAGCTACACCGGCGTCTTCGCCAAGGCGCTGATCGCCGAGGCCCAGCGCGACGAGACGATCTGCGCCATCACCGCCGCCATGCCCAGCGGCACCGGGCTCGACAAGTTCGAGGAAATGTTTCCCGACCGCAGCTTCGACGTCGGCATTGCCGAACAGCACGCGGTGACTTTCGCGGCGGGCCTCGCGGCGCAAGGCATGCGCCCGTTCTGCGCGATCTATTCCACCTTCCTGCAGCGCGCCTATGACCAGGTGGTCCACGACGTCGCCATCCAGAACCTGCCGGTCCGCTTCGCCATCGACCGCGCCGGGCTGGTCGGCGCGGACGGCGCGACCCATGCCGGCAGCTTCGACATCGCCTATCTCGCTTCGCTGCCCAACATGGTCGTCATGGCCGCCGCCGACGAGGCGGAGCTGGTTCACATGACGCACACTGCGGCGATGCACGATTCCGGCCCCATCGCCTTCCGCTATCCGCGCGGCAACGGCACCGGGGTAGAGCTGCCGGCGATCCCGCAGCGGCTGGAAATCGGCAAGGGCCGGATCGTCCGCGGCTCCGAAAAGGGTGGGAAGGTGGCGATCCTCTCGCTCGGCACTCGCCTTGGCGAAGCGCAGAAGGCGGCGGACAAGCTGGAAGCGCTGGGCCTTTCGACCACCGTGGCCGACTTGCGTTTCGCCAAGCCGCTCGACGAGGCGCTGATCCGCAAGCTGATGGCGACGCACGAGGTGATCCTGACGGTCGAGGAAGGCAGTATCGGCGGCCTCGGCGCGCATGTGCTCACCATGGCCTCGGACGCAGGGCTGACCGACGCCGGCCTCAAAATCCGCACCCTGCGCCTGCCGGATGTGTTCCAGGACCACGGCGGTCCCGACGCGCAATACGACGAAGCCGGGCTCAACGCCCCGCACATGGTCGAGGCGGCGCTCAAGGCGCTGCGCTGGAACGATACGGGGATTGCGGAAGCGCGGGCCTGATCAGGTCTCCTTCAGGTCTGCCCACTCCGGGTGCCTGGCGAAGGCCGCCACCACATAACTGCACTCCGGCACGATCTTGAAGCCGTTCACGCGCGCATCGGCGATCATGTCATCCACCAGCTTGCCGGCAATGCCGCGCCCGCCGATCTCTGGCGGGACGATGGTGTGCTCGGCCACCCGCGCGCCATTGCGGGCCACCCAGGTGAGGCGGCCGATATAGGGGCTGCCTTCGACCTTGGCGCGGTATTCGCCGTGATCGCCATGGTCGCGGCGGGTGATCGTAACGCTTTCCATTACAAAACTCCTTTGTCTGGAGCCATCGCTCCAGGACTTTGTCGTCGCATTGCTCTTGCGCAAAACCGGTTCCCACTTTTCCGCGCAATGCTTAAGCATATGGCCATGCAATTCATGTCCGACAATGCCGCCCGAGTGCATCCGCGCGTCTGGGCCGCGATGCAGGCGGCCGATGCGCCGGACGCCCCCTATGACGGAGACGCGCTAAGCCAGCGGCTGGACCAGGCCTTCTCCGCGCTGTTCGGGCGCGATTGCGCGGCGCTGTGGGTGGCATCGGGCACGGCGGCGAACGGATTGGGGCTGAGCCTGCTGGTCCAGCCGTGGAGCGGCGTGATCTGCCACGAGAAGGCCCATATCGAGACCAGCGAATGCGGCGCGCCGGGCCTGTTCACCCATGGCGCAAAGCTGCACCTCGCCGGGGGAGAGGGCGCGAAGATCACGCCGAATGCCATCGAGGCGGTGCTTGAGCCCATCCGCAAGGACGTCCACCAGCCCAAGCCGCAGGCCGTCTCGATCACCCAGGCGAGCGAGCAGGGCCAGTGCTACCGCCCGCGGGAAGTCTCCGCCGTGGCCGCGACCGCCCGGGCCCACGGCATGAAGCTCCACATGGACGGCGCGCGCTTCGCCAATGCCGTCGCCTTCCTCGGATGCACGCCGGCCGAGACGAGCTGCGATGCGGGCGTCGACGTGCTCTCCTTTGGCTGCGTCAAGAACGGCGGCATGGGGGCCGAGGCGCTGGTGCTGTTCGACCCGGCGCTGGCCGACGATCTGCGCTTCCGCCGCAAGCAGGCCGGGCACCTCCAGAGCAAGGGGCGCTTCCTGGCCGCGCAGGTGCTGGCGCTGGTGGAGGACGGGCTGTGGCTGGACAATGCCCGCGCGGCCAATGCGGCTGCGCGGGAGATCGGGGAGGCGGCGGGAGAGCGGCTGCTCTATCCGGTGGAGTCGAACCAGTTGTTCTTCGCCACCACGGCGGAGGAACGTGCTGTGCTGCGGGAACAGGGGTTTGCCTTTTATGACTGGGGCAAGGATGCGGCGCGGGTTGTTACGGCGTGGGATAGCGATGCGGGGAATGTGAGCGCGCTGGCGCGGGCGGTGGCGGGGTTGTGAAGGGCTGTAGGCGGACGGTCAGGACAATGCGGACATTTTGGTTTCTCTTCGATACACCGATGCTGGTTCTGAGCGGGGTGACATCATGACAGCGTCTGGACACTGCCTATGCGGAGCAGTCACTTTCGAATGCGACGAATTGGGTACTGCGAGCTACTGCCATTGTGAGGATTGCAGACGTCTCACCGGTAGCGCCTTCAATGTGGGAGTTCGTTGCCCAAGCGCCGGGTTCCGGATTACTGCTGGTGAGCTTGGTAGCTTCACCAAAACGGGTAATAGCGGCTTCGAACTGACGAGGTGGTTCTGTCGCTTATGCGGATCGCCAATCTACGGCTCTTCTCCAGTTGACCCATCGATCGTCTTTGTCCGTGCTGGTGCGCTCGACGATCCGATGGTCGTCAAACCAAACTTACAAGCATGGACTAGGTCAAAGGTCGTTTGGGCCGATATTCCACCGGACATAGCAACCTTTCAGATGGGCAGGGGTGGAGCGGAGTAGCGCCTCAGCTCCCCAACTCCCCAACCATAAGAGGCCGTCAGTCCTCTGATGAAATAGCCCGCAACCCCTCCCGATAGGTCCGATACTTCGGCCGCCAGCCCAGCACCCGCGTCGCCTTGCCGTTCGCGACGCGGCGGTTCTCGGCGTAGAAGGCGCGGGCCATGGGGGATAGGCGGGCTTCCTCCAGCGTGAGCAGCGGCGGCAGGGGCAGGCCGAGCAGGCGGCAGGCCTCCTCGATCACCAGGTTCTGGCTGCAGGGCAGATAGTCGGAGAGGTTGTAGGCGCCGGGCGGGGCTGGAAATCCTTCCCCCGGTGGGGGAGGATTTAGTTGGCCCATGGCGGCCAGCACCCCGCTGACAATATCGTCCACATGCACCCGGCTGAACACCTGCCCGGGCAGGTCGATCCGGTGGGCTTTCCCCTCGCGCACGCGATCCAGCGCTGAGCGGCCCGGACCGTAGATGCCGGGCAGCCGAAACACCCGCGCGCCCAAATCCAGCCAATGCCGGTCGCACTCCGCTCGCGCGGCGCGGCGGCCGACGCCTGTCGGAGCAGTTTCGTCCACCCATGCGCCGCCGGTGTCTCCGTACACGCCCGTGGAAGAGAGGTAGCCGAGCCATTTGCCGGCAAGCGCCTCGCCATAGCGTTCCAACACCGGGTCCAGCCCTTCGCCGCTTGGAGGGACGGTGGAGAGGACGTGGCTGGCGTCGGCCAGGGCCATGCGGACAGTGCCTTCGTCGTCGAAGGAGACTGTGCCCTCCGCGCCGGTCGAGACCACCTCCCATCCCCGCGCCTCCAGCGCGCGGGCGATGCGGCTGCCGCAGTAGCCGAGGCCGAAGAGGAACATGCGAGGCATTGGTCATGCCTAGCATTCGCGGGCGCTTGGTCTAGATAGTTCACCATGGATATCGCCCGCACCCCCGAAGCCGCTGCTCCCGTCACCATCCACCGCGAGGACTATCGCCCGCCCGAATGGCTGGTGCCGGAAGTGTCGCTCGAATTCGCGCTGGGGCTGGATGAGACGAAGGTGCGCTCGACGCTTTCGGTGAAGCGCAACCCCGCTGGCAGCGGCGCCAATTGCATCCGCCTCAACGGCGACGGCCTTGCCGCGCTGTCGGTCGAAGTCGACGGCAAGGCGATCAACGACTGGCGCATGGAAGGCCCCGACCTCGTCATCGACCTGCCAGGCGAGGAGCATCGGATCTCGATCGAGACCCTGATCAAACCCGCCGCCAATTCGCAGTTGATGGGCCTCTATGCCTCGAACGGCATGCTCTGCACCCAGTGCGAGGCGGAAGGCTTCCGGCGGATCACCTTTTTCCCCGACCGGCCGGATGTGCTCTCGACCTACCGGGTGCGCATGGAAGGCGACAAGGACAAGTTCCCGGTGCTCCTGTCGAACGGCGACTGCACTGCCAGCGGCGAGGGCGTGGATGGCGCGCACTGGGCAGAGTGGCGCGATCCCTGGCCCAAGCCGTGCTACCTGTTCGCGCTGGTGGCGGGGCAGCTCGTCGCCAACCGGGCGGAGTTCGTCACCATGTCGGGTCGCAAGGTCCAGTGCGCCATCTGGGTGCGCGAGGGCGATCTCGAGCGCACGCAGCACGCGATGGATTCGCTGATCGCCTCGATGAAGTGGGACGAGGAAGCCTTCGGCCGCGAATACGACCTCGACCAGTACAACATCGTCGCCGTATCCGACTTCAACATGGGGGCGATGGAGAACAAGAGCCTCAACGTCTTCAACACCCGCTACGTGCTGGCCGACGCCGAAACCGCGACCGATGCCGACTATGACGCGATCGAGGGCGTGATCGGCCACGAATATTTCCACAACTGGTCGGGCAACCGCATCACCTGCCGCGACTGGTTCCAGCTCAGCCTCAAGGAAGGCTTCACCGTGCTGCGCGACCAGATGTTCAGCGCGGCGATGTCGAGCGAGCCGGTCAAGCGGATCGAGGACGTGCGGGTGCTGAGGCAGGCGCAGTTTCCCGAGGATTCGGGGCCCTTGGCGCACCCGATCCGGCCGGATTCCTATCAGGAGATCTCGAACTTCTACACCTCGACCGTCTACAACAAGGGCGCCGAAGTGATCCGCATGATGCGCACGCTTGCGAATTTTGGGGCCGGGCCGGACCGGTTCCGGAAGGGCACCGACCTCTACTTCTCCCGTCACGACGGCGAGGCGGCGACCTGCGAGGACTTTGTCAGTTCCATCGAGCAGGGCGCTGGGCTCGATCTCAAGCAGTTCCGGCTGTGGTATTCGCAGGCCGGCACGCCCAGGGTCACGGCGCGGCTGAGCCATTCGGGGGACACCGCGACCCTGCATCTGGAGCAGGTAGTCCCGCCGACGCCGGGCCAGCCGGTCAAGCAGCCGATGCCGATCCCGCTGAAGCTGGCGCTGTTCGACCGCGCGAGCGGCAAGCATCATGGCGAGCAGCTTTACGTGCTCGACAAGGCCAGCGCCGAGATCGGCTTCCCCGGCTTCGCCTCGCGCCCGGTGCTGTCGATCAATCGCGGCTTTTCGGCGCCGGTTTCGGTGGACAGCGATTCGACGGCCGAGGACTTGGTCTTCCTCGCCGCGCACGACGACGATCCCTTTGCCCGCTACGAGGCGTTGCAAACGCTCGCGACTACTTATCTGGTTGCGGCGGCGCAGGGCCAGCTCTCCGATGCCGACAAGTCGCGGAAGCGCGGCGACATCGGGCAGGCGCTGGGCGCCATCCTCGCCGACCCGGCGCTCGACGACCTGATGCGCGGCGAACTGGTGCTGCTGCCGGCCGAAGCCTATGTCGCCGAGCAGATCGACAAGGCCGACCCCGGCGCGATCCGCGCCGAGCGCGAGGCGCTGAAGGCCTGGCTCGGCCGCGAACTGCTCGACGCGCTGACTGCCCTGCACGACCGCACTGTCGCCGTCTCCTACAGCCGCAGCGCCGAGGCGCGCGGGGCGAGGAAGCTCAAGACGCAGGCGCTGGTCTATCTCGCCGCCGGTGCCCCGGAGGAAGCCGTGCGCCGCGCCATCGCGCAATACCGCCAGGCCGACAACATGACAGACCGGCAGGGCGCGCTGATGGTGCTCTGCAGCTTGACCGCCCCGGAGCGGGAAGAGGCGCTGGGCACCTTCTACCAGCGCTACGCCGCCAACCCGCTGGTCGTCGACAAGTGGTTCACCCTGCAGGCGGGCTCGCTCCACCCCGATGTGCTGGCGCACGTGAAAGAGCTGTCGAAGCACAAGGACTTCACGCTCGCCAACCCCAACCGGGTGCGGGCGCTCTACATGGCGCTGGCGGGTAATCAGGCGGCGTTCCATTCGCCCGACGGCCAGGGCTATCGCGCGATTGCCGACCTCATCCTGATGCTCGATCCGGTCAATGCCCAGACGGCAGCGCGATTCGTGCCGCCGCTCGGCCGCTGGCGGCGGATCGAGGATGGCCGCTCCGCCCTGATGCGCGCCGAGCTGGAGCGGATCGCCGCCTCGCCCGGCCTGTCGCGCGATACCCGCGAACAGGTGGACAAGAGCCTTGGCCGATAGCGTCGAGGCGATTCGCGCGGAGGTTCTGGCCGGGGTGACGCATGGCTTCCTCGGCCGGCGCGGCGGCGTGTCGCGCGGCAATGTGGCCGGGCTCAACTGCGGGCTGGGTTCGGACGACGAGCCGGAAGACGTCGCCGAAAACCGCAGGCGCGCGGCAGAGGCGGTGCTGCCGGGCGCCCGGCTGGTCAGCGTCTATCAAGTGCATTCCCCGCGCTGCGTGGTAGTTGCCGAGCCTTGGGCCGACGATGCTCGCCCCGAAGCCGATGCACTGGTCACCGATCGTCCGGGTCTCTTGCTCGCAATCGTCACCGCAGATTGCGCGCCGGTGCTGCTGGCCGACCGCGAGGCCGGCGTGATCGGCGCGGCCCATGCCGGCTGGAAGGGCGCGCTGGCCGGCGTAACCGACGAGACCGTGGCCGCCATGGAAACGCTCGGCGCCCGGCGCGATTCCATCGTCGCCGCGATCGGGCCCTGCATTGCCCAGCCGAGCTATGAAGTGGACGCGGGCTTCGCCGCGCGCTTTGCGGCGGAAGATGCCGTAAACACCCGCTTTTTCGTCCCCGGCAAAGCTGGGCACCTGCACTTCGACCTCGAAGCCTACGTTGCCCACCGGCTTGAGTCGCAAGGAATCGTTGCTGTCGCGAAGCTGGGGCTGGATACATACCCCGATGCCGAACGCTTCTATTCCTTCCGGCGGGCGACCCACCGGCACGAGCCCGCCTATGGCCGGCAAATCTCGCTGATCGGCCTCGATTAAGCCCGTCTGAATAGCGCGGTGAAAAAGCCCAAAAACACGGTTGGCAGGGCGGATTTTCGCGTCTATCAGGCCCGCCAAGCCGGTCCCGGCCCGTGGTCCGTCCGGGGTTCCTCCCTGACTGTCCCGGCGAAGGATGCAGGCTCTCAGGGGGTCCCTACCAGGCGCACCGAACGTTCGAATTCCGGCCTGCTTCCAGATGGATGCGGGCGTGCAGAGCAAGGCTAGACTAGACCATGGCAACAGATGCGGGCACCGCCACTCCGGAAGAAACCACCGGGGATGGCGTACGTCGTCGCGACTTCATCAACATCGCTGCGGTGAGCGCGGCTGGTGTCGGCGGGCTTCTCACCCTGATCCCGCTCGTCAGCCAGATGAGCCCGTCTGCAGACGTGCTCGCCGAGAGCTCGACCGAAGTCGATATCTCCGCGATCAAGCCCGGGCAGGCCATCAAGGCCGTGTTTCGCAAGCAGCCGCTGTTCATCCGTAACCTGACGCCCGCCGAGATCGAGGCCGCGAACAAGGTCGACGCCGGTTCGCTGCGCGATCCGCAGACGCTTGCCGAGCGGACCAAGGAAGGCAAGGAAAACTGGCTGATCACCATGGGCGTCTGCACCCACCTGGGCTGCGTGCCGCTCGGCGCCGGCGAAGGCGAGGTGAAGGGCGAGTTTGGCGGCTATTTCTGCCCCTGCCACGGCTCGGTCTACGATACTGCCGCCCGTATCCGTAAGGGCCCCGCGCCCAAGAACCTCGAGGTTCCGGAATACGCCTTCACATCCGACACTGTCGTCAAGATCGGCTGAGGTTTAACACCATGAGCTTTCCCTGGGCCAACGAGTACAAGCCGAGCCATCCCTTCATGCAGTGGATGGACGAGAAGCTGCCGCTTCCGCGCTTCGTCTACAACGCGGTGGGCGCCGGCTATCCGGTTCCTCGCAACCTCAACTATTGGTGGAACTTCGGTTTCCTTGCGCTGATCTGCCTCGGCATCCAGATCGTTTCCGGTGTGATCCTCGCCATGCACTACGCGGCGAACGGAGCCATTGCCTTCGATTCGGTCGAGCACATCATGCGCGATGTCAACTGGGGCTGGATGTTCCGCTATGCCCACGCGAACGGCGCCTCGGCCTTCTTCGTGGTGATCTACATCCACATCTTCCGCGGCCTGTTTTTCGGAAGCTACAAGGCGCCGCGCGAGATGGTGTGGCTGCTGGGCGTCGTCATCTTCCTGCTGATGATGGCCACAGCGTTCATGGGCTACGTGCTTCCCTGGGGCCAGATGAGCTTCTGGGGTGCCAAGGTGATCACCGGCCTTTTCGGCGCGATCCCCTTCGTCGGCGAGCCGATCCAGACCTGGTTGCTTGGCGGTTTCGCGCCGGATAACGCCGCGCTCAACCGCTTCTTCTCGCTGCACTACCTGCTGCCCTTCGTCATCGTTGGCGTGGTCGTGCTGCACATCTGGGCGCTGCACATCCCCGGCTCCTCCAACCCCACCGGCGTCGAAGTGAAGACCGAGAGCGATACCGTTCCCTTCTTCCCCTACTTCATCGCCAAGGACGGCTGGGCCGCGCTGGCCTTCTTCATCCTCTACTGCCTCGTCGTGTTCTTCGCGCCGAACTACCTCGGCCACCCGGACAACTACATCCCGGCGAACCCGATGAGCACGCCCGCGCACATCGTGCCCGAATGGTACTTCTGGCCGTTCTACGCGATCCTGCGCGCCTTCACCCAGGACTTCTTCTTCATCCCGGCCAAGCTGATGGGCGTGCTCGCCATGTTCAGCGCGATCCTGGTGTGGTTCTTCCTGCCCTGGCTTGATCGCTCGCCGGTCCGCTCGGGCAAGTTCCGCCCGCTGTTCCGGAAGTTCTTCTGGGTCCTGTGCCTCGACGTTCTGGTGCTGGGCTACTGCGGCGGCGCCCCCGCCGAGAACCCCTACCTGATGATCAGCCAGATCGCGGCGATCTATTACTTCCTCCACTTCTTCGTCATCCTGCCGATCGTTTCCTCGATCGAGCGTCCCGACCCGCTGCCCTTCTCGATTACCGAGTCGGTGCTGGGTCATGACGGAGCCGCCGCCCTGCAACCCGCGGCCGCCTGAAATCGAGAGAGACGGAAAGACCAAACCATGATCCGCATTGTCTCCTTCCTCGTCGGCATCGGCTTTGCGCTGGCGCTCGTCTGGTCCTTCATCTGGGAAGTGGTGAACACTTCGCAGGAAGGCCTGCCGAACACCGTGGAAGCAAACTTCCACGAGCATCCCAAGCACCTCTCGCTCGCCAGCGACGGCATGTTCGGCAAGTTCGACCGCCAGCAGCTGCAGCGCGGCTTTCAGGTCTACCAGGAAGTCTGCGCCGCGTGCCACTCGCTGCGCCACGTCGCCTTCCGTGACCTGAAGCAGCTCGGTTACACCGACGCCGAAGTGAAGGCGATCGCGGCCAAGGCGCAGGTGCCGGTCTACAACCCCGCCACCGGCGAAGTGAAGACCAGCGCCGGAAAGCCCACCGATTACTTCCCGCCGGTCGTATACGGCGGCCAGGGCACGCCCCCCGACCTCTCGCTGATGGCCAAGGCGCGCCACGGCGGCGCGGCCTATGTCTACTCGCTGCTGACCGGCTATCAGAACCAGCCAGCCGAGCTGCTGGCGAAGTTCCCCGACGCCAAGACGCCGGAAGGGCTGCACTACAACCCCTATTTCGCCAACCTCAACATCGCCATGCCGCCGCCGCTGACCAGCGATGGCCAGGTGACCTATGGCGAAGGCAACCCGAAGGCGACGGTCGACCAGATGGCCAAGGACGTCTCCGCGTTCATGGTCTGGACCGCCGAGCCCAAGCTCGAGAAGCGTCACCAGACGGGTTGGCCGGTGCTGGCCTTCCTGCTTTTCGCAACGGTCCTGGCCTACCTGGCCTACCGGAACGTCTGGGCCGACAAGAAGCACTGATCTTTCGCTTGATGCGTAACGGACGCCCCTTGCATCCCGCGATGCGAGGGGCGTTTGCTATCGGGAGCAATCAATGACGCCCGTCGAACTCAAGGCGCTTGTCCGCACAATCCCGGACTTTCCCAAGCCGGGTATCCTGTTTCGCGACATTACGACACTCATCGGCCACGGAACCGGCCTTGCCGCTGCCGTCCAGCATCTGGCGGACAGGGCCACGGCGGCCGATGCCCAGGCCATTGCCGGCATAGAGGCGCGCGGGTTCATCTTCGGGGCGGCGGTTGCTGCAAGGCTTGGCCTGCCCTTCGTGCCGGTTCGAAAGCCCGGGAAGTTGCCGGTGCCGGTGCTCGCCATCAACTATGCCCTGGAATACGGCACCGACACGCTGGAAGTGGATCCCGAGGCCGTGGGCGACGGACAGCGCTTCGTGCTGATTGACGACCTTATCGCCACCGGCGGGACGGCGCACGCCGCATTGCAACTGCTGCGGCAGGCTGGGGCGCGGGTGAAGGACGCGCTGTTCATCATCGATCTGCCGGACCTGGGCGGCGCGGCAAAGCTGCGAGCCGAAGGCCTCGTCGTCGAATCGCTGATGGACTTCCCCGGCCATTAGGCCAGACGTTCAGGCAGCCTTCTTGCTCGGCTTCTCGGCCTTTTTCGGCTCGCCGCCTTCCAGCAGGTTCATCACCACCTTCGAAGCCGGCACCGTGTCCAGCTCGAACAGGGCAATGTGGTTTGCCTCGATCTGGGCCATGTCGTAGACATAGTTGACCATCACCCCGTGCGACTGCTTGAGCCCGTTGGGCGACATGTCCGCGCCGGTGTGGATAGCCTCGAGCCGAGCGCCATTGCCGAGGTGGAAGCGCGCCACGGAATCGAGCACGCTGCCTTTCTTCTTGCGGCCGTTGACGAGATATTTCGCCGCCAGCACACGTAGCTGCCGGTCGCCTGGCAGCTTGGCGTCGCCCAGCTCACCCGCAAGCCACCTGGCAAAGCCGGGCACCGGCGAAAGCGTGGCGAAGGTCTTGAGCTGCGGCAACTCGTCGCTGAGCAGGCCGGCGACCCGCTTGATCAGGAAATTGCCGAAGGGAATGCCCAGCAGCCCCTTCTGGCAGTTCGAGATCGAATAGAAGATGGCGCAGGTGGCCTTGTGCGGATCGACCAGCTTGCGCTTTTCCGAGAGGATCGTGGCGATCGCGCCGGGCACTTCCTCGGTCAACGCCACTTCGACGAAGATCAGCGGCTCGTCCGGCATCTGCGGGTGGAAGAAGCCGTAGCAGCGCCGGTCTACCGGCTCGACCCGGCGGCGCAGGTCGTCCCAGCCGGCAATCGAGTGAACCGCCTCGTACTTGATGATCTTTTCTAGAACCGCCGCCGGTGTATCCCAGGTAAGTGGGCGCAGTTCGAGGAAGCCGGCGTTGAACCAGGCCGAGAAGGCATCCTCGAATTCCGAATCGAGCGCCTTCAGCCCCGGATTGCCCGGGGGCGCGCCAAGCAGGTCGGTCCGCATCGCCAGCAGCCGGCGCGTGCCGTCGGGCGCGAGGTTGAGCATGTTGATCAGCCGCAGGCAGGGCGATTCGGTCGCATCGTTGAGCGCGCGGGCTGAAGCCTCGTCGCGGTTCTTCTGCCAAAGGGCCATGGCGGCATCGATCGCGTCGGGATCGCGGGCGTAATTGGCATGGAGCTGCGCCAGGAATTCCTGTCGCGCTGAAACGCTGCTCGCCTCGTACTGGTCGAAGAAGGCCGAGGCCAGCGCCGGGCCCGAGGCGCGGCCGCGCAGCGACAGCAGATCGCCGGCCAGATCGAGCAGGCCCGCACCACTGGCAGGCTTCGCCGCAACGCCGATCTTGCCCAGGAGCTTGCCCAACCGCGTGCCCATGACGAGCTCCAGCGCCCCGCGCCGGCGGGCAGGCGTAGCATTCTGGCGCAGGCTTTGCCGGGGCATCTCCATCGAATCGGGCTCCTGAAGGACGCGCCGCGTGCTGCGGTGCAACTTACATAACATGGGGCGGCTAACGGTTTTGTGACAAGGCCATTCGGATCGAAACCGAAAATTTTCTGCCGCAGTGCGGCAAAAATGGCGCATTTTCGCGAGACTGAGCCGAACCGCTGGTCGATTATCCGGAGGCAGCCAGGAATGCATCGTGGTCGCGTATGGCCGCGAGATAATCGGCGAGACCCGATTCGAAGGTGTAACGCGGCGCGAAGCCGAGGTCTCGATGCAGCCGCGCCGGGTCCAGCGGCGGGTGCGGATTGCCCGGCGATTCATCGGGCGAGACAGTGATATCCGCATCCGGCAGGAGCTTGCGCAAGGTCCCGGTGAACTCTCCAACCGGCCTGCGCTCCGCCCCGACGTTGTACAGGCGGTTTGGCAGTTCCGGTGCATTCAAGGCGAGCCATGCCGCCTGGGCGGCGTCGGCGGCATAGGTCCAGTCGGCCAAGGCATCGTTACGCGGCATGACGATGGGCCTGCCACGCACGGCGTCCTCCACACGCGCCATGTAATGGGTCACGCGAGGCGGTTCGAGCAGGCCGGAGCTGTAGGACCCCCGCAATGCGCGGCCGAGGCCGTAGGTCGAGCCGAATCGAAGAGTCACCGCATCGAGGCCCAACTGGTCGTGATAGTGGGCGCAAAGGCTCTCGCCCCAGGCCTTGGACCAGCCATAGGGGTTGTCGGGATTGGGCACGAGGTCTTCGGTCAGAACTTCGGCCTGCTGCTTGCCATAGGCCGCGACGGAGCTGGCGAAGAGCACGCGCCGCACGCCCTCCACCCGTGCCGCTTCCAGGACATGGGCCATGCCGAGGTTCTGCACCCGGACATAGTCGGGCATCCAGCCCGGCCGCGGCGAGCCCAGAATGCCGGCAAAATGGGCAACGCGGTCTATGCCGTGATCGGCAATGGCGGCACGGACCGCGTCGAAATCGCCGATATCCCCCTCTATCACCGTGACGCGGTCGAGCACGGAGGCGATCCGCGCCCTTTCGGCATAGCGATCGAGCACGACGACGCGCTCCTCACCGCCCTGGTTCAGCGCGTAGCGGGTGAGGTAGGAACCGAGGAATCCGGTGCCGCCAGTGATCAGGAGTGCCACGCTCTCAGCCCTTTCGACATCACTTGCCGGCCTTGCGCGCCTCGGCGCGAATGTAGGCCCAGATCTGGTTGACCTGCTCGCGCGTCAGGCTGGCAAAGCGCGGCATGCCCTGATGCAGCAGGGCGCCATCGTGCACCACCGACCACAGCGCATCGCGATCGAAGGCGATGGGCGACTCGCGCAAGTCCGCCGCCGGCCCGCCGACGCCCACGGCATTGCGACCATGGCAGCCCATGCAGCGGTGGAACAGCTCCTCGCCTTGAGCGACATCGGCTTCGGCCAGCTCGATCGAGGGATCGTCGAGCGTCTTGACCGCGAGAGTGGCGGGCGGCGTCGGCGGCAACGCGGCCTTGCCGTCGAGCGTGAAGGTCAGCAGGCGGCGCGGGTGCACCCCGTATTTCCAGCCGGTATTGGCGACATGGCTATAGGCCGCCGCCGAGCTGCCGTAACCTGCCAGTACCGAAACGTATTGCCGCCCGCCGATCGAATAGCTGACCGGCGCGGCAATGATCCCTTGCCCAGCCTGGAAACGCCACAATCGGGCGCCCGTGCGCGCATCGTAGGCCGAAAACCAGCCATCGGCCGTGCCTTGGAACACGAGGTTGCCTGCGGTGGCCAGGGTGCCGCCGTTCCACAATGTCTGGTGCTGCACCCGCCACGCCTGCCTCTGCCGCACCGTATCCCAGGCGACCAGGGCGCCCTTGCCGTCTTCCGGGTCCGAGAGGTCCGCCCAGCTCATGTTGATGCCGCCAACCGGGATCTCGCCGTGCGCCGGCCTGCCCTTGGTGAAGCGGGTGCCGAGCTGCATGTAAGGGATAAAGACCAGCCCGGTGCGCGGACTGAAGCTCATCGCCTGCCAGTTGTGCGCGCCGGACGAGCCCGGGTACATGGTGATATCGCCACTTTCGAAGCGGATGTTGGGGCGCTCGACAGGGCGGCCGGTGGCAAGGTCGATCCGCTCCGCCCAGGTGACCTTGCCGTATTTCTCGGCGGAGATGAGCCTGCCGGTCTCGCGGTCCAGCACGTAGAAGAAACCATTGGTCGGTGCCTGCATCAGCACCTTGCGGGGACGTCCGTCGATGGTGAGCGTCGTTGCGATCATTCCCGCCGTCGCCTTGTAGTCCCAGCCCTCGCGCGGATTTATCTGGTAGTGCCAGACATACTGGCCGGTGTCCGCGTCGAGCGCGACGATCGAGCAGAGATAGAGGTTGTCGCCCTTGCCCGGGCTGCGGATGGCAGGGTCATAGGGCCCGCCGTTGCCGGTGCCGATGTAGATGCGGTTGAGCTCGGGATCGAAGGTGATGCCGTTCCACACCGTCCCGCCGGTGCCGCGCTTCCACCAATCGCCGTCCCAGGTCTGCGCCGCGCGTTCCATGGCGGGATTGCCCCTGTTCTCCTCGGGAGTGCCGGGAGTGGTATGGAACCGCCAGAGCTGCTTGCCGGTCGCCTGGTCATAGGCGGTGACGAAGCCACGCATGCCGATGTCCGCGCCGCCCTGGCCGATGATCACTTTCCCGTTGAACGTGCGCGGCGCGCCGGTGCTGGTGTGATAGCCGCGCTCGGGCAGCGTTTTCACGCTCCAGAGCACCGCGCCACTGGCGGCATCGAGCGCGATCAGCCGCCCGTCGAGCGATGCGACGAAAACACGGCCCTTGTCATAGGCGACGCCGCGGTTGACCGGAAAGACGGTGAAGGCCAGCCGGTCGGGATCGACCTTCCAGGTTTCCGGATCGTATTTCCACTTGAGCCTGCCGTTGCGGGCATCGACCGCGTAAACCTCCGCATGGCTGCCGGTGAAATAGAGCATGCCGCCGACCGCAAGCGGTGTCGCCTCCAGCGTCTGCTCGCCGGGCAGCTCGAGTTGCCAGGCAAGGCCCAGCCGCGAAACGTTGGCCGGCGTGATCCGGTCAAGCCTGCTGAATCCGCTTTCATCGGAGCCGCCGCCATGGTCCGTCCAGTCGTCGCCCGCACCGGGCAGCAGGCGAGGCGCGCCGGCGCCAAGAGCCATAGGAAGCAGGAGCGCATAGAGCGCGCGGCGCCAATTGTTTCGATTGCCTCCGGCCATCCGGCAGTCTCTCCCCTCGCCCGCACCTGTCGTGCATGGCGAGCGGGAGGACTATCGGTTCAGTGGCCGCTTCCCAAGCACAAATGTGGTGCCCGGGAAGCTTGCTAAGGCTTCGCCTGCGGGGCAGCTTGCGATGCGTTGTCGGGCAGGCCGCCCAGCCGCGTCACCATCTTCCGGTAGGCGTCGATATAGGCCAGCACGATGATCTGGCCGATCTCGGTGTTCTGGTAACCGCCGCCGCCGGCCGCCGCGAAGGTGCCACCGAACCAGCCGCCCGCGCCCACGCCGAAGCTGACGTCGCTCTTGCGGGAATAGCCTTGCGCCAGAACTTCCTCTTCGGTCGTGCGCGCATTCACCAGCGAAAGCGTGACATTCGCCTCGCCCTTGCGGACGTTGATGCCGCCGAGGATGGCGCCCGCTCCGTGGCCGAACATGCCGCCGATGCCGCCGAGCACGCCGCCGACATTGCTGCCGCCCGAATTGCGGTTGGCCGAGACGATATCGGGCTCGAGGAAATAATCCGCGGTCTTCACCTGGCCGCGGCCGACGTTGGAATTGTCCTGCAGCTCGCCATTATCGGCCAGCGCGCGCTCCATGGCGCGGCTCTGCATCGAGCGGCCGCGGTTGACCAGGCCGAAGCAGCCCGATTCCTGGACGATGATCTTGATGATCGCCTCGGGGCTGCCGAGGTTGTATTCGCGCCACCACTGGTTGTCGGGCTCGACAATGGCGATGGTGCCGAGGCGGTGATCGCAGCGCGGGATTTCCTGGATGCCGCGTTGCTGCGCCTGGTGGCCGGAAGAACCGCGATCGGCGGCCATGGCGGGAGTAGCCGCAACCACCAGCGCCGTGGCTAGAGCGGAAACTGCGAGTTTCTTCATTCTGGATCCCCCTGTGCGCGACGGACTGCCGGAATGGCAGCCTCGCCTGGATTTGCCGGGAGTCTAGCGGAATTGCTTTTCCCGGCAATTGGCGAAATTCGTCAACCTAATCCTGACTCGGTGGGGTGACTGCCATGTTGTCGATTAACCGGGCCTTGCCAATTCGGGCGGCGACGAACAGGCGCGCGCTGGCATTGCCGGGGGCGTCGAGCGGCGTCAGGCTGTCGGCGTTTCGCAGTTCGGCATAATCAATGGAGGCAAAGCCGGCGGCCAGCAATTGTTGCTTCAACCTGTCCAGACAGGCAGCGGCAGGCTCGCCCGCCGCGATCCGGGCGATTGCTTCGCGCATGCCGTTGGGCAGGGCGGCCGCATTGGCCCGCTCCCGAGCCGTCAGGTAGGCATTGCGCGAGCTCATGGCGAGCCCGTCCGCCTCGCGTACTGTCGGCACGCCGAGGATCCGGTCGGCATGGGGCAGCACCAGGTCGAGGTCACGGGCCATGCGGCGGATAACGGCAAGCTGCTGCCAGTCCTTTTCGCCGAACAGGGCGATGTCTGGCCGGACTTGGTTGAACAGCTTGCAGACCACTGTCGCCACTCCGTCGAAATGCCCGGGCCGGGCTTCGCCGCAGAGGCTGTCGCTCACCCCCGAGACCGAAATATTGGTGGCATAGCCCGGCGGATACATCGCTTCCAGCAAAGGGGCCCAGACCAACGAGACGCCCTCGCTGCGCAACTGTTCGATGTCGCGCTCGAAGGGGCGCGGGTAGGCGGAGAGGTCCTCGTTCGCCCCGAACTGGCGCGGGTTGACGAAGATCGACACCGCGACATGCGCCGCCAGCTTTCGCGCCTCGCGCACCAGCGTCAGGTGTCCTTCGTGCAGCGCGCCCATGGTGGGCACCAGCGCCAGCGGCCCGTCGCGGCGCAGGCCTTCGACAGCATTGCGTAGTGGATCGAGCGTCTCGACGATTTGCATGGGGGTCCACCCTTGGATAAGATTCGCCCCGCCTAGCCCCGTCGATACGCGGGCGGCAAGTGTTCAAGGAAAGCGCAGATTACCCCGTGAGTGCACATCGAATCGTCTTCGCCAATGAAAAAGGCGGCACCGGCAAGTCGACCACCGCCGTCCATATCGCCATCGCCCTTGCCTACCAGGGGGCGAAAGTGGCGGCGGTCGACCTCGACCCGCGCCAGCGCACCCTGCACCGCTATCTGGAAAACCGCGCCGAAACAGAGCGCCGGCGCGGCATCCAGCTGCCGGGCGCGCGCTTTGCCGTGTTCCAGGGCGAGACCATCGAGGAGCTCGACGCGCTCTCGCAGGAAATGGGCGAGGGCATGGACTTCCTTCTGTTCGACACCCCTGGCCGCGACGATCCCTTCGCGCGCTATGCCGCCACCAGCGCCGACACGCTGGTCACCCCGCTCAATGACAGCTTCGTCGATTTCGACCTTATCGGGCAGGTCGACGCCGAAACCTTCAAGGTCCGCCGCCTCTCGTTCTATGCCGAACTGATCTGGGAAGCGCGCAAGAAGCGGGCGATGACCACCATTCGCGAGCGCGAGGCAACCGGCGCGGGGCGCGAGATGGACTGGGTCGTGGTTCGCAACCGCACCGGCTATACCGAGGCGCGCAACATGAAGCGGCTCGACGGCGCGCTGACGGAGCTTTCCCGGCGCGTCGGCTTTCGTATCGCCAATGGCTTGTCTGAACGCGTCATCTACCGAGAGCTGTTTCCATCGGGGCTCACCCTGCTGGACAAGGGCCAGCTCGGCGAACTGGGCACCAGCCACCTCGTCGCCCGTCAGGAACTGCGCGCGCTGCTCGCAGGGCTCAACCTGCCAGCGCCGGCGCGGCCGCAGCCCGCATTGGCGCTGGAGGAGACTGCGTGAAGTATCTCTGGCTGCTGGCGCTGGCTTCCATCGCCTGCAAGCTCCTGACGCAACGCTGGCCCTGGGATTTCCTGCGCCCTGCTTCGCCCCGCAACCAGGCGCTGTTTCGCGCGCGCAAGCTGCTGGGCGTGCGGCAAAATGCCTCTCGCCAGGAAATCATCGAGGCCCACCGCAACCTTATTGCAATGGTCCACCCCGATAGGGGCGGCACCAATGACCAGGTCCACGAAGCCAACGCGGCGCGCGACCTCCTGATCGACCAATTGCCAGAAGGAACCTGACATCCCCATGACGCATACGTTCCATCCCACTGTCCTTCGAGAATACGACATCCGCGGCATCATCGGCGAAACCCTGGGCGCGGAGGATGCGCGGGCGATCGGGCGCGGCTTCGGAACCCTGCTGCGGCGGGATGGCGGAACGAAAGTGGCGGTGGGTTGCGATGGGCGGCTGAGCTCGCCGATGCTGGAACAGGCGCTGGTGGAAGGGCTCAACGTCAGCGGCGTCGATGCCGTGCGCGTCGGCATGGGGCCGACGCCGATGCTCTATTACGCCGAAGCCTCAATGGAAGATGTGCAGGGCGGCATTCAGATAACTGGCAGCCACAATCCCGCCAATTATAATGGCTTCAAGATGGTATTTCGTGGCCGGCCGTTCTTTGGCAAGGACATCCTCAAACTCGGCGAAATGGCCGCGGCCGGTGACTGGCTCAGCGGAGAGGGCCAGTCCGAGAGCCGCGATGTGCTCGGCGCTTATATCGATCGACTGGTCGAAGGGCTGGCTGGGATCGGCCAGGATCGGCTGTCCGCTCTTCGGATCGGCTGGGACACGGGCAACGGCGCCGCCGGCCCCGCCGTCGAGCTGCTGACCAAAAAGCTTCCCGGAGAACACCATCTTCTCTTCACCCAAGTGGATGGGGCGTTCCCGAACCATCATCCGGACCCCACGGAGGAGAAGAATTTGGCCGATCTGAAGGCTCTCGTCGCGGCAAAGAGGCTCGACTTCGGAGTGGCCTTCGACGGCGACGGCGACCGCATCGGCGCGGTGGACGGCGAGGGCCGGGTGATCTGGGGCGACCAGTTGCTCATGATCTACGCAGAAGACCTCCTTCGCCTTGAGCCGGGATCCACGATTATTGCCGATGTGAAGGCTTCCAGAGCCCTATTCGAGAAGGTGTCCAATCTTGGTGGACAACCTCTTATGTGGAATACCGGACACAGCCTGATTAAATCCAAAATGAAGGAAACTCATGCGCCGCTGGCCGGCGAGATGAGCGGGCATGTGTTCTTCGCCCACCAGTACTACGGCTTCGACGACGCGCTTTACGCCGCGATCCGCCTGATCGCCGCCTCGGCGCGGCTGGGCAAGTCGGTTACCGAGCTGCGCGGCGAGATGCCGGCCTTGGTCAACACGCCCGAGCTGCGCTTCCAGGTCGACGAGAGCCGCAAGTTCGCGGTGGTCGGCGAAGTGAAGGAACGGCTGGCGGCAGCCGGGGCCGACGTCAACGCGACCGACGGCGTGCGGGTGACCACCCCCGACGGCTGGTGGCTGCTGCGCGCCTCGAACACCCAGGACGTGCTTGTGGCCAGGGCGGAGAGCAACGACCAGGCGGGGCTGGACCGGCTGATGGCGCAGATCGACGAGCAGCTAGCGCTGTCGGGGCTGAAGCGGGGGCCGCAGGCGGGGCATTGAGGATCAAAGGCTGAACTGGCAGGGTCTCGGCAGGTCTTTGACAAACTATCACTAATGCCAGGTTGTCGGCCAGCTGATCCAAAAACTGCATTCCGGACATCACAGCGTGGCAAACCATCAATTTTTCGCGCGTGTGGGACCTATCACGAGCGTTACCTTCTCCGCGATCTCCGTAAGTGTTGCTGACAGCCGGTTAAGCTCGGATGCGGTCGAGGCAGCAGGATCGTAGCGTGTGAGCAAGTACTCTCGCGTCTGAGTGAGCGTCTGCAGATGATGCATAGTCCGCTTTTTGAGATGGAGCTTCGTCGCGAGCGCAAGTTGTGTTCGAGCGCCCAGGTCATGTTGCAGACCTCTGACCTTACCAGCAGTGTGTCCTGCGGCGAGAAGAAGGGCGTTGAGGTAGAGTTCGATCGCGTGAATGGCCACCATTCGGAAAGGTGCGCGCGAGAGAGGTTGGCCACGTCGGCCAGACTGTAACAATTCCTCAGCGGCACGCCGGTACTCGCTCGCCAGTTGAATGATTTGTTCAGGCGTAGCTGTCTCGCCAGGGTAGAACTTCTGACCTTCAATCGTCATCTGGTTTGAGTAAACTGGAAACGCCGAATACTTTGCTAACGTCCGTTTTCGACCCCTATTCTTACATACACCTCACCTCATTGGCTCAGCGGAAACCGACGATCATTCAGGCCTGATTGGTCCACGCTTCCTCATCAAGGCAACGCCGCCAGCAGCCCAATGGTGTCATGATCCAGCATCGCCGATGAAAACCGGGCCGTATAGGCGGTGTTGATCGCTTCGGGCTGGAACTCGGAGGCGTTGACCAGGAAGATGGCATAGCCGTTCGCCAGGAACACGCCGAACTGGTGCATGAACTCGTCCAGCGATGGCGCGTCGACGCCGCAGCGGATCAGTTCCTGCCGGTAATGCTCGACCAGCTCGCGTTCGTGCTTGCGCCGCACCGGCACGTCGAGCGCGCCGGTGACGTGGTAGCTGACCTCGTACATCGCCGGGGCAAGGTGCGGCAGGCTATCGAAGAAACCGGGCTCGCCATCCGTGTCGATGTAGAGATTGCCGAGGTGGGTATCGCCGTGGATCAGCGTCGTCGGCAGGGTCTTGGCGAAACGGTTGTACTTGTCGACCGCCTCGATCATCCAGTCGAGATCGTGGAAGCAGACCGAGGCGGCCGCGCCGCGCGCGCTGTCGACGTAACCCTTCCAGATATCGGGCACGAGAACGGTCGGGAAATAGGTGGCATCGGCGATATGGCTGGCCCAGCCGAACTGCCCCCCGGGCTGGATCTCCGGCGAGTTCCACCGCAGCGCATGATGCTGCGCGAGGCGGGTCAGCCGCCTGGCCACTTGCTGGGGCTCCTGCGGCCTTTGCGGGTGGAGGAACTCCACCCCGCGCGCCACCAGGTCGTCCATGATGACGATGCCCTGCCGCTCGCCGTCATAGGCCGCGAACCAGCTTTGCGGCATGCGCAGCGGCGAGTGCGGGGCGACGTCGGCATAGGCGTGGACTTCCTGGCCGTGCATGTAGTGCATCAACGGGCTGTGCGCCTCGAAACCGCCCTTGAGGATCACCCGCTCCGGGATGCCCGCCGCGCGGCCTGCCTCGTCCATGTCCAGCCGCACGCGTACCTTGGTGCAGGTGCCGTGGTTGACGTCGAGGATATCGGCATCGCGCACGGTAACGCCGGGGTTCCTCACCTTCAACGCGGCATCCAGCCAGGCCGGAGTGATCTCCGCAAGCTGGGTCGGAAGCGGGAAGGGGCCGCGATTATCGAGGTTCTGGCTTGTCATGGCGGCATCCTGCTTGCAGCATGGCGGGAAGGCAAGGCCATAGGGCCCGGTGAAAAAAGGAGAGGATCATGGAAGCGGTCGATTTCAATCTCGGCACGAAGAACCTGCGGCTGGAGGCGGAAGGCCCGTTGCTGTGGCTGACGATCGACCGGCCCAATGCCCGCAACGCCTTCACCCCATCGATGTATTTCGGGATCAAGAAGGCGGTCCACTTCGTCAATGCGCCGGACAATCCCTATCGTGCGCTGATCATCACCGGCACCGGCGATGTCTTCGCGCCCGGCGGCGATCTCGGCGGCCGATACGAGGAAGGCGACGAGCCGGTGCCCAATGGCCTGGCCTATGAATGCCTGCCCTTCGTCACCGTGCGCGAGAGCCGCGCACCGGTGATCTCGGCGGTCAACGGCATTTGCCAGGCGGGCGGGCTGCTTGTGGCCATGCTGTCGGATGTGGCCGTCTGCTCCGAGCGGGCGAGCTTCCGCGTGCCGGAACTGCTGCGCGGCATCATCGATGCGACCTACGCGGCGATCCTGCCGATCCACGTGGGCATGGCCCAGGCGCGCGACCTGCTGCTTTCGGCCCGCAAGATCGATGCCGCAGAGGCGCTGCGCATCGGCCTCATATCCCGCGTCGTGCCGCACGAGGACTTGCAGGCCGAGGCGCGCAAGGCGGCGGTCGAGATCCTGCAGACCGCTCCGACTTGCCGCGCCCACGTCAAGCGCATGCTCAACCAGCAATATGCCCGCATCGACTACGAGACGATGTTCGCCTCGCTGATGCAGCCCGGCTCCGAGGCGCGCGAGGGCATGGACGCCTTCATGGAGAAGCGGCAGCCGAACTGGATTCCGGAAGGGCTGCCGGCATGACGCGACCCGCCGACATCCTCGACGCACAGATCCACCTCGGCCCCGGCCGGATCGAGGAAACCCTGGCGCAAATGGATGTGCTCGGCATCAAGGGAGTGCTGATCGACGAATACTGGTTGCGGGCCTTCGCCAATGAGCCGCACCATGTGCTGGCGAACGGCGTGCAGCGGCCTGTCGCGCCGACGGCTGAGCTGGCCTCGCAGCTTCATCCCGACCGCATGTCCTACCTGCTGCGGATTTCCCGCGACGATCCCGAGTTTGCCAATGTCATCCGGCAAGTGCGCGATGCGCCGGGCGGGCGGGCGCTGCGCATCGATCCGGGCCTGTCCCCCACCCTGCGCCAAAGCTTTGCCGAGGGCGGCTATGACCACATCGCCCGCGCGGCTGCGGAAAACGGCCTGCCGCTGTTCGTCTTTTGCCCGGATAGCCCGGATGCCGTTTCGCGGCTGGCGCGGACCGTGCCGGACTGCCGCATCGCGGTCGATCACTGTGGCATTTACAGCAATTCCATGCGCACCGGCTTTGCCCAGCTTCCCGCCCTCTGCGAGGCCGAGCAAGTGGCGATGTTCGACCGCATCCTTGCATTGGCGGAACATTCGAACGTCGCACTCAAGTGGGGCCACGCCTCGGCCATGTTCGACCGCCCGGCATGGCCCGGGGAGGGCCTGCGGCCCATCTTGCGCAAGGCCCTCTCCGCCTTCGGCAAGGAGCGGGTGATGTGGGCCAGCGACTTCTCGGTGAACCAGCGCGGCGAGACCTGGGCCGACCTGCTCTATGGCGTACTCGCCGATCCAGGCCTGTCAGCGGATGCGCGCGAGTGGGTGCTGGGCAAGGCGCTGCGCGGCTGGATCGGCTGGGCGGCCTAGCCCGCCAGCCGGGCGATATTGGCGTGGAAATTCTGCACGCCGATCTCCTGCCGGCCGACCGGTAGCGTGGTTCCCGGCGCGAGGCCCAGCAGGCCGCGGTGGCTTTCTGCCGCGACGGAATAGTCCTCATCCACCAGCGCCGCCCGCGCCCTTAGGTAGGCGGCATCTACCTCGGCCCGGTGCTCGGGCGACTTGAGTCCGCCCAGAGCGCAATAGGAGAGACGCGAGACGAAGCGGTCGTGGGCGCTCGGAAAGATCTGGTGCACGTTGATGGTGAGGCCGCTGGCGCTGGTCGAGCCGACCGAGACGATGGTGTTGGGGAAGATGAAGTATTGCAGCGGGATCAGGTCGAGCGGCCATTCGTCCGGCGCCATGTCCGGCCAGTGGGCAATGCCGAGCGGGGCGAAGGTATATCGATGGTGCGGGCCGGAAGTGTCGAACACGCAGATCGGCGAGAACAGGCCCTTGAAGGTCTCGCGGTGCAGGGAGTTGAGGTGATAGGTTTCGAAGAAGGTGTCGAGCCCGTACTTCCAGTTGGCTTCGACATGGATGTCGTCGGAATGGACCACTTCCGCGCTCTCGAAGCCGATGGCGGCGAAATCGCGGTCGAACTCACCGAAATGGGCGGCGAGGTCGATTTCCGGGCCGGGAGCGGAGCGGACGAAGACCAGGCCGTGGCGTTCGGCGGCGGGGCATTCGACGAGGTGCTTCTGGTGGCCGATTTCGCCGCAGAAATTGGTCTCGTCGGGGATGCCGATGCAGGCACCGGTGTTATCGAAGGTCCAGCCGTGGAAGCGGCAGGTGAAGCGGTTGGCCTTGCCACTGGCCTCGCGCACCACGCGCGAGGCGCGGTGAGGGCAGGTGTTGAGGAAGGCGCGCACCTTGCCGTCCTTGCAGCGCGTCAGCAGCATCGGCGCGCCAGCCTCGTCGAAGGTGCGGAACGAGCCGGGCTCGGGCAGGTCGCTGGAGAGGCAGGCGAAGATCGGCATCGAGCGGAACAGGCTCGCCTGCTCGCGTGGGAAGCGGGCGGAGTCGAGATAGAAGGCAATGTCCTCCTGCAGCACGCCGGGCGACAGCGCCGTTTCGCCGCGCCGGATGTTCTCGACCAGCGGCCCGGCGAGTTCGCGGCGCAGGGTGCGCAGCGCCGGTTCGGCTTCGATCACGTCGCTCATGCCCTTGCCTCCGCCGGTTGCTGCAAGCTGCGGCCCATGGCGCGGTCGATGTTCTGGTGGAACATCTGCACGCCGATCTCGTGGCGGCCGAGGATGAACTTCGCGCCCTTGGGCAACTCGGTCATGCCGCGCCAGCTCTCACCGGTGACGGCATAGTCCTCATCAAGCGCCGCGTCCTTGATGCGCTCGAAATTGGCAGTCATCTCCACTCGCTGCTCCTCCGAGCGAATGCCTTCCAGCCCGTACATGCGGACGTTGGCATACATCTCGCCCACCGACATCGGAAACAGTCGGTGCGTCGAAAAGCTGGTGCCATTGGCGCTGACCGAGCCGACCGCGATGATCGTGTTGGGGAACAGGAAATAGGTCAGCGGCAGGGCGTCGATCGGCCATTCCGCCTCGGGCTTGCCGATCCACTGGCGCACGCCCTTGTGCGGGAAAGTGAAGCGGTAGTGCGGACCCCAGCTATCCAGCAGGAACAGGTTCGATTCGAACACATGCGCGAAGGTGTCGCGGTGGAGTGAGGTGAGGTGATAGCTCTCCAGGTAAGTGTCCATCGCGTACTTCCAGTTGGAAGTGCTGTGGAACTTCTGCTCCATGAAAGGCTCGGCAGCGACGAAGTGGAGCCGCTCCAGCTCCTCACCGAAGCCCGCGAGGTGGGCGTCGAGGTCCATCTTGCCGCCGGGATCGGCGAGGACGAAGACCATGCCGTGGCGTTCCTCGGCGGGAACGGGGGTCAGGTGCGAATTTTCACCGATCTTGCCGCAGAAGAAGTCTTCCGACGGCACGCCGATGACCTCGCCAGAAGTGTCATAGGTCCAGCCGTGGTAGCGGCAGGTCCAGCGGCTGGCCTGCCCTTCCTCATCGCGCACCACCTTGCCTCCGCGATGGGCGCAGACGTTGAGGAAGGCGCGCACCCGCTCGTCCTTGCCGCGCGCGACGACGATGGGCACGCCGGTATCCTCGAACAGGCGGAAGCTGCCAGGATCGGGCAGGTCGCAGGAGAGGCAGACCAGCAGCGGCGTTTCGCGGAACAGCCGGCGCTGTTCGCGCGCGAACTCGGCCTCGTCGAAATAGGCCGAGGCCTCGATCCGCAAAGGTTCGGGTGCCAGCACGGTGGTACCGGCTGCGGCATGGTCGAGTATCGTCCGGAACAGCTCCCGGCGAATGCCCCGCATGACCTGGGCGTTGTCGGACATCTTGTGCGCTCCGTCCTAGACCGTCGTCTTCTCCAGCACCCTGTACCGCCCCTTGTCACCCCCTTCGAACCGGCCGAGGCCGTAGTCGCCCTCGATGGTCGAGCGGTAGATTTCGCGCGGGTGCGGCGGGGTGCAGCCGGTCACCCGGTGCAACACGCGCCAGTTGTCCCAGATGAGCATGTCGTCGCTCTTCCAGTCGTGGACATAGCAGCCCGCCTCGGCCAGCCGGATCAGCTCCCCGGTGGCGGCATGGAGCAGGGCATCGCCCTCGTCATTCTCGCGCCCCTCGATGCCTTCGGCCATCCACGGCGAAAAATGCAGCACCTTCTCGCCGCTGTCGCGCGTCCAGACCGCCGGGTGGATCGAGCGCGGATAGTTCTTCGCCTGCTCCAGGATTTCGAACTGCTTGGGATCGACCTGATGCACGCGGAAGTTCTCGGGCCTGCCGAAGCGGATGTGGTCGGGCTGCATGTCGAGCGAATAGATCACAGAAGCGCCTTCGATCTGCCGCAGCAGCTCCGGCGAGAACTGCCGATAGAGCTCGATCCCGTCCATGAAGCAGGTCTGGCCGCCATTGGGCGTCGGCACGACAAGGCGCAGCACGCCGGCGCGGTTGAGCTGGTTGTTGTAGCAGTGGTCGAAATGCCAGGGCAGCCAGCTTGAATAGACCGTGCCGTCGATCTCGACGATATCGCCATAGGCGGGATCGCTGGTCACCTTGATCGCCCCGCGCAGCTCGTCATTGTCGACTTTCTCCACGGCATCGACCGGGTGGTCCTTTAGCTTGCCGAACACCTTGGACAGCGCGATCTGCATGCGGTTCGTCGGCTCGACACCGTTGAACACGATCAGCCCGCGCTCCTCGAAAGTCTGGCGAAGGCTTTCGCGCAGGGCCTCGTCTTGCAGCGCTTCCTCGGTAATCCCGGTGACGCGGGCGCCAAACGCAAGGTCGTCCCGCAGCGGCTCGATCCGGACTTCGCTCATATTCATTCCCTCTACCGGGGAAACTCCCCACTTGTTCCCTTTGCGGAAGAAAGTATCACTATGTGATATTGTGATTCACTATTCGATAATTTAGGCCCCGGGCATATGGCCGTCAAACCCAGCCAAAGTGGCGCGCGCATTCTCTGCGCGCTGGAACGGATTGCAAGCCACCAGCCCGTCGGGCTCAGCGATCTCGCACGGCTGCTGGGCACCAATATCGCCGCGACCCAACGGGCCATCGCCACCCTGTCGGAAGAGGGCTGGATCCGCATTGCACCGGGCGGCGGTTCGCGCTGGGAGCTGACCGGGCACATCCATGCCGTCGCCCGGCATGCGCACGGCAACCACGACTTGCGGCGCCGCTCGCGCCCCGCGCTGGAAGAGTTGTGGAAGCAGACCGGGGAATCCGTGCTGCTCAACGTGCCGGACGGCGACAGGTTCATCGTCATCGACGTGCTGGAGAGCCCGCATTTCCTGCGTTCCGCACCGCCTGTCGGCCTGACCATACCCGCGCCGCACAGCGCCACGGCGAGGTCTATGCTACCCTATTTCCCGCCCGGGCAGCAGTGCGAATTCATTGGAGCTGCGCCCGATGCGGGCCTGCTTGCGGATTTCGCGCTGACTCACCAGCGCGGCTATACGGTCAGCTTGGGCGAAGTGGCCCCCGGCTCGACCAACGTCGCCGCGCCGATCTTCGAATGGGACGGGCGTCCGGTTGGCGCAGTGCTGCTTTCCGCGCCGAGCGAACGCGCGCCGGCCGAGGATTGCGAGGCACTGGGCAAGCTGGTCGCCGAAACCGCGCGACGCCTGTCGCGCGGAACCGGGACTCTCCATGCCTGACGTCAGGCGATGATCGGAAAGGCCTCGTCCGGGAACTTGCCGTAGGGCGTCATCTTGTGCGCCGCCGGGTCGAAGGCCTCGGGCGGGGCGCCGTTCCAGCGGGCGTCGGCGGGCTGGGGCAGCACGAGATAGGCCCAGCGCGGGCGGTCCATCTGGTTGGAGCCAGCGCCGTGGACGGTCAGGTGGTTGTGGATGGTGATATCGCCGAGCTCGTAGGTCATGGCTTCCGACATCTCGAGATCGTTCAATTCCGGCCAGACTTCGCGGATGTCCTTGCCGTCATAGGCGGTGTAGTTGCCCAGCACGCCCAGCTTGTGCGAGCCGTTGATGAACGACATCGTCCCCGCTTCGGGTCCGTAGCTTTCCAGCGGCATCCAGCAGGTCATCCCGCCCGAGCGATCGACCGCGAAGGTTATGTAGTCCTGATGGAAACTCGTGGGCCCGTTGCCCATGTTCTTCGTCTTCTTCGCCGCCGGCAGCTTGGGCGCATAGAATTCGTTGAACAGGCGAATTCCGGCATCGGTCTTGCGCGCCATCAGCGCCTTGGCCGCTGCGCCAAGGCCGCCGAAGATCGGCCGCACCTCGTCATTGGCATGGAGCCCGCCGAGCATGGCGTTGAAATAGGGCTGGTCGATGCCATAGGGCGGGTTGCTGTCGCCATCCTCGCCCATCACGCCCTTGGCGATGCGCAGCACGGTGCGCAGCATGTCGGGATCGACGAACTTGCGCAGCATCACCCAGCCCTTGTCATGGTAATGGGCGACCTCGTCCGCCGTGACCGTGCGGCAGGGTGAAACTACAGTAGCCATTCCGATATCCTTCCAGTCGTTTCGCGCCGGGTGGAGGAGTTCCCGAATGCACTCCATCCATCCTTGATCGCGATCATTTCACGCGAGAATGCCGTCGCCATGCTTTAGCTTCGGCTTACCATAGGTCGGCCTGCAATGGCACTGCAACCCGGCCGGGGTCGGAAATCAAACAGGCGTTACAAGCCCAGCAGCACAGCCACTTCCCGTGCCAGTGCATCGCGGATCGCCTCGACCGTCCAGCAATCCTCGTCGAACAGCAGGTGGGTGGACAGGCCCTGCACAAGATCGAACAGTTGCGTAGCGATGCGGCGCGGTTCGGGGCAGTCGGGGCGCAGCACCGCGATGAATTGCTCGATCCGCGTCAGCACCTCTCCGATCCAGCGGCGCAGCTCCGCGGCGAAGGCCGGATCGCGCAAGGACCGGTCCCAGAAGGCGATGCAGGCGCGCCAGGCCGAACCGTCTACCTGATCCAGGGCCGACATCGACATGAGGAAGCCCAGGAGATCCGGCGGATCGCGCGCGATGCACTCGTCGAACTTCACCTGGTTGCGCTCGCCCAGCGTGCGGAATGCGGAGAGAAGCAGGTCGTTCTTGTTGGCGAAATAGTGCGTTACCACCGCCGTGCTGTAGCCCACTTCCGAGGCTATCCGCCGCACGGTCGCGGCCTCCAGGCCCTCTTCGGTGATGACGCGCAGGACGATTTCGGCGATCCGCCGCCGCCGCAACTCGTGATTGGCGGCGGACATCAGCGCCGCGCCGCTCCGCGCATGATCAGCCGAGCGTCCGGATCGGGTCCGATCCGTCCCAGCCTTCGGCGGCCGAGCGGAAGGCGGCGAAGACCTGTTCCGCGACGGGATTGGCGGTGATCAGCTCGGTCATGAAGCCCAACGTCGGGGCGGTATCGAGATAGCCGGTCTTCGCCCCCATCATCAGCCCTTCGAAGGCCACTTCCGCTCCCGAGGCCATGATCGCCGCCTTTTCCGCCTCGTAGTCCTGGCAATAGAGGCCGGTATGGTGGAAATGGACCCGGTCGCGCGGGCCGACGTCGCCCCAGATCCCGGGCGAATTGTCGAGCGGCTGGATCAGCTCGATCTGCATGTCGCCGTGCTGGCCGATGGCGGCGCGGCAGGGGGCCACGTCCATCGGCGTGCCGCGATAGTTCGCATCGTCGAAACGGAGTGCTTCGAACAGGAAGAATGGCCCTGCACCGGTCGTCTTGAGCCACTGCGCGATGGCCTCTTCGAGGTCGGGCACGACCCAGGCCATCTGGACGTATTGCCGGTTTCGCATGGCAGGGATCATTGCGGGCACTTCCTCTCTTTTCCAGGGCGCGGGTATTCGCCATGCTGGGCGGAAGGTCAACCGGGAGCGGACGCGTGCAACAGATCGGCGAACTGGAACTGCCGCACCTGGCGATGGATGAGCCGGAATTCGGTGCGAACCCCTTTCCGCATTTCGACGCGGCAAGGGCGGCGCACCCCTGGCTGGCGACGTCCAACCTCGGCTTCGTTGTCACCCAATACCGCGCGGTGCGCGAGCTGATGGCGTTGGAGGCGGGGTACATGCGCACGCCCTATCCGGAAATGGTCGAGATGATGGGTGCGGCCGGCACGCCCTGGGGGCGCTTCCAGGAAAGCCACATCCTTGCCCGCGGCGGTCCGGAGCACAAGCGCCTGCGCGATATCCTCGCTCCCTGCTTCACACCCCGGCAGGCCAATGCCCACCGCCCGCTGATGCGCGAAGTGATCACGAGGCTGCTCGACGAATGGGCCCCCAAGGGCCAATTCGATTTCGAACACTTCGCCTCGCACTTCCCGATCACCGTCATGTGCCGCCTGATCGGCGCGCCGCCGGAAGCGATACCGGGCCTGCGCAAGTCGATGGACGCGCTGGCGCTGAGCGTCGCCATGGATCCGAAGTACCTGCCCGAACTGCAGGCCGCGACTGAGGAGATCGATGCCTTCGCTCACGGTCTCGTCGAAGGGCGCGAGAAGGCAGGCCCATCCGGCGACGAGGACCTCCTCGACCTGTTCATCGAGGCCAAGGCGCGCGGCGGCATGACCATGCGGGAGATCTGCGACCTGCTGATCTTCTTCATCGTCGCCGGCTACGACACCTCGAAGAACGTGCTGACCCTGGCCATGCACGAGCTGGTCCAGCGCCCGGACGTCTATGCCCGCTGCGCCGAGGACTATGCCTGGTGCGGCAAGGTGATCGACGAGACCATGCGCTTCCATGCCACGACCACCACCAACCGGCTTTTGACGGCCCCCATCGACTACCGCGGCGTCCACATGCCGGCCGGCACTACCCTGTGGTTTCCCTGGAGCGTCATCGCCCGCGATCCGGCGGTGGCGGAAGACGCCCACCTGTTCCGCCCGGAGCGCGAGCAGGCGAACCCCCACCTCGGCTTTGCCCTCGGCGCGCACATGTGCATCGGGCAGTTCGTCGCTCGCGCGCAACTGGCGGAGGGACTGCACCTGATCGCGCAGCGGCTGAGGAACCCCAAGTCGCCGGGGCCGCTGGGCTGGCGGCCGTTCATCGGGGTCTGGGGGATTGCGGGACTGCCGGTGGAGTTCGACCCGGGGTGAGCGCTGCCTCGCCGCCGGAGCGCAGGCAAACGCGCGCTGCCATGGCAAACCACGCGTTAACCGCAAACGTTCTGCCCGGCTTAAGCCTGAAGTGATGGACTTCCCTAACCGAACCGGCATCTCGGCCGGGGTTCGGGCAGGAGGCGTCGATGGATCTGGCAATCTTGGCAGGCAAGAATCGCAAGGAAGTGGCGGACCCGTTCAACTGGGTTATTCGCGCCAAGATCCAGAGCGCGATGGACGAGCAGTATCATCGCTGCAAGGTGGTCATCGACCAGCACCTGAAGGCCTATTATGGCGAGCGCCAGGGCAGCGTTTTCGCGCGGGCCGGTATTACCGGCCGGGCAACGGTGGAACTGTTCGAGGGCCAGGCAAGCCGGCTCGTCGGGGCGCTTGCCGAAAGTGTCAGGCCGTTGTCGCTAAACCCCCGGGCCTTCCAGATGATCGCGGAAACGACCATGGGCTTCGTGACCTACCTGGACCTCGTGGTGGGCAGGATCGGCCCGCGAATCGATCTGGAAACGCGCAATTATCCGAAGTCCGAAAATCTCGCCCCGGCCACTGGCGACATGTGGCGCGAAAGCCGCCAGCGTATTGTCGAAGCCCTGGGCCGCCACCGCGAGGACTTCGGCCTGACGGAAGGTGAGCCCTTGGCCGAGCCGCCGGGGATGCGGGAGACAGAAGAGGATGCGCGGGCCCGTGCGCCCGAGGACGAGCTGCCCGTTCCGCGATTCGACCTGCTGGCACCAGCCGAGCCCATGCCCGAACCGCCCATGGCCGAGGATCGGGAGGATCATTTTCCGCCGATCCTCGATCTCGAGCTGGAATTCGATGAGCCCGGCATGGAGCCCGTGAGCGAGCCATTGCCTTCGATGAACCAGTGGCACGAAATGTGGGCCGAGATCGCCGTGCAGCTTTGCAAGGGCCAACTCGTTCCCAGGACCCGGGAGGACGTCCGCCTCGCCATGACTGATTGGCTGGCCGTTTGCGGCATGAATGGCTTCGAAAACGAAGTCGACGAGTGCGCCCGCGCCTTCTGGAAGAAATTCGCGCCCGCCCAGCCGGTCAGGTCGAGCCTGGGCCTCGGCGGCATCGGGTCGGATGCGGCGATGTTCGACAGGCTTGCCTGGCAATCGGACTCACCGCGCAGCGCGGGCCTCACTACCAGCGCCAACGTCCTGCCCCGCAAGCCCGATGTCCGGTGCTCTGTGGCTCCCGCGCCGGCGGAGATGCCATGCACCCCCGCAATCGAGGCCGAGCCCGCCCTTGACGAGCCGGACTCCATGTGCATCCGTTATCACGTCAGCTGGTCAGAGCGGCCCGCCCCCATCGTACCAGCGCCGTTCATCGATATCGGCTGGGAATAGCTCGCAAGCTAGGCCGCCAGCCGCTGTCCTCCCGGCGGCAGGCGGTCGATCACCGTCACCCCGTCGCGGATCACTGCCCTCAGCCGCTCCTGCGGCTTCGCCAGGATCGAGAGGTCCGACAGCGGATCGCCATCGACGACGATGAGGTCCGCCAGTGCGCCCGGTGCGACTATGCCAAGCTCGCCTACCTGCCCGGTCAGCGCCTCGCCGGCGTTCTTCGTCCCCCAGGAAAGGATCTGCGCCGGCTCCAGCCCGCCCATGGCGTGGTAGAAGGCGAATTCCTTGCCGTAGTCACCGACCTTGTGATCGAGCGGGTCTTCTTCCAGCACATCGCGGAACACGCCGCTGTAATCATCGCCGGTGAGGATGCGCACGCCGGCCTTCTGCGCCACCGGCAGCATGGCGCGGGCATTGTCCTGTTCGCGCTGGAGGTCGGGACCGGCCCAGCCCATCTTCAGCATCAGGCCGGGGTAGACCATGCTGGGCACCCAGAAAGTGCCCTTCTCGGCCATCATGGCGATGATTTCCTCGTCGATCTCGTCGCCGTGGTCGATGATGTCGACGCCCAGCTCGACGCATTCGCGGATCATGTCGCGCGTCGCGGCATGGGCGCGGACCTTGGCGCCGCGGTGGTGGGCGGCCTGGACGACGGCCTGGATCTCGTCGCGGTCCATGTTGCGCGAAACCGGCCAGGGCAGGCCGCCGTGGCCGGAACTGACGAAGATCTTGATCGTTTCCGCCCCGCGCCGGATGAATTCGCGCACCGCCTTGCGCATGTCTTCCGGCCCGCTGACGAAGACGTCGGTGCCGGGGCTGTCGAACTTGCGCCACCACTTGACGCTGTCGTTGACATCGCCGGGTGTGCCGATGTGCAGCGAGCAGGCGCGGATGCGCGGGCCCTGGATGATGCCCTCGGCAATCGCGATCTTGAGCGATGCGTCGATATCGTGCCCGCAGGCCGCGCCGACATAGCCGGTGAAGCCGCTTTCCAGCAGCACGCCGCAATTGCGAACGGCAATAGCCATGAGCACGCCGGGCGGTAGCTCCTTGCCCAGCGGCTCGCCGGCAAGGCCCATGGCGAGGGTGAACTTGTAGAAATCCGGATGGAAGTGGCAGGTGATGAGGCCGGGCATCAGCGTCATCCCGCCAAGGTCGATGGCGCCGGCCGGGGCCGGGCCTTCGCTCACCGAGGCGATGCGGTTGCCTTCCAGCGTCACCGTGCGGGTGCCGGGCAGCATCCGGGTGCCGTCGAAAACCCGGGCGTTGGTATAGGTGGTCATCGCTTAGGTCTCCCGCCGCGGCTGGCGCAGCATGTCGAGCAGAGTGGCGTTGAACTGATGGGGCTGTTCATACTGCGCCCAGTGGCCGGCGTCAGCAATAACCCGGAAGTCGCAGTCCGGCTGGAAACGGCGCAGCACTTCCTCCTGCAAGTGGGGCGTCGGGTGCGGGCGGTCGAATTCGCCCCAGATAGCATCGAGCTGGACCGTGACCTCAGGAAGGACCTTCACCACCCGGTCCGGGATCACGAGGCCGGGCAAGTCCTTCAGCCGCGCCTGCCGCCCGTTGCTGACGAGCAGGTGCATGGCCATATCATCGACCGCGTCCGGATGGTGCAGCATCAGGCCGAGCAGGTTGCGCCTGATCGCCGCTCGCCGTTCCTCGCCTTCCAGCCCTCCGACCCTGCCGAGGTCGACGTGGCCGTGCGGCGTATCGAGTCCGCCGGTGCCGACAATGATCAGGCGGCGGAACCATTCAGGATGCCGCACCGAGAAATGGGTGAACACCGCGCCGCCAAAGGAGAAGCCGACGAAAGTGGCCTTCTCCCCCTCCGCCAGCAGCTCGCGCATGCCGCCTTGGATTGCGGCGGAAATGCCGTCGTGGTCTTCGCTGGCGGGCAGGGCGCTGTCGCCGTGGCCGGGGAAGTCCGGAACGATGACACGGTAGTGCCGCGCGAAAAAGTCGACGTTGCGCACCCAGTGCGACCATGCCCCCTGGCCGCCGTGGCCGAGCACCAAGGCAGGACCTTCTCCCCACACGCGCCAGACAATCTTGCCGTCCCCACAGGGCGTTTCCACCCGCATTGCGCGGTCTTCCAGTTCGGCGAGCACAGCTATCGGATCGGCCTCGCTCATTCGAAGTAGCGCCCCCCGACGACCGCCGAAGCCGGGAAGGCCGCATCGATCTCCGCAAGGTCCTCGGCCGTCAGCTCGATATCGGCGGCGGCGATGTTCTCTTCCAGCCGTTCGAGCTTGCGGGTTCCGGGGATCGGCACGAAGTCCTCGCCCTGGGCCAGCACCCAGGCGATTGCCAACTGCCCTGCGCTCCGCCCCTTCTTCGCCGCCAGCGCTTCCAGCGCCGCCACAAGTGCCCGGTTCCGGTCATAGGCCTCGCCCTTGAAGCGGACCATGTTGGCACGCCAATCGCCCTCGGGAATGTTTTCGCGCGTCACTTGCCCGGTGAGGAAGCCGCGGCCGAGCGGGCTGAAGGGCACGAAGCCAATGCCCAGTTCCTTGAGCGTCGGCAGGATTTCGGCCTCCACGTCGCGGGTCCACAGCGAATATTCGCTCTGCAGCGCGGTGACCGGGCAGACCGCATGGGCGCGGCGGATCATCGGGGCATCGACTTCGCTCATTCCGAAGTGACCTACCTTGCCCTCGGCAATCAGGTCGCGCACCGTGCCGGCTACGTCCTCCACCGGCACTTCGGGATCGGGCCTGTGCTGGTAGAACAGGTCGATATGCTCGGTCTGCAGGCGCTTCAGCGAAGCCTCGCAGACCTCGCGGATGTGCGAGGGCCTGCTGTCGAAGCCCTGGCCGTTGGGATTGCCCTCCTCGATCTTGAATCCGAACTTGGTGGCGATCACCACCTTGTCGCGCATGCCCCTGAACGCCTCGCCGACCTGCTTTTCGCCGAGGAACGGCCCATACATCTCGGCCGTGTCGAAGAAAGTCACGCCCCGGTCATAGGCGCCGCGCAGCATCTTGCCGGCGTCCTCCATGCTCAAGGCCGGGCCGTAGGCACCGCTCAGGCTCATACAGCCAAGGCCGATGGCCGAGACTTCGAGGCCGTTCCCAAGAACTCGCTTCTTCATATCGCTCTCCCGTTGCCCTACCCATGGCATTGCCGGGCGGGATAGTGCAACTGCGGCTACACGGATTCGGTTCAGGTATCGGGAGAGCGGAATATGGCGAATGAAATGGCGGGCAAGGTGGCGATCGTCACCGGCGGCGCACGCGGGCTGGGCCAGGGCATGGTGGAAGTCTTCGTCGAGGAAGGCGCCAAGGTGGTCATCGCCGACCTGCGCGACGAAGAGGGACAGGCCCTGGCGGACAAGCTGGGCAGCAATGTGCGCTATTTCCGCACCGACGTTTCGCAGCGCGACCAGGTGCAGGCGCTGGTGGACTACACCGTCAGCACCTTCGGCGGGCTTCACGCCATGTGCAACAACGCCGGCCTTTCCGACAACCTGTTCGGCCCGCTGCTCGACGCCGACCTTTCCATGTTCGACAAGATCATGGCGGTGAACGTCATGGGCGTGATGCTCGGCACCCAGATCGCCGCGCGACACATGGCCAAGAACGGCGGTGGCTCGATCATCAACACCAGCTCGATCAGCGGCATCCAGCCCGGCTTCGGCTTTTTTACCTATCGCGCCAGCAAGGCCGCGGTGGTCAACTTCACCAAGAGCGCGGCCATCGAGCTCGGCCCCAACCTGATCCGGGTGAACTGCATCTGCCCTGGCAACATCCCTAGCGAAATGGGTGCCTACGCGGTCGACGAGGACCCCGAAAGGCAGCGCCGCATCCGCGAGGCCGTCGCCGCCGTGCGCATGGGCTACCAGCCGCTGAAACGCCAGGGGTCGGCCCGCGACATCGGCGAAGCCGCGCTGTGGTTCGCTAGCGATCGTTCGGCGCAGGTGACGGCGCAGATCCTTTCGGTCGATGCCGGCGCAACGGCGGGCAGCCCCTTCAGCCAGATCGCCGACATCATGGCGGCGCGCAAGAAGGCCGAGGAGGAGGGCTGAGGTTCTTGTCTGATCCGAAATTCGCTCTTTCGCGAATTTCGAGTTCAAGGCGCGATCACGATCCCCCCATCGACGTTGATCGTCTGCCCGGTGATGTAGCTGCCGCCCTCGCTGGCGAGGAAGGCGACGGTGCGGCCGACATCCAGCTCGCTGCTGCCGAGGCGCTTGAGCATGGTCTCGGCGGTCAGCTCGTCGATGTAGCCGGGCTGGTTTGCGATCATGTAGTCGATCCCGGGCGAATCCGAGAAGGGCGCGATGACGTTAACGGTGATGCCGTGGACACCCCACTCGCGGGCCGCCACCCGGCTGATCGCGCGGATCGCCTCCTTGCCGGCGGCATAGGCGGTGAAGCCGGCATCGCCCCGGATGCCCGCCGAGGAGCCGAGGTTGAACACCTTGCCCTTGCGCGCCTTCAATTGCTCGAAGCAGGCCTGCATGAAGTATACGGCGCCGTAATAGCCATGCATGGCCACGGCGAGGTCCTTGTCGCTGACCTGCTCGAACGGCACCATCGGGTTCGAGGTGTGGGCATTGTTGACGAGAATGTCGACGCCGCCCAGCTGATCGATCACCGCCGCCACCGTCGCCTCCACCTGATCACGGTGATTGACCTTGCACGACAGCGCCATGCCTCGCCCGCCAGCCGCCTCGATCTCGGCCAGGGTGCGCTCGCACTTCTCCAGCGTGCGGCCGATCACTGCCACCGCCGCGCCTTCCTTGGCCAGCGCCAGCGCGATTCCGCGCCCGACACCCTGACCCGCTCCGGTGACCACCGCCACCTTGCCCTCCAGCAATGCCATGGCGGTCAGGCGGTCAGCGGACGCAGGTAGGAAACGTCATTGCGGTCGCGCGAGGCGCCGAGGCGTACCTTCGGCGCATCGGGCGGCGTCAGCAGGTCGAAGTCCATCGGCGACATCTTGCCGGCCCATTCGACCGAAATGTGCCGGAAGGTGAGTCCCCACTTGCCGCCACGCTTCTCGAACCGGTCGACATAGCGGCCGGTGGCCGCCCAGCAGGTCTCGTCCGTGCTGCGCGCGCAATAGAGGTGGTAGGTCTCGACGTGGGCCTCGTCGCCCGCGATGTCGCAGCTCAGGGTGGAGAGACAGTGCAGCGTGGCGTAGGTCACTTGCGCATGCATGTCCCGCCCGCCGTTCAGGCTCTCCTCGGCCGTGGTGATCTCGCCGCCGACGCTGAACCGCGCGCCCGGGTGGCAGGCCGAGAGCGCCAGTTCGACGTCGAACCGGTCGGTGCCGCGGGCGATGCGGGCCAGGCAGTCCTCGATCTGCTGCCGGTCGAGCAACTGGCGCAACTGGGCATATTCGTCGGCGGGAATGGTTATGGTGTCGCTGGCCATGGTCGGTCCTCTCGATCTCCGGGTGTCCCGCCTGCCATCGACAGATCGTCGCGCAATGTCAAAGCGAGAAGCGCCGCAACTTGCCCCGGCGGGCTTCGCCTGCCATGCGGCCAGCCGCAACAGGAGAACCGTGATGGCCGGCGACGACGAGGACTATGTCTATGACGAGGACAGCGGCGAATGGCTGCCCGCCTCGGAGCTGGCTGCAAGGCGGGCGGCGGCAGGCGCGGTGGAAGTGCGCGACGCCGTGGGCAATGTGCTGGCCGATGGGGACTCGGTCACCCTGATCAAGGACCTCGAGGTCAAGGGCGCGGGGCAGACGCTGAAGCGCGGCACCGTCATCCCCTCGATCCGCCTCACCGGCGATGCCCAGGAAATCGACTGCCGCTATCCGGGGATCAAGGGCTTGGTGCTGCGGGCGGAGTTCGTGCGGAAGCGGTGAGGGTGCCCGCTGCCCATCACTTTCCCGCACCTTCTTCGCCACGGACTTGTTCCGGGGCCCAGGCTACCTCTCGCCGCTCCGCAACGCCGCATCAGGACGCGCCGCTGCTTGGACCCCGGATCAAGTCCGGGGCGACGGGGAGAGGGGAAGCGTTTACCTACCCCACCGCCCCAAACCGCTTCATCACCATAGTTCCGTCCAGCTTCTTCCACACCTCCGCCCGCCAGCGGCTGCCGTCGGTGAGTTGCAGCATGATGCGGTAGTTGGCGCCGGCCACTACCTGCTTCTCGCCACCGATGATCTGTCCCAGCCGGGCATTGCGCCGCCCCAGACGCGGGACCACGAAGGCGGCGACGGCCGCCAACTCGGGGTCGCTGGGCCGCAATTCGTGGAAGCCGCCCACCACGGGCGGCGAGGGCGAGGGGCGCGGCGGTGCGACGTCGGCGTGGAGCGTGCCTGGCACGGCGAGCGCGAGTAGCAGCGCCGCGCCCGCAAATGTGCGGCGCGCGCCATTCTTTCGGTTCTTCGTCATCCGGTCTTTCGCCCTGTTGCCATCGTGCATGGGCGCTTCAAGCCGCAGCCCGGTCCGGCAGCGCGAAGGAGCAGACCGCGTCCATGCCCAGCACGTGCAGCGCGCGGCCGTTGGCCATCCAGGCGCCGATCGAATAGGTCATGTCGACGATCTCCGCGTCGCTGAACACAGCCTTGGCCTTGCTCCAGAAGTTCTCGTCCGCAGCGATGCCGTGGGGGTCGAGGCCCATCCCTTCCGCATACTGGATGGCGAGGCGCTCGCGCTCGGAATAGCCGGGCCATTCGCGCCAGTTCTCGATCTGGGCGTAGAACGCCTCGTCCGGTGCCGGGCCGTGCGACCAGACCGAGTTTTCGACGTCGCCGTCGAAGGCCGCGAACAGGCCCGGGAAGTCGCGCTCGCCGCGAAAGGCGGTGCAGGTCTGGCAGCCGTTGATCAGCGCCGTGCGATAGCGCGCCGCCTCCAGCTCGCGCAGGCTCAGCGTCGAGTGCTGGTAGGGCGCGGTGCCATAGATGCCGGCGGTCTGGACGATGTGGGTGGGATAGGCGCGGCCGAGGTTCTCGAACGGGCGGGCCTGCATTTCGGCGGGAAGGTGGACGCGCATGGGCATTCTCCCTTTGTCGTATGAGGGGAGAGTGCCTTGCGGCGGGGCGTTGCGCAATGGGAGAGATGTTCTCAGCCTCGCTCGCGCCGGGCCAGCCTTCGCCGGTTGGCGCGGACCCAGTGACGGTGAAACCTGACGGTGCTGGCGGCGATCTCGCCCGGGCGCTTGCCGAGGCCGCCGGTGACGAGGCGGGCGGTGAGCATGCAGGCAGCGGCATATTTCTCCGCGGCCATGATCACCGTCTCCGCCCGCGCTTCCCGTCCGCCGCGCCGCAGCAGGCGCAGGCGCAGGCCGAAGACTTCCCCGCCCTCGCGGCAGAGCTTTGCAAACTGCCCCCCGAGCGTCACCCCTTGGCTCCGACTTGCTCAAGCTGCCACTGGTGCGCCTGGTTGGCGGAACTTGGCATCTCCATCTGCAGGTAGATGTCGAGGTGGACGATCTTGCCAGAATCGTCGAACTCGAAGACCGAGACGGAATTGTATTCCTCGTAGCGGTCCGGATAGCCGGCGTATTCGTGCATTTCCTGGATCGCGTAGTTCGGGCCTTCGGTGAGGCGGCGGATGGTGAAGTTCCAGTCGGTCGCCCTGGCCCAGGCGGTGAGCAGCGGCACGTACTGGTCGTCCCAGCGCACCACTTCCAGGAAATTGCCGACGCGCTCGAACCTGTCGATGTCCACCAGTTCGGCCAGCGGACCCCACTGCTCGTCGACAAAGCCGGGCTTCTTCGCATCGTCGAGGATAGCCTTCATCGTGTAGGAATATTCGAGCACGCGGCGCGAAAGTGGCCCGTGCGCCTTGGCCAGGGCCAGTTCCCGCGCTTCGGTGGGTTTCATTGTCCTCTCCCGTGTTTCGAGCAGCCCTATCAGGCCGCGCCTTCGACCAGCGCGTCTTCCAGCAGCTTGCCGGCATCGCGGATCGGATCCGTGCCGTCCCAGCCGGCGGCCGCCTGGTGCATGAAGGCGAACCAGTCGTCGAACAGGCCGGGCTTGAGCAACTGGACGACGAGGCCGTTCTCCACCCCCACCGGCTCGCAATAGATCTCGAACGGCGGCCCGTCCGGCGTGGTGACGAATTCCTGCACCACGCGCAGCGGCTGGCCCGCTGCCTCCATTCTGGCCTGCGTCGAGGCGAAGTCTTCTGTGAGGTAGGCGATGTGGTGCAGCCCGCCGTGCGGCGTGTGGCCGAGGTAATCGTTATAGCTCGATTGCTGGCCCGGCGGCGGGGTGATGATCTCGATGCAGGTGTCGCCCGAATAGGTGAAGGCGATCGACATGCCGAGCGGCAGCAACTCGCCCCGGTAAATGCTCAGCGCCTTGGTCTCGTGCATGCAGAAGAATGGGCCGATGCCGCCGGCGGCGAATTTCTCCACGGCCTTGGCGAAGTCCGGATAGACGTAGCCGAGGTGGTGAACCTGGCCAAGGATCCTGCTCATACGCCGCTCTCCCGTTGCGCACGGCGCTTTGTCGAACGGTAGCGGCGGGTTGTAAAGATGGCGCGGGTGGCGAGCGGGCTTTGCGGCGCGGCGGGTTGGCCATTGCGCCTGCCGCCAATTCCTCCGATGAAGGGTTATACCGGCGAGACCGGGAAGCGGGGGGGATTTGGGCATGGCGGGATCGGGGCAAGCCTCTGCGGCGCCGGGCGGTGAGTGGCGCAGGCATGGGGCGGTGCTGCTGCCATGCCTTGCCGGGATGATGCTGTCCGGGCTCTATGGCTATTCGCTGGGGGTAATGATCCTGCCGCTGGAGCAGGAGTTCGGCTGGAGCCGGGCGCAGATTTCCATCGGTCCGCTGATCATTTCCTGCACCGCTCTGCTGACCGGGCCGGTGGTCGGCATCGGGATCGACCGCATCGGCCCGCGCCCGATCGCCATTGCCGGGGTTGCGCTCACCTGCGCCGCGCTGGCCTTCATTTCCACCACTTCCCCCGCGATCGAGGCCTGGTGGCTGCGCTGGGCCCTGCTGGGCCTTGCCGTGCCGCTGATCTCGCCGACGGTCTGGACCACGGCGATCAACAGCCTGTTCGATGCCAATCGCGGCAAGGCGCTGGCATTCGTCCTGTGCGGCACCGGCCTGGTCGGGACGATCGCCCCGCCGCTCGCCAACGCGCTGGTCGAGGGGCATGGCTGGCGCATGGCCGTCGTCCTGCTCGCCGGGGGATCGGCGCTGGCGGTGCTGCCGCTGGTGCTGCTGTTCTTCCGCAGCGCCAAGGACCGGGGCCGGGCGGCGGCAAGCAAGGCCGCTCCCGAGCTCTCTGGCCTAAGCGCGCGGGAGGGTTTCCGCTCGGCCATCTTCTACAAGCTCGCCGTGGCCTTCTTCGTCTTCGGCACCGGCGCAATCGCCATGACGACCATCGTCGTGCCCCTGCTTCGTTCCAAAGGGTTCGGCGCGGGCGAGGCGGCGGCGATGGCGGGGTTGGTGGGCATCGGATCGCTGGCCGGGCGCGTGGCCGGCGGCTTCCTGCTCGATTGGATCGACGCGAAGAAGGTCGCCGCAGGCAGCGTCATGGCGCCGATGCTGTCCTGCGCCCTGCTCATCGCCCTGACAGACCCGGCAGGAAATTCGGGAAGCGCGATGCAGGCCATGGCCGCCTGCCTGCTGCTGGGCCTGGCCGTCGGCACGGAGGTCGACGCCTGCTCCTACCTTGCCGCGCGGCACCTGGGCATGCGCAGCTTCGGGGCGCTGTTCGGCACCATGAACGGCGTGCTGCTGTTCGGCACCGGCCTCGCCCCGGTGATCGCCAACTATGTCTACGACGTGACGCACAGCTACGATCCGGTGCTCTGGGGCCTGCTGCCGCTGTGCGCGCTTTCGGTGCTGCTGTTCCTTTCGCTGGGGCCCTATCCGGAGTTCGGGGAGAGGGGGCGGGTTGGTTGACGAAACCCATGATTGGGTCGGGCTTTGGCCGGTGCGGTCAGCGGGAAAATCCAGTCGAACCCGAATGCGGTTAACCTGACCAAAACAAATCCGAGGCAGAATTCCTGCCATGCCACTGGAAATCATTGCTCTCATTGACAAGCCATGGTCCTCGCCATCGGCGCGGCCTGCGGGGTTGCGGTAGAACGTTTCGTGGAAAGCCAGAAGCGCGCGGAACGACGCGCCTATTGGCAGGGCCGCAACACCGGCAAGCGCGGGACAGCCACCCCGCTCCGCAAGGACAAGGCGCCGATACTGCCCGGATTGAGTTGGTGCCGGTTTTCTGGACAGGTTGTTAAGGTACAACCGACGTGATGGATTGGTACGGGAATGAAGGCGACGAGAAAGCGCTACAGCGCGGATTTCAAGGCGAAGGTGGGGCTGGAGGAGGCACTGGCCCGGTTCGGCAAGCCGGAAATCTTCAACACGGATCAGGGCAGCCAGTTTACCAGCTTCGCCTTCACCAGCGTGCTGCGCGAGGCCGAAGTCCGCATCAGCATGGATGGCCGGGGCCGGTGGATGGACAACGTCTTCATCGAACGCCTCTGGCGATCCCTGAAGTATGAGTGCGTCTACCTCCATGCCTTCGAGACCGGCTCCGAGCTGCGGGCTGGCCTTGGCCGGTGGATCACCTATTACAACACCCAGCGTCCACACTCGGGCTTGGCCGGCCGAACTCCGGTCGAAGCCTATCGGCGGATCGGGCAATCAGATCATGGGGGGCATGCCTCCCATGATCTGATGATGAAACGGGCGGCATGAACGACAACCGGGATTAGCTTAACTCAGCCGCCAAACTGTCCAAGATGGCGGCACCACCTCAAAGGATCGCATCCGCCGCGCAGTCTCCAGATGGCCGCGAGCTTCAATCTTCCTTAGTGCTGCTAGCAATTCCACAGGGCTGATTTCATCGACGGGGCGCGTGCCAAACGCAGGTTCGAGCAACGACAGCAGCGAGCGCGCCTTGCCAACGGTAACAGCCGCACGGCCTTCCAACTCTGTTTTGTCGATATACTCTTCGGCCACCGCCTTGAATGTCGTTTCCGCCTTAAGCGCGGCGTCCAGCCGATCTAGACGCCTCTTCTCAGATGGATCGATGCCAGCCGCGATCAGCTTTCGCGCCTCTGCACAGCGCTCGCGAGCTTCCTTTAGCCCAACGTCGGGATATCGACCGAGGGAAAGCTTATTTTCCTTACCCGCTATCCGATATTTCAAACGCCAAAGCTTACCGCCCGATGGCTGCACCAGAAGGAACAAGCCTCGCTCATCGGAAAGTTTGATTGGCTTGGGGCCAGGCTTGGCCGCGCGGATCGCAACATCGTTCAAGGGCATTGGGGGCCACTCCAGAAGCTCATTTCGAAATGGCCCCCACAGTGGCCCCCAAAAGTGCCCGGTTGTGGGCGAATGGCGGCGGACGGCAGCGATTAGATCGTGCCGTTTATTCTAGGCTGTATCGACATTCAGAGGATTCCCAAACGGGATGATGTCTGATTCATG
>CAZVWP010000032.1:0-45880 GCA_964630805.1 uncultured Novosphingobium sp. | reverse complement strand
CCGGCGACGTGGTAAGGCTCGAGGAAGGCTTCGATCGCCACCTTCCAGTTGCACGGATAGACCGCCCACTGACGCCACTTGTAGCGCATCTTGTCGAACTGGAAGTGCTCGAGGATTTCGCCGCAGCGGCCCATCCATTCCTTCAGGGGAATGCAGTCCGGATCCATATTGATATAGATGTAGCCGGCCCAGATGCCGACCTTGACCTTGCTGAGACAGGTCATGTCAGGCGTCAGCCTGTTATGCCAGTCCTGCGGATCGAGCATGTAGGTTTGGTTGCCTTCCAGGTCGAAGGTCCAGCCGTGAAAGCCGCAGACGAAGTTCTTGCGGCCGTTGCCGCGGACGGAATGAACACCGTCGGGAACGCTGATCAACTGGCGGCCGCGGTGGGGGCAGACGTTGTGAAAGGCGCGGAAGCTTTCTGCCGAATCGCCCGGAGCGACGCGCATCAGGATGATCGATTCATCGGCGATGTTGTAGGTCATCCAGTCGCCGACCTCGGGGAAATCCTCGATCCGTTCAACCCATTGCCAGACCTTGGGCCACAGCAGCTTCTTCTCCGCCTCGCAGTATTCCTTCGAAAGGAACGCATCGGTGCCGTAGGTGACGAGCTTTTCGGCATCCATGTCCTCGGGCGTGATGTTTTCGAAGCCGGTGTTGGACATCTCGTTCATGGCGTTCTCTCCAAGCCTTCAAATCTACTGTCATCCTGAACTTGTTTCAGGACCCATCTCACGGTCAATCCCGCCAGCGGAGGAATTACCGAACCTTGCCGACGCCTTGGCCAGCAGGCACGTGATTGTGCGGCACAATGGTTCCTGAAACAAGTTCAGGATGACGACGAAGGTAGGGCCGTTCGCGCAATCGACAACCCCGCCTTCGCACGCCTCAGGCCAGTTCCAGCCCTTCCATCTTGCCGCTCTCGCGCCAGTCGCCCAGCATCTTCTGGAACGCATCCCAGCCCAGGCCATAGGCGCGGAACAATTGCCAGGGGGCGTTCTTCTGGCCCTCGTTGGAGAAGTAGCTCGGCGTGCACTCCGCCTGGAAGGCGCTGGTATCGACCTCCACTTCGCTGAAGTGCTTGCAGTAGTCGGCTTCGGCTTCCGCCGTCGGCTCGACCGTCTTGGCGCCGCGTTTCATGGTCTCGGAAATGATCCAGGCCGAGTGCATGCACTGCTTGCCGAACTGCTCGGTCACCGTGCCGTTGAGCGCCCCCTGGATGTAGCCGATGACGAACAGGTTGGGGAACCCGTTGGCCATGTTGCCCTGGAAGGTGCGGGGGCCATTGCGCCAGTAGTCATAGAGCGAGCGGCCACCGCGGCCGTCGATCGCCTCGAAGCCCCAGCGCTTTTCGAGCTCGCTCGAAACCTCGAAGCCCGAGGCCCAGACGATCAGGTCGACCTCGTATTCGACGCCGTCCTGCTTGATGCCCTTCTCGGTCACTTCCTGCAGGCCCTGCGTTTCCGAGGTGTCGATCAGGGTCACGTTGGGCTGGTTGAACGCGGGATAGAAGGTGTCGCTCGACAGCGGCCGCTTGCACAGGAAGCGGTAATAGGCCTTGAGCTTTTCGGCCAGGTCCGGGTCCTTGATGATCTCGTCGACCCGGCGGCGGAAGCGCTCCATCACCTGGTAGTCGGCCACTTCGCGCCGCGCCATGTATTCCTCGGGCGTGAGCTGCGGGTTGCCCTCGGCGGCCAATTCCGCCGCGAGATTGCGATTGATCTCGGTCCAGAAGTCGCAGACCAGGTCTTCCTCGCCGGGCAGCGGGGCTTCCTGGGCAAAGCGCTGGAAGTTGGCGATGCGGTCCTTCTGCCAGCCGGGCTTGAGGCTCTTGAGCCAGGCCTCGTCGGTCGGTGGGTTGGGGCGGGTGTCGACGCAGCTGGGCGTGCGCTGCACCACGTAGAGGTGCTTGGCGTACTGCGCGAGGTAGGGCACTGCCTGGATCGCGGTGGCGCCGGTGCCGACGATGGCGACCTTCTTGTCCTTGAGCTTGTCGAGCACAGGGTTCTCGCAGGTGCCGCCGGTGTAATCGTATTCCCACCGCGACGTGTGGAACATCTTGCCCTTGAACTTCGAGATGCCCGGGATGCCGGGAAGCTTGGGCATGTTGAGCACGCCCTGGCCCATGATGACGAAGCGGGCGCGCAGCTCGTCGCCGCGATCGGTCCGGATCACCCAGCGCGCAATCTTCTCGTCCCAGATGAGCGAGGTGATCAGCGTGTGGAACAGAGCGCGCTCAGCCATGCCGTACTTTTCGCCCAGCATGCGGCAGTAGCCCTGGATCTCGTAGCCCGGCGCGAAACGGCGCGAGGGCATGAAGTCCGCTTCCTCGAGCAGCGGCAGATAGCAGTAGCTTTCGTTGTCGCACTGCAGGCCGGGATACTTGTTCCAGTACCAGACCCCGCCGAAATCGCCGGCATGGTCAATGTTGCGGAAGTCCTTGATCCCCATCTGGTTGAGGTAATAGCCGGCCATGATGCCCGAGAAGCCGGCGCCCAGCACGGCGACTTCGAGATCCTCCGAAATCGGATCGCGCGGCTTAACCGGCATGTGCGGATCGTGGTTGTACAGATCGTGAAGGTCGCCCGGCCCGTCGTTGACGTACTGCGCGCCGCCTTTCGGGTTCAGGCGCTTGTCGCGCTCGGCATAGTACTTCTTTCGCAGGGCATCGATGTCGATCTCGTCCTTGGAGGGGACGTTGGTGGGCGTGCAGATCATGGTCTCTCCGTCGATTCGTCGCTATGTGCTATGGTGCGCTTGCGAGTGATTGTCGATATCGTCCCGGCGTTGCGCATGCGCATTGAAGCAGGGATGAACGCGCTGCTTGGCAATGCGCTTTGCCTGTGATTTATGCGCGGCGGGCAGAGATGCAAGTGAGAGGATCGGATACGTGACGGATATCAAGGGCAAGGCAGCGGTAGTTACCGGCGGCGGCAGCGGCATCGGCATGGGATTGGCCAAGGAACTGGCGCGGCAGGGGGCCAGCGTCGTCATCGCCGACATCATCCTGGAAAACGCGCAGAAGGTCGCCAATGCGATCAACGCCACCAACGGCAAGGCGATCGCGGTGCAGTGCGACGTCTGCGACAAGGGCTCCGTCAAGGAAATGGCGAGGGTTGCGGAGGAGGCGTTCGGGCCGATCCAGCTGGTCTTCGCCAATGCCGGGGCGACCAGCTTCGACCCGCTGATGGACATGTCGGACGACGACGTCGACTGGATCATGACCGTCAACCTGTTCGGCGTGATGAACACCACCCGCGCCTTCCTGCCCGGCATGATCGCGGCGGGCGGCGGCCACATCTGCGCGACAGCTTCGATGGCGGGGCTGCTGCCGGGCTGGATCCCGGTGCACGTGCCCTATTCGGCGGCCAAGGCGGGCATCATCGGCCTGATGATGAACCTGCAGCTCGAGATGAAGGAGCACAACGTCTATACCACCTCCTACTGCCCGGGCGGCGTCGCCACCGGCATGAAGGAAAATAATGCCCGCTACCGGCCCGCCAAGTTCGGCGGCCCGGGCGAGGGCGAGGTGCATGTGGGTGACGAATCCAGCAAGGTCACGAGCCTTGCCTTCTTCACGCCGGAGGACATCGCGCCGATGGTGCTCGATGCGGTAAAGAACAACCGCGCCTTTGCCTTCGACCACCCCGAGCAGCGCATCCATTTCCGCGAGACGTACTCGTCGGTCGTCGAGGCCTGCTATGACGCGACGGAGGAGTATGAGCGGACCCACGGCCGACCCGAGGCCAATCCGACCGGCGCCAAGTTGGTGCGGACGGACTGACGTAAAATCCCCCCGTCCCGGGCAGTATTTATGGGTGGCCGAACCTCTCCCCTGCCTCCGCAATCGCCTGGTGCACTGCCGACAGGTCTTCCTGGCCTATGCAGTAGGGCGGCATCACGTAAACCGCGTTGCCCAGCGGCCGCAGCAGCAGACCGCGCTGGGTGAAGAATGCCTTCAGCTCCGGGCCGATGCCGGCGAGATATCCGGCGTCGGGGCCGGTTTCGATCTCGACGGCGATGATCGTGCCGCACTGACGGTGGCCGGTCAGGCCCGGCACCTGCGCCAGCATGGCCAGCCCTGCCGCCTGCCGCTCCGCCAGGGCCGCAATCCGCTCCATCACCGGCTCGTCGCGCCAAATGTCGAGATTGGCCAACGCGGCGGCGCAGGCGATGGGGTTGGCGGTGTAGCTGGAGGAATGGAAGAACTGCCGCGCGCGGTCGGTGGAATAGTGCGCGTCGAAAATCGCCGGGGTGGCGAGTGTTACGGCCAGCGGCACGGAGCCGCCCGTGAGGCCCTTGGACAGGCACATGATGTCCGGGACGACGCCCGCCTGCTCGCAGGCGAAGAGGGTGCCGGTGCGGCCCCAGCCGGTCATCACTTCGTCGGCTATGAACAGCACGCCATGCCGCGCGCAGATAGCTCGTATCTGGGCGAGGATGTGCGGCGGATAGATCAGCATTCCGCCCGAGCCGAGCACCAGCGGCTCGACGATGAAGGCGGCGGCATCGCCCTTGGCGCATTCGGCCTCCAGCGCATCGAGCGTCGCCTGCTCCGCGCCCGCGGCGGGGAAGGGTACCGTGGCGACATCGAACAGCAGCGCCTCGTAGGCCCGGTTGAACACGCCGCGCTCGCCCACCGACATGCCGCCGATGGTGTCGCCATGGTAGCTGTGCCGCATGACGATCACGCGGTGCCTCGGTTCGCCCCGGTTGGCCCAGTAACCCAGCGCCATCTTCAGCGCGACTTCGACGCTGGTGGAGCCGGAATCGGTGTAGAAAACGTGATCCAAGGGGCGCGGGACAAGGGCGACGAGGCGACGCGCCAGTTCTTCTGCCGGTTCATGGGTCCAGCCTGCGAAGATGATCTGGTCGAGCTTCTGCGCCTGCTCGGCAATAGCCGCCATGATGCGCGGGTGGCAGTGGCCGTGGGTGGTGACCCACCAGCTGGAGATGGCATCGACGAAGCGGCGACCGTCCTTGGTGTGGAGCACGGCCCCTTCGCCGCGCACGACCAGGGGCACTTCCTCCTCCAGCCCGTGCTGGGTGAAAGGATGCCAGACGGGCGAGCGGGCGGTCATGCCAGCAGGTCCGTGCGGATGTTTTCGGCGAAGGCGCGGGCGAGCGAAGCCGCGTCCAGCGGGTCGAGCCGGGGGAGGCGGCCGAGGTGCGGCACCTTGCCGAAGCCGATGATGGCCGCCTCGCTGGCCGGGTTGCCCTCGCCGGAAAAGGCAATGCCTGCCACCGGAACCGAGCGCGCCTTGAGCGCTTCGAGTGTCAGCAGGCTGTGGTTGATGGTGCCCAGCGAAGTGCGCGCGACGATGATGGTGGGCAGCTTCCACCGGGCAAACAGGTCTCCCAGAAGCAGGCTGTCCGTCAGTGGCACCAGCACGCCGCCCGCGCCTTCGACCACGAGCGGGCCTTCGCCTTCCGGAAGGTCCAGCCGCTCCGCATCGATCGTCACGCCGTCGAGCCGCGCGGATTCGTGCGGCGAGAGCGGCTGCGTGAGCCGATAACCCTCGGGCAGGATACGGGCGCGCCCGCCCGATAGCCGCGCGGCCAGTTCGCTGTCGCTGGCGTCCTCCAGTCCGGACTGGACCGGCTTCCAGTAACGGGCACGCAAATGGGCGGCTAGCCCCGCTGCGAAGACGGTCTTGCCCACCCCGGTATCGGTTCCTGTCACGATGTAACCACGCATGGCGCGCATTTGCACCAGGCAGGGGCGCAAGGTCCAGCGGGATTGCCGCGGAGGGGCTGCGGGCCTAGCTTGTGCCCTGCGCCAGGGAGAGGCCCGATGGACATTTCCGAATTCGCCAGCAGTCGCATCGGCAGTGCTGCCATGCCCGGCCATGGCCTGCGCGGCATGGGCGATCCCGGCATGATCCAGTTCGGCGGCGGCCTGCCCGATCCGGCGCTCAATCCCGTGGCGGAGCTGGAGCGATTGTTCGGCGAGGTGCTGGGCGGCAACGAGCCGGGCGTGCTCGGCTATGGCCACGACCAGGGCGACATGCGCCTGCGCGAGGCTATCGCCGAGCGCCACCGCGCCGAAGGGGCGCAGGTGGCGGCTGAAGGCGTCGCCGTCACCAGCGGCAGCGCGGGCGGGCTCGGGCTGGTGGCAACCGCGCTGCTCGATCCGGGCGATGTGGTGGTCGCCGAGGCGGCGACCTATCCGGGCGCGCTCAAGGCCTTCCGGCTGATGGGGGCGGAGATCGCCGCCGCGCCGATGGACGGCGAGGGGCTCGATCCCGAGGGGCTGGCCGCACTGCTTGACGCGCTTGCCAAGGCGGGCCGCCGGGCGAAGTTCTTCTACACCGTGCCCACCTGCCACAATCCCACCGGCACCACCCTGTCGCTGGAGCGGCGGCAGGCGGTGCTGGCGCTCGCCGGGCGTCACAACATGCTGGTGCTGGAGGACAGCACCTACGGCGCCATCCGCTTCACCGCGCCGCCGCCTAGCTTCCTCGCGCTCGATGCGGAGCGGACGGTGTACCTCGGCTCGTTCAGCAAGACCATTGCCCCGGGCCTGCGCGCCGGCTGGATCGCGGCGCGGCCGGAATTGGCTGCAGCGATAAATTCCGTGCGCACCGATCTCGGCGTCAGCCCGCTGATGCAGCGGGTGGTGACGCGCTTCGTTGAGAGCGACCAGTTCGAGCGCCGGCTGGGGCAGCTGGCGGCCCACTACCGCGCCAAGCGCGATCGCATGCTGGCCGGGCTGGAACGGCACTGCGCGGGCCTCGCCGAATGGCAGGCGCCGGAGGGCGGCTTCTTCGTCTGGCTGCGGCTTTTGCGCTGCACCGCCGAGGCCGCGCTGGATGCGGGCGAGGCGGAGAAGGTGTCGTTCATGCCGGGCAGCTACTTCGCGGCGGAGCCGGGCATGCTGACGAGCCATCTGCGGCTGTCCTATGGCGAGTTGCCGGTGGGGGATATCGACGAAGGGCTGCGTAGGTTGGGCGCGGCGCTTGCGTTGGTTCCGGTGTCGGCCAATTAAGCGAGAAGCAATGCAGCGACCGCACGACAAGATCATCGCAGATGCGGCAAAGGTCGCGCTTCACCCGTTGGGCTTTCGCCGCAAGGGTCAGTCGCGCATTTGGTTCGCTGATCACGACTGGTGGATGACGGTAGTCGAATTTCAGCCGAGCTCTTGGAGCAAGGGCACCTATCTAAATGTTGCTGGTCACTGGCTTTGGTCGGAGGTGGACAACTTCAGCTTCGATTTTGGCGGGCGGGTTCATGAACACGAAGAATATTTGTCGAACGTTCAGTTCTCGGCCGTGGCCTCCAAATTGGCTGAAATGGCTGCAAACGAAGCGGGGCGTCTCGTCCGACTATTCAAGTCATTAGAAGCAACTGCCGAAGTCCTGCTTTTAGAGGAAGCAAGGGCGGGCGAGCGGCATCGGGGCGGGTGGACGACCTATAACGCTGGCGTGGCGGCTGCGCTTGTAGGGCGCACAGATACCGCCATCGAAATGTTTGGTCGCGTGTTAAACGGCTTTGCTATGCCCGGTTCTGTCTTGCGCTTGAAGGCCGAACAGATGGCGCAACTTGCAATGGATGCGGTCCAATTCAAGCACGAAGTTTATGCGCTCGTCTCGCAACACCGCAGTGAGTTGAAGCTCGGCGCACTGAAACAGTAGGCCTGGCAACGTCCGCAATGGCATCGATTCCCGAACGTCAGCTAAAATCCCCGCTCCCTATCTTCGTCACACCCCCGGCAGCAGCCCTAGCGACGGGTTCCGCTCGCCCATGAAGCTCCTGTGCATGTCGTAGGGATAGATCGGCGGCCTCGCGCTGGCGGCATCCAGCTTTGCCATTTCCTCGTCCGTCAGCGACCAGCCCACGGCGCCGAGGTTGTCGGCAAGCTGTTCGGTGGTGCGCGCGCCGATGATGATCGAGGCGACGCCCGGGCGGCGGGCCACCCAGTTGAGCGCGACCTGCGACAGGGAGCAGCCGCGCGCCTCGGCAATTTCCTCGACTGCCGCGATCACGCCGCGGGTGTGCGGATTGTCGAGTGCTTCAAGGCCGCCGTGGGCGCCGATGCGGGTCCTGGAGGTGTCGGTCATGGTGCGGAACTTGCCGGAGAGATAGCCGGAGGCCAGCGGGCCCCAGATCAATGCGCCGACGCCTTCGTGGACGCCGAGCGGCATCAGCTCGTTCTCGCAGACCCGGTCGAGCAGGGAATAGCGGATCTGCTGGCTGATGTAGCGGGTAAGGCCCATCCGGTCGGAGGTCGCCAGCGCGCGCATCTTGGTCCAGCCGGAGTGGTTGGAGGAGCCGATGTAGCGGACCTTGCCCGAGCGGACGAGATCGTCGAGCGCGCGCAGGGTTTCCTCGATCGGCACGACGAGGTCCTGATTGTGGATCTAGTAAAGGTCGATGTAGTCGGTGCCAAGCCGGCGCAGACTGGCCTCGCAGGCCTCGATCACGTGCTTGCGGCTGGAGCCGATGTCGTTGACGCTCGGGCCCATCTGGGCGAGGCACTTGGTGGCGATCAACACTTCCTGGCGGCGGGGTTTCAGGATCTTGCCGAGGATCTCCTCGGACTGGCCGTAGGTGTAGATATCGGCCGTATCGAACAGGTTGATCCCGGCATCGAGGCACATGCCGATCTGCCGCTCCGCTTCGGCGCTGCCGGTATCGCCGACGTTCTTGTAGGTGCCCGAACCATCGCCGAAGGTCATCGCCCCGAAGCTGTAGACCGAAACCCGAAGGCCGCTGCGGCCGAGTGCGCGATATTCCATGGCTTATCCTCTCATCCTGCCGCTTCCATGACTTTGAGCGGGTTCAGGTATTCGATGTGCTCCAACACCTCGCCGTCGCGGATGCGGGTGAAGATGACGTAGCTGTTGCGATAGGGCTTGCCGCTGGCCATCGTCGCCTCGCCCCGGCAGGTGGTGACGAACAGCTCCGGGTCCTCGGTGCGCAGGGTCACCACGTCGTGGAACTTCAGCGGGCTGCGGCCTTCGGCCGTCTTGCTGAGGATGCCCTGGACCTTGCCGCGGCCGCGGAATTCGGTGGGAACGCCGGGGGGAGGGAAGGGTAGCCGCAGGGCGAGGTCCTCGGCAATCCTGCCGGAAAACGCATCGAACCGTCCCTCGGGCAGCACTTCCAGCCACTCGCCGACCAGGGCGAAATCGTCCGCCATCATCCTTCTCCCATATGGTTGGGGCGAGGCTTCCCGATGGAAACCCCGCCCCCTGTTTTCGTTTTCGTTCCTACAGGCCGGGATCAGCTCAGGTTGGCGGAGACCATGCAGTAGATCATCGGCAGCGACAGCAGCAGGTTGGTGCGGCTGGCGGCGAGCGCGATCGGCGTGGCCTTGGCCTTTTCCTCGTCGGTTGCCTGGACGATGCCCAGGATCTTCTTCTGGGCCGGCCAGATCAGCACCCAGACGTTGAGGAACATGATGATCGCCATCCACATGCCCACGCCGATCATGCTGACCGCGCCCGGCGCCTTGAACAGCAGCGCATCGACGAGGTAGCCGCGGTGGGCGGCGATCGCCAGGCCGAACAGGACCGTCAGCAGCGCGGAATAGCGGAAGAAGAAGAACACCTTGGGCGCGATGTAGCCGGTCACGCCCTTCTTCAGTTCGGCCGGAACCGACGGCATGGTCGGCACCTGGACGAAGTTGAGGTAATAGAGCAGGCCGATCCACAGGATGCCGAAGAACGTGTGCAGCCAGTGCATCACGGCATTTGGATCGACCGGCGTCGACGGCGCGAAGGCGAACATAACCGCGATCGCCAGCACCAGGCCGATAACGAGAACGAGATGTAGATTTCCGAAAAACTTGGCCATGTCTTCCCCCTAGGGTTTTATCGATTGGGTGACCCGCGCCGCATCCCAGGAGAGCGGCTGGCGCGTTTTATTGCTCCGTTTTCCGCGGATGTCACACAAAAATAGTGGCTTTTGCACTCATTCGTGCGGAGGATTGGTCAGCGCCTCTTCCTTGCCGTCCTCGCCCATGCCGTGGCGCAGCAGCATCGGCATGTGCAGGAAGGTGAATATGAAGGTTAGCGGCAGGAAGACATAGAGCTTTGCCTGCAGCCAGCCGCCAAAGGTCAGGAAGTGGCGGAAACCCTCGTTGAGCGCGGCGAGGAAGAAGAAGAAATAGCCCCAGTTGCGCGACAGGATCAGCCAGCCGGCATCGTCCAGCCCTTCGAAGGCAGCCTCCAGCAGGTACTTGAGTAGCGAGGTCTGCCGCCAGACGCCGACCAGCAGGGCAAGGCCGAACATCGCGTAGATGGCTGTCGGCTTCACCTGGATCCAGAAGGGGTCGCGCAGCAGTATGGTAAGCGTGCCGAAGAAGACGATCAGGGCCGTCGACAGCCACAGCATCGGCGATACCCGGCCCAGCTTCCAGAGCGACAGGGCGAAGGCGATCACCGCCGCGACCATGAAGCTGCCGGTGCCCTTGATCACCGCCAGCACTTCGCCGACCGCATTCTCCCGGTTTTCCGGCGAGAAGTGCTTGTAGACCAGGAAGAACACCAGGATCGGGCCGTAATCGATGACGATGTTGAGCCAGCCGGACTTCTTCTTCGGCGCGGTATCCTCCGCCATCATGCCACTCCCGCGATGACGCGCGCGACCAGTTCCGGATCGAACGGGCGCAGGTCGTCCAGCTTTTCGCCGACGCCGATCGCGTGGATCGGCAGGCCGTATTGCTCGGCCGCCGCGACCAGCACGCCGCCGCGCGCGGTGCCGTCGAGCTTGGTCATGACGAGGCCGGTCACTCCGGCCACTTCCTGGAAAATTTCGATCTGTTGCAAGGCATTCTGTCCATTGGTTGCATCGAGCACCAGCACCACGTCTTGCGGCGCCTCGGGATTGAGGCGGCCGAGCACGCGGCGGATCTTGGCCAGTTCGTCCATCAGTTCGCGCTTGTTCTGCAGGCGGCCGGCCGTATCGACGATGAGCGCGTCGATGCCGGTGTCGGTCGCCTGCTTGACCGCGTCGAAGACGATGCTCGCCGGATCGCCGCCCTCGGGGCCCTTGACGATGTTCACTCCGACGCGTTCTGCCCAGACGGCGAGCTGGCCGATGGCGGCGGCGCGGAAGGTGTCGCCGGCGGCGAGCAGAACGCCGTAGTCCTGCTCGACGAACAGGTGGGCGAGCTTGGCGATGGTGGTTGTCTTGCCCGAGCCGTTGACGCCGATCACCAGGATCACCTGCGGGCGCGGTAAGGCGGTGATTTCGAGCGGCTTGGCGACCGGGCGCAGGATGTCGGCAATCTCGCGCGCCACGGCTTCCTTGATCGCCCGCTCGTCAGCCCCCTTCTCGAAGCGCTCCTCGGCGAGGCGCTCGCGGATGCGGGCGGCGGCGCGGGGGCCGAGGTCGGAGAGGATCAGCGCGTCCTCGAGATCGTCGAGCTGGTCCTCGTCGAGCTTCGTTTTCGTGACGGCCGCTGTCAGGTTCTCGGTAATGCCCGAGAGGTTCTCGGACAGGCGCTCCGAGGTCTTGCGGAAGCCGCCGAACAGCCGCTGGGTCCAGCTCTCGCTCATGCCAGCAGGCCTTCGACGATACGGGTGGGGGTAATGGTGGTCATCTGGCCCGCTTGTATCCCTTCCGGCAGCTGGACGCGTGCGAAGTTTGGCGCATGGCCGGTGCCGTCGCGCTCGGCCAGCACGTCGAGTGGATTGCCGAGCTGGGCCTGCAGCCATTCGGCACGTTCTTGCGCGACGGCTTCGCGCAGTTCCGCCGCCCTTTGCTTGATGATGGAGCCATCGACCTGCGGCATGCGCGACGCGGGCGTGCCCGGGCGGCGGGAGTAGGGGAAGATGTGACCGTGCACGATCCCGAGTTCGCGGATGATGGAGAGGTTGGCTGCGTGGGCTGCCTCGTCCTCGGTCGGGAACCCGGCGATAAGGTCCGCACCGACGGCAATGTCGGGGCGACGCTCGCGGAGGGCCGCGACCAGCGAGACGGCGTCGCTACGCAAGTGCCGGCGCTTCATCCGCTTGAGGATCAAGTCGTCGCCGTGCTGCAGCGAGAGGTGAAGGTGCGGCATCACGCGCATTTCGCCGGCGATCAGCTCGAACAGCGTGCCATCGATCTCGATGCCGTCGAGCGAGGACAGGCGGAGCCTCTCGATCGATGTGGATGCGAGGATCGCCGTTACGAGCGCACCCAGCCTTGGCGAGCCCTGCAGGTCCTGCCCCCATGAGGTCAGGTCGACCCCTGTCAGGACGACTTCGCGCACTCCGGAGGCGCAGTGACCGGCGACTTCATCCAGCACTTCGGCGACCGGGCGCGAGCGGCTGGGGCCGCGGCCCTGGGGGATGACGCAGAAGGTGCAGGCATGGTCGCAGCCGTTCTGCACCTGCACAAAGGCGCGGGTGTGGCCGGTGGTGACGGCGGGAGCGCTGGCCGGTGCATTCCATGCGCGTGGGTCGAGCTTGGCGAGGTTGCCGACCAGCCCGTCCACTTCCGGCATGGCCGCTAGCATGTCGCGCTCCACCTCGGCGGCGCAGCCGGTCACCAGCACGCGGGCATCGGGCCGGGCCTTGCGGGCGCGGCGGATGGCTTGCCGGGTCTGGCGCACGGCCTCGCTGGTGACGGCGCAGCTGTTGATCACGGTGAGGTCGCCCGCGCCCGCCAGCAGTCCGCGCAATTGCTCGCTCTCGGCAAGGTTGAGGCGGCAGCCAAGCGAAACCACTTCGACGCTCATGCGGCCACGCCATAGTCGGCGGGGTCGAAATCGCCACGGAAGCTTTCGGTGGCGGGGCCGGTCATAAGGATGTGGTTGTCCTCGCGCCATTCGATCCTGAGGTCCCCGCCGGCGAGCGATACGGTTACAGCCCGGTCGGTGAGCCCGCGCCGCATGGCGGCGATGGCCGTGGCGCAGGCACCGGTGCCGCAGGCGCGCGTCTCGCCGGCGCCGCGTTCCCACACTCGGAGGCGGATGGCCTCTTGCGATGTCACGGTCGCGACGTTGACGTTGACCCGCTCGGGAAACAGCGGGTCATGCTCGATTTCCGGGCCGAGCCGGGCGAGGTCCACCGCTGCGTTATCGGCTACGAAGAACACGGCATGCGGATTGCCCACGTTCACGGCGACCGGGCCCTCCAATTCCTCCCAGCCCACCGGCATGGCTAGGGTGTCCATGGCATAGGCAAGGGGAATCGCATTCCAGTCGAACCGGGGCTCGCCCATGTCCACGGCGATGCCGCCATCGGCGGGGCTGGCCTGCACCAGCCCTCCCAGCGTCTCGATCCGCGCAGGGCCGCCGTGGAGCAGGCCCACCGCGCGGGTGGCATTGCCGCAGGCTTCCACTTCGCTGCCGTCGGCATTGAAGATGCGCATGCGGAAGTCTGCCGCCTGCGAGGGCTCGATCAGGATCAGCTGGTCGCAACCGATGCCGGTGCGCCGGTCTGCCAGCGCCGCCGCCAGCCGCGCATCCATCGGCGGGATCCCCTGCACGCGCGCATCGAGCACGACGAAGTCGTTGCCCAGTCCATGCATCTTGACGAACGGTATGCGCATGGCGGCGCGCTCTAGAGCATCGCGCGGAAAAGTGGAAACCGGTTTTCCGCGCCAGCGATGCGACTATTCAATTACCGCTGGCGCCGGGCAGGTCCAGTCTTGCCGGCAGGCTCAGGCCGATGCCGCCGTGCGTATTTCCGGCAGTTCCTCTGCTTGCGGGGCTTCGCCTTCCTTGCGCAAGAGGTTCATCTTCGCCAGCCGCAGTTCGGTCGCCTCGGCCGGTTCGGGCTTGCCATAGAGATAGCCCTGGCCGCGATAGTCGCCGAAGTCGTTGAGGCGCGAGAGGATGTCGGGGTTCTCGATGCCTTCCGCCGTGATCGGCAGTCCCAGGCCCTGGCCCAGCGAGGTGATGGCCCGCACGATGGTTTCGCTGTCGTTGTTCTCGGCGAGGTTGGTGACAAAGCTGCGGTCGATCTTGATGCTGTCGAACGGGAGCGAGCGCAGCTGGCCGATCGAGCTGTAGCCCGTGCCGAAATCGTCCAGAGTGATGCGCACGCCCTGGTTCTTCAGGCTGGCGATCAGCGTGCGCACCACGCCGACGTTCTCATGCAGGCAGCTTTCGGTGATTTCGATTTCCAGCCGCTGGGCCGGGAAATTGGCCTCCACCAGCAGCTTGAGCAGCTTCTGGGCGAACCAGGGGTCGCGCAGCTGGATCGGCGAGATGTTCACCGATAGCGTCAGGCTGGGATCCCAGGCCTTGGCGTCGTTCAGCGCCCTGGCGATCAGCTGTTGCGAAAGCTCGCTGATCGCGCCGATTTCCTCGGCGACCGGGATGAAGGTCTCCGGGCTGACGAGGCCGAACCTGGGCGAGTTCCAGCGCGCCAGCATCTCGAAGCCCACAAGCTTGCCGGTCTTGAGATCGACCTGCTGCTCGTAGAAGGGCACGAATTCGCCATTGGCCAGTCCCTGCCGGATTCCGGTTTCGACCTCGCGGCGGAAGCGCAGTTCGCTTTCCATCGAGGCTTCGAACCAGAAGTAGGCGTTCCGGCCCTGCTTCTTGGCATGGTACATGGCGATGTCGGCGGCATGGTGCAGCGAGTGCGCGATGGTGCGGCCGGTATCGAGCAGCGGGGCATGGCTGGTGCTGGCGATGCCGATCGAAATAGTCGTCTCGATGCTGGAACCGACGATCCCGATGGGCGCGGCGACCGATTCGATCAGCGCTGCGGCCAGCATGTCCATTCGCTCCGGGTTGCTTGCCGGATTGGGTACCAGGCAGGCGAATTCGTCGCCGCCGATGCGCGCGGCCACGGCCCGCTTGGGGAGCAGGTCGGCGATGCGGCGGGCGCACTCCTTGAGCACGATGTCGCCCGCACTGTGGCCGTGGAAATCGTTGATGCTCTTGAAGTTGTCGAGATCGATCATGAGGTAGGTCAGCGCCTCCCCCGGGCCGCATTCGGCCAACAGTGCATCCGCCGCCGCATCGAGCGAGCGGCGGTTGAGGAAACCGGTCAGGGGATCGATCTCGGCCAGGCGCAGCGCTTCGGCTTCGGCCGTGCGGTGTTCGTGGATGGCCCGTGTGAGCTGGCGATAGCGTTGCAAGCCGAGCAGGATCAGCGCGACGTTGAGCAGCAGGGCCGAAACCATGAGGCTGTCCGGCCTGACCCCGCTGACAAAGGAGTGCACGACCTGCGGAAAGACCTGTCCGCCGGTGCCGACGAACAGGATGATCGCCGCGGCGGCAATGCCCAGAGCCATGGTATCGCGCTCGGGTCGGCTGACCCTGGCCATGCCGCCCCTAGGCTGCCCCTTGATCGTCTTTTTCCTGAAGCCCACTGCGACTTGCCCCCATTCGTCGAACGAGGCGTTATCGCAGCTGGTCTGAAATATTCGGTTAATTTCCTGTTCCTGCCGCGCAGCACGATTTAAGAGCAGAAGAGCCGAAAGCGGTTTTACTTCATGAGTCCGATCTCGCGCAGGCGTTCCTGCAAATATTCGTCGGCGGTGATCGGTGCCGGATAGCGGTCCGGATTGTCCGCGGTAATGCATTGCGGCAGCGTCTTGATTGGAAAATCGCTGCGCAGGTGGAGGAAGAACGGCATCGAATAGCGGCTGTGGCCGGCCCGATCGCCTTCGGGATTGCGGACGCGGTGGCTGGTCGAAGGCAGCACGTGATTGGTGAGTCGCTGCAGCATGTCACCGATGTTGATCACCAGTGCACCCTCGGGCGGCTTGACGCCGAGCCAGCGCCCGTCTTTTCCCAGCAGTTCCAGCCCGGCTTCCTCGGCGCCCAGCAGCAGGGTTATGAGGTTGATGTCCTCGTGCGCGCCGGCGCGGATTGCATCACCCTGCGCCGTGCCGACAGGAGGATAGTGCAGCAGCCGCAGCACCGAATTGCCGCAGTCGATCGCCGGTTCGAACCAGTCCGCGGCAAGGCCCAGGTAGCGCCCGATATGCGAGAGGATCGCCTCGCCCGCCCGGTCGAACCCCGCATGGAGCGCCTCGAAGGTCTCGCGGAAGCCGTCGGGCCGGTCCGGCCAGACATTGGGCGGCATCGAGGCGGAAAGCGGGTGCCCGGGCGGCAGGTCGCGGCCGACGTGCCAGAATTCCTTTAGGTCATGCGCCGCCGCGCCCTTCGCGATCTCGGTGCCGAACGGCGTGTAGCCGCGAGAGCCGGCCAGGTGCTGGTCGTGGTATTGGCGCTTTTCGGTCTCGGGGAGGTCGAAGAAGGCGCGGGTCAGGTCCCAGCCGCGCGCGATCAGCCCCGGATCGATGCCATGGTCACGCACCATGGCGAAGCCGAACTGGCGAAAGCTCTCGCCCAGCTCACGCGAAAGCCGCTCGGGATCGTCTTCCAGAGAAAGCACGGGGAGAGTTTCGAGCGGCATCTGGCGGCGATCCTGGCTTGGCGTTAATCGCGGCGTTCCTAACGCGATACCGGAGCCATTGCATGAGCAAAGTCGATCAGCCGAGGCGCTACTGGTTGATGAAGTCGGAACCCGATGCCTACAGCTGGGACGATCTCGTGGCCGAAGGCGAGGGCACCTGGGACGGCGTGCGCAACTACCGCGCCCGCAACAATCTCATGGCCATGCAGAAGGGCGACGAGGCTTTTTTCTATCACTCCAACATCGGGCTGGAGATCGTCGGCATCGTGAAGATCAGCAAGGCGGGACTTCCCGACCCGACCGACGACACCGGCAGGTGGGCATCGGTCAAGGTCAAGCCGGTGAAGAAGCTGAAGCGCCCGGTGACTCTCAGGGAGATCAAGGCGGACCCGTTTCTCGCCAATACCGAGTTGCTCACCATGTTTCGCCTCTCGGTCTGCGAATTGAAGCCGGAGGAGTGGGATCACATCATCGCGATGTCCAAATCATCCAAATCATGATGTCCAGTCGCGGTTAATGTCCCGCATCGGGATGGTGGGTAAAACCGCAGGGTCCGAGCCTGTTCCAATGGTGAAGATTCCGTTAACAAGGCGTCATGAGACGCGCACTTGTTCTGACCGACGAACGCAGGCGGCATCCCTTCCTGGCAAGCCTGCCGCCCCATGTCCGCAAGCCCCTTGGCGACGAGGTGCCCGATGCTCCCGCTTGGAAGCTGACAGCTTCCGACTGGCAACAGGCGGGAGCGACCTATGTCGCGGGCTTCCTGGCTGTCAGCACGTTCTTCGCGTGATTGGCTGATCCGGAATTTCATTTCGGATCGTTAGGCGCTGGTCCGCTCCCGCAGCCGAAATTCGCACTTTCGCGAGTTTCGCAAAATCCCCTGGCAAATCAGGCGGCCTTGGCCTGCTCCTCGGCCCGATAGAGCAAGTAGCCAAGCCAGGCCGAGACGACACACATTGCGGCGCTCAGCAATAGCTGCTCCTGGATGCGCAGGCCAATGGCCGCCAGACCCATGGAAATGGCCGCGCCGATCACCATCGCAAAGGAATTGACGATGTTGTTGGCGGCAATGGTCCGCGCGGTCTGCGACTTGTCGACGAAGGTGGTGAGGAAGGCATAGAGCGGCACCACGAACATGCCGCCGCAGATGGCGATACCCAGCAAAGTCAGCATCAGTGGAATGGCATAGCGCTGGCCGATGAAGTCCGAGGTGTCGTTGAGCGTGTTGGCGCCGCCATCGGTCCAGACCTGGCAGACCAGGAAGAACAGCGTGACGAACATGCCCATGCCGATCACCGAGGCGGGGGCGAAGCGCGCGGAAACCTTGCCCCTCAGCATGGCGCTGATCGCCACGGAGCCGATCGCGACGCCGACCGAGAAGATCACCAGGAACAGGCTCGCCACCTGCTTGCTGGCGTGCAGGACGTTCTTGGCGAGCGGAGGGAACTGGATGAACAGCACCGAGCCGATGGTCCAGAAGAAGCTGATCGCCATGATCGCCAGGAACACCCGCCGGTCGTGCATGGTGTTGCGCACCAGGTTCACCGAGGCGCGCCACAGGTTGAAATCGAGCGGCTCTGGATCGTGCATGGGGGGGGCGGGCGGAACCTGACGGCCGGAGAGGTAGCCGACCAGCGCAACGCCAAGGCAGACCGTCGCGGCGGTGGCCGCGTCGATCCACCCGGCAAGGATGGTTCCGGCAAGGATGGCGATATAGGTTCCCGCTTCGACCAGGCCGGTTCCGGAGAGCACTTCCTCGCTCTTCAGGTGTTGGGGCAGGATGGCATACTTGATCGGCCCGAAGAAAGTGGAGTGCACGCCCATGCCGAACAGCGCCGCCATCATCAGCGGGATCGCGATTTGGGTGACGGCCATGCCTTTCCACGCCATCAGCAGCCCCGCCGCGCCGACCAGCATGATCAGGATCTCGGCGAACTTGACGATGCGGATGATTTTGGCCTTGTCGCGCAGGTCCGCCAATTGCCCCGAAAGCGCGGAAAGCGCGACGAAGGGAATGACGACCAGTGCCGTCGCGATGGCGCTGAACTTCGCCTCCGCCTCTTCCGAATTGTAAACGCTGTACACCACGAACAGCACCATGGCGTTCTTGAACAGGTTGTCGTTGAAGGCCCCGAGCAACTGCGTGACGAACAGCGGCAGGAACCGGCGCGACCGCACCAAATGCGTCGATGTCGTCATGTCCCCGCTTCAGGCAATCCCAAACCTCAACCCACCCTAGCGGCAAAGAAGCTGCTCACAAGCCCTTGCGCACCACTTTTTCCCTGCCCACTTCCGGGTTATGCGAACGAGAACATGCTGACACTTCCCAATATCCTGACCATGTCGCGCATCGTCACCGTGCCCTTGCTGGTGGCGCTGCTGTGGTGGCCCAACTGGCAGCTCGGCTATGGCCTGGCCTTTTGCGTCTATAGCCTGATGGGCATCACCGACTATTTCGACGGCTATCTCGCCCGGGCGCAGGGAACGGTCTCCAAGCTGGGCGTGTTCCTTGATCCGATCGCCGACAAGATCATGATCGCGGCGGTGATCCTGGTGCTGACCGCGCAGGGCGTGCTGACCGGGCCCTACGTAGGTGACATGCACGTGATCGCCGGGCTGATCATCCTGATCCGCGAATTTGCCGTCTCCGGCCTGCGCGAGTTCCTGGGGGGGCTGCGGGTTTCGGTGCCGGTCAGCCAGCTTGCCAAGTGGAAGACGACCTTCCAGATCATCGCGCTGGGCGCGCTGATCCTGGGCAAGGCGCTGCCGGGGTGGGACATGACTTTGTCCGGCCTGGCAATGAACGTGCCGCATACGGTCGGGCTCACCACGCTGTGGGGCGCGGCGATCCTGACGCTGGTGACGGGATGGGATTACCTGCGGGTGGGCCTGAAGCACATGGATTAGTAGCGCATAAAGCAAAACCAGGTGTTGCCCCCGGTGACCACTTAATCGCTGCTTCGCCGGTAAGCACTACGGCGCTTCGTGCCAGGCACACGAAGGGCGGGACATGTGGAGCAAGCTCTTTCAACCCGCTGCGGAGCTTCCGGCACTGCCCGAGGGGCCCGATCTGTTGCCCATCTTCGGACCCACGGACGCCCTGCTCAGCTCCGGCGTCCTGGCTCGCCTTCACGAGCGGTTCCCAAGCACGCCCCTGCTGGCTTGTTCGACGGGCTCGTCGGTGGCCGCGGTTTCGCTCGACGAAACCGGGTTGCAGGCGGTCGCGGTCGGCTTTTCCCGGGCGCAGGTCCGTCTGCACACGCAACCGCTTCCCGAGGCATCGCAATCCAGATTGGCCGGCCAGAAGCTTGCCGGGCAGATTGCAACCGACAATCTCGTTGGCGTCATCCTTTTCTCGGTCGGTCTCGACGTCAACGGCAGCCATCTGGTCGAAGGGGTCCAGGACATCCTGGGACGCGAGGCTGCGATCAGCGGTGGACTTGCCGGCGATGGCGAGCGCTTCGGCGACATCTGCCTCGATCTCGACCGGTTAAAGGCGGTCAACGATACCCTGGGCCATCCGGTGGGCGATGCCCTGCTGGTGGCGGTTGCCAAGCGCCTGCGCACGCTGGTGCTCGGCAACGATGTGGTCGCGCGGCTGGGCGGTGACGAATTCGCGGTCGTCCTGCGCCAGGTGTGGCGGCAGCGGGCGGTCGAGCATTTTGCCCAGCGCGTGATCCGGTCGCTATCGCGCAAGTTCAACATCAAGGGACACGATATCCTGATCGGCGCCGGCCTGGGCGTGGCGCTCGAGCCGGTGGTCGGTCTCGAGCCGAACGAAGCGCTGCGCCGGGCGGACCTGGCACTCTGCGCCGCCAAGTCGGACGGCCGCAGCACGTTCCGAATTCTACACGTCGGAGATGCATGAAACAGCCAAGGCGCGGCTCCAGCTGGAGATCGATCTGCGCCAGGCCCTCAAGAACCGTGAGTTCTAGGTTCTCTATCAACCTCAATTGAACCTGGCGAAGCGGCGGTTGTCCACGGTCGAAGCACTGGTGCGGTGGAACTCTCCGAGCCGGGGCGTGGTCCTGCCAATGGAGTTTATCCCGGTCTGCGAGGAAATCGGCCTCCCGGCGACAAGGCTGGAATTCGAAGTGACCGAAAATCTCATGCTCGAAGACACCGGAAGCGTGCTTGACCAGATCCAGGAGATCAAGCAGTTGGGCTGCAGGATATCGCTGGACGACTTCGGCATCGGCTATTCGTCGCTCAGCTACATTCGCCAGTATCCGTTCGACAAGATCAAGATCGACAAGAGCCTCGTGCTAGACCTGGCGGAACGGTCCGACAGCATGGCGATCGTTCGGGCCGTGACCGGCCTGTGCGGGAGCCTGGGCATCGAATCGACCGTGGAAGGGGTGGAAACCCAGCAGCAACTCGAAATCCTGCGGCACAAGAACGTGGGCAGCGTGCAAGGATACCTGATCAGCCGTCCCTGTCCCGCGGATCAGATCGAGACGCTGATTGCCCTTGCGAACAGCGCAGCCGCATCGCCGCGGCCGGAACAACGCCGCCGGGCCTGACCTTGCCGCAACCTGCAATCGTTCCACATTCCGACCAACCGGCTTCACTTGGCGTTCAGCCCCGGCGCGGCTATAGGCCACCCGATGCGCAATTGGTCCACCGTCAGAATCGGCCTCCTGGCACTCGCCACAGGAGCCATGGTCCTCACTTCCGGATGTGGCGGAAAAGGCAGCAAGCGCCGCGACGTCGCCTATGTCGCGCGCGATGTCGATTCGCTCTACCAGGCCGCCAAGGACCGGCTGGACCGCGGCGAAAGCAAGGACGCCGCCGCCCTGTTCGACGAGGTGGAGCGCCAGCACCCCTATTCCCCCTGGGCCCGCCGTGCCCAGCTTATGAGCGCCTTTTCCTATTACGTCGCGCGCGATTACGCGAAGTCGATCCAGTCGGCGCAGCGGTTCCTTTCGATCCATCCTGGCAACCGCGACGCGCCCTATGCCTATTACCTGATCGCCATCAGCTATTACGAGCAGATCAGCGACGTGAGCCGTGACCAGAAGGTGACCCAGCAGGCGAAGGACGCGCTGACCGAGCTGACCCGCCGCTATCCCGACTCGCGCTATGCGCAGGACGCCCGGCTGAAGCTTGACCTGGTCAACGATCACCTTGCCGGCAAGGAAATGACCATCGGCCGCTCCTATGAGCGTTCCGGCAAGTGGCTGGCCGCGACCCTGCGGTTCCGCACGGTAATCGACCAGTACCAGACCACCAGCCACACCCCCGAGGCGCTGTTCCGCCTGGTGGAAAGCTACCTCTCGCTCGGCATCCCGCAGGAGGCGCAGAAGTCCGCCGCCGTGCTGCAGGCCAACTACCCCGACAGCGAGTGGTATGCGCGCGCCTACCGGCTGATGCATCGCCACGAGCCGGAGGTTGCGCCGGGCTGATTTTTCTCCACTCACGTGGAGGAGCGGGCCGGTGCCGTAACCGTTTCAGTGCGCCTGAAATGGATCAGGTCGGCTTTCTACCGCGCAGGTTGACAATGCGCCGCAACAGGCGCTTTGGTCTGGCATGCTGTCGCAGAAGACCCGCTACACGATCCGTGCGCTGCAACACCTTGCCGATGAATATCGCCAGGGACCGGTGCGGCTCGACGCGATCGCCGAGGCGCAGAACATTCCGCGCAAGTTCCTCACCGTCATTCTCTCGGAAATGGTGCGCGAAGGCCTGGTGATCTCGCACCGTGGCAGGGACGGCGGCTATGAACTGGCGCTGCCGCCGGTCGACATCCGCTATGGCGATATCATCCGGCTGACGCGGGGCAGCCTGGCGCTGGTGCCTTGCGCAGCGCGCAACGCCCATGAGCATTGTAACAACTGCCTGCCCGAAGCCGAATGCCGCCTGCGCGGCCTGATGCTGCTGCTGCGCGACGAAATGGCGGCCATGCTCGACCGCATGACCTTGGCCGACAAGATCGAGGTGGAGCCGCCGTTCGAGGAGCAGGCGGCGGGCTGAGGCCGGCCGGAGCTCTCCATGCGGTCGCCGATGCTGATCTTCGCCTGTGTAACGGCACTGGCATGGTCTCCACCCGTTTTGGCGCAGCAGCAGACCGCGCTTCCCGCCGCTCCGGCCAATCCGCAGGATGCCGATGGCCTGCACCTGTCCGGCTCCATGCGCCTTCGCTATGAATTGGTCGACGGGCAGGCGCGCGCCGGGTTCAATGCCAGCGACGACCTCGCCAGCCTGCGCACCCAGGTAAGGGCCGCCTGGCGCAACGGGTCTATCGAGATTGTCGCTGAAATCAATGACAGCCGCGCATGGGGTGCAGATCCGGGCACGCCGCTGACCTCCAGCGAAGTCAACACGCTGGAGCCGATCCAGGCCTATGTGCGTGCCGACCTGCGCTCCGTACTGGGCAGGGGCACCAGGACGACGATCCAGGCCGGCCGTTTCACCATGGCTCTGGGATCCCGGCGCTTGGTATCAAACGACGAATACCGCAACGCCTCGAACGGGTTCACCGGCGTACGCGGCGATCTTTCAGCGCCGGGTGGGTACAAGGCGACTGTCTTTTACGTCCTGCCTCAGCTTCGCCTGCCCGACGATGGCCCGTCATTGCGGCGCAACGATTCCGCGTTCGACAGGGAAAGCTTCGACACGGTCCTGTGGGGCGCCTTCCTCTCCCGCCAGCGCCGGGGCAGCCCCGTTCTGGCCGAGGCGAGCTTCGTCCACTTCGGCGAGCGCGACGCGTCCGGTCGGGCAACCCGCGACCGGTCGCTCGGTAATGTGGGCCTCAGGCTGGTCAGCGATCCGCGCCTTGGCCGCGTCGATTGGGGCGTCGAAGGTATCTACCAGTGGGGCCACATCAGCGATTCCCTGTCGCCTGCCGCGAGCCGGCTCGATGTCAGCGCCAGCTTCCTGCGGCTGTATGCTGGCTACAGTTTTCCGGGAGCGTGGAAACCTCGCCTGCTGTTCGAAGTGGACCGCGCCAGCGGTGACGGCACAGGAGCAAGGTACGGCCGGTTCGATACCCTGTTCGGCATGCGCCGCTCAGACCTGGCGCCGCCCAGCCTCTATGGCGTCGCCACCCGCACCAATATCCTGTCGCCCGGAGCGCGGCTGGAGGTCTCGCCGGGCAAGCGGTTCGATGGCTTCATCGGATATCGGGCACTGTTCCTGGCGGACAGCCACGATGCCTTCTCCAACACGGGCGTGCGCGATGCGAGTGGCAATTCGGGCAGCTTCGCCGGCCACCAGTTAGACCTGCGGCTGCGCTACTGGCTGGTGCCGAAGTACCTGCGCGCCGAGTTCGATGGAGTATTCCTCGCCAAGGGGCGCTTCCTGAAAAGCGCACCCAATGCGCCGGCTGACGGCAATACGCGCTATGCCAGCTTTAATCTGACTGCCAGCTTCTGACGCCCCGCGCCCCGCCGCAGGAAAGCTGCGCTTTATCGCCGTGAAGCGAATCTCGTATTGTCTATTGAAATGGTAGAGATAATATGGGCGGTGAAGGAGACGGCGTGTGAATCGCGAGGTCAAGCCAGCAATCGATCCGGGTGGCGCTGCCAGCGTCCAGGCCGATCCAGCTATGCTCGATGCCGTGTCGGGCGCCATCTGCAGGCTTCGCTTCGGCACCGTGCTGGTCACTGTCCATGAGGGCAAGGTGGTCCAGCTCGACGTTACCGAGCGCCGTCGCTTCTCCTGAACATACCCCGGAACCGGCCGCGCATGACCGATTCCGGAAACCTCACAAGTTGCAGACCGGACCACCGGATGCAGCCGAACACCCTCACAAGGATTTGGCAATGCATCCGTTCGTCCGCTTTTCCCTTCTTGCTACCACCGTTCTCGCACCCGTTCCGGCGCTTGCCGGACCCGTCGATACCGCAGCCGTCGAAACCGCAACGGCAGCGGAACCCGGAGCCGTCGATGGCCAAACCGTCCAGGAGGAGGAGACCCGGAGCCGTGGCGACGTCATCGTCGTCACCGCCCGCCGGCGCACGGAAACGGCACAGGCCGTGCCGCTGGCGATCTCGGTGATCCGGGGGGACAGCATCGAATCCACCGGCAACTTCAACATCGTCAAGCTGCAACAGCTCGCCCCGACGCTGCAGGTCTATACGTCGAACCCGCGCAACACCTCGGTCAATATCCGCGGTCTCGGCGTGCCGTTCGGTCTGACCAGCGACGGCTTCGAGCAGGGCGTCGGCATCTATGTCGACGACGTCTACAACTCGCGCGTCGCGGCGGCGACCTTCGACTTCCTCGACGTGCAGCAGGTCGAGGTGCTCCGCGGGCCGCAGGGCACGCTTTATGGCAAGAACACGACGGCCGGGGCGATCAACATCACCACCAACCAGCCGACCTTCGACTTCGAGGCCCGCGCCGAAGCAACCTTCGGCAACCTGTCGCACAAGCAGTTCAAGGCGGCGGTCTCCGGGCCGTTGTCGGACAAGGTCGCGGTGCGTCTTGCCGGTGCCTACAACAATCGCCGGGGCACGATCTTCAACGTCCTGAACGGGCGCTGGATCAACGAGCAGGACAACATCGGCCTGCGCGCACAGCTCCTGTTCAAGCCGAACAGCGACCTCTCCATCACCCTGTCGGGCGACTACAGCACGCAGAACCCGGAATGCTGCGGCACCCTGTTCGTCCGCACCGGCCTGACCCAGCGCGCGCTGGCCCGGCAATACGACGCGCTGGCCGCGCTGCAGAACTACCAGGTCCCCAGCCGCAACCCCTATGACCGGCTGACCGACATCGACGCCCCGCTGCAGGCGGGCAACAAGATCGGCGGAGCTTCGCTGCGGGTGAAGTGGAATGTCGGCGGCGGCACGGTTACCTCGATCAGCGCCTGGCGCTTCTGGGACTGGAAGCCGCAGAACGACCGGGATTTCACCGGGCTGTCGATCGTCTCGAGGTCGCAGAATCCCTCGCAGCAGAACCAGTACAGCCAGGAGTTCCGCTACAACTATTCGGGCGACAAGTTCGATTTCGTCGTCGGCCTGTTCGGCTTCCACCAGCGGATCGACACGCAGGGCACCGAGCAGCAGGGCGCCAATGCCAGCAAGTGGAGCCTCAGCGGCGCACAGGCGAACGATCCAAGCATCCTCGCCGGGCTGACCGCCAGCAATATCCAGTGGCTCAAGAGCACCAGCGCGGCGCTTTACGGCCAGGTGAGCTGGAAGGCGACCGATTCGCTGACCATCCAGCCCGGTATTCGCCTCAACTATGACAAGAAGTCCGGCTTCTACGAGCGCGTCGTCACCAACGGGCAGGGGCAGCCCGTAAGTTGTTCCCCGGCGCCGGCCGCGGGCACCGTGCTGGCGGCGCAGTGCGGCATCTACCAGCCGCAGCGCACCGAGCCTTCGGCCAGCAAGTGGAACTTCAGCTACGACGTCAACCTGAACTACAAGCTGGCGCGCGACGTCCTGCTCTATGCAACCTACGCCAAGAGCTTCAAGACGCTGGGCATCAACCAGAACGGCCTGCCGCTGACCACGGCCAACGTGCCCGACCTTTCGGTGAGCACGGTCAGGCCCGAATCGGTCAACCACTTCGAAGTGGGCCTCAAGACACAGTTCTGGGACCGCCGGGCCACCTTCAACCTCGCGGCCTTCCTCACCGAGATCAACGACTTCCAGGCCACGGTAAACGGCGGCCAGTTCGGCACGGTGCGCGGCTATCTCGCCAATGCCGAGAAGGTGCGCTCGCAGGGCATCGAAGCCGACTTCAAGATCCGCACCAGCGACCGTTTCACCGCCTATGCAAACCTTGCCTATACTGACGCCAAGTACGTGAAGTTCACCAATGCCCCGTGCCCGCCGGAGCTTTCGGGCGGCACTTTCGTCGCGGCGGACGGCAGCCAGGCGGCGGGCCTTGCCGGTGTCCCCGGCTCGCTCAGCCCGCGCGCCTGCGACATTTCCGGCCGGCAACTGCCGGGCATTTCCAAGTGGGCCTTCTCCTATGGCGCCGAAGTCAACCAGCCGTTGACGGTGCTGGGCAAGGAGGGGCAGGTCTACCTGGGCGTCGATGGCAGCTACCGGTCGGCCTGGCAGTCCAACGCCTCGCCTTCGGTCTATACCGAGGTGAAGGGCTATGCTCTGACAAACTTCCGCCTCGGCTTCCGCGGCGAAGGGTTCGATGTGTTCGGCTGGGTGCGCAACGCATTCGATGTGAACTACATCGACCTGCTGCAGGTGGCCCCCGGCAACGTCGGCCTGATCGCCGGTACGCCTGGCGACGAGCGGACCTTCGGGGGGACGCTGAAGCTGTCGTTCTGACGGAGCAATCCCCTCCCGTTCGCGGGAGGGGAGATTGCGGTCATCGGGCTTTGCCGATGATTTAACTGCCGCTAGAACGGGCAGCGAACATGCTGACCCGGCTCGCCATTCGCAACATCGTCCTGATCGAGGCTCTCGAACTGGAGTTCGAGGGCGGGCTTGGCGTGCTGACCGGCGAGACCGGCGCGGGCAAGTCGATCCTGCTCGATGCGCTGGGCCTGATCCTCGGCGACCGTGCCGACAGCGGCCTGCTGCGCGCCGGCGAGGACCAGGCGAGCGTGACGGCAACCTTCGAATTCACCGCAATGCCGCCCGCCATCGCCACGCTGCTGGATGATGCGGGCATATCGCTTGAGCCGGGCGAGCCCCTAACCGTCCGCCGCCAATTGAAGCGAGACGGCTCCAGCAAGGCCTGGATCGTCGACCAGCCAGCCAGCGTCGCCCTGCTGCGCGAACTGGCGGGATACCTGGTGGAAATTCACGGTCAGCACGACGACCGCGGCCTCGTCAATACACGCGGGCACCGGGCGCTGCTGGACCGCTTCGCCAGGGCGGACGTTGTGGGAGTGGAAGCCGCGTGGCGTAAATGGAGGGCAGCGGAGGAGGCGCTGGAAGCCACCCGGACGCGGCTGGCCAAGGCCGCCGAGGACCGCGACCTGCTGCTCGCTCACCTTGCCGAGCTGACCGAACTCCAGCCCGAGGAGGGCGAGGAAGCGCACCTGGCCGATGCCCGCGCCGACATGCAGAAGGGCGAACGCCTCTCGGGCGATCTTGCCGAGTTGCAGCACCTGTGGGCCGGCTCCGATTCAGCGCTGGCCACCCTGCGCGGCGCGGCGCGGCGGCTGGACCGGATCGCCGGCGAGCACCCCCTGCTGGCCGACGCCCTCGCGGCGCTCGACCGCGCGGTGATCGAGGCCTCGGAGGCCGAGGACAAGCTCGCCCGCGCCGCCGAGGCGCTGAGCCACGATCCGCAGATGCTCGACCGCATCGAGACCCGCCTGTTCGACCTGCGTGCACTGGCGCGCAAGCATGGCTGCTCGGTCGACGACCTGCCCGCCCGCATGATCGCCATGCGCGCCCAGCTCGATTCCATAGAGCAAGGGGAGGAGGAAGTGGCCGGTCTGGAAAAGGCCGCGAAGGCGGCGGGAGAGGTCTATCGCGCGCGGGCTGAGAAGCTCTCCGCTGCGCGGCAGGCGGCGGCCGAGCGGCTGGACAAGGCCGTCGCGGCGGAACTGGCGCCGCTCAAGCTGGATGCGGCTAGGTTCAGGACCTTGGTGGTGCAACTGCCGGAGGAACGCTGGGGGCCGGGCGGCATGGACTCGGCGGAGTTCCTGATCTCGACCAACCCCGGCGCGGACTTCGCGCCGCTGGCCAAGATCGCCTCGGGCGGCGAACTGTCGCGCTTCATCCTCGCGCTCAAGGTGGCGCTGGCGGAAGAGGGCGGGGCGGCCACCGCGATCTTCGACGAGATCGACCGCGGCGTCGGCGGCGCGGTCGCCTCGGCCATCGGCGAGCGGCTGGCGCGGCTGGCATCGGGAGGGCAATTGCTGGTCGTCACCCATTCTCCCCAGGTTGCGGCGCGGGGCGGCACGCATTACGTCATCGCCAAGTCCAGCGAGGGCACCGTCACGCGCACCTCGGTGCACCTGCTCGACGAGGCGGGGCGCAAGGAAGAGATCGCGAGGATGCTGTCGGGGGCGGAAATCACCGCCGAGGCGCGGGCGCAGGCGGACCGTTTGCTGGAAGGAGTGTGACATGGGACAATGGGGCCTCCTTGGCCGGATGAAGGCCAAGCCCGGCAAGCGTGATGAGCTCATCGCCGCGCTGAAGGAAAGCTCGCGTGATGTGCCGGGCAAGCTGCTCTACCTGATCCAGATCGAGCAGGACGATCCCGATGCCTTCTGGATCAACGAGATCTGGGAGAGTAAGGCGGCCTACGACGCCTGCCTCACCATGCCCCAGGTCGGCGACTGGGCCGGGCGGCTGGGCGAACTGATGGAAGGCATCGAGCACCGGACGGAGACGATCCCGCTGGGGGATGGCCGTTGAGTCAAGGCATTTCCGAAGCCGATGCCGCCAATGAACTGATGCGCCTAGCGAAGGAGATCGCGCGGCATGACCGGCTCTATCATACCGAGGACGCCCCCGAGATCGAGGATGCGGCCTACGATGCCCTGGTGCGGCGCAATGCCGAGCTGGAAGCACAGTTTCCGCACCTCGTCCGCGCGGACAGCCCGAGCCGCAAGGTCGGTCACGAAGTCGCGGCCTCGCCGCTGTCCAAGGTGCAGCATGAAGTGCGCATGGCGAGCCTCGACAATGCCTTTTCGCCGGAGGAAGTGGAGGACTTCGCCGCGCGGGTCCGGCGTTTCCTGAACCTGGGCGCGGACACGCCGGTCGCCATGACGGCGGAGGACAAGATCGACGGGCTTTCATGCTCGCTGCGCTATGAGCAGGGGCGGCTGGTTCGCGCCGCGACGCGGGGGGACGGGCTGGTCGGAGAGGACGTGACGCCCAATGTCGCCACCATCGCCGACATCCCGCAAATGCTGCGCGGCGCTGTGCCGGAACTCTTTGAAATCCGCGGTGAAGTCTACATGTCGAAGCGGGATTTTGCTGCACTCAATGCTGCGCAGCAGGAAGTGGACGGCAAGATCTTCGCCAACCCCCGCAATGCCGCCGCCGGATCGCTGCGGCAGAAGGATGCGAAGATCACCGCCAGCCGCCCCTTGCGCTTCCTCGCCCACGGCTGGGGCGCGGCGAGCGAAGTGCCGGCCTCCACCCAGTTCGAGATGATGAAGCGCATAGAGAAATGGGGCGTGCCGGTCTCGCCGCTGCTCGACCTGTGCCGGACGGTCGAGGACATGCTGGCGCATTACGAGGGGATCAAGGCGCGGCGGCCGGACCTGCCCTATGACATCGACGGCGTGGTCTACAAGGTGGACCGGTTGGACTGGCAGGATCGCCTCGGCTTCGTCGCCAAGGCGCCACGCTGGGGGCTGGCGCACAAGTTCCCCGCCGAGCGGGCCGAGACCGTGCTGGAGGCAATCGACATCCAGGTCGGCCGCACTGGCAAGCTGACCCCGGTCGGGCGGCTGCGGCCGGTGCTGGTGGGGGGCGTCACCGTCACCAACGTCACCCTGCACAACCGCGACGAGATCGGTCGGCTGGGCCTCAGGGTAGGTGATAGGGTTGTGCTGCAGCGCGCGGGCGACGTGATCCCGCAAGTTGTGGACAACTTGACTCGAGAAGAACCAAGAGCAGACTTCAGCTTTCCCGATCACTGCCCGGAGTGCGGCAGCGAGGCGGTTGCCGAAGAGGCCGAAGTCGATGTCCGCTGCACCGGCGGCCTGATCTGTCCGGCGCAAAGAACCGAGCGTTTGAAACACTTTGTCAGCCGCGCCGCTCTCGATATCGAGGGGCTTGGCGAGAAGACCATCGACGAATTCTTCGCGCTGGGCTGGCTGGAAAGCCCCGCCGACATCTACCGCCTGCGCAAGCGCCGCAGTGCCATCCTCGAGCGTGAGGGGTGGAAGGACAAGTCTGTCGATAACTTGTTGAACGCCATCGAGGCGAAGCGCGAGCCGGACGCCGCGCGGCTGCTGTTCGGGCTGGGTATCCGGCATGTGGGGGCCGTAACGGCGCGGGATTTGATGAAGCGGTTTGTGACGCTGCCAGCGCTGAGGGAGGTGGCGGAGAAGGCCCATACCGGGGACGATGACGCGCGCGCCGAACTTACCTCCATCGAAGGCATCGGCCCCGCCGTGGTCGAGGCGCTGGGCGATTTCTTCCACGAGCCGCACAATGTCGAGGTCTGGGAGGACATACTCTCCGAAGTCTCGCCGCCGCCTTATGTGGTCGAGACCAAGGCCAGCGCGGTGGCGGGCAAGACGGTGGTCTTCACCGGTGCACTCGAAACCATGAGCCGCGACGAGGCCAAGGCCCAGGCCGAGCGGCTGGGCGCGCGGGCCGCTGGCTCGGTCAGCGCCAAGACCGATTTGGTGGTCGCGGGGCCCGGGGCTGGGAGCAAGCTCAAGAAGGCGCAGGAGCTGGGCATCGAGGTGATCGACGAGGCTGCCTGGGCCGAGATTGTCAAGGCTGCCGGATAGCGCCTCCCGATCCGCTCTTGCTCGTTGCGGGAGGGACCGGTATTGGGCGAGTGCCTAATTTCATGGGACGGAGAGCCGAATTTCGATGAGCACGGGTGACACTCCGCCGAGATCGCCGCGCAAGCTTGCCGATGCCTCTGGCGAAAGCACCGAGACCCGCGCGGCCATCCTCGATGCGACCATCGGGATCATGCGGGAAGAGGGCTATGCGGCGGTCAGTTCGCGCCGGATTGCTGCGCGGGCAGGGCTGAAATCCAAGCTGGTCCACTACTACTTTCGTAACATGGATGAGCTGTTCCTCGCCGTCTACAAGCGGATCGACGACGAATATTTCACGCAGCTGACCAAGACCCTCGCCGCGCGCAACCCGCTCAAGGCCTTGTGGCAGCTGAACATGGATTCGACCAACACCACCATGGTGCTGGAACTCAATGCCCTGGCCAGCCACCGTAAGGTGCTGCGTTCCGAGATCGCGCGCGCCAGCGAGAGGTTCCGGCTGTTCCAGGCCGCCCTGCTGGAACGCGCCATGGCCAATGCCGGGGACGAGGAAGGGCAACCGCCGGCCATGGTGCTTTCGGTGCTCGCCCTCGCGGTCTCCCGACTGCTGGCGATGGACAGCGTTCTGGGGGTTGCGACCGGACGTGACGAGACTCTGCAATGGATCGGCCAATTCCTCGACCGAATCGACGGCGCGCAATCCGCTTGACAGCTTTCGGGGACATGGTCATTTATTAGGCATCTGCCTAAACAATTGTGGTGAAGAGGATGTCGGGACTTACTGGAAAAAGGGTTTTAGTCACAGGAGCGAGCGGCCTCGTCGCTTTCCCGGTCGCGGCGGAGCTGGCCAAGGACAACGAGGTCTTTGCCCTGGCGCGCTGGTCGGACCCGGCGCAGCAGCGGCTGATGGAGGAAACCGGGGCCAAGGCGGTCAAGTTCGACCTGGCCGACAAGGACCTGTCCTCGCTGCCTGACGTCGACGTGGTGATCAACTACGCCGTGCTGCCGCCGAATTTCGGCAACATGGCCTATGATGTGAATACCGGCGCCACCGGTCGGCTGGCGCGCCGCTATCGCGATGCCGAGGCCTTCGTCCACGGCAGCACCGGCTCGCTCTACGAATACCAGGGCGAGCGCCCGCTGACCGAGGACGATCCCTATGGCCTGCACAGCGCGGGTGAGAACTATGCGGCGAGCAAGATCGGCGCGGAATACCTGATCAAGCACCTCTCCGAGGACTACGAGCTGCCGGTCACCATCATCCGCATCTTCTCGTTCTATGGCCCGCGCGGGGGCGGGGTGACGCAGCGGATCGACCAGGTTGCGCGCGGCGAGCCGGTCAGCGTCTATCCCGGCGTGCGCAACGTCCACACCCCGCTCTACGAGGACGATTACGTCGAGAAGACCATCCAGTGCGCCGGCATTGCCAGGGTGGGCGCGGAAGTGGTCAACGTCGGTGGCACAGAGGCGGTGACGACGCAGGAATACTGCGAGATCGCAGGGGAAATCCTCGGCAAGAAGCCGATCTTCGTGGAGAACGGGAAAAGCTGGCCGATCTGGGCGGACACCACCAAGATGGTCCGGCTGATGGGGCCGAACAAGGTCTCGGTGCGCGAAGGCATCCGCCGCACGCTGGAGCAGGCCGACAAGCGGCTGGGCAACCTGCACCACGTGCTCGGCCAGCCCGAGGACTAAGGGCCATGATCACCATGGTCGCCCGCATGCACGTGCCGCCGCAGAACGCCGCAGCCTATGAGGCGTTGATGGACGATGTGGCGGGGCAGGTGCGCGCTCACGAGGCCGAGGGCGTGCCCTATTATGCCTGGGCGAAGAGCGTGGATACGCCGGATACCTATGTGGTGATTGAGGTCTACCGCGACCTCGACGCCCACAGGGCGCACATGGCCAGCCGCTGGGTGCGGGATTCGCTGCCCGTATCGATGGGGCTGATCGAGGGGCCGGTGGATATCCAGCAATATGTCACGCCGGGGCAGGAGCCCGTGACGCATTTCGTCTCGAAGCGGGCTTAGACTGCACCCGGCTCATCGGTAATGATGCGGCCAACGGCAAGGTTTCCGTCGAGCCAGTGCTCCATCACGCTCTCGGTGCAGTCCTGCACCCGCTTGCGCCAGGGCTTGGTCGTCTCCGGCAGGCTGAGGAGGCCGCTCGGCTCGTAGCCGAGCGACCTGGCGTGAGCGATCTGCTCTTCGACATCATCGACGCCCATGACCACCGCGAACAGGCCTTCGCCCTTCTTTTCGAGGAAGCTCCAGCCCATGGCGGAATAGGGAGAGGCGGGATCGCCGGCCGGAGAAAGCACTTCCAGCCCCGCGCTCCACGACCAGGTGATCCTCAGGCCGAAGTCCGGCCCGCCGTCGTCCGCCTCGAACTCGACGCGGAACAGTTTGGACAGCTTCTCGACATAGGCATCGTGGTTTTCCGGGCGGCACATCCAGGCGACGTGGTCGATGCGGTTCTTGATCTGCGGCATGGCTGGGCCTTTCCGGTTCGGTCTAGTTGAGCACCCTTGGTTGATTCTCGTAGTTTCGGCCGACTTCCTTCAGCCACTCCGGGAACACGGCCGTGTCCCATTCGAGCTGGCGGTACATGAGGAGGAAGATGTCGAGCACCGTGCGCGGCACTTCGCCGCCCAGGCCCATGACGGCTTCGTTCCCCGCCTCGTCGGTCAGCGTCCATGCGAGGCTTTCGCCCTCTCCGCCAAGGTGCATGGTCAGGCACAGCCAGCGCCGTGCGTCCTGTTTCGCCTCGACTTCGGCCACCGGGTTCTCGTTTCGCTCGTTACGCAAGCGCTCCTGCCGCATGGCAAGGTCGATCTCGCGCGCCTTGCCCGGCGCGACCGTGGCCACCACCCGTTCCAGCAGCAGCGGCACGAAGCGGTCGGCGAGGCGGCGGGTGACGTGGATCTGCTGGCTATTGCCGTCGGGATCGACTGCATCGAGCCGGATGCGGTCCTCCGGATAATCGGCCTTGGCGGTGAAGGTCTGGATGTGGAACATGCGCGGTCAGGCTGCTCCGCTGGTGGGGCATTGAGTGAAGGTGGCCGGCGGCAGGCTCTTGCCATCGGGAGTATAGAGGATGACGCGGACGGCCGCGCCTTCGCTCAGCAGCCTGGTGAAGTTCTCGTTCTTGCAGACTTCGGGGCGCATCTCGTCGAGGATATCGGCCTCGGTGATCGGCCCCTCGATGTTCTGGTCGAGATTGAGTTTGAGCACCAGCGTGCGCCCGTCCGCCTCGATGGCGCGGATCTCGTCGCGGCCATAGATGGCGCCCGAGACCATGTTCGCGGTCTGCGCGACGAAGCGGACCTTGCCTTCGATGCTGCCATCGGGCTTGTCGATGCCGCAGCCGCCGAGCGATGCGGCGGCAATGAAAAGCACGGCGAATCTGCGCATCTCGGCTCCTTTCCCGGTAACTCTCGATTTCGCCTCTTCGATGTCCTATTGGCAAGCGATATTGCCGCAACTCCGGGGGTGGACTGATGCTGGGCAAGTTCTTCCGCAATCTCGAACGCGATCTCAACTCGCCCGTTGAAGTGCGCGGGTTCGGTTCGGGGTGGTTTTCGGGCTTCTTCGGTCTGCTATTCGCCATTTCCGGCTTCGGCATGGTGATTGCGCTGCGGTATCCGGGCTGGTTTTCGACGCCGGAACTGCAGACGCTGAAGGACTGGAGCCTCTTTCGCGGCGCCGTGCACGCGGTTCTGCTGATATCCTATGCCCTGTCGCTGCTCAGCCTGTTGCTCAGGCCGCGCAAGGCGCTGGGGGCGACGGCGCTGGTCATCGGGCTGGCGGCGGCGCTGCTGGGCGGCTCCAACGTCCAGTCTTCGGAATCGGCGAGTTGGGGCATCTTCTTCGGGCTCGATTTCTTCGTGGTGAACCTCCTGGTCACTGGTTTCATGTTCGCGCCGATCGAGCGGTTCTGGCCGCACCGGCCCGAACAGCGCCTGTTCCGCATCGAGTGGCGCGAGGACCTGTTCTATTACCTGATCAGCTCGATGATGGTGCAGGGCTTTGCCTTCCTGGCACTCGCCCCGCAGGCCTATGTCAACGCCCATACCAGCTCCTGGGGCGATTTCCGCCTGTGGGTCGCCTCGCTGCCCTGGGTGGTGCAGTTCCTCGCGGTGGTGGTGCTCTCCGACCTGTTCCAATATTGGTACCACCGGACCTTCCACCAGGTGCCCTTCCTCTGGGGCTTTCACGCCGTCCACCATTCCGCGAAGGCCATGGACTGGCTGGCGGGCGCGCGAATGCATTTCGTCGAGGTGGTGTTGCTGCGCGCGGTGACCTCGCTGCCGCTGTTCACCCTGGGCTTCAGCCCGACGGTGATGCAGGCCTACATCGGCTTCGTCTATGTCTATAGCTCGCTGTTGCACGCCAACCTCAGGGGCGATTTCGACCGGCTGGGCCACTGGCTGGCGACGCCGCGCTTCCACCACTGGCACCACGGTCTGGAGCAGGAATCGGTGGACGTGAACTTCGCCATTCACCTGCCCCTGATCGACAAGATCTTCGGTACCTTCCACATGCCGCCGGGCCGGTGGCCGCAAGACTATGGCGTGCCGGAACAGGTGCCCAACGGTTACTGGGCGCAGATGAAGTATCCGTTTGTCAGGAAGCAGCCCTAGCAGAAGGTGCAGTCCGTCCGGGTGATGGCACCCGGCCAAAGGTGTCGCGCAGCCACCAGGCTGGCAGGTACGGCCGGGCCAGCGCGTTGTCGATCGCATAGGGCCACCAGCCGGGGCCGAATGGAACGTAGACGCGAACTGGAACGCCCAGCTCGCGGGCGATGGCTACGGTGCGGCGGCGAGGCAGACCGCGAAGCTGCTCAAGCTCGCATGGCGTACACGATGCCACCAGCCTTGCCAGCGCGCGGCGGGCCAGATCGGGGTCGTGCGTGGCGACCGACACTGGTGCCGCGCGGCCGGCCAGCATTCCCGCCAATTCGACGTAGCGGTCCTCTATGCTGTCGCCATCCCAGTCGGGATCGGCCCATTCGCCCTTAACCAGCCGTATGCGACCGGGCCTGTCGCGGAAGGCGGCGGCATCGCCGACGCTGCGCCGCCACCGGGCCGGAATGACAAGGCCGGTTCCCGGAAAGTCGCCCTGCAATGCGCGGACCAGTTCGTGGGTCGCCTCTGCGTCCTTCGGGGCATGGGCATCGAACAGCAGCGGCATTCCTGCCTTTGCACCCATGACGCACAAGGTCGCCGCATCGAAGCCCAGCGGCGGCGCCTTGACGGAAAGATATGCCTCGCTCCCCAGCGCCGCGATCAGCGATGCGGCCGAAAGGTTGGCTTCGACGATCTCGGCAGGGGCGGCATCGTCCCCCTGGAAATAGCCTACTGTGACTGCATGGCCCCGGTTGCGCAGTCCCTTGCAGATGCGGGCCGCCGCATGGTGGCCGGGGCTCGGCAGAAGCCTGCCGGCCATGCCGGGAAGGGCATAGCGCAGGTCCCGCAGCGTGGCCCGGATGGCGTTCATGCCTTTCGCGGAGCGACTGTCGAGCGCAATTTTGCCGCGGCATCGGCCAGGAACGCGGCGAGCCCGCGCGGGCCGAAGCGATAGGTTCTTACGTGGCTGCACGGGCTGTTGTCCTGCGTCCAGAGCTCGGAAATCCAGGATTCTACGTTGCCCAGGAACTCGAACGACTTGAGGCGCTGCTCGGTCGCCTGGAGAATGGCGTAGTGCATCAGCAGCGTGCCGGGGGAGCACTTGGAATAGGCTTCGTCGTAGCCGATCTTGAACAGCCAGAAGCGACCGCGCCAGACCATGGCAAGTTGCATCGCCACGGCCTGCCCGTCGATGCGCATGAAGCCGATGCGCAAGGTCCCGTCGACGCATGCCGAGCGGAACCAAGCGCGGTGGAAGGCCTCCTTGGCGAGGTCCGAGACAATCGCCGAACAGGCCTCGCGCTTCCAGCTTTTCAGTTCGACGGCTGCGGCTTCGTCGAACAGGGCATCGAATTCTTCCTGAGCCGGCGCGCGCAATTCGTAGCTCACGATGCCCATTGCCTCTGCCTTGCGCACTGCCCGGCGAAAGTCGGAGCGGCGGCGCGTGCTGAACTGGGCTTCCGGGTCGTCATGCCATTGTTCCAGCGCCATGGTGGGACAGGCCATGGCCGGGCGCACCACCACAATCCCCTGGCCGCGCATCGCCTCGACGAGAGCCGGGATCAGCGGCGATTCGGCAGGTATCCTGTCGAGCGACACCGGCCGGGATTGCGCTGCCAGCACTTCCGCGAGTGCACGTGCGGCTTCGGGGCTTTCGCACAAGGCGTCGCCAGGTTCGAACACTTCCCTTGCACCTGGCATGCGCCAGCGGCCGAACAGGCCCGGATCGCGGCACAGCGGCAGCAGCGCCATTCGGCCGTCCCGATCCCTTGCAGCAAATACCCGCATCGGGACGCCAGTCAGCAGCGAACCGGCAAGCGCCTTTGTGAAGGCATGGCACTGGGTCGGGAGCGTCGCCTTGCTCTCCAGACCCTGCCATGCGGCAGGCATGTCCGAGGGCAACCCTCCGTTGGGCGTCCGGCCTGTTGTTGGGCAAGCCTGCGCCCGGCCAGCGGAGGTTTCCGGGAGTGCAATGCTTGTTCCGGAATTCACGCGACACCTTCATGCGTTGGGGGAAGCGGGCTTTCCGGCAAACGAATGTCTCTCACGCCGAAACTAGCCGCGGAATATTAACAAATGACTCTTGGCTCGATATCCGATTTCCTTCCGGGCCGCGACTTTCTGCGGTGAAGGGTCGTTAATTTGCAGCACCTAGCTTGAGATTCGCCTGCGGCCAGACTTGTAAACACGCCTGTCGTGTCCGACTGGCTCGCCAGCGGCGTCGACGGCCGGGGCGTGTTCCTTTTTGCCATCTACCTGGAGGGTGCCTGAGAGTAGTTGCGGCCTCATCCGATTACTGATGGTATGAGGCTTGCGGCGACCTTGCGCCGGGAGAACGCCATGAGAAGCTACAGGGTCGGCAAGACCGACATCGAGGTTTCGCGCATTGCCTTTGGTTGCGCCTCGCTGGGCGGCTGGGTGCCGGGCGTGGTCGACGCCGATACCGTGCTGCACGCCGAGCGGCTGATCCATGGCGCTCGAGATGCCGGTGTCACCCTGTTCGACATGGCCGACTTCTATGGCCACGGGAACGCCGAGACAGCCTTCGGAGAAGTGCTCAAGCGCAGCCCTTCGCTGCGAGACGGCCTCATCGTCCAGTCGAAGTGCGGCCAGATCATGCATGGCGATCCGGAACCGGGCGACCCCTATCGGGTAGACCTCAGCCGGGAGCATATCGTCAGCTCGGTCGAGGGTAGCCTCCGGCGGATAGGCACCGACCGGCTGGACATTCTGCTGCTTCATGCACCCGACGCATTGATGGTGCCCGACGAGATCGGCGAGGCATTCGCGGCGCTGAAACAGGCCGGCAAGGTCTGCCATTTCGGCGTAAGCAATTTCAGCGCGGCGCAGATCGCGCGGCTGAAGCGGGGCGTGGGTGAGCCGCTGGTGGTCAACCAGATCCAGCTCGGCCTGGGTCATTCGCACCCGCTGGTCGACGGCATGGAATGGGCGGTGGAGGTCGGGCAGGACGGGCTCGACGTGATGACCGGCAAGAAGGCCTATTTCGTCAATGCCTATGCCGGTCCGGCGGCGCAGGGGACGGTCGACTATTGCTGCCTCAACGGCATCCAGGTCCAGGCATTCTCCCCCATCCGGGGTGACCTCGTTTCCCCGAACGAGGCCAGCTCGCATCGAACGAAACAGGCAGCCGCCCTGCTGGCGGAAGTGGCCCAGGCTAAGGGCGTGACCCCTGCGGCCGTGGCCATGGCCTGGCTGCTGCGGCATCCGGCGGGCATCGTGCCAGTGTTCAGCACCTCAAGGCCCGAACGCATCGCCGAGAACTGCAAGGCGGATGAAGTCGAACTCAGCCGCAAGGAATGGTATGCGCTATTCTCCGCGGCGGCGAAGCTGACCTATCGCGAGCATTGAGCAGCGTCGCTCACATCCGCTCCCCGGCCGCCTCCGCGCGCGCCCTGCGCGCAGCAAAGGTTTCCTTCGGCAACCGCCTGGCGCCCGCGAACTGCATTGCCAGCACGATCGGCGCGAGCGCCAGGGTCGAAAGCATGCCGATCTCAAGGCTATTCGTCACCGTGCTGACCTTGCCCGCCCAGTAGGCTCCGAGGCCGAAGGAGACGACGAGCACGATCATCGAATAGCAGGCCGCTGCCTGGCCGCGCATGCGGGGCAGCGACAGGTCCTGGATCATGGTTGCCGTCGCGCCGGACCACAGCGAGACCATGAAGCCGATCATGAAGTAGGCGAAGAGGAACAGGGTGTAGTTCTCGGCGAGGATCGTCAGAACGACGAAGGGAATTGCCCCTGTCACGCTGACCGCGCCCATCAGGAACGAGGCGGCAGGGTTGCGCGCCTTCCACCGGTCGGTGATCCAGCTGCCGACATAGACGCCGATGAAGCTGCCGAGCGGGTGTGCCAGGCCCAGTCCCAGGCCGAGCTCGCCCGTGGGAATGCCGGGAAAGTGGCGCATGGCGAGCGGCGCCGACCAGGCGACCATCGAGCTGAAGATGCAGGAAGACAGCGCCGTCGACAGCGTCACCAGCAGGAAGCTCGGATCGCCGAGGGTCAGCTTGAACAGCGGCCGGTCTGCCTGGGACTGGATCTGTCCCCAAGTAACGACCGCCACGGCGCCGAACCCGAGCGAGGCCCACTGCGCGATATCTCCGGTCAGTATCACCAGCGCCGCCGTTACCAGCGCGATGCCCGCCACCATCGCCATGTTGCGCCCCAGCGCCGCCGCGCCTCCCATCCGCCAGACTGTGACGGTCGAGAACGGCGGCAGGGCCAGGGCGAACTGGCGCGTGACGACCGGGGCAATGCCCGTCACCCCGTCGGCAGGCGCTGGCCTTGCGGGTTCGCGCAGCAGCAGCAGGAGCAGCGCGACCGGAACGCCCGGCGCGGCGACGGCAAGGAGCGCGGCTTTCCAGGCGGCGAGGCCGCAGGCGCCGGCGATTGGCAGCGATGTACAGGCTTCATGCCAGTTCTGCAGGAACCAGCCCCCGGCGATCATCGCCACCGCGCCGCCGATGAAGGCGGCCGAGACATAGGTGCCCATGGCAAGGGTGCGATGGCGCGGCGGAAAGCTGTCGGCCACCAGCGACTGGGCGCAGGGCACTGCCGCCGCCTCGCCAATCCCGACACCCACTCGGGCCAGGCTCAGCGAGACGAACCCCGTCGCCGCCGCGCCCAGCGCCGTCATGCCGGACCACAGGGCAAGCCCGCTCGCCATGACTTTCTTGCGCGTCAACCGGTCGGCGATCCCGCCCATGGCAATGCCGACGACCGAATAGAAGATGGCGAAGGCCGTGCCGAGCAGGAAGCCGAGTTGGGCATCGTCGAGCCGAAGGTCCGCCTTGATCGACTGGCCCAGGATCGAGACGATCTGGCGGTCGAGGTAGTTGAGCACATTGGCCGCAGTGAGAACGAACAGGGCGTACCAGGCGGCCTTCGGAATGGCGCCGGAATGTACAGGCGCGGAAACGCCATCGCTCGCCTGTGCTTCGGCCATCTTCCGCACCCCCCTGATCATTTGCTTTTGTTACCGGGTTCTTGTCACCATCGAAGCCGGAGGCCAACATGTCAAAAATTTTGACTTATCTATCAGGAAGGGGCTTGCTGCCGCCTTCGACTTCGGATTAGAACCGTTCCCACCATGGCTACGACAGCACAAACACAGGCGCCTGCCCAAGGTGCAACGAGTTGGCTCGAACGCGCGCGTGCGCTGGGCCCGATGATCGACGCGGCCGCCGCCGCCAACGAGGAGGCGACCGAGCTCGACCCCGAGGTGTGGCAGGCGATCCAGGATGCCGGCTTGTTCTCCATCATGGTCCCCAAGGCAGCCGGCGGGGGTGAGGCGCATCCGGTCGACCAGATCGATGTCATCGCCGAGCTTTCCTACTGGGATGGCGCGACCGGCTGGTATGGCCATGCGGTGATGACAGGCGGCGGCGTTGCCGGAGCCTTCCTCGCCGACGGCGCCATTGCCCAGGTGTTCCCGGACGGGCGCTACACCCACTGCTCCGGCCAGGTCGCGCCAACCGGCAAGGCCGAAAAGGTGGGAGACCACTATCGCGTTTCCGGCCGCTACAGCTTCGCCACAGGCAGCCCGCGTGCCAACTGGCTGGTCGGTGGCTACCTGCTGCACGACAAGGGCGAGCCGGTGCTCGATGAGAACGGGCAGCCCACTCTGCTCTGGGCGATCGTGCCCCGAGCAAACGTCAATTTCCTCGGCAACTGGGACGTGCTGGGCCTGCGTGGCACGGGCAGCGTCGATTTCGAAGTGCCCGAGCAGCTGATCCACGAGGACTTCACCTTCAACGTCGGCAACCCGGTGCCGAGGCGGGGCGGGGCGCTCTACCGCATGGGCTTCATGACCTTCTCCTGCATCTCGCACGGCGCCTTTGCGCTGGGCGCGGCGCGGCGGATGCTCGAGGAGTGGGGCAAGTTCGCGCGCGAGAAGGAGCGCGGGCCCGGCATGAAGCTGCGCGACATGCAGACCTTCCAGCGCGACTATGCCCAGGCCTATACCGACCTCGCTTCGGCCGAGTGCTGGATGAAGGACGTCTATTCCCGGCTCTACGATGCGGCGGTGGCAGGCACGGTGACGCCGCAGATGCAGCTCGACGCCAAGATCGCCGGCAGCCACGCCTATGCGGCCGCCATGCGCATCGCCAATGCCGCCTATGCGGCATCGACCACCACGGGCCTGCGCAAGGGCAGCCCGATCCAGCGGTTCTTCCGCGACATTACCGGCGGGAATGCCCATGTGCTGACCGGGGAGATGTCGTGGATCGAGGTCGGGCGGGTACTGGGTGGTGTCGAGGGGGCTTCGGTGTATTTTTGAGCCGGCGGCGATTTGAGGTTGACACAGTTGACACACTGACAACCTTGCGCGTGATCGGAAAGGCAAGGAAATCTACCGCTTTCCGGGGATCGCGTCAGCCGGATCGCGCGGAAAAAATAGAATCCTCTTTTGCGTGCAAGCAATAATATTTCGCAAGCCGGCGCTGCTGCTCGGCCTGAATCGGGGGGATCGACGGGTTCAAGGAGCGGAGTGGGGCTAGCAGCAGAGGGCCAGTGTAGGAAAGGTAGATTTGACCGGGGTACCAAGATTTGGTAATTTTCCCGGCATGGCTTCAAAGAACACCTCTATCGCCCTGGGGGCCCCCTTCACCGAATTTGCCCGCCGCAAGGTCGAAAGCGGCGAGTTCGGCTCGACCAGCGAAGTCGTGCGCGAGGCGATGCGGCAGTATATGCGTGAGGACGCGAAAATCGAGGCGCTGCGGGCGATGATCCAGAAGTCGCTGGATAGCGGTCCAGCGCGGCCGTTCGACTGGGATGCCTTCATGGACCGCAAGTTCGGCCCCGATCCCGATGCGTGAAGTCGTCCTCCGGCCCGAGGCGGAGGCTGACATCGAAGAGGTGGCCGACTACACTATCGGGGAGTGGGGCCACGAACAGGCCAGAAAATATGTCACAGAACTGAGGCGGGCTATCGAGCAGCTGGCGACCGGCGCATTGCGTTGTCCGCTTTACGATGCCGTTTATCCGGGCCTGCGGCGCAAACGCAGCGGCATGCACCATATCTATTACATCGCCTCGACGGACTGCGTCGAAGTGTTGAACATCATTCACGTCCAGCGCGATCCGGGGCGGCATTTGAAGGTGGAGACTTGGCGGGAGGAGGAGTGAGGTTTGGGGTAATTGCACCTGTCACCGTAACCGGGATTAGGTCAACTCGATGAACTCGACGCTATAGCCGTCAGGATCCCGAACGACGGCCGCGGTGACGTTGCTTCCCTGCACCGTCCAGGGTTCGCGAACGACTTCGAAGCCCGCCTTGCGAACCCTCTCGACAATGGCGCGCGCATCCTGGACCTTGAAACCGACCCATGACAATGCCGTCGTCTGCGGCGATGGCACCAGGCCCCGTTGGTGGACCACGACAAAAAACGGATCGGCCAGGGATCCCGTGAAATTCAACGGAGCTTCGACAAAGGAATGCTCTTCCATGTCGGCATAGGTGGGGGGACGCACCTCTATGCCTGGCGATGTTGCGTGCCGCAGTCCGATGACCTCGGTATAGAACGCGTAGGAGCGCGGAAGATCCGACACAGTGAATTTCGACAGCAGCACCTCGGTGGGGCGGGTGCCCAGCATGACAGGCATCGGTCTTACTCCAGAGTCTCGAAGCCTTGGGTCGCCACACGCGACATGCGGCGCGCGGTTCCTTCCGGATGGGGCCTTGCGCGGTGCATGGTCCCGGAATTGTCCCAGACGACCAGATCGCCGACCGACCACTTGTGCCGATAGACGTTATCCGGGCGGGTCACCCGCTCCAGCAGGTCGCGCAGGAACACATCGCTTTCGGCCCGGGACATGCCCTCAACCTCGAAGGCGGAAGAACCCAGCACCAAGGACGTCCGCCCGGACTGGTGCCGCCACACCAGGGGTGCTGACGAAACCGGCAACATCCGCCACAGGCGCAGGTCCTCTTCCGAAGGATCCGGCATGGCCTGCCTCTGGTAGTTCTCGAAGGAATGCTTGAGCCGAAGCGCGGCAAACCTGCTCTTGTCCGCCTTCGGCAGGTCTTCCCAGGCAGCATACATGTTCGCGAATTCGGTCTCGCCGCCTTCGTCCGGTATGGTTCGCCCGACCAGCATCGAGGCGAAATTGGGGCACCCTCTCCCGACATTGTCGATGTGCCAGAACTGCGCCGCCTTGAGGTAGGCAGCGACTTTCGTGTCCTCCTTGTCGAGCGACATGGTCAGGACTTCGCTGCCGGATTCGGCCATGATGGGACCAAGCGTCCTTGCGAACCGGGCGAGTTCCTCGTCCGTCAGGTCAGCCTTGCGGAAAACAAGAACACCGCGCTCGATCAGCAACCGGCGCAACATGTCGGAGTGGCCACCCGCCAGCAGTGCAGCCCGGTCCATTCTGACCTCGGATGCGATGCGTGGCGTCAGGTCGACGACATCAAGCTCGACGGCCGTGGTTCCCGCACTCATGGAACTCTCCCAAGAAGCAGGGCATCAAAGCTAACAGGTTAAGTTGCCGGGCTCCAATAAGAAAAAAGGCCGGAGCATTTTTGTTCCGGCCCTTTGCAACATGCGGTAGAAGGTGTGGCTCAATACACCCGCTTCTTCGGCTTGATATACTCCACGTCGTCCGTCAGCGTGTATTCGTGCACCGGTCGGTAGTCGATGCGCACTTCGCCGCCCTTGCCGCCCCAGCCGTTGAACCATGCGGCAGTGTGCTTCATCCAGTTCTTGTCGTCGCGCTCCGGGAAATCCTCGTGCGCATGAGCGCCGCGCGATTCCTTGCGGTTCTGCGCGCCGTGGAGGGTGACGGTGGCCTGGCTGATCAGGTTGTCGAGTTCCATCGTCTCGATGAGGTCGCTGTTCCAGATCAGGCCGCGGTCGGAGACGTGGAGGTCGGCCATGCGCTTGTAGGTTTCGGCCAGCTTGGCCTTGCCTTCGACCATCAGCTCGTCGGTGCGGAACACGGCGGCATGCGCGGTCATGGTGCGCTGCATTTCGAGGCGCACCTGCGCCGTCGGCGAGCCGCCCTTGGCGTTGCGGAAGTGATCGAGCCGGGTCAGCGCAAGGTCGGCGCTGTCCTTGGGCAGTTCGGCGTGGGCCGTGCCCGGCTTGATCGTGTCGCGCAGGCGGTGGCCGGTGGCGCGACCGAAGACGACGAGGTCGATCAGCGAGTTGGAGCCCAGGCGGTTGGCGCCATGGACCGAGACGCAGGCGGCCTCGCCCACGGCATAGAGCCCGGGGACGACCGTTTCCGGATTGCCGTCGGCGCCGATGGTGACCACTTCGCCGTGGTAGTTCGTCGGGATGCCGCCCATGTTGTAGTGCACTGTCGGCACCACGGGCAGCGGCTGGCGGGTGAGGTCGACGCCGGCGAAGATCTTGCCGCTCTCGGTGATGCCGGGCAGGCGTTCGGCCAGCACCTCGGGCGCGATGTGGTCGAGGTGGAGGTAGATGTAATCCTTGTTCGGGCCGACGCCGCGACCTTCGCGGATTTCCATGGCCATCGAGCGGGAAACGACGTCGCGGCTGGCGAGGTCCTTCGCGCTCGGCGCATAGCGCTCCATGAAGCGCTCGCCCTCGGAGTTGGTCAGGTAGCCGCCTTCGCCGCGCGCGCCCTCAGTAATCAGAACGCCCGCGCCGTAGATGCCGGTCGGGTGGAACTGGACGAACTCCATGTCCTGCAAGGGCAGGCCCGCGCGCAGCACCATGCCGCCGCCGTCGCCGGTGCAGGTATGGGCCGAGGTGCAGGAGAAATAGGCGCGGCCGTAGCCGCCGGTCGCCAGCACCACCATCTTGGCCGAGAAGCGGTGGATGGTGCCGTCGTCGAGGTTCCAGGCGACGACGCCGGTGCAGACGCCGTCGGTCATGATCAGGTCGATGGCGAAATACTCGATGAAGAACTGTGCCTTGTTCTTCACCGACTGGCCGTAGAGCGTGTGCAGGATGGCGTGGCCGGTGCGGTCGGCCGCGGCACAGGTGCGCTGCACCGGCGGGCCGTCGCCGAAATTCTGCATGTGGCCGCCGAACGGGCGCTGGTAGATGCGGCCGTCCTCGGTGCGCGAGAAGGGCACGCCGTAGTGCTCCAGCTCGTAGACGGCGGCCGGCGCCTCGCGGGCGAGGTATTCCATCGCATCGACGTCGCCGAGCCAGTCGGAGCCCTTGACGGTGTCGTACATGTGCCACTGCCAGTTGTCGGGACCCATGTTCTGCAACGAGGCGGCGATGCCGCCCTGCGCGGCCACCGTGTGCGAGCGGGTCGGGAACACCTTGGTGATGCAGGCGGTGCGCAGGCCCTGCTCGGCCATGCCGAGGGTGGCGCGCAGGCCGGCACCGCCGGCGCCGACGACGACGACGTCGTATTTGTGGTCCACGTAGCGATAGGCGCCGGCGCCGATGCCGGGCTTGGCGATGGGCTTGGGCTCGATTGCCACGGCGGTCAGGCTCCGAATGCGATGATCAGAAGGGAGAACACGCCGGCCGCCCCGACGAGCAGGCAGAAGGCAGTGTTGAGCATGAGGACGGCGACCTTGAGCAGATCGTCGTGGATGTAGTCGGCGATGCTCTCCTGGATGCCGAGCCGCATGTGCGCGGCGCCGATGGC
>CAZVWP010000031.1:0-47158 GCA_964630805.1 uncultured Novosphingobium sp. | reverse complement strand
GCAGGCGATACTGGCTGACCTGCGCGGGGTTGAACTCCACCTGGATCTTCACGTCCTTGGCGATGGTGAACAGGGTGGAGCCCATCTCCTCGCCCAGCACCTTCTTCGCCTCCAGCGCGGAATCGATGTAGGAATAGTTGCCGTTCCCCTTGTCGGCGACCTGCTCCATCATCGCTTCGTTGTAGTTGCCCTGGCCAAAGCCCAGCGTGGTCAGGGTAATGCCGCTGTCACGCTCGCGCTCGACCATCTGGATCAGCGCCCTGGTGTCGGACACGCCGACATTGAAATCGCCGTCGGTCGCCAGCAGGATGCGGTTGACGCCACCCTGGATGAAGTTGTCGCGGGCGACCTGGTAGGCCAGTTGCAGCCCGGCGCCACCAGCGGTGGAACCGCCTGCCGACAGCCTGTCCAGGGCAGCGCGGATCTCGCCCGGATCGTTGGTCGGCGGCAGAACCAGCCCCGCTGCACCGGCATAGACCACGATCGAGACCTTGTCCCTCGGGCTGAGTTCTCCGGCAAGTCCCGCCAGCGCCGCCTTGACCAGTGGCAGCTTGTCCGGGGAATTCATCGAACCCGACACGTCCACCAGAAAAACGAGGTTTGCCGGCGGGCGCGCCGCGCGTGGCAGGTCGTAGCCCTTCAGGCCGATGCGCAGCAGCCTCGTCGCCGGATTCCAGGGTGTCGCGGCGACGTCGGTCGTCACCGAAAAGGGAACGGCCCGGCTTTGCGGGGCGGCGTAGTCGTAGCGGAAATAGTTGATCAGTTCCTCGGAGCGCACGGCATCCTTGGGCGGCAATTGCCCGGCAGACAGAAACCGCCGCATGTTGGCATAGGCGCCGGTATCGACGTCAACCGAGAATGTCGAAACGGGCTCTGTGCGGGCAAGGTGCACCGAGCTGACATCCTTGCCGTCATAGCGCTCGTTGCCGGGGTCGGACGGGACGATGACCGGGGGAACGTAGCCAAACCGGCCGACCGGCCGGGCCTCTGACTTCAGCATCATCTGGCCGCGCGCATTGGCGGCCGAAGAATGGGGAGCCGCGACGGAAGGCGGCGGCGGCGCCATCGCCGGGGGTGGCGGTGGAGGCGGAGGTGCCGGTGGCGGAGGCTGCAACCTGCCCGCTGCAAGATCGCTCATGCCGTCGCTGGCCTGCTCCCGTTCTCGCGCAGAGCCCGGCGATCCTGCCGCGCTGACCACTGTCTCCCGGGTCCGGGGCGTTGAGCAGCCAGCGAGCAGCGCCACGATGCAAGTCGCGGTTATGCCGTGGGTCAAGCGCATGAAATGTCCCCTCTTCCAGCCGGAATGTCCGGTCGGAATGAGTGCGCAGCAGCCGTGAATGACGACTGAACGTTCTGTCGCTGCGATGAAAGGAACCAGGCTTGCCCTGGTCAGGCCTCGGCCGGCTTCACCATGTCGCGGCGGAACAGCACCCGGTCTTCCGGGCCGAAGCTCTTGTGCCACAGGAACCAGCAATAGACGCCCAGGATCGTCGGGACGCCGAAGGCCAGCTCCGCCCATTCCGGCAGGAACTGCGTGGCGAACCAGCCGACGATCACTGCGGGCGCAACCGCCCAGACCAGGCCCCAGCGCCAGTTGTTGACCTGCTGGCCCAGGAATTTCGAAAGCAGCCGCGCCTTGAGGATCGATGCGACAGCCAGCGAAAACAAGAGCGCCGCCGCCGCCACGGGCGCACGCAGCATAGGATCGAGACCCAGCTCCCCGATCAGCCACATTCCGCCGAAAGTGGCCGCCGCCTGCAGGCTGATCGTGCTCAACGAAACCATCAGGTTCTTGAACCGCGCGACATAGACCAGCGCAGATTCGCTCACGACCGCCGTGGCGGCAACGACTTCGGCCGAAAGCAGGATGATCAGAGACAGCGAACCACTAACGAAAACAGGTCCAACCAGCCCCAGCACTCCTTCGGCGGGAATTCCCAACGCCAGGGCGATTCCTGCCTGGGCGGCTGTGATCCAGAAGCCGACCTGACAGACCTGCAGGGCAATCGCCTGGTAGTCCTGCGCCTTAAGGCTGCGTGTGATCACCGGGCCGAGAATGGGCTCGAAGCTGGTCTTGAGCTTCTGCGGCAGGGTCGCAACCTGTTGCGCGACGAAGTAGACGCCGACCTGGGCCGGGGTGGCGAACAGGCCGAGCAAGGCGATATCGAGCTTGCGCGAGCCCCATTCGACGCCCTCGGCGACGGCCAGCGGCACATTGGCGCGGGCAATCTTCATCAGGTGAAATGGATGCGGCCGCCATTCCCTGGGCAGGCCGTAACTGCGCAGCATCGGCACCAGCGCGAAAATCGCCGGAATGACGCAGGAGGCGATGTAGGCCAGCGTCAGTCCGCCATCCGGGACGATGAAATAGAATGCACCGGCCGAAATCGACAAGGTCCATGGCTCGACCACCGAGCGCGCCCGCACAGTCGTGGCAATATCGTAGCGATAGGCCAGGGCGGCTAGCGCAATGTCGGTGAGCGTTATGGGAAGCAAGGCGAGCGGCAGCAGCAGGTCGTAGCGGGAATAGATGCCGCTCGGGAACATGGGCTGCGGAAAGATGAACAGGCCGGCCGCGAAGACTGCCCCGACGGCGAGACAGATCAGAAGCGCGTCAAACACCGCATTGGCCGGATGCGATTCCTCCTCGGTCAATCGCCGCGCCAGCCCCCGCTTCAAACCGACGGAACTGAGCAGCGCGAGGAACTCGAGGACGACCAATGCGGAGGCGAAGCGGCCCAGCGCCTCCTCGCCATAGAGCCGGCCAGCGATGAACAGGAAGGGAATGCGCGCGATCAGCCGCAGCGGAAAGCCGAGAAAATTCGTCCGGCCGCCCTTGGCGATGGCGGCGATATCGTCGCGGGTGGCGGAACTGTCGCTCAAATGTCGGCCTCGGCTTCGGGGCGGAGCGGTCGCGCGAGCAGTTCCGCCACCACCGCGCGCGCCGGCGCCTCGCCGGCCAGCAGGCGGTTGACCGCAACGACGATCGGCATGGAAATCGCCTCGCGCGCAGCCAGTTCGGCCAGAACGGGCGCTGTATGCGCGCCCTCTGCCACGCTGTTCTTGCCGGCGAGCGCCTCAGCAGCGCTCATCCCCTCGCCCAGGGCCTTGCCCAGCGAGAAATTGCGGCTCGAGGTGGAGGAGCAGGTCAGCACGAGATCGCCCAGGCCGCAGAGGCCGGCCAGCGTTTCCGCCCTTGCCCCTCGCGCCAGCCCGAACCGCAGCATCTCGGCATAGCCACGTGCGATCAGCGCGGCGCGCGCGTTCTGGCCGAGGTCGAGGCCATCGACGACGCCGCAGGCGATCGCCAGCACGTTCTTCACCGCCCCGCCGATTTCCGCGCCGATGAGATCGTCGGAGAAATAGGGCCGCAGGGCGGGCCGGGCAATCAACGGCGCAAGCCGATGCCACTGTCCCTCACCCTCGCCGCAGGCCAGCGTGACAGCCGTCGGCAGCCCGGCTGCGACTTCGTGGGCAAAAGTCGGGCCGGACAGTACGGCCAACCGGGCCGAGGGCGCCGCATCGCGCGCGACGTCGGACATCAGCCTTCCCGTACCCGCCTCGATGCCCTTGGAGCACAGCACGATATCGCGCGGGCCTTCCGGAAGCTGGGCCAGGATGGCGGCAAGATGCTGCGCCGGAGTGACGACGAGCACGGCCTCGAATGCCCCCAGATCTACGAGGTTGTTCGTTGCCGTGACCGATTCCGCCAACCGGGCGGAAGGCAGGAACAGGCTGTTGGTGCGGCTGGCGTTGATTTCCTCGACCAATTCGGGCTCTCGCGCCCAGATGGTCACGGCGCTGCCGTCGCTGGCGAGCGCCTGCGCAAGTGCCGTGCCCCAGGCGCCTGCCCCAATGATGCCGATCCGCCCACCCTGAACCTGTCGAAGTGTCACGCCTTGTACCCCGCCCCGCGCACCGGCTCAGCCGTCGCGTCCAGCGGCCAGCGCGGCCGCGCCACGAAATCGAGCGGATCGTTCTGTCCCATTCGCAGCCGCTCTATCCCGGCCCAGCCGATCATCGCCGCGTTGTCGGTGCAAAGCGCCAGCGGCGGGGCGACGAAGCGCAGGCCATTGGCGGCCGCAAGCTGCTCCAGCGCGGCGCGCACCGCCTTGTTGGCCGCAACCCCGCCTGCAACGACCAGCGCGCTCACGGCCCCCGCTTCGTCGATAGCCCGCGCGGTGCGGTCTATCACGCAATCGATCGCGGCCTGCTGGAACGAGGCGGCGATGTCGGCGTCCGAATAGCTGTCGGGCGTCTTCATGGTAACGATTCCACCAGCCACGCAACCGTGCACCTGCACCGGTGGCACCTGCGCCTGCTTTGCCCGCAGTACGGCGCTCTTGAGCCCGGCGAAGGAGAAATGCGGTTCCTTGCTGCCCATCAGCGGGCGCGGGAGCGACACCGCCCTGGCATCCCCCTCCAGCGCCAGCCTTTCGACCGCGGGGCCGCCGGGATAGCCCAGGCCCAGGATCTTGGCGGTCTTGTCGAAGGCTTCGCCAAGGGCATCGTCGATAGTCGTCGCCAGCCGCCGGTATTGCCCGACGCCCGAGACCACCAGCAACTGGCAATGCCCACCGGACGCCAGCAGCAGCAGGTAGGGAAACTCAAGGTCCGGATCGGCCAGCCGCGGCGAGAGGGCGTGGCCTTCGAGATGGTTGATAGCGATCAACGGCTTGTCGCCGGCCATGGCGAGCGACTTGGCAGTCACCAGGCCGACCATCACCCCTCCGATCAGGCCCGGTCCCGCCGTCGCGGCAATGGCATCGACCTCGCCCAACTTCATCCCCGCGTCGGCCAGGGTCTCTTCGATCAGGGGCGCCAGACGCTCGACATGGGCGCGGGCGGCGATCTCCGGCACCACCCCGCCATAGGGGCGGTGGGCATCGTCCTGCGACGCGATATGCTGCGCCAGAATCGTGCGATCGCCGGTGACAAGCGCCGCCGCCGTTTCGTCGCACGAGGATTCTATGCCGAGAACAACTTCCATCCCCGCTTCCACTTAGAGAGATTGCCGATTAGCACAAGTCGGGTATGCCTGACCCATCCACCGCCCCTTCCGCCAAACGCCCGCTACGGCTGGGCACCCGCAAGTCCCCCCTCGCCCTCGCCCAGGCACAGGAGGCGCGCGCGCGGCTGATCGCCGCGCATGGCCTGAGCGAAAGCGACGTCGAACTCGTCACCGTCACCGCCAGCGGCGACCGCTTCCAGGACCGGCCGCTCGCCGAGATCGGCGGCAAAGCGCTGTGGACCAAGGAATTGGACGCCTGGCTGTTGTCTGGCGAGATCGATTTCGCGGTCCATTCTCTCAAGGATGTCGAGACGATCCGCCCGCCCGAAATCGCCATCGCCGCCATCCTCCCGCGCGAGGACGTGCGCGACGTTCTGATCGGCGCGGAGAGCATAGCCTCATTGCCCCAGGGCGCCCGGGTCGGAACCAGCTCGCCAAGGCGGGCTGCGCAGATGCTGCGCCTGCGGCCCGATTGCCGCGTCGTACCCTTCCGCGGCAACGTCGCCACGCGGCTGGCAAAGCTGGAAGCTGGAGAGGCCGATGCAACCCTGCTGGCGGCGGCGGGATTGAACCGGCTGCGCGAATCAATCGGCGCGCCGCTGGACACGTCCACCTGGCTCCCCGCGGTAGGTCAGGGTGCTATCGCCATCGAATGCCGTGCGGTTGACGACCGGGTACGCAACCTGCTCACCGCCATCGACCACACAGCCAGCCATGCCGCCGTTACGGCAGAGCGAGCCTTGCTTGCCGCGCTGGGCGGAACTTGCCACAGCCCCGTGGCCGCCCTCGCAGAGCGCGGGGGCGAAGGCTTGCATTTGCGCGCCGCGCTGCTGAGCGAGGATGGCCGGGACTGCATCGAGGACCAAGCTTCCATCTCCATCGGCGACACCGCGGCCATCGCGGCATTCGCCGCGGTCCTGCTCGGCCGCGCCTCGCCTGAAGTGGCCCGCCAGTTCACTGGCCCGCATCCCTTATCGTGAAGCCGCTGGTCGTCATCCGCCCGGAACCGGGCTGTGAAGCGACCGTGGCTGCCGCCAGGGCGCTTGGGCTGCTAGCCCATGGCTTTCCCCTGTTCCAGGTGCGCCCGGTGCCCTGGGACGCTCCTGATGTCGCCAATTTCGACGCTATTGTCATCGGCAGCGGCAATGCCATCCGCCACGGCGGGGCGGCAATAGCCTCCTATCGCGTCCTGCCGGTCCATGCCGTTGGCGAAACGACCGCCCGAGAGGCACGGGCGGCAGGATTTGCTGACCTCCGGGCAGGCAACGGCGGCCTCCAGTCGGTGCTCGACAGCCTGCCGCCGGAACACAGGCGCCTGCTGCGCCTTGCCGGGCGGGAGCGCGTTGCCATTGCGCCGCCACCGGGTGTGACCATCGAAGAACGTGTCATTTACGAAAGCGCGCCGCTTCGGATCACCGACGCTCTTGCGACTCTGCTGAAGTCACCCTGCGTCGTCCTGCTTCATTCGGGCGAGGCTGCGCGTCATTTCGCGGGCGAGTGCGACAGGATCGGAATATCTAGAGAAAACATGGCGATAGCTGCCCTCGGACCGCGCATTGCCGAGGCTGCAGGCAGCGGCTGGGCCGATGTGCGGTGTGCCACAATGCCACAGGATCAGGCGCTGCTGGCCTTGGCGCAGGTTATGTGCCAAACCGCCGCCCATTCATAAGGATCGCGCCAAGGCGGCAATGCAGGACCAACCACAAACGATTGCGGGTGCAAGCCCGCTGCCGCCCGCTCCGCGCCGCCGCACCGGGCGCCGGATTCTGACGGGTTTCGTCCTCCTGATGCTGGTTGGCCTTGGCATCGGCGGCTGGCTGGTATGGACCGGCAAGCTCGACTTGCCCTTCGCGTCGCGGATGCATCAAGCCTCGGTGAAATCTTCGGCACCGGTTGCTGCCCCCGATTCAGGGCCGCTAGCGCCCTTGGGGCCCGCCCCCACAGGAATGCCTGCAGGAAATGCCGTCGGCGCCGTCGAGGCAAGGCTGGCGCTCCTCGAGGAGCGGCTGTCGCGGATCGATCTTCAAGCCACCGCCGCATCGGGCAACGCCGCCCGCGCCGAAGGCATGCTGATCGCCTTCGCCGCCCGCCGCATGATCGACCGGGGCGCCCAGCTCGGCTATCTGGAAGACCAGCTCAAACTGCGCTTCGCCGATGCCCAGCCCAATGCCGTGCGCACGATCATCGAGGCAGGCCATTCGCCGGTGACGCTGGACGACCTTGTGACGCAGCTCGACACTCTGGCGCCCAAGCTTAACGCGGCGGCTCCAACCGACGACACCTGGACACGGATGAAACGCGAACTGGCCAGCCTGTTCGTCATCCGCCGCGAGGCCATGCCGGAAGTGAGCGCGGCGGACCGCGTCCAGCGCGCCAAGCTGATGCTTGCATCGGGACGCGGTGGCGACGCCATCAACGAGATCCAGCGGCTGCCGGGATCGGCGGCCGCGTCCGACTGGATGGCCTCGGTACGGCGCTACGACGATGTCCACCGCGCGCTCGACCTGATTGAGACCACCGCCATGCTCGATCCGCGCAACCTGCAGGACAGCCAGGGGCGCCAGGTGGAACAGGCAAGCCCGCTGGCCGGGCCGACTTCGTCGCCATCTCCGACGCCCACAGCCTCACAGGCTCCTGCAATTTAGGCGAAACTCCTATCCTCCCCTTGCAAGTGAGGATCGCGCCAAGATTTACGCCTGCAACAGTTCGGGCAGCTTTCCTGACATGCCCCGCGCCTCGTCCATGAAGAAACGCTTGAGCGCCGGAAGTCGCTGCACCGCGCCCATGCCCAGGCGGCGAATGGCCGAGGGCAGCCGTCCGGGTATGCCGAACAGGCGGGTCAGGCCGTCCGTCGCGGCCATGACCATGACGCTGTCGAGGCTTCGCCAACGTTCGTAGCGAGCGAGCAATTGCGCATCGCCCGGCTCCAGCCCCAGCCGCATTCCGTCTGCCAGCACCTCGACCAGCGCGCCGACGTCGCGCAGGCCCAGGTTCAGCCCCTGCCCGGCAATCGGATGCATTCCGTGCGCGGCATCGCCCACCAGCGCCAACCGCTCGTCGACAATCTTGCCTGAATGGTGGAAGTTCAGCGGATAAGACATTATCGGTGCGCACAATTCTATCTCGCCGAACACGCCCTGCATCCGCTTTTCGACCTCGGCGAGGAACGCTCGCTTGCTCAGCGCCGAGACGCCAGCCGCATCCTTCTCGGACACCGTCCAGACCAGCGCCGAACGGTGCCTTCCCCCGGCATCGTCGAGCAGCGGCAGCAGGGCGAAGGGGCCGGCCGGGTAGAAGATCTCCCAGGCAGTGCCTGCGTGTGGCTTCTCATGGTGAAGCGCCGTGACGAAGGCCCGGTGCCGGTATTCCCAGCGCGCCAGGGCAAACCCGGCCTCGTCGCGGGTCGGCGACTGGCGGCCTTCGGCGGCAACCAGCAGGCTCGCCGTCAGCACTTCGCCGTTGTCCAGCGTCACGGTCACACCGTGTGGCCCGCGTTCGCGTTGCACGGCTTCCCTGCCGGTATGCCACGCGATCGCCGCCTCGCCGCGCGCCGCCTCGAACAGGGCAATGCGGATGTCGCGGTTGGCGAACATACGGCCTAGCGAGCCTTCCTCTGGCTTGGGGCGAAAGTCGATCCGTCCGGGCTTCATGCCGTCGGTCACGGCAATAGCCTCGATCGGGCAGCCGAGCGGTTCGAGCTGCCCTGCAATCCCGATGTTGCGAAACAGGTTCCAGCTCGCGGTGGAGATCGCCGATGCGCGGCCATCGACGTGCTCGGCGGTGAGGTCGGCAGGATCGGCCTTGTCGACGACATGGCTGGTGATGCCCTTGCGCGCCGCCGCCAGCGCCAGGGTCATGCCGACTAGCCCGCCGCCCAGGATGATCAGATCACGCCGTTCACTCATGGATTTGTCCCGCATGTATTGCCGGGCCCGCCATCGATGTCGAGGCAACGCCCGTCGAATTGTCCTTGCGGCACCGAAAACCCGAGCACCCCGGCAAGCGTGGGCGCGATATCGATGGTCTCGACCGGTGCCGGTTGCTCCATGGATACGATCCCCTTGCGCCAGAAGAGCATAGGGACCCGGCGGTCATAGTTCCAGACGCTGCCATGCGTCGCCACATAGCCGGCATTTGGATCGGGGATCGGCATCACGCCATGCTTGAACAGAACCAGTACGTCACCCGACCGGCCGGAAAACCAGGAGGCGCGCGCGCGGTCGCGGAGACTCCATTCGTCCGGTGAGCCGGAAGGCGTCGGCGCCTGCGCCAATTCGCCTGCGGTGAATACGGCCTCGACTTGCGGATGGGCTTTCAGAATGCTCGTCAACTCGCTTATAACGCGCGCTTTATCGGACGCTGAAAGACTCGCATTCAGATAGATGTCTCCGCCCGCTCCGTCACCGTAAAGCAGGGGGCCGGTGCCCGCAGCGATGCCGGTACGCTGGCTTATCGTCCGGGCGAGCGAGCCCGGCAGCAGTGCGGGATCGACGCGCACGGCCCCGGGAAGGGCTTGCTGCTGCAGCCGCTCGGGCATGTCGGATCCGCCGTGATCGGCCGAAAGCGCGACGACATAGTCGACGCCGCTGGCGTCGAGGTGGGCGAGCAACCGGCCGACCGACTTGTCCAGCTCGGCCAGCTGGATGCACATTTCCAAGCCCTCGGTGCCATAGGCGTGGCCGACATAGTCCGAGGCCGAGAGGCTGACCGAGAGGATATCGGGCGAGCTCCCCTTGCCGAGACGCATCGCATCGACGAGGCGGATCGCTAGGTCGACGGTAGCCGAATCCAGCCGGGGCGACAGGCGGAACCCATCGGGCTTGCCGGCCTCCAGCGGAAACCGTCCCTGCCCCAGCGTCAACCTGCCCGCAGAAACCGCGCGATCGCGCGCTGCGCACCAGCGGGGCGGCGTGAATGCCGGGGCGCCCTTCCTGACCTGCGCATCGATGGCGCTGTTTACAGCTACGGCGGCAGGCGCAAGCGCGCGTCCGGCGAGGGTGACGAAGCCCGGGCCTTTCAACCAGTAGACGGCATCGATATCATGCCCGCCCATCATGATGGCGGCGCGGTCCTTGCCCGAGACGGCAACGTTGCGGCTGGCGGGATTGGCGGCCTTCAGCCGGTCGCCCAGAGTCGGCACCAAGAGGTGAACCGGCGACACGACCGGATCGCGGCCGGAGCTTGCCGGGTTGCTCTCGTCCTCGGCGCAATAGACGCGCTTTTCCGCGCGTGGAATCGACAGATCGTACCAGTTGTTGGCGACGATGCCGGTGCGTGCCGGGCGAGCGCCGGTCAGCAGCGTGGAGTGCCCGGGGCAGGTCTCGGTCGCGGCGTGCGACTGGAAGCCCGAAGGAAACACCGCGCCTTCCTGCAACCGAGCAAGGCCACCGGTGAAGTGACGGCGGTATTGCGCGAAAAGATCGGCGGAAAACTGGTCCACCGAGATAGCAACGACGAGAGTCGGCGGCTTCGGCGGGACAGGCGCCGCCTCTTCGGCGCTGAGGGGTGCTGTCGCGAAGAGAAGGGCAACGGCAAGGGACAATGCAGTACGGCGCATGCTGCTTCCTTGAATTATTGTGGCATTGGCGTCAAAGCCCCTTTGCCCCTCGCAGGCCCATTCCGGGCCTCAGGGATGTCCGGAGCCCCGATGCGCCGTTACCGCTGGCTGGTTGCAATCCTGTGGCAGTGCCTGGCGCTGCTCTTCGCCTACCCCGCCCTTGCCGCGCCCAACAGAATTTCCGCGCAACTGGTAGTGGAGGCACCCGCCGCGCCGGGCGGACTGGTGACTGTTGCGATCCTGATGCGGCCAGAGCCGGGCTGGCATGGCTATTGGCTGAACCCGGGCGATGCCGGCCAGGGCATGACGCTGAGCTGGATCGGCCCCTATGGCACCGTGCCCGGCCCGCCCCGCTATCCGGTGCCGCAGACCCTGCTGATCGGCGGCCTGATGAACCATGTCTACGAGCGCGAATATGCCGTGCTCAACGATATCAAGCTGTCCATCGATGCACGCCCTGGAGATCCGGTTCCGCTGCAACTGACCGCCGACTGGCTGGCCTGCAGCGATACGCTTTGCGTTCCCGAGCACGCCGTCCTGAAGACCGAGGCGAGAGTCGCGCGTCCTGGCGAGGTTGCGAAGCCCGACCCGCGCTTCGACCAGTGGCGCAGGGCGCTCCCCGCGCCGCTGGGCGCCCCTGCGCGCCTGGCGGTAACGCCACAGACCTTGCGCCTCGCCATTCCGCTGCCGGCGAGCGTCCCGCTCGACGGTCCGCATTTCTTCGTCGCGCAAGACAAGCTGGTCGATTACGCCGGGCAGCAGAAATTCAGCCGTTCCGGCGACCTTCTGATCGTCGAACTGCCCCGGGCTAAGTTCGATCCGAAAAACCCTGACTTTGTCGCCGGCGTCCTGCGGCTCTCACGCGACAAGGAGGACGGGCTGCGGATCGAGGCCGAGCTGGGAGCCGTCCCTCTGCCAGGCAAGGCGCTGAGCGCCTCCACGGAAGGCAAGCCAAACGCGCCATCCCTTCCTTGGCTGATCCTTGCAGCGCTTGCGGGCGGCCTGCTGCTCAACGTGATGCCCTGCGTCTTCCCGATCCTCAGCCTCAAGGCGCTGAGCCTAGCCCGCGCGGGCGAGAGCGAGGCGCAGGCGCGGGCCGAGGGGCTTGCCTATTCGGCAGGCGTCATGCTCGCCTGCCTCGGCCTCGGCACGCTGATGCTGGCGCTTCGCGCGGCGGGCGAGGAAGTGGGCTGGGCCTTCCAGTTGCAGGAGCCTTGGGTCGTCGTCCTGCTGACCATGCTGGCCGTGGCGATCACCGCCAATCTTACAGGGCTGTTCGAGCTGTCGCTTCCCGGCCTGTCGCGCGCCGGGTCGCCTCAGGGGGCCTTTGCCACCGGCCTTCTCGCAGCCTTCGCCGCAACGCCTTGCACCGGACCGTTCATGGCGGCCGCCATGGGCGCGGCGCTGCTGCTCCCCACGGCCGAGGCCATGCTGCTGTTCGGCGCACTGGGGCTGGGACTCGCCCTGCCCTTCCTGGCCATCGCCTTTGTCCCGGCGCTGCGCCGCCTGCTGCCTCGGCCGGGAGCCTGGATGGCAAGGTTCCGGCTGATCATGGCATTGCCGATGGGGCTGACGGCGCTAGCGCTGCTGTGGCTGTGCTGGCGGCTGGGCGGGCAGGCCTTTGCCATGGCTGCGCTGAGCGTAGCCATGGTGTTGCTGGCCGTGCTGTTCCAGGCCGGCAAACGCCAACGCGAGGGCAAGTCGGCCGCCGCGCCTGCGCTGGCCGGCATGGCGCTCGCTCTGGCTGCGGCCATCGGTGTGCCACACCTCCAGTCCGCGCCAGCAGCAGGCATCGACTCGATTCTGCCCACCAAGCCGTTCAGCGAAGCCGCCCTCGCCAGTGCGCGGGCGTCGGGCAAGCCGGTCTTCGCCTATTTCACCGCAGACTGGTGCGTGACCTGCAAGGTCAATGAGCGGGTCGCCATCGAGCGGGAAGACGTTCGCGATGCGTTTGCCCGCAAGGGAGTCGTCGTCCTGCGCGGCGACTGGACGCGGCGCGATCCCGCGATCACCCGTTTCCTGCTGGCGCAGGACGCCGCCGGCGTGCCGCTCTACCTGTGGTACCCCGCAGGAAACGGAGAGGTGCGCAAGCTCGACCAGGTGCTGTCACCCGGCACGCTGACAGCGCTCGCCAGCGAGTAACTTTTTTCGACAATGTTGTTGAATTTGATTGGGATCAAAGAAGCGGACAGCCCTTCGTTTATCAAGGGCTCATCTCCCCAACTTGAGCGGCCAGGAGCCAGTCCTGGCCGCTCTTCTTTTTCCAGAATTCGCCCCGTCACAGGATATCGGCAACGCCTTGCAGCGCCTGCCGGAGCCTATCGAGCGCCTGCGCCTTGAGCTGGTGCACCCGCGGGATGCTCACCGAAAGGACCTGCGCGATTTCCGACAGGTTCAGTTCCTCAACGAAATAGAGCTGAACGATAAGCTGCAAGCGCTCGGGCAATTGCCGAACCGCGTCGGCGACGCTTTCTCGCAGTTCCTCGTCCGAGAGGATGGAGAGACTGTCCGGCCGCTCGTCGGCGAAGGCCATGTCATGGTCCGAATAGGCCTCGTCGATCGATTCGAAGCGCATCGGCTCGCTGGACGAACGCAGGGCCGCGAGTTCCGCGGGGGTGATCGCCAATGCCTCGGCGACTTCGCCATCGCTGGGATCGCGGCCCAGTTTGCCGCGCAGCTCCGCTTCGGCCTGCTGCACCTGACGCCGCCGCTCCGCCGCGCCGCGCGAAACCGGCAGCGAGCGGCGGATCAGATCGACCATCGCCCCCCTCACCCGGATCTTGGCATAGGCGGCAAAACCGTCCTCGGTCGGCCCGGCGTGGCGCTGGGCGCATTCGGTAAGGGCCACGAGACCGGCCTGGACGAGGTCTTCCAGCTCGATGCCCGGGCGGCCACTGCCGTGGACGTGCCAGGCCAGCCGCCTGACCATCGGCAGGAAGCGCCGGACCCGGTCGGCGACGTCGCCGGCATAGGCCCGGGAAACACCTGGGGCGGCGGCGAATTTGGCGTGGTCGTGAATCATGCGGCGACTCTTTCAAGAGAATTTGGGCTTTCGATAAGGTCGGGCTGCGGGAGCCCCGGTGGTTGGGGAAGCGCGCCGCCGATGACGTCGATCACTTCGATCGGCTGGGCCGGCGGCAGTTCGGATATGGAAAGGACAAGGCACGAAGGCGCGCGCAGCCGCAGCAAGGCGGCCAGGGCCCTGCGCGCCCTCGGCTGGACGATCAGCGCCAGCGGCTGGGCACCCGGGCCGCGTTCGGAGACCAGCGCGGCAACGCGCTCGCCGATACCCTTGGCAAGATCGGGCTCGATCACCGGCTGGCCGGTGGACGGGTCCAGCATGCCCTGGACGATGGTTTGCTCCAGCCCGGCATCGAGAGTGATCACCGGCAGCCGCTCGTTGGGCGCGCAGATGCGCCCCACTATGGCGCCGCCCAGATCGGCGCGGACCAGTTCCAACAGGCGGTCGTGGTCGACCGTCTGCTGCACCGCCTGGCTGAGGCTGGAGAGGATCGGCAGGAGGTGGCCGATGGGAATGCCGTCTTCCAGCAGCGCGCGCAGCAGACGGGTGATCGCGGCAAGCGGCAGCGGCTGCGGATAGACGGTTTCGACGAGACCCGAAGAATGCTCCTTGGTCGCATCGAGCAGCGCGCGCACTTCGTCAGGCCCGAGCAGCAGTTGCGGCCGTTCGGCGAGAAGCTGGTTGAGGTGCGTGGCGATGACCGTGCCGGGATCGACCGTGAGATAACCCTCGGCAATGGCCTGGTCGCGATCGGCGGGATCGATCCACAACGCCGGGCAACCGAAGCTGGGATCGCGGGTTTCTTCGCCGGCGAGCGAGGGACTTCGATGTGCGTCGCCGGTATCGATAGCGAGCACGCAATCCGAGCGGATGCTTGCGCCGCCGAGCGGCACGCCGCCCAGCATGACGCGGTAGTCGGAAGGCGGCATGTCGAGCGCATCGCGCACCCGGAATTGCGGCACGACGAAGCCGAATAGCTGGCTGAGCTGCTTGCGCACCCCGGTGATCCGCGCGACCAGCGGTGCGCCGCGTTTATCGTCCACCAGATGGACGAGGCCATAGCCCAGCTCGATGGTGACGAGGGTGTGGTCCGAGACGTCTTCCAGCGTGATCCGCGCGGGATCGGACTGATCGACTGGCTCCGCCACCGGTTCCCGCCGCTGCTGCGCCTGCTTGAGGCTGCGCCATATCCACCAGGCGATGCCCGCAGCGGGGAGAAACACGGTCTGCGGCATGGCAGGTATCATGCCGATGGCGCCAAGGATCGTAGCAACCGGCAGCCAGATGCGCGGATCGGCGAACTGGCCACCGATCTGCGCAGCCAACCCCTTGGCCGCGCCGCTGCGCTCGTCGGAAACACGGGTCACCACCACGGCGGCGGCAATCGACAGCAAGAGCGACGGTACCTGCGCTACCAGCGCGTCGCCGACGGCCAGCGTGATGTAGAGCTGGGCCGCCTCAGCAGCGCCGAGGCCATGGCTGATCATGCCGAGGCAGAAACCGGCGACGATGTTGACACCCAGGATCAGCAGCGCGGCGATCGCGTCGCCCTTCACGAATTTGGACGAACCGTCCATGGCGCCGTGGAAGTCGGCCTCGGTCGCCACTTCGCGGCGACGGGCCTTGGCCTCCTCGGCGGTCAGCAGCCCGGCGGCAAGGTCGGCGTCGATCGCCATCTGCTTGCCGGGCAAGGCATCGAGGGTAAAGCGGGCCGAAACTTCGGAGACCCGGCCCGCACCCTTTGTCACCACCACCAGGTTGATGATGACTAGGATCAGGAAGACGAACAGTCCGACGGCGAAATTGCCGCCGACGAGGAATTCGCCGAAGCTCTCTATCACGTGGCCGGCAGCGGCCGAGCCTTCATGGCCGTGGACCAGCACCACGCGCGTGGAGGCGACGTTGAGCGCAAGCCGTAGCAGGGTGGCGAACAGCAGGACCGAGGGAAACGATGAGAAATCCAGCGGCTTCTCCGCATTCGCCGCCGCCATCAGGATGGCCACCGACAGCGCGATGTTGAGCACGAAGGAGACGTCGAGCAGGAAGGCCGGCAGCGGTACGATCATCAGCACGATGAGCGTCAGAATGCCTGCCGGCAGCGCGAGTCCGGAGATCCCGGAAATGCGGCGCATCAGGCCGTTCACAGGCCGAGCCCTTTCAGCCTGTCATAGGCCTTGCGGACATGGACCGGGGCGCTGATCGAGCGGTCGGCTAGACCGAAGGCATGGTTGAGTGTCTCCGACATCGAAAGCCGCGCAGGCGGACCCGGTGGCGGCGACCAATCGTTTTTCGGAGGCTGGAAGCCAGAACCGGGGTTCCAGCCTCCGTGGCTTTCCATCGCCATGCCCCAGGGCTCGACGCTCTCGCTAGGCGTGACGGCGCCGGCCTGGCCCATCGCGGTCGAAACCTTGTTGCGCAGAAGATCCATGACCTCGCCGACCGAGCGCGCGCCGCCGGGACCATAGAAGATCGGACGGTTTGCGGCGGCGGCGGCGGGGAAAATCGATGCGGCGCTCTGGCCGGGATTGTCGCGGAGGGCATTGAGAAACTGGCTTGCCCCCGCCTGCCCGAGGAAATGGGCAAGGTAGAGTTCGGAAGCAACGGGTTCGCGGCCGAGGATCGGCTGGAGGGCGGCACTGTTGTCGCTGGCAAGCTCCGCCGCCATCATCGACGAAACCTGCGGATCGAAGCGCAGCGCCATGATCTGCGTGCGCATGGCAGGGTCGGCAATGCGGCCACCCTGGATCGCATCGGATGCCCAGCCCAGCCCGTTTTCCGCGCCATGGCGTTCGAGCACGTTCAGCCAGGTGCCGCCAAGGAATTGGAATAACCCCGATGCGCTGGAGCCCTTGGCCTGCGCATTGGGGTTGAGCCCGGATTCGAGCCGGGCCTGCGCCAGCAGGTAGTCGAAATCGACTCCTGTTTTCTGCGAGGCCTGCGCGATCGCCGCGCGAACGGGGCTGGCCGTTAAGGATTGGACTTCGCTCAAGCTCTGCTCCCGGAACTGGGTTCACGGGAGAGGCTTCAGCAAGGGCTGTGCCAAATCGGCAAATGCCGTGCCAAATCAGCGGTGGGCCGCCGCGTAGGCGTAGGACGGGCCTGTGCGGTAGAGCGCGGGGCTGCCGGTCAGGGCATCAAGCCGAGCCGAGACATTGGCCGCGATGAGGTTGCGCAACTGACGGTTTACCTCGTTCAAACGGCGCGCCGCATCGAGCATGCCGCGGCATTCCTCGTCGATTTCCTCGGACCCGGCAAAGCCCAGCGTGCCGCAGAGCGCGGTCTTGTCGGCGGCAGCGCCGGCAATCGCGTCGATATCGAGACCGGCAAGGGCCTGCCGCTCGCTCTGCAGGACGGCAAGCATTTGCACCAGGCTATCGTGCAATGTGCTCATTTCGGGGTCCTCAGCAGCATGCCGGCCGCGATCATCGCATCGGCGACCTTGGTCGGCACGACCGGATAGGTGTTGGTTTCGATGGCCTTGCGGATGACCTGCACGCGCTCGGCGTCGACCGGAGCCGAGCCTGCGTCCAAAGCCTTGCTCTGGACCATTGCCGCTTCGGGCTTCGGGGTACGTTCTGCCTTGGCGCTACCGCCCGCTGCAGCGCGGACAGTGCTGGCATCGATCTCGCTTATCGGGCGCGCGGGTCCCAATTCGATCGGTGGCATGATGCCGCTCCTTGAGTTCTACTGAAGGGGAGAACGGCAATCGGGCGGCAGGATTAAGTGCGGATACGGCGAAAATTTGCCGGATGGTTAACGTCGTCTCAGGGAAGTGCCACCGTGACCAGGCCGGGGCGCACGACGCGGGCGCGCATGACCTGCGCCTTCGCGTCAGTGCCCCTCACCCGGATCCAGGCGCCTGCAGGACCTGACTCCATGGCCTCCCCCGGGACCGACACGCTGAAATCCTCGCCATCCACCGAGATGGTCACGGCATCGCCGCGATTGACTGCAGGCGCGCCCGAAAGGCCGCCCGAGCCACCCGCTCTCACCGGCACGAACAGCCGCCAGCCGCCGAAATCGGGGCACTCTACCACCACGGAATCGTGCCGCCCGTCACGCCAGCTTAGCGCGACGGGCGCATTGCAGGGCTTCAGCCGCAACCGCCGGTCGAGCGGCAACATGGCGCCGCCTTCGGCACCCGCCGGCACGCCGGTGAATTCGGCCACCCGGCGGTCGAGCACGCCGAGATCGGCGAAGGTGGCGGCAGCCGCGATGGAAAGGATGAAAATCATGGCAGGGTCTCCTTGTTGCCCGGAGTACGCGGCAAGCTCCGTGCCAAGGCGGCATCGAAAGTCAGCGAGACCGTGACATCGTTCATGCCCGGCTCGATCACAACGCGTACGTTGGCGCCCGCTTCGCCTGCCTGGCGCAACATCGTTGCGGCCCGCTCGATCGCCTCGACCTGGCCGCCCGGCTTGTAGGGCACGAGGATCGAAAGCCGCTGCCGCGAATCCGGCGCCTGGGCTTCCAGCCATTGCCCCAGTGGCGGCGATCCGGGCTCGGCGCGGTACAGCGCAACCGGCGATGCCGCCGGCATGGGCTGCGGCATTGCGGAGTCCGGCTTTTCGGGTCCATCCTCGTGGCTGCGCGAAAGGGTGGCGGCGGTGATCATGAACAGGATGATCGAGAGGTCGGCAAACAGCGTCTGCCAGCTGGCGCCGATGCGGATATTCATTTGGCTTCTTCCATGGGCACGCGCGTGGGATGCGAAAGTTCCGGCTCGAGGTGGGCCTTGAGCCAGTCGACCACCTTCTGACGCTCGCTTTCCTCGCCCTCGACCTTCCGCTCCACCGCCTTGGCCAGCGGCGCGAACAGCAGGTTTGCCAGCAGCAGGCCGAACAGCGTGGTCTGCACCGCCATGGAAATGGCACCGGCATAGGCGCCCTTGGCGAGGCCGTCGGCCGGCAGCTGGCCGAGCGAAATCAGTGTGCCCGCAAGGCCGAACACGGGGGCGAGCTCGGCCGCCTGGGCCAGGGTGGAGATCGAGCGGCCGCTTTCGGCAACACGGATCGCCTTGTGCTTGTCATGGGCATCGAGCAGCGCCGCGACCGACCGCTTGCCGATCAGGGCATCGGTGCCTTCGTCGAACTCGCGGTCGCCGGTATGGTGCGGATGGGCGCGCAGCATGCCGTCCTGCTGGATCTCGCGCACTTGCGCCGCCATTTCCGCCTGCACCCTTTCGGAATCGAAGGTCTTCTGCCTGATCGTCGCGACGGCCTTGATCGCCGCGGCGCAATTGCTGCGGCCGCAGCGCAGGAAGGTTCCGAGCACGGTCCCGCCAATCACGATGGAGGCGGATAGCAGGGTGGACGAAATGGCTGGGTCCATGGATGCGAATCCTTTCGGATCCGCAGAACGGCCATGTGCGCCAGGATTTTCATTCCGAACGCAAATTTGCCGCTCCCGGCAGGTTCTTGCCGCCTCGCCCCGCAGCCAACCCTCGAAAATCCACCAAATCGCCATTTGGCACGCCCCTTGCGGAATACCCGGCGCATTCACGCGGAGACCGCAAAAATGGCAGACAGCATTTTCGGCATTCATGCAGCGGCGCTGGAACTGCGCTCGCAGCGCATGGGCCTGCTCGCCTCGAACATCGCCAATGCCGGCACCCCCGGATACAAGGCACGCGATATCGACTTCGCCTCGGCGCTCAAGGCGCGCCTCGCGGGCGCGGACCAGAACAGGGCCGTCGAGGGCGCCACGCGCTTCCGGGTTCCGGTCATGCCCTCGCTCGACGGGAACACCGTCGAACTCTCCACCGAGCAGCTCGCCTTCGGCGAAAACGCCGTCAGCTATTCCGCCACCCTCTCCTTCATCCGCGGCCGGGTCGACACGATCACCCGCGCACTCAAGGGCGAATGACCATGGCCGGATTTTCAAACAGCGCACAGGCCAGCATGTTCGACGTCGCCCGCACCGCGATGTCCGCGCAGCTCGTGCGGATGAACGCGGCGGCATCGAACCTTGCCAACGCAGGCACCGTGGCCGGCACCGAGCAGGACGCCTACCGCCCGATCCGCGCGGTGTTCCAGGCCCAGCTCGACAATGCCTCGGGCCTGGCCGGCGTGCGCGTCGCGGGAATTGTTCGCGACCAGGCGCCGGCGGTCAAGGAACACAACCCCGATCACCCGCTGGCCGATGCCAACGGCGACATATGGTCCAGCCCGGTCGATGAAAACGCCGAGATGGTCGAGATGCTCGAAGCTTCGCGCCAGTACCAGAACGTCGTCGAGGCGATGACCGCCGCGCGCCAGCTGATGATCGACACCATCCGGATGAAATGAGGATCCAACCCATGATCACGACCAATAGTGCAACCCAGGGCGCCAGCGTGCCGCCCACCGGGACCAGGACCGGCTTCGCCTCGCTCGGCCAGACCGACTTCCTCAAGTTGATGCTGGCCCAGCTCAAGAACCAGGACCCGACCGACCCGATCGACCAGAAGGACATGCTGGCGCAGATGGCCCAGTTCTCCTCGCTCTCGGGCATTACCGAGATGGGCGACACGCTGAAGACCATCGCCGGCAAGCTCGATGCCGTCATCGCCATGCGGGCGACGGCCCCGACGAGCGCCACTCCCGCCTGACCCCTTTCACAGGAGAACCAAGTCATGTCGTTCTACACGTCTCTCAATGGGCTCAAGAATGCCCAGACCGACCTCGGCGTCATCGCGCACAACATCGCCAACGTCGAAACCAACGGCTTCAAGAAGAGCCGGGTCGAATTCGCCGACATCGTCGCCGGTTCGGCCTATACCAATCCCAAGCTGATCCAGGGGATCGGCGCCACGGTCACCGCGATCCAGCAGAACTTTTCGCTTGGCCCGGTCGAGCAGACCGGATCGGCCCTCGACATGGCGATCAATGGCGACGGCTTCTTCACAACCAAGTCGCCTGTAACCGGGCAGACTTACTATACCCGCAACGGCGGCTTCAGCGTCGATGAGCAGGGCTTCATCCGTGACGGCGACGACAATCGCATGCAGGCCTTCCCGGTCGATGCGACCGGCGCAGTCACCTCGACGACGCCGGCCGACGTCCAGGTGCCCGCCACCAATGCCGCCGGGTCGGATTTCGCCGGGCTCACGGTTAACGCCGATGGCGGCATCGTCGCTTCCTTCGCCGATGGCAGCAACCAGGTCATCGGCAAGGTCGCTCTCGCCTCGTTCATCGCGCCGACCGGCCTGTTGCAGACCGGATCGTCCAACTGGCAGGCCACCAGTCTTTCCGGTGCCCCGAAATATGGCGAGCCAGGCGCGGGGCAATACGGCAAGCTGCTCTCAGGTGCGCTCGAGCGGTCCAACGTCGACATCGCCGAGGAACTGGTCGGCCTGATCACCGCCCAGCGCAACTTCCAGGCCAATGCCAAGGCGATCGATACCGCCACCCAGATCTCGCAGACGATCATCAACCTGCGGACCTGATCCCATCCTGCGGAGCAATATAAATGGACCGACTGATCTATACCGCCATTTCTGGCATGAACGCCTCGATGGCGCGCGAGCGGATGATCGCGTCCAACATGGCGAACGCACAGACCATCGGCTTTCGCGCCGAGACCATGCAGTTCACGCCCCAGACGATCGTCAGCCAGGAAGGTCCAAACCTGGAAGTGCGGGCGATGAGTTCGGCCGAAGTCCATGGCGCCATGATGAAGGCGGGCTCGTTGACCCAGACCGGCAACGAGCTCGACGTGGCCATGGCCGGCGATGCCCTGCTGACGGTGCAGGCCAACGATGGCGGCGAGGCCTATACCCGGCGCGGCGACCTTTCGGTTTCCGCGACCGGCGTGCTGCAGAATGGCGACGGGCTGCCGGTGATCGGCGACAGCGGCCCGATCACCGTGCCTCCCGGATCCAAGGTAACCATCGCGCCGGATGGCGGCGTCATGGTCTCCAATCCGCAGACGCCTGACCAGCCGCCGGTGCAGGTAGCCCGGATCAAGCTTGCGAATTTTCGCGGCAGCCAGATCGCGAAGGACCTGACCGGGCTGTTTCGCGTGCCCAATGGTGGCGTGCTGCCCACCGACGAAGAGGCTCGGGTGATGGTCGGCGCGCTCGAGCAATCGAACGTCGATCCCAGCCAGGTGCTGGTCGAAATGGTCGAGGCGCAACGGCTCTACGACATGCGCACCAAGCTGGTCGCCACCGCCAAGGAACTCGACGAACAGGGCGCCGCGCTGATGCGGATGCCCGGCTGAAGGAGTATAATCGATGCCCAGTTCCGCCCTTCACGTCGCCCGCACGGGCCTCGAAGCGCAGGACGCGCGGATGCGCGTCATCGCCAACAACCTGGCCAATGTCGGCACCACCGGCTTCAAGCGCGACCGCGCCAATTTCTCGACGCTCGCCTACCAGGACGCACGCGTCGCCGGGCAGCAGTCGTCGAACGAGACGGCCTACGCCATCGGACTCAACCTCGGCACCGGCGTCGGCATCCAGTCGACTACCCGGATCGATACGCAAGGCTCGCTCAACACCACCGGCAATTCGCTCGACCTTGCACTCGATGGCGCGGGCTATTTCCAGGTGCAGCTGCCCGGCGGCCAGCTCGGCTACACGCGAGCGGGCAACTTTACCCGTTCGGCCGAGGGCCAGCTGGTGACGGCACAGGGCTATGCAGTACTGCCGGCCATCTCGATCCCCGAAGGCACGACCTCGATCTCGGTGGCCGCGGACGGCACGGTTTCGGCGGCGGTGGCCGGCAACAGCACCGCCCAGCAGCTCGGCCAGATCACCATCGCCAGCTTCGCCAATCCGGGCGGATTGCAGGCGGCGGGCGACAACTTCCTGCTGGAAACCGGCGCCAGCGGCCCGGTGCAGCTTGGCGTCGCCGGGGAAGGCGGGCGCGGCAATATCCGCCAGGGCATGCTCGAAGGCTCGAACGTCAATGTCGTCGAGGAGCTGGTCGACATGATCGAATGCCAGCGCGCCTACGAGATCAATTCCAAGATGATCTCGGCGGTCGACGAGATGCTCAAGAACGCGAACCAGACGCTGTGACGACCATGCGCCGCATCCTCCTTGTCGCAGCACTTGGCTGCACCGTCCCAGCGCATGCCCGTCCCGCCCCGCGTGGCTTCGAGGCGACCATGCCCGTCGCGCCGCCGGCCCCCCGCCCGGCGGACGGCAGCATCTTCAACGCCTCGGCCGGCTATGCCTCGCTCTATTCGGGCCTGCGCGCGCATGCGGTGGGCGATCCGGTGACGATCCAGCTTGTCGAGAGCACCACCACGTCCAAGAGCGCCGGGTCCAAGACCCAGCGCAGCGGCGGCGCCTCGATCACCCCGCCGACCAAGGGACCGCTCAGCTTCCTCAAGCCTGAAAGCCTTAAAGCCTCTGCGGAATCGTCGTTCAAGGGTGACGGCACGGCGACCCAGACGAACAGCCTTTCCGGTGAATTGTCGGTCACCATTGCCGAAGTGCGGTCCAACGGCACCGCGCTGCTACGCGGGGAAAAGCGCATGTTGCTGAGCCAGGGCCAGGAATGGATCCAGTTTTCCGGAATCGTGCGGCTTGCCGACATCGATCAGGACAACCGCGTCTCTTCCAACCGCGTCGCCGATGCGCGGATCGAATATGCCGGAAACGGCGCGATCCAGCGTGCGGGCCGCGAAGGCTGGCTGATCAAGTTCTTCAACATCATCACGCCTTTTTGAGGTGAAAGCCATGTTGCGCTCCGCCATCTTCGCCGCCCTCGCCCTGATCGCCATGCCCGCCCACGCCGAGCGCGTGCGCGACCTCGGCACGTTCCAGGGCGTCCGCTCGAACCAGCTCACCGGCTACGGCATCGTCGTCGGCCTGCCGGGCACGGGCGACGACAACCTCGAATACCTGACGCAAGCCATGCGCGGAGTTTCGGGCCGGATGGGCGTGCAACTGCCGCCGGGCGTCTCGCCGGGGCTCAAGAATGCCGCCGCGGTGATGATCACCGCCGACCTTCCCGCCTTCGCCAAGCCCGGCCAGCGCATCGACGTCACCGTCTCGACCATGGGCAAGGCCAAGTCCTTGCGCGGCGGGGCCCTTATCCTCGCGCCGCTCTATGGCGCCGACGGGCAGATCTACGCCATGGCGCAAGGCAACCTCGCCGTCGGCGGCCTTGGCATATCCGCCAAGGATGGCTCGCAGCTAACAGTCAACGTACCGACTGTCGGCCGCATTGCCGACGGCGCAAGCGTCGAACGCGCGGTAGCCACCGGTTTCGAGAACGGCGAGATCGTCCGCTACAACCTCTTCCAGGCAGATTTCCTCACCGCCGCGCGGGTGCGCGATGCGATCAACACCAGGCTTCCCGGCACGGCCTCCGTCGAGGACGGCGTCACCGTCGCCCTGCGCCTGCCGCAGGGCGCCGACACCCGCGCCAGCCTGATGGCGATGATCGAGACGATCAACGTGACCCCTGCGGAAACCCCGGCTCGCGTCATCGTCAACAGCCGCACCGGCACGGTGGTGATCAACAGCGCTGTGCGCCTGTCGCCGGCCGCAATCAGCCACGGCAAGCTGACCGTGCGGATCGACGAGAAGCCGCAGGTGGTCCAGCCCGCGCCCTTCAGCCAGGGCCAGACCGCCGTGCAGCAGCAAAGCAACATCTCGACCGATGAACAGGGCAGCCACGTCGCCCTGTTCAAGCCCGGCGCTTCGCTTTCCAAGATCGTCGATGCGCTCAATCTCCTGGGCGTCAGCCCGTCCGACCTCGTCGCCATTCTTGAGGCGTTGAAGGAGGCCGGGGCGCTCAAGGCGGAGATGGTGGTAATATGAGCTCCTCCCCCCCCTCGCTCACCACCATCTCCACCGACCTCGCCACCCTGCCGGCGAACCCGCAGCGCGCGAAGCTGGCGCAAGCGGCAAAACAGTTCGAGGCGATCTTCGTGCGCCAGATGCTCGCCGCCGCCCGCAAGGCGGATTTCGGCGGGGAAGACGTGCTGGGCAGCAAGGACATGGATACCTTCCGCCAGATGCAGGACGAACGCTTCGCCGAAATCGCGGCGCAGCGCGGCTCCTTCGGCCTCGCGAAGATGATCGAGGCCCGGCTGGCCGGCCAGATCGATCCGCCCGCCTCCGGCCCTGCGAGCGGAGGCAGGTAAGCCATGGCCTCCGACCTCCTCTCCATCGCCAAGAGCGGCGCCCGGGCAGCCCGGGTCGCGCTCGACGTCACGGCGCAGAACATCGCCAACGCCTCGACCGAGGGCTTCGTTCGCCGCTCCGTGAACCTCGAGGAATTGAGCTCTGCCGGCGGCATCGGCCAGATCGGGGGAATCTCGCTGTTCGGCGTGCGGGTGGTAGGCGTCACGCGCAACGCGGACATCGTCCGCCAATCGGAAGTGCGCCGCACCGGCTCGGACGCCGCCCGTGCCGATGCCGAGCTAACCGGCCTCGAAAACGTCGAGGCCGCGGTCGAGCAGTCCAATCTCTATCCGGCCATCGTCGATTTCGAAGGCTCGTTGCAGCGCCTGGCTTCCGATCCGGTGGACCCCTCGCTGCGCGCCAACGTCATCGAACAGGCGCGCACCACGGCGAGCACGTTCAATGTCGCCGCGAATGGCCTCGATGCCGCTGGCAACAGCCTGCGCATCGAGGCGGCGGACGGCGTGAGCCAGGTCAATCTGCTCGCCGGCGAACTGGCCCGCGTCAATCTCAGCCTGTCGCGCGCCAGTGACGCCAGCAGCGACCAGACCATGCTGCTCGACCAGCGCGACACCCTGCTGCAGAAGCTCAGTCAGTACGCCGACGTCACGACCTCCATAGCTACGGACCACACCGTGTCCGTCCGGCTCGGCGGCAGTGCCGGACCACAACTGGTGAGCGGCGGAACTTCATCGCCCTTCGCCATGACCACGGCGGCAAACGGCACGATTTCCTTCACCCTCGGCGGCAACCCGGTCGCACTCTCGGCCGGATCGCTCGCCGGCAAGGCGCAGGCGCTGGTCAAGCTGGATGACGTGCGCAGTCGGCTCGATGCTGTCGCCAGCTCCATGATGGGCGCGGTCAACGGGGCACAGGCGAGCGGCGTCGCCCTCAATGGCAGCACCGGCCAGCCAATGTTTTCCGGCACCGGCGCGGGCGACATCGCACTGGCCATGAATGACGGCTCGCTGATCGCCACCGCGCCTTCCGGCTCGGGCGCCAACAGCCGCAATTCGGCCAATCTCGACGCCATGCGCAATGCCTTCGCCAATGCCGATCCGGCCGGCAACACCAACGCGCTGCTACTGGACATCTCCGGCACCGTGGCCGGCCGCAAGGTCACGCGCGAAGCCCTGCGCTCCATCGCGGACAATTCGCGCATCGCGCTCGAGGCCCAGGCCGGGGTCGACCTCGACCAGGAGGCCGTCAATCTGATCCGCTACCAGCAGGCCTTCCAGGCATCCGGCAAGGCCATGCAGATCGCCGCAAGCCTCTTCGACACTCTCCTCCAGATACGCTGAGACACGCCATGGTATCGATCTCCACCAGCACCAGCGCCTTCTACGACCGCTCGACCGTCGGCATGACGGACCTGCGCATGCAGGCCGAAGTGATGCAGCAGCAGATCGCGACCGGCGAGAGGCTGGCGAAAAGCTCGGACGATCCGCTGGCCGCATCGCAATTGCGCTCGCTGGCGCGCACGGAGCAGCTTTCGCAGGTCGATGCCGCCAACGCCAACCGCGCCTCGTCCGACCTGCAACTGGCCGACGCCACCCTTTCCAGCTTCGCCGACTACATTAACCGCGCGCGCGAACTCGCCACGCAGGCTGCCAACGGCACCCTCAACAACGGACAGAGGGCAGGCATCGGCGCCGAGCTCGCGCAGATCCGGGGCAGCCTTGTCGCGCTGGCAAATTCGCGCGATTCCGCGGGGCATGCCCTGTTCGGCGGCGAGGCCACGGGCGATGCCTATGCGCTCGATGCAGCCGGCAACGCCAGCTATGTCGGAACGCCAGCGGCACCCGACGTCGCGCTGGGCGACGGGCAGACGGTAAAGCGCGGTGTCACCGGGCCGGAATTCCTCAACTTTACGGTGAACGGCAATCCGACCGATCTCCTCGCCCAGATGAAAGCGCTCAGCGATGCGCTGCAAGGCGGTTCGGCCAATCCGCAACAGGCCGCGCACGATGCGCTCGATGCGCTGGGCCTGGGGCTCGACAAGGTGAATACGGCACAGACCATCGTCGGTGCGCGCATGGCCTGGATCGACCTCACCGGCGAGCGTCGCACCAACATGTCCGAGCTCAACTCTAGCGAAGAGGCCGAACTCGGCTCTACCGACGCGGCGACCGCCATTGCCCGCCTGCAGCAGCTTAGCCTGGTGCTGGAAGCCAGCCAGGCGGCCTTCTCCAAGCTCGCCAACCTGTCGCTGTTCAACCAGATCAACTGACCGATTCCAGAAGTACCAAGGGGGCCAATTCATGTTCGTCGCAATCGGGGTAGTCGTCCTGCTGGTGATGGTGTTCGGCGGCTTTGCCATAACCGGCGGCGCTCTGGGCCCGGTCATGCACGCCATCCCGCACGAAATGCTGATCATCGGCGGCGCGGCAGTCGGCGCGGTCGTGACCGGCAACTCGATGCACGAGCTCAAGCTGCTTGGCGGTTCCCTGACCAAGATATTCAAGGGGCCCAAGCATACCAAGCAGGATCACATCGACGCCATCATCCTCGTCACCCGGCTGATGAAGCTGCTGCGCAGCGAAGGCCCTGTGGCAATGGAATCGCATATCCAGGATCCCGCCAGTTCGCCGATATTCGCCGAATTCCCGCGCCTGCTCGCCAACAAGCCGCTGACCGCGCTGATCTGCGACACCCTGACCCTTATCGTCGTTTCCTCTGGCACTCTGGAAGTGCACGCCGTCGAGGAGGTGATGGACAACGCGATGAAGACGCATTTCCACGAGATGCACGAACCGCAGCACGCGCTGCAAGGCCTTGCCGACGCCCTCCCAGCGCTCGGCATCGTCGCGGCGGTGCTGGGCGTCGTGAAGACCATGGGCTCGATCGACAAGCCGCCGGCGATCCTGGGCGGCATGATCGGCTCGGCCCTTGTCGGCACCTTCATGGGCGTTCTGCTTGCCTACGGCATCGTCGCGCCGATGGCCGGGCGACTCAAGCAGGTGATCGAGCAGGACGAGATGATCTTCCATGCGGTAAAGCAGGTGGTCATCGCCAGCCTGCACGGCTGGCCGCAGCCGCTGGTGGTCGAAAGCGCCCGCTCGGGCCTTGGACACGCCTTCCGTCCCAGCCTCACCGACCTGCTCGACGCCCTGCGCGGACGCTGATCGATGGCCAAGTCAGACAAGCGCGGCAAGAACGAGCCGCCACCGATCATCGTCAAGAAGATCACAATGGTCGCCGCCGGTCACCACGGCGGCGCCTGGAAGGTCGCCTATGCGGACTTTGTGACCGCCATGATGGCCTTCTTCCTGCTGCTCTGGCTTCTGGGCGCCACGACCGAGAAGCAGCGAAAGGGCATCGCCGACTATTTCACCCCCACCCTAGTCAAGATGCGCCAGGAAAGCGCCGGGGCCAATGGGCTGCTGGGCGGCGGCTCAATCGTCGATGCAGACAATTATCCGCACCGCTCGGGGCAGACGGGCACCAAGGCCCTGACCATCCCGCGCGACACCACTGGCGGCTCGAAGGAAGGCGCCGGCCATGTCCAGCGTGTGCAGCACATGCAGCAGCGGTTGCAGGAAAAACTCAACGCCAGCGAGCAGTTGCGCCGCCTGCAAAGGCAGGTGCGCATGATCGACACCACCGAAGGCATCCGCATCGACCTGGTCGACGATGCCGACTTCTCGATGTTCCTCCTCGGCACCACCGTGCTGACGCGCGAGGCGGCGGAACTGCTGAAAGTGATCGCCGAAACGGTCGGTCCGGAAGGCGGCAATCTATCGATCCGGGGACACACGGATTCGCTGCCTTGGCGACGCGGCGAGCCGCTGAACAACTGGTCGCTCTCGGCCGGACGTGCGGAAGCGACGCGGCAGGAACTGATGCGCCATGCGATTGCCGACGGCCGCTTCTCGCGCATCGAAGGCGTCGCCGACCGCGAGCCACTGGTGCAGAACGACCCGGCCGACCCGCGCAACCGGAGGATCTCGATCCTGCTGGTGCCGTAAACTCAGGTCACCAGCGGCTGGATCGTCGCCCAGTTGGCGTCGATTGCGGCGCGACCTGCTTCGATCGCCTTGTCGATCTTGGCAGGATCGAATTCCAGCGTATCTGAATAGGCCTCGGCCGGTTCGATCACCCGCACCTGGGCAAAGCGGTATTTCGACAGTTGGGTATCCAGCGGCAGCAATAGCTGGCTGGCCTTGATGGCCGGTATGCCCGCTGCCTCAAGACCGGTGAACAGCTTGTCGCGCGCCGCCAGCATGTCGTTGATCAGCGAGGTGTTCTGCAAGTCGTTGCGCGACACTTCCGCCTGCAGCAGGTTGACCGCGCGCAGCCCGATCGGGACCATGCTGCCATAGACCTTCGGCGGATCGACATTGGTCGAGGGCGAAGCGCGGATCACCAGCACGCCGCTCGGATTGAGCTCAAGCGCTGAGCCCAGCGGCGTCACATCGCGCACGCCACCATCGACCCATTGCTGCTTGTCGCTTGTCTGCAGCGGATCGAAGAACACCGGCATGGCGCAACTGGCATAGACCCAGTTGTAGATGTCGGGCGCATTCTGGGCGACAAGCCTGAATTCGCCCGATTGCAGGTTGACCACGCCCAGTCGCAGCTCGATCCCCGATGACGCCAGCTTGGCAGGATCGTAGAAAGCCTTGAGCAGCTTGCGCAGCGGCGCCGTCCCGTAAAGCGCCTTGTCGCCAAGTAGTCCGCCGATTACGCCGCTGCGACTGGTGTAGATGTCGCCATTGCCCTTGATGCCCTTCCAGACCTTCAGCAAGCCGTCGACATCGTTCTGCGCCACCCCAAGGGCCTGAATGGCCCCGGTCGAAGTTCCGACGACGATCTTGGGCTGCACCCCATGCTTGTTTATCAGCGCGTCCAGAGCGCCGACCTGAAATGCGCCTTTGGCACCGCCGCCGCTCAGCACGATTGCCAGTCTTCCCGCCATGACACGCACCCTCCGTTCATCCGGGCGCCAGAGCCGCCCGCCGTTCATTTCGATCAAAGATGCGCCCGACTATTGACCACGAAACTCTCCACAGGCCTGCAGGGTCAAGTTATCGGCGATTAACCATTCGGCTTTTGCGCCGATCTGAGCCCTTGCAGTCCGTGCGGCGCGCAGTCACACTCGCCGAAGCAAAATTCGGGAGAGATCGACCATGCCTTTCACCGGCCCCATCGAGGACCGCATCGCCATCCGTGAATTGTACGACAGCTACGCCGACGGCGCCAACCGCATGGACCGCGCCGCCTGGCTCGCGCCCTGGTCGGAAGACGCGGTCTGGAAGACCCATTACTTCGAACAGAAGGGCAAGGCCGCGGTCGGCGAGAAGTACGACGAGCTGATGGCGCCGGTAACCACCACATCGTTCCTAACCCAGCTCTGCTCGATCGAAGTCGATGGCGACAATGCGAAGGCACGGGCCATCGCGCAGGAGCGGCTGAAGATGGAAGGCGGCTCCTATCGCCTCACCGGGCGTTATGAAGACACGCTCAGGCGTATCGGCGGTGAATGGCGCTTCACCTTCCGAGAATACCACGTGATGTACGAGGAAATGCCGGGGGTGGGAGAATAGAGATGGCCAATTCGGGACCGATGGAAGACCGCCTTCTGATCCGCGAGCTGTTCGGCCTCTACGGCGACGCCAGTTGCCATGGAGACGCCGATGCCTGGCTGGCGCTCTTCGCCGAGGATTGCGAGTGGAACAGCCACATCTTCAACCGCAAGGGCAAGGCCGACCTGCGCGAGCAGTGGGACGAGCTCTGGGCCAATTTCGCCGAACTCGGCTTCCTCTCGGAGATCGGCTGGATCGCGGTCGACGGCGACACTGCCCGGGCCAGCTCACAGGCCCGCGAAGTGATCCGCTTGAAGGACGGCAACCTGTTCAAGCTGATCGGGCACTACGACGATTATCTTGTGCGCGAGAACGGCCAGTGGCTCTTCTCGCGGCGCAATTACCGGCCGCTGGTGGTCGAGGCTCCGGAGGGCTGAAGCATGGCGTTCACCGGCCCCGTCGAAGACCGCCTCGCCATCCGCGAGCTTTATGGCACCTACTCCGGCGCGGGCTTCGCCGGCGATCGTGAGGCCTGGCTCGCCTGCTGGGCGGCCGATCCCGTCTGGATCACCCCTGCCGGCGAAGGCCAGGGCCGCGACGCCCTGATCGCCATCTGGGACGGCCTGTGGTCCGGCATCGAAGTCATGGCCTTTTCCGCCGAGGTGACGGCGATCCAGGTCGACTGGAACCGCGCCACCTCCCGCGCCTATTGCCGCGAGGTTTCGAACTGGAAGGACGGCCGCAAGGTCAAGATCATCGGCCGCTACGACGACGAACTGCTGAAGCAGGGTGGCGAATGGCGCTTCCAGCGGCGCCGGTTTACCATGCACATCGAGGAGTAGGGGCTAGAGTCAGATGACCTAATCTGGCTCTAGAGCGCCCAGCGGCGTACCAGCTTGTGGTAGAGGTTCGTCAGGCGCAGTACTTCGCCATCGCCACCGCCACGCTCCACGGTCAGCGCCTGTACCGACTGGTCGAGATCGAACAGCATCTCGCGCGCCTCGTGGTCGCGGACCAGCGACTGGAGCCAGAAGAAGCAGCAGATCCGCTCGCCGCGCGTCACCTCGGTGACGTGGTGCAAGCTGGTGGAGGGATAGAGCAGCATGTCGCCCGCCGGCAGTTTGTGAGCCGCCTCGCCAAAGGGCCCGGCAATGGTCAGTTCCCCGCCCTCGTAATCCTCCGAGAGGAACAGCGTCGCCGAAAGGTCCGTCCGCATCTGCGAGCCGGTGCCGGGATCGACGCGGATTGCATTGTCGACATGCGCACCGAAGCCCTCTCCGGGCCCGTAACGGTTGAACAGCGGCGGATAGATCAGGTGCGGCAGTGCAGCCGAGAGGAATAGTTGCGAGGCCGCCAGCCCGCGCTGCACCCTCGCCCTGCCGCGCGCCGCCGCCTCGCCCTTTTCGGGCAGTTGCCGGTTGCGCTTGGCGAGCGCCGCGCCCTCGCCACTGGTGACATTGCCGTCCACCCAATCAGCTGCGGCAAGCTCACGGCCGAGCGCCAGCGCCTCTTCGCGCGGCAGGACCTGGGGGATGACTATCAGCATGGCCGCCTGCTTCAGTATTTCGCCGTCAGCGTCAATGTCGCCGAGCGGCCAGGGGCGACATAGGCGAAGGGCGAGGCGCTGCGGTAGATCGCATCGTAATAGAGCTTGTCGGTGATGTTGTTGACATTGATACGGGTCTCCAGCCAGCTCAGCGGCTTCCAGCGCACCACTGCATCGAGCCGCGCATAGCCGGGCACCCGAGCCGTATTGGAAATGCCTTGTCCGCCGAAGAACTCGCTCTGGTAGTGGACATTCCCGCCGATCTCGAGGTTGCTGGCGACCAGAACCGTCGCCAGCAGGTTGGCGCTGTGGCGGGGGATGTTGGCGAAGCGGCGGCGGACATTGGCGGGCGTTGCGGACTCGACGATTTTCGCATCGGTATAGGTATAGCCGCCGAAGAGCTGGAGCCGGTCGAACAGCTTGCCGCTGACGCCGAGCTCGAACCCGCGCGAGCGCAGCTTGCCGACGAGGTCGAACAGGCCGCCGCCGATCGCCTCGCGGGCATTGTCCTTGGTGATCTGGAACAGCGCGCCAGTGACGAGCAGCTTTCCGTCAGGGCTTTCCCACTTGATGCCTGCTTCCCAGCTCTTGTTGCGTTCCGGGTCGAGGTTCTGCGTCGCCGGGGTGATGCCGCCGTAGTCAAAGCTGTTACCGTCGAACTGCTCGCCGGTCGGATTGGAGGACGTGGCGAAGGACGCGTACAGCGTCAGCGGCCGTGACGGTTTCCAGGTGAGGCTGGCCTGCCAGTTGGCAAAGGTCGCCCGGTTTGACAGCAGCGTCGCACTGGCGAGACTGCTGGAGCGGAAATCGAGGTCGTAATGATCGACCCGCGCCCCCAGCGTCGCCGAGAGATGCTGCGAGAACTTGATGGTGTCGATGGCATAGACCGCCCAGGACTTGACCCTGACGACACTGGGGCCTGTCACTTCATCCAGCTGGACAGGAATGTCGAAGCCCAGCACCGGATTGGGATCGAACAGGTTGCGCACGAATGTGCCCGGCGTCTGCACCGCATTGCCAGAGGCGTCCTCGACGAAGGCGGGGATCAGCAGCGGCGTGTTCTTGACTGTCTCGCGCGAGAATTCGCCGCCCGCCACGAGGGTGTGCTCGATCCCGCCGGTCCGGAAACGCGCCGTGACGTCGGTGATGTTGGCGACATAGGTATTGGTCGCCCAGCGGCGCTGACCGCCGGCGGTGACGGTGTAATTGGCCTCGCCCGCGTCGGTGAGGTTCGCCGGCAGCGGATAGGTGGTGCCGCCGGTGGGGCAGGCCCCCGCCGAGGTGCGCAGAACCCGGCAGACCGCTCCGGGCGTGCCGACGAGATAACGGTTGGTGGTGCGGCCGATGCGCGTAACGGACCGCACGGCGAGGGCCTTGCTCGCGTCCCATTCCATCCGGAAGGTGCCGATGTCGGCGCTGTTGGTCAGGAAGTCGCGTCCGATCACGCCATAGAAGTTCTCGCGGCGCACCCTGTAGGGCTGCTGGATGGACACGTCGAAGGGATGTCCGAAATCGGGCATGCCTTCCAGGCGAAAGAGGTAATAGTCCGCCGACAGGGAGAGGCTGGCCGTCGGCTTCCAGGTCGCTGCCGCCGCAAGGCCCCATCGTTCCGAGGTAGCGAAATCGCGGCCGGGAGTGTCGGCATCATGATAGAGGCCGTTGAACCGGATCGCCAGCTTGTCGGAAGGCGCGTAATTGCCATCGAGGGTGAAACGCCGATAGTCGCTGGTGCCCAGCCCCGCCTCGGCATTGAGGAAGCTGTTGCCGAAATGGGGCCGCTTGGATTCCAGGCTAACGAGGCCGCCGGTCGTGCCGCGCCCGCCATAATTGCCGGAGGGTCCCTTCACCACCTCGATCTGCTCGACCGCGAAGATCTCGCGGCTGATCACACCGGGATCGCGCAGGCCGTCGATATAGACGTCGTTGCGCGCCTCGAAGCCGCGGATGAAGATGCGGTCGCCAAAGGCATTGCCGCCCTCACCCGTGCCCAGGGTCACACCGGGTGTTGAGCGTACGACTTCGCGAAAGCTGGTCGCGCCCATGTCCTCGATCGCTTCCTTGGGGATCACGACCACGGTCTTGGGCGTGTCGCGCAGCGGCTCGGTGAACTTGCGGTTTTGCGACTTCTCTACCTTGTATGAGGCAGCGGAATTGGCGTTGGGATTGGCATCTGGCTCGCGCTCGCCGATCACGACTATGGCCGGTGAGCTGGAGCCGCTGTCCGCCTCCTCGGCAAAAGCGGCCGCCGGGCAGACCGCCATGGCGAGGGCGGCTCCGAGCAGGCAGGTGGAAGCATTGGATGTCGTGATCGTGTCTGTCGCTTGCATGGTAACCCCTTTGGATCAGGCTCCATTATTGCGATTCGTTCGCATTAGCAAGTCTGTTGCGATTCATTCTCAATACCGACGAAGAAGAAGCCCGGCGGCGCCAAAGGGAACCGCCGGGCCTCGATGCCAGTGGAACTGGGCTTTGCTTCGCGGGATTAACGCAGCAGAGAAAGCACGTTCTGCTGGCTCTGGTTGGCCTGCGCGATCATCGCGGTCGAAGCCTGCGAGAGGATCTGGGCCTTGGCCATCGCCGTCGTTTCCTGCGAATAGTCCGCGTCCTCGATCCGCGAGCGGGCGTCTGACAGGTTGGTGACGTTGCTGGTCAGGTTGTTGACCACCGATTCCAGGCGGCTCTGGCCGGCACCGAGCGTGGCGCGAGCACCGTTGATCGAGTCGAGTTCGCCATCGACCGTGGCGAGCACGCCATTGGCCGCGGCTGCGGTCGAGACGTCATACGAACCCGCCGCACCGCCGCTGGCGGCCAGCGTGGTCAGATCGGTCATGGCAAGATCGACCGTGTCCGTACCATTTGCGCCGGTCTGCACCGTCACCGCCGCCGTGCTGCCGTCGAACAGGGCCACGCCGTTGAACTTGGTGTTGGTGACGACCTGATCGATCTGTGCCGTCAGCTCATCCACTTCGTTCTGCATGTAGGCGCGGTCGGTGGTGTCCTGGTAGGTGCCGGAAGCCGACTGCACGCCCAACTCGCGGATGCGCTGCAGCATGTTGGTGACTTCGTTGAGCGCGCCATCTGCGGTCTGGGCGAGGCTGATGCCGTCGTTGGCATTGCGGATGCCCTGACTCATGCCCCGGATCTGCGCGGTCATCGAGTTGGAGATGGCGAGGCCGGCGGCGTCGTCCTTGGCGCTGTTGATGCGCTTGCCGGTCGACAGACGCTCCATGGCGGTGCCGACCATCTTGGCGGCGGCGTTCGAAGCATTCGCGGCGCGGATAGCGCCGATATTGGTGTTGATAACAGCCATGATGTACTCCCGATTGAGAAGGTCCCGGATGGGGGAGCCGTCCGGACCATCCGGCGCGACTGCCAAGTGAAAGAGCGGCCGGCCGGGAGCGAAGTTAAGGGGAGGCCCGTGGCGACGGCCTCGGGGCAAGCCGATGGAGACCGATTTATATAGGGGAATATGCGAGGACTTAAATTTCCGGTCCTTTTGACGTTTAGGCGGCAAATAGCCTTCCGAAGATTGGTTAACCGGGGGGCAAGACATGCCGGAACTCGAATTTGCAGATGCAGTAGCAAAGCGTCACGCGCCGCTGGTCCAGCGCGCCATGGCCATTGCCGGCTCGGTGCCGGGAAGCGAAATGCTGCTGCGCGATGCGGACGATCGCACGCCGCTTCCGCCCAGGGCGCAAGTCGTCACGATGACGCGCGGAGAGGCAAACGGCCTGCGGCGCGAGTTGGGCGGCAGCGTCTCGATCGACTATCGCGATCCGTCGAGCGACGCCTCGCTGGCCGCGCTCCTCGCCTGCCTTGCCAAGCCCGGCACGCCGGTCGCCGCCGATCCGGAAAGCCTCTCGGTGCTCGCCCTGGCCGATCGCCTGGCTGCCAGCGAAATCCCGGTCCTGATCAACGGCCCCACCGGCACTGGCAAGGAAGTTCTCTCGCGTTTCATCCATGAGCGCAGCCCCCGCGCCAAGGGTCCGTTCATCGCGGTCAACTGCGCCGCCATGCCCGAGGCCATGCTGGAAGCGCTGCTGTTCGGCCACAAGAAGGGCGCCTTCACCGGCGCGACCGAAGCCAGCGAGGGCTTCTTCCGTGCGGCCGATGGCGGCACCCTGCTGCTCGACGAAGTGGCCGAGATGCCGCTCCAGCTCCAGGCCAAGCTGCTGAGGGCGCTGCAAGAAGGCGAAGTCGTGCCGATCGGCTCGACCCAGCCGATCCCCGTTGACGTGCGCATCATCGCCTGCGCCAACCGCGACCTGCCCGAGGAAGTGGCCGAGGGCCGCTTCCGCGCCGACCTTTATTACCGCCTCAATGTCTTCCCCCTCACCCTGCGCGCGCTGCGTGAACGGCCGGAGGACATTGCCCCCCTCGCCTTCTCCATGGCCCTGCGCCACACGCCGGTTGGCCGCTCGACGCCCTGGTTCAGCGACGCGGCGCTTGCCATGCTTCGCCTCCATGGCTGGCCGGGCAATGTCCGCGAGCTGGAGAACGTCGTGCGCCGCGCGCTGGTACTGGCCGATGGCGGCGCCACCATCGGCGCCGAACACATCGTCTTCGACCAGCCGGCGCGGCTGGTGGCGGTGGAAACGCCCGCAAGCGATCCGAGCCCGGGCAGCGGCAAGCTGTCCAACATCGTCCAGCTTTCCGAAGCGCGGGCGATCATCGAGACGCTGACCGCCTGCGGGGGCAATCGCCTTGCCGCGGCCCGAGAACTCGGCATCTCGGAGCGTACGCTGCGCTATCGCCTGGCCTCGTTCCGTGAAGCCGGCATCGAGGTCGGCACCGCGCGGGCCGGAGGCTGGCGATGAACGGGGTCAACGGCATCGGCGGCGGAGCCAGCGGCATCCGCGAGATCCTGGCGCTGCGCCAGCAGATCGTCGACCGATCGCAGCTGCTCCAGCAGATCCGCCAACCTGCCGAGACAAGTGGCGCTGCGGAAGCGGGCGCGGCGCCGAACGGTTTTGCCGACAGCCTCAAGAGCGCGCTCGACAGCGTCAGCGCAACCCAGAACAAGTCCGAGGCCATCACCGACGCCTATCAACGCGGCGAGGTGACCGACGTCGCCAAGGTCATGCTCGCCCGCCAGGAAGCGGGCGTCGCCTTCGAGGCCACGCTGCAGGTCAGGAACCGGCTGCTGTCCGCCTACCAGGACATCATGCGGATGGGAGTTTGATAGATGGCTGAAACGCTACCCGCCCCTCCCCCGGCCTCGCTGCTGACGCCGCTCACCGATCCCGCCGGCGGCAACGCCATGTCCCGCCTGCGCGCCTTTGCCGGGCAGGACTCCGTGCGCAAGGCCATGCCGCTGTTCATGGGCGTCTCCGCGATCGGCCTCGCCGCCCTCGCCTGGGCGACGCTCGCCCCGTCCCCGCAGCGCACGCTCTATGGCTCGCTCAGCGACAGCGAGCGCGGCGGCGTCGTCGAGGCGCTGGACAAGGCCAACATCTCCTACAACATCGACAACAGCACCGGTGCGCTGACGGTCGACGAAAAGGACTATTACCGCGCCCGCATGCTGGCAGCCTCCGACGGCGCCATTGCAGCGCCCGAAAGCGGGCGGGACATGCTCGACAACATGCCGATGGGCGCCAGCCGCACCCTGGAAGGCGAACGCCTGCGCGCCGCGCGCGAGCACGACCTGATGCTGACGATCCAGGAGATTGACGGGGTCGAGGCCGTGCGCGTGCATCTGGCCGAGGGCGAGAAGTCGGTCTTCGTGCGAGACAATGCGCCGCCGTCCGCCTCGGTGATGGTGCGCCTCGCCAGCGGCCGGCAGCTATCGCAGGGACAGGTCGCGGCCATCGTCAACCTGGTTGCCGCCTCGGTTCCGGGCATGAGCCCCGATGCCGTCCGCGTCGCCGACCAGCACGGGCGCCTGCTTTCCGACAAAGGCGCCAATGCCGACAGCGACCGGCTGGAACTGCAGACGCGCATGGAAGAAAAGCTGCGCAACCAGCTTACCCAATTGCTCGCGCCCATCGTCGGCGAAGGCAATTTCAGCAGCGAGATCCAGGTCGAGCTGGACATGAACCAGACGACCCAGGCCAAGGAAAGCTACGACAAGGACGGCGTCGTCCGCAGCGAGACCCAGCAGCAAAGCTCGACTGCCGCGCCCGGCCAGAACGGCGGCGTCCCGGGCGTAACCTCCAACACCCCGCCGCCCGCCGCCGCTGCCCAGGCCAGGCCGCCGCAGGGAACTGCGCCCAATGCCGCCACCTCGGCCGCAAACGGCGAGTCCAGCGCGACGCGCACCTATGAGCTTGGCCGTGAAGTCGCGGTGTCCAATATCACGCCGGGCAGCCTCAAGCGCCTTTCGGTCGCCGTGGCGATCAGCGCCAAGGCGCTGCGCAACAACAACACCGATCTGGAGCAGATCAAGCAGCTGGTCAGCGCCGCCGTCGGCGCCAGCCAGGCACGCGGCGATCAGGTAGCGGTCGTCTCGCGCGAGTTCCGGCCGCCCGACACCAGCGCCCTGCCCTTCTACGAGGCCCCCTGGTTCATGGGCGTGCTGCGCAATGTCGTGGCGCTTCTGGCCGTGTTGCTGGTGCTGCTGCTGGGCGTTCGGCCTCTGGTCAAGGCGCTCAAGCGCGAGCCCAAGAGCGAGGCGCAGGCGGCACCAGCTACTGCCGATGGCAGTGGCGCGGAAGGAGAAGCCATCGCGATCCCGGGCGCGCCAGTGTCATCCGCTGCGGCTGCCCATTTCGATCCCGCGGTTCTCAGCGAACAGGTCGGCCTCGCCCAGCGGCTGGTCTCCGAAAAGCAGGACGCGGCCGTTGCCGCGCTGCGCCAGATGCTGGGTGAAGAGCAGAGCGAGGCAGCCGCGTGACCGCTACCCCCAACCTTTCCGACGCCGATCGCGCGGCAGTGATGGTCATGCTGCTCGAAGAAGAGCGAGCGGCCGAAATCCTCGCCCAGCTCGATCCGCGAGAATTGCGCCTTCTGGGCGAGAAGATGTGCGCGCTCGGCGAAATCGGGCCCGAAGTGATCGCCCATGCCATTTCCGGCTTCGTCGAGAAGACAACTAAGCTCGGCCTCGTCGCTCATGACCGCGTCGGCCACGTTCGCGAGCTAATGACCAAGGCTGTCGGCGAGACCAAGGCCGGCAACCTGATGCAGAAGATCGCGCCGGAGAGCCAGCAGGCAAGCCCGCTGGACATGGCGCGCTGGCTGACCCCGAAAGCGCTGGTGCCGATGGTCAAGGACGAGCACCCGCAGGCGATCGCCGTCCTGCTGGTCCAGCTCGATCCCGAAGTCGCCGCCGAAGTGCTGCACGCCCTGCCCGTTTCGGTGCAGCCCGAAGTGGTCCATCGCATTGCCACCCTCGGCCCCGTCACGGCAGAGGCACTGGCCATGCTGGAGGAGCTGATCGCCCGCCGCATCGAGGAAAGCCAGGCCCACTCCACCTTCGCCATGGGCGGCCCGCGCGAGGCGGCCGACATCATCAACAATTCCGGCAAGATCATGGAAAAGCGCGTGCTTCCGGAGATCGCCAAGCTCGACAAGGGTCTGGCGAAGCAGATCGAGGGCGAGATGTTCAAGTTCGAGCACCTCTTCGTCCTCGAACCTCAGCCGATGGGCGCCCTGCTGCGCGAAGTCGACAACGATACGCTGATCGATGCGCTCAAGGGCATATCCGAGGAGGAACGCGAAGTGTTCTTCCGCGCCATGTCCAGCCGCGCGGCCGATGGTGTGAGGGACGAAATCGCCTCACGCGGCCGGGTGAAACTCGCCGATGTGGTGGAAGCGCAGCGGCAGGTCGTCGCCGCGGCCCGCAGGCTCGCCGCGGAAGGCGCCATCGTCTTCGGCGCGGGCGGCGACGACGATTATGTCTGACATTGCCACCTTGCCGCTCGCCTTCCTCAGCGGTGCTTCCGGCTTCCGCAGCGACCTGCGCTTTGCCGAAGTGGCGGCGCTGGGTGCCGAATTACCGGCGCCCGAACCGGAATTGGCCGAGGAAGACCCGCTGGCCCAGGCCTGGGAAGCAGGCTACGCCACCGGCCTCGAGGAGGCTGCAGCGATAGCAAACGCCGAAGCGGAAGCCGATGCCGCCGCGCGCGAAGGACTTGCCCTGCAATTCTCGCGGCTCGACTCCGAACTGGCCGAAGGCTTGCGCCAGCGGCTTTATGACACGGTCGTTGCCCTGTGCGAAAGCGCGCTGGCGCCGCTGGCGATGGACGGCGATGCCCTGCTGCGCCGCATCGAGCGTGCCGTGGGCATGTTGCAGCGTGCCGGGGACGAGCGAACCATCCGGCTCAACCCGGCAGACATGACGCTAGTCTCGGAAAAGTGCCGCGGCGACTGGACGATCGTTCCCGACGGTTCGCTGCCGCGCGGCTCCCTGCGCATTGAGACGGCCGACGGCGGCATCGAGGACGGACCCGCGCAATGGCGCCAGGCCATCGCGGAGGCGCTGCAGTGACTCTTGCCACCGCCGAGCGCATCCTCGACGACTTCGCCGCCGCGCCGCTGTCGCTGGCGCCGCGCCGCTATGGGCTGGTCGCGGCCTGCGACGGAGGATTGCTCGAGATCACCGGGCTTTCCGTGCCGGTAGGGGCGCTGTGCCGGGTTGCGCACGGACCCGAAGCCTCGCGCGCGGCCGAAGTCATCGGCTTTCGCAATGGCCGGACATTGGCCATGCTGCTGGGCGATTCCGTCATGTTGCGCCCGGGCGCTCGGGTGCGGCCGGACGGCCGGCCCGGCTTGCTGCCGGTGGGCGAAGCCTTCCTCGGCCGCGCCGTCGACGGCGAAGGCGATCCCATCGACGGCGGCGAGCCGATCCATGCCCAGGCGCACTGGCCCGGCGGCGGCATCCGCAGCGGCGCGCTCGACCGCAGCGGCGTGCGCGAACAGTTCGACACCGGAGTGCGCACGCTCAATGCCCTGATCACCTTCGGTGTGGGCCAGCGCATCGGCATCATGGCCGGATCCGGCGTCGGCAAGTCCGTACTGCTCGACATGATCGCGCGCGGCGCGGAAGCCGACGTGGTCATCGTCGGCCTGATCGGCGAGCGCGCGCGCGAAGTCTCCGATTTCGTCGAACGCCACATGGGCAAGGAAAAGCGCGACCGGACCGCCATCGTCGCCGTCCCGGCCGACCATGCCCCCAACCTGCGCCTGCGCGGCGCCATGCTGGCGACCAGCCTCGCCGAGTATTTCCGCCACCACGGCCAGAAGGTGCTGCTGATACTCGACAGCCTCACGCGCGTCGCCCACGCCGCGCGCGAGATCGGGCTCTTGCTGCGCGAACCGGGCGCGGCGCGCGGCTATCCCCCTTCCGCCCTCGCCACGATCACCAAGCTGGTCGAGCGGGCAGGCAATTCCGCCGCCTCGGGCGGTTCGATCACGGGCGTCTACACCGTACTCGCCGACGGCGACAATCACGACGACCCGGTGGTCGACACCGCCCGCTCGATCCTTGACGGCCACGTCGTGCTGTCGCGGGAGCTGGCTCAGCGCGGCCAGTATCCGGCCATCGACATCGCCGCCTCGCTCAGCCGGGTGATGAACGATATCGTCACGCCAGATCAGGCACGCTTTGCCCGTGAATTCCGCGCCTTGTCGGCCAGTTACGAGGAAAACCGCGACCTTGTTCTCATGGGTGCCTATCGCGCCGGGGCCGATCCGCAGCTCGACCGGGCCATCGCCATGCACCAACGTCTCGTCGGCTTCATCCAGCAGGATGCCGGCCAGGTCGTGCCGCTCGGCCGGAGCTTCGCCGAACTGAGCGCATTGCTCGGCCATGAAGGCTGAACTGCGCCGCATCGCCCGCCTGAGGCGGATCGAGCGCCTGCGCGACATCGCCAAGCAGGCCGCCGCCATGCAGGCCGCCGAAGCCGAGGGTACCCGCCGGCAACTCGAAGGCCTGGCCGAACGAGCCCGCCTTCTGGCGCAGGATTATGCCGCGCGGGGCGAAGCGCGCGACGGGGCGGCGCTGCGACAATACGGCCAGTTCGCCGAGGGGCTGCAGCGCATCGCCCGCAGCACCGAAGGCGATGCCGACCAGGCGCGACGCCTTGCCGATGCCAAGCTCGCCGTCCTCGCCGCCGCCGAGCGCGAGCGCGCAGCGGTGGACGATCGCATAGACGCCAAGTCCCGCGAACTGGCGCGACGCTCAATTGGCACGGGTCTTGAATAATATCTGGCGAACTCGTTCCCAGGACCTTCCTTCAATGATCCAGATTTCCTCCGTGCCTGTTGCCAACCTGCCGATCCTTACCGATCCCCTGGCAGAAGGCGGCACGGAACCCACGATTTCCGGGGAATTTTCCGCACTCCTTGCGGCTCAGATCGCCACGCCATCGGCCGATGGCACGCCATTGCCCGCAGATTTCGCGCAGCCGCCGGCAAAGCTGCAAGGCTCGATCGGCAAGCCGGGCGGCAAAGGGTTGCCGCTTCCGGCCATCCTTGCCGCCACCTTCAAGACGGAAGCGGCAATCGAACCTGCGACGGGATTGCAGGATTCAACCGACTCTGCCGGTCAGGCTGATCTCAGTCCGCCGCCGGAAGCGCTCGAGCTTCAAACCGCGTCCCTGTCATTACCCTTGGCTGGCCTTGTTCCGGCCATCAACCTGCATGGCCAGCCTTCGCCAGCCGGCAGCGAACGTTCCGGATGCTTGCCGGGCAGGCAGGCCAGTTTCCCGGCACCGATGTCCTCTCCGCCAGCCCAAGTTCCGCCTGTGATGGCGCAATTGCAGGCACCCAGCCCGCAACCGGACATCGCGCCGCAAACCGGTTCTTCGCTGCAGGTTGACGCTTCCGCAATGACTTCCAGGCCGATGCCGCGTCTACCCGGCCTGCAAGGCCCGGTACCGAACATCGTCCTCGAACCCGTTCAGACCCAGCCGCAGGTCGGGCTGCAGGCCAATACCCTGTTGCCGGCCAACGCGCCGGCCGTGGTGCAAGCGGTCGCTCCCGTCCTGGTCGCGCAAGTCCAGCCGAAGCCCGGCCGGACCAAGGTTGAAGTGCCGGCCACGCTGCTCCCTTCGCGGGTATGGGCCGAAGCTGCATCGACAGGCGATACTCGCACCGACCTTCCCATTGCCCCGGTCCCTTCGGTGCAACCCATGCCAGCCATGCCGCAGGACCCGGGTGCGGCATCTGCTGCTGCAACCGTCACAGCCCCCTCGAACAATCGCGTCGAAGCGCCCGCCGACTTTTCGGCGCTGGTCGACCGGCTCGTCGCCGCAAGGGAGGCAGCGCAAGGATCGCTTGCGCCGCATGCGGTGCACGCCGCCGTGGCCCACGCCGAATTCGGCCAGGTGTCGCTGCGCTTCGAACAGCAGGATGGCGGCCTAAGTGTCGCGATGACCAGCCCGGACCCGGATTTCGCCCGCAGTGTCCTGGCCGCCGCGCCGAACAGCCAGCAGGGTGCTGACAACACCGACGGCCGCGGCTCTTATGCCCGCCAGGACGGCGGCCAGTCCCTGGCCCAGCCGCAGACGCAGGCGCAGGGCCAGGCCAACGGACATGGCACGCAGCGCCAGCCGTCGCAGCTTCATCAGGCTGGCTCGCAGCCAGACCGGCCTTCCACCCCCAACTCCGCAGGCGACAGCAATGACCCTGCCACCGAGCGTCGCGGCATCTTCGCCTGACCCTTACTGAATTAAAAAAGCGAGACCGACCATGAGAAAATCCGAAGAATCGGGCGATTCCAAGCCCAAAAAGGCCAAGGGCAAGGGCCTGATCATGAAACTGCTGATCGGCGCCGTCCTGGTCGGCGCCGGCGGGGGCGGCGTGTTCGGCCTGGTCAATGCAGGCGTCATCGGCGGCGGCGGCCACCATGAGAAGGAAGACAATACCCCGCGCCTCGTCCGCAAGGGCGAAGAGGACCCCTACGCCCCCAAGGCGGAAGGCGGCAAGGAAGGCGAGACGCCGGCGGAAGTCGAAGGCGAAGGCGGCAGCGAGTACCGCACGACCTATTTCAACTTCACCGAGGACTTCACTTCCAACCTCAAGAATTCGCAGGCCCTGGTCCAGGTCAACCTGGCCGCCTCCACGAGGCGCGACGGGCGCGTGCTGCACTGGATGAAGAAACACGAGCTGGCGGTCCGCTCGGCTCTGCTCTCTGTCCTCGCCGATACGCCGGAGGAAGACGTCTACACCATGGAAGGCAAGGAGCGCATGCAGGTGCGCCTGACCGCCGCGATCAACAAGGTGCTGACCGACACAGAGGGCTTCGGCGGCGTCGACAGGGTCTATTTCAAAAGCTTCCTGGTGCAGTGAGCCAATTCGATGCGGCCTGAACGCCATTTTGCGGTCGAGCGCGCCCTGGCGCAGCACAGCGGCCAGTTGCTCGCCGAAGGGCCAGCGCCAAGCGACCTGCTTCCCCTGCTCGGTGCCATGGGAGCGGCCTTCGCACGCCAGTTCGGCCGCGCGCTCGCGCCGCTTCTTGGGGGCAATCAGGCCGAGGTGAAATGCGGCGATGTCCGCCAGTGCACCATGGCCGAGCACGGCGAAGCCATCGCCCCGCTAGCGGCCAATTGCCTGCTGGCCGCTGGCTCGCCCGATACGACGCTGCTGCTGTCAATCGAGGCCGGCGCGGTCCTGCAACTGATCGATCGCGCCTTTGGCGGGCGCGGCAAGGTTCCGGTGCAGTTGCCGGCGCAATTCCCGGTTTCCGGAGACTTGCTCGCCGCCAAGCTGGAAGCCCTGGCCGGGCAGGCGCTTACTGCAGCGCTGGGCGGGATCCTTGGCGTGGAAGGCCTTCGCCGCGACGGCAGCATTGCCCGGCTGCGGCCTTACACCGGCGCGACCACGCTGGCCGTGCTGGATTTCGACGTGTGCGAAGATGACGCCGATCCCTGGCGCGCCAGCCTCGCCTTTCCGTTTGAAACTCTAGCCGCGCTGTTCGGCAATGGCAGGGCGCCCGCGCTTGCGCGCCAGTCGGAAACGGCTAAGCCGCGACCGTTGGCCGCTCCCTTCGACGATATCCCGATGGCCCTGCGCGCGGTGATCGTCGACATGAAAGTCCCGGTCTCGCGGCTTGCCAACCTGGCACCGGGTCAGCTCATCCCCGTCGCCGTCGCGCGCAGCGTGCCGCTGCGCATCGGCGACGAAACCTTCGCGCACGGCACCATCGGCACGATGGACGATCGCATTGCCGTGCGCGTCACCCAGGCATTCCAGCAACAGGAACCCATCCGATGACATTCCAATCCCGCGGCCTCGATTTCCTGAAGGACGTCGACGTCCGCCTGACTGTCGAGCTCGGCCGCACCGACATGAAGCTGCGCGACGTGCTCACTCTCGGCGAGGAAAGTGTCGTGGTGCTCGACCGACTGACCGATGAACTCCTCGACGTACTGGTCAACGGCAAGCCCATCGCCAAGGGAGAAGTGGTGGCCGAGGGCAATCGCTTCGCCCTGCGCATCGTCGAATTGCTCGGCGGCGACGGGAAATCGGCTCCGGCAAGTGGGGATGCGGCCTGATGCTCTGGTACATCATTAAGCTGCTGGTGCTGCTGCCCCTGATCGGCGGCCTGATCTGGGGCAGTCTTCGCCTGACGCAGAAGCTGCAGCAGAAGGTCGGCGGCGCCAACGGCACACGCTCGGTGCGGGTCATCGAGACGGTGATGCTCTCGCCCGGGCAGAAGCTGGCGGTGATAGAGTTCCGCGGACGCGAGATCCTGGTCTCTGCTTCCCGCAATGGCCTTACACGCCTTGCCGAGGCGCCGGCAGCTGGAGATGAGGCATGAGCGTCCTAGCCATTCTCGCCGACGCAGCCGCCGCCGCTCCGGCACAGGGCGCCATTCCCGGCGCGCTCGACCGGGCGTTCTCCTCAATGAACGGTGGCCAGGCCAGCGGGCTTTCGATGTCGTTGCAACTGCTCCTGCTCATGGGGCTTTTGACGATCCTGCCCAGCCTGATCCTGATGATGACAAGCTTCACACGGATACTGGTGGTGCTCTCGATTTTGCGCCAGGCGCTGGGGCTGCAGCAGTCGCCGCCCAACCAGGTGCTGATCGGGCTTTCGCTGTTCCTCTCGCTGTTCGTCATGGCGCCCACGCTCGACAAGGTGAACGCCAACGCCATCGCCCCCTACGCCGCCGGCACCATCAACGCCGAGCAGGCGATCCAGGCGGGCGGCGCCGAGTTCCACCGCTTCATGATCCGCCAGACGCGCGAGCACGACCTCGCCATGTTCGCCGAGATGGCCAAGGCGCCGAAGTTCCAGAACGCCGACGACGTGCCGTTCTCGATCCTGCTGCCCGCCTTCGTCACCAGCGAGCTGAAGACCGCCTTCCAGATCGGCTTCATGCTGTTCCTGCCGTTCCTGATCATCGACCTCGTGGTGTCCTCGGTGCTGATGTCGCTGGGCATGATGATGATGAGCCCGATGATCGTCTCGCTGCCCTTCAAGCTGCTGCTGTTCGTGCTGGTGGACGGCTGGGCGCTGCTGATGGGCTCGCTGGCGGCAAGCTTCGGATAGCGGCGCACGCATGAACCCCATGCCCCATCTCCGTTCGGTTCGAGCGCAGTCGAGAACCGCGCGCGCGTCTCGACTGCGCTCGACACGAACGGGGGTTGGGCAAGTGAATTACGAATCGCGGAAATCGACCCCATGAACGAAACCCTGTCCCTCCTCGCCCTCGCCGACCGGATGCTCTGGGTGACGGCGCTGGTCGCCGCGCCGGTGCTGCTGGCCTCGCTCGCCGTCGGCCTGGTCGTCGGCATCATCCAGGCCGCGACCTCGGTGAACGAGCAGACGCTGACCTTCGTCCCCAAGCTCGCCATCACCGCGCTGGTGCTGGTGCTGTTCGGCGCGTCGATGATGGCGCTGGTCGGGGACTTCACGCAGGAAATCTTCACCCAGATCGCGCGGACCGGCAGCCGGTGATCGCACTCAACTTCGGTTTCGGCGCGCTCGAAGCCGAATTCTGGCGGCTGCTGTTCGTGATGACCCGCGTCGGCGCGGCGATGCTTGCCGCGCCCTTCTTCGGCGCCGGCAGCGTGCCGCCGCAGGCGCGGGTGATCGTGACCGGGGCCATCGCCATCCTGATCTGCGCCTGGACCCCGGTGGCCGCGCCGCCGGCGCTGTTCTCGCTGCAAGGGCTGCTGGCGGTCGCGGGCGAGGCGCTGGTCGGGCTGGCGCTGGGCTTCGTCCTCCAGATCGCCTTCGCCGCGCCGATGATCGGCGCCGAGATCATCAGCGGCGCGATGGGCATGAGCATGGCGACCGCCGTCGATCCCAACAGCGGCTCGCAGTCGCCGGCGCTGGGCCAGTATTTCACCGTCGTCGTCACGCTGATCTTCCTGGCGCTGGGCGCGCATCTGCAGTGGATTTCGCTGCTGATGGAAAGCTACCGCGTGTTTCCGCCGGGCCACACCTGGCTGGGGCCCGATAAGATGGCCGCCATCGCCGGCT
>CAZVWP010000030.1:0-48404 GCA_964630805.1 uncultured Novosphingobium sp. | reverse complement strand
TGTTCTTGTCGATGTCGTGGACGTCCCCCTTGACGGTGGCCATGACGATGCGGCCCTTGGCCTTGGCGCCTTCTTCCTTCTCCGCCTCGATGAAGGGGATCAGGTGGGCGACGGCCTTCTTCATCACGCGGGCCGATTTCACCACCTGCGGCAGGAACATCTTGCCTGCGCCGAACAGGTCGCCGACGACGTTCATGCCGTCCATCAGCGGGCCTTCGATGACCTCGATGGGGCGCTTGGCCTGCTGGCGGGCTTCCTCGGTATCCTCGACGATATGGGCGTCGATGCCCTTGACCAAGGCATGCTCCAGCCGCTTGTTCACTTCCCAGCCGCGCCATTCCTCGGCCTGCTTCTCGGCCTGGGCATCGGCGCCCTTGTAGCGTTCGGCGAGTTCGATCAACCGCTCGGTCGCGCCCTCATCGCGGTTCAGGATCACGTCCTCGCAGGCGTCGCGCAGTTCCGGATCGATCTGGTCGTAGACGTCGAGCTGACCGGCATTGACGATCGCCATGTCGAGCCCGGCGGGAATCGCATGGTAGAGGAATACCGAATGCATCGCCCGGCGCACCGGCTCGTTGCCGCGGAACGAGAAGGATAGATTCGAGAGGCCGCCAGAGCAATGGACATGCGGGCAGCGCGCCTTGATCTCCTTCACCGCCTCGATGAAATCGACGCCGTAATTGTTGTGCTCCTCGATTCCGGTCGCCACGGCGAACACGTTGGGGTCGAAGATGATGTCCTCGGGCGGGAAGCCGATGCCGGTGAGCAGCTTGTAGGCGCGTTCGCAGATCTCGACCTTGCGGTCCTTGGTGTCGGCCTGGCCCTTCTCGTCGAAGGCCATGACGACCACCGCCGCGCCATAGTCCATGCACTTGCGGGCGTGTTCGAGGAACTGTTCCTCGCCTTCCTTCATCGAGATCGAGTTGACGATCGGCTTGCCGGAAACGCACTTCAGCCCGGCCTCGATCACGTCCCACTTGGAGCTATCGATCATCACCGGCACCCGGGCGATGTCGGGTTCGGCGGCGATCAGCTTGAGGAATGTGGTCATCGCCTCAATGGCGTCGAGCAGGCCCTCGTCCATGTTGACGTCGATCACTTGCGCGCCGTTCTCCACCTGCTGGCGCGCGACATCGACGGCCTTGGCATAGTCGCCGGCGAGGATCAGCTTCTTGAACGCGGCGGAGCCGGTGACGTTGGTGCGCTCGCCGATGTTGACGAACATGGAGCCAGTGGGGCGGGCGGAGGTTTCGGTGTCGGTCATTGCATTCCTTCTCCCCTCCCGCTTACGGGAGGGGTCGGGGGAGGGCTTGTTGGGCGAGGTCCGATAACAGGCACTCCCCAAACCCCTCCCGTAAACGGGAGGGGAATTAGGCGGCCATCACGAACGGCTCAAGGCCTGCCAGCCGCGTCACCGGCTCCAGCACCGGCAACTTGCGCGGGGCAATGCCCTCCACCGCCTTGGCCATCGCCCTGATATGAGCCGGGGTAGAACCGCAGCAGCCGCCCAGGATGTTCACCTGCCCCGCCTCGGCCCACTCCTTCACCAGCGAGGCCGTCGTCTCGGGCAGCTCATCGTAGGCGCCGAGTTCGTTCGGCAGGCCGGCGTTGGGATAGACCATGATCAGCGTGTCGGCGATCTCGCTCAGCGACTTGACGTGCGGCCGCAGCTGCGTGGCGCCAAACGAGCAGTTGAGACCGATGGTCAGCGGCTTCGCATGGCGCACCGCGTGCCAGAAGGCCTCGACCGTGTGGCCCGACAAGTTGCGCCCTGAAAGGTCGGTAAGCGTCATGGAGAGCATGATCGGCACTTCGCGTCCCAGCTCGTGCTCCAGTCGCTTGCAGGCCATGATGCCGGCCTTGGCGTTTAGCGTGTCGAATACCGTCTCGATCAGGATGAAGTCCGCGCCGCCTTCCATCAGGGCTGCGGCCTGTTCGTGGTAGACGTCGACGAGGAAGTCCCAGTCGATCTCGCGGAAACCGGGATCGTTGACGTTGGGCGAGAGAGACAGGGTCTTGTTGGTCGGCCCGATCCCGCCGGCGACAAAACGAGGCCGTCCGTCCTTCGCCGCATATTCGTCGGCGATGCGGCGGGCGAGCTGGGCGGCGGCGATGTTCAGCTCGCGCACGAGGTGCTCGGCGCCGTAGTCGGCCTGGCTGATGCGGTTGGAGGAGAAGGTGTTGGTCTCGGCGATGTCCGCCCCGGCGTCGAAATAGTCGCGGTGGACCTTCTCGACGGCGGAGGGCTTTGCCAGGTTGAGCATGTCGTTGTTGCCCTTCTGCTCATGCGAAAGGCCGAGATTGCCGGCGTAGTCCGCTTCCGTGAGCCCCATCTTCTGGAACTCGGTGCCCTGGGCGCCATCGGTGATGAGGATGCGCTTGGCTGCTTCGGCCAGGAACGCTTCGCGTGCAGACATGATCAGGACTCCTTGGGCCGCAGGCCGAGCAGGTGGCATACCGCATAGGCCTGGTCCGCCCGGTTGAGCGTATAGAAATGGAAGTGGCGCACGCCGCCCTCGTAGAGCTGGCGGCACATGTCGGCGGCGGCGACGGCAGCAACCAGCGCGCGCGGGCCGGGGCGCTCGTCGAGGCCCTCGAACAAGGCCTCCATCGCGGGTGGGATCTCGGTGTTGGCCGACATCCGGCGGATCGCGGCGAAATTGGTGACGGGCATGATGCCGGGCACGATCGGCGCGGTGATGCCGGCGGCCAAAACCTTGTCGAGGAAGCGGAAATAGGCCTGCGGCGAGAAGAAGAACTGGGTGATGGCGCGGCTGGCGCCGGCGTCGAGCTTGCGCTTGAGGTTATCGAGATCGGCCTCGGCGCTCACCGCATCGGGATGGACTTCGGGATAGGCGGCGACCGAAATTTCGAAATCGTGCTGCGCCTTGAGGCCTGCCACCAATTCCGCGGCATTGGCGTAGCCCTCGGGGTGCGGCACGAAGCGGCCGCCGTCAGCCGGCGGCGGATCGCCGCGCAGGGCGACGATATGGCGCACGCCTGCCTGCCAGTACTGGTCGGCGATCTGGGCGAGTTCGTCCTTGCTGGCGGCGACGCAGGTGAGGTGCGCGGCAGGGCGCAGCTCCGTCTCCTTGACGATCCGGGCTACCGTCGCGTGCGTCCGTTCGCGGGTCGAGCCGCCCGCGCCATAGGTCACGGAGACGAATTCCGGCGCCAGCGGGGCCAGTTCGGTGATCGCGCCCCAGAGCTGCTGCTCCATCGCCTCGGTCTTGGGCGGGAAGAATTCGAACGACACCGAAATGTCGCCGTTCAGCGCTGTTCCGGGATTGGCCAGATAGCCGTTCATCTCTCTACTGCTCCAAACTCGTTCGCGGCGGCGGCCTTGGCCGCATTGCGCCGCCCCGTCCAGATTTTTACCGTCAGCGGCGTTCCCGGCAGGGCAATGGGTGGCTCGGCGGCAAAGCCGGCATCGGTCAGCAGCGCCAGCATCTGCTCGTCGGAAAAGCCGAGGCGGGCGTGGGCGTGGGTGGTGCGCAGTTCCTCGCGGTCGTGGGCGGCGAAGTCGACAACCGCGATGCGCGCGCCGGGCCGGGCGACGCGGGCCGCTTCCACCAGCACGGTCGCCGGGTCCTGCGCATAGTGCAGCACCTGGTGGAACAGCACGGTGTCGAACGTGGCATCGGCGAAAGGCATCTGGCCGAAATCGCCCTGGGCAAGTTCGTGCCGGTCGGCGGGCAGCCCCTGCAACCGGGCGCGGGCGATCCGGAGCATTTCGGGGCTCTTGTCGAAGCCGGTGACCTTGCTGGCGCGCGGCGCGAATAGTTCGGCGATGCGCCCCGTGCCGGTGCCCACGTCGAGCAGCAGGCCGAGGTTATCCTGGCCCAGTGCCCGGTCGAGCGCCTGTTCGACCAGGCCGTCCGGCTGGTGTAGTCCGCGCAACTGGTCCCATTCCTCGGCATGGCGGGCAAAATAGGCCAGCGCCATGGATTCGCGCGATGCTCGAATGGCCGCAAGGTGACGGCGATCCTCCGCGCAGCGGGCGGCGAACTGGACGTCGTCGCGCTCGGCGACATCAAGCAGTCTGGCGGCGGCGGCCCCAAGCGGCGGGGCACTGCCTTCGCCGATGGCACTCCTGAGAAAAACCCAACTGCCTTCCTTGCGCCGCTCGGCCAGACCCGCTTCGCACAGGATGCGGATGTGACGCGATACGCGTGGCTGGCTTTGCCCCAGCACCTGGGCAAGCTCGCCCACCGCCAGTTCCATGGCGCCGAGCAGCCGCATGATGCGCAACCGCGTCGGGTCGGCAAGCGCGCGCAGGAGGGGATCGATCCGCATTGGTGAAGGCATATAAAGAATTCTTTATATCTTTGCAAACGTAACCGTGGGACGGCCAATTTAGATGCCTACCGGGCTTGGCGGATTCTCTAGTCGACGCTAGATAGGCGCCTGCAAGACAGGGGATGGTCCGGCAGGACTCGCAAAGGGAATCGGAATGAAAAAAGCCATTACCGCCGCTCTGGCAACAGCAGCCGTTCTCGCGCTTTCGGCTTGCGGAAGCTCGGACAAGGCGAATGAGGCCGCGCAGGCCGAAAACGTCGAAATGCCCGCCGAAGAGGCGATGGGCGATGTCGATGCCTCGGCCGCGCCGGTAGCGGATGCTTCCGCGCAGCCGGGCGCGGATGCTTCGGCTTCGGCAACGGATGCTGCACCGGCCGCTGCCGTTTCAGGTCCTGCCGCTGCCGCCGAAAAGGCTACGCTGGACGCCGAAAAGAAGATGTAGCCACGCGACGGGATGTGGCCAGGCCGCATTCCGAAGTTGCCATGTGCTGGATACCGGCATTGCGTGATGCCGCAGTTCCCGGCATCAGGCCTGCATGCCTGACTCCCTGAAGATAACGCTTGCCCAGCTCAACCAGTCGGTGGGCGACCTCGCCGGCAATGCCGCGGCCATGCTCGCCGCCCGCAAGCGGGCCGCCCAAGGAGCGAATGGGGGTTCCGACCTCATCGTCTTTCCCGAGCTGCATCTGATCGGCTACCCGCCGGAAGACCTGATCCTGAAGCCCGCGCTGATCGAGCGCGCTGCGGCGGAGCTCGCCAAGCTCGCCGAAGCCACTGCGACGAGCGGCCCCGCCATGCTGGTCGGCTCCGTCTTCGTTCAGGATGGTGCGCTGCATAATGGTGTCGCCCTGCTCGACCAGGGCAAGGTCGCGGCGATCCGCTTCAAGCATGAGTTGCCGAACTATGGCACGTTCGACGAGATGCGCCTGTTCACCCCCGGCCCGCTGCCCGAACCGATCGTGTTTCGCGGCACCATGATCGGCGTACCGATCTGCGAGGACATCTGGCACCCCGAGGTCTGCAAGCATCTCGCCGATTTTGGCGCGGAGATGTTCATCTGCGTCAATGGCAGCCCCTACGAGATAGACAAGGACACGCTGCGGATCGACAATGTCGCCAAGCGCCGTGCGGCGGCTACCGGTCTGCCGCTGGCCTATCTCAACCGCGTCGGCGGGCAGGACGAACTGGTGTTCGACGGGGCCAGCTTCGTGGTCAACGGCGACGGCTCGGTCGCCGTGCAGATGACCGACTGGGAAGAGCAGGAGCTCATCACCAACTGGACCAAGACCGCGCAGGGCTGGCGCTGCGACAAGGGCGAGATGGCCAGGCTGGTCGACCGACCCGAGGACATCTACTGCGCGATGACCGTGGCCCTGCGCGACTATGTCGACCGCAACAGGTTCCCCGGCGTGGTGCTGGGTCTTTCGGGCGGGATCGACAGCGCCATCTGCGCCGCAATCGCGGCCGATGCGCTGGGGCCGGAGCGGGTTTGGGCGGTGATGTTGCCCAGCCGTTTCACCAGCCAGGAAAGCCTCGACGACGCTGCCGAGTGCGCCCGAATGATCGGCTGCCGGCTCGACACCATCCCGATCCAGCCTGCCGTTGCCGGGTTTGACGAGATGCTGGCCGACAGCTTCGCCGACACCAAGGTCGACATCACCGAGGAAAATCTGCAGTCGCGCATCCGCGGCGTCACCCTGATGGCGCTCAGCAACAAGTTCGGCCCGATGCTGATGACCACCGGCAACAAGAGCGAGATGAGCGTAGGCTACGCGACGATCTATGGTGACATGGCCGGCGGTTACAATCCGTTGAAGGACGCCTACAAGACGACGGTCTTCGCCATCTCGAAGTGGCGAAACGGCAAGAAGCCCAAGATCGGGCTGGGGCCCGACGGCCCGGTGATCCCGGAAAACATCATTTCCAAGCCGCCCAGCGCGGAACTGCGGCCGGACCAGAAGGATTCGGATTCGCTGCCCGAGTACGAGGTTTTGGACGCGATCCTGCTGGGGCTGGTGGAGCATGAGGAAAGCGTCGATCAACTCGTCGCCGAGGGCTTCGATCGCGATACCGTGATCCGCATCGAGCGGCTTCTGCACCTTGCGGAGTACAAGCGCAGGCAGGCGCCGCCGGGTGTGAAGCTGGGGACCCGGAACTTCGGCCGCGATCGGCGCTATCCGATAACGCATGCGTTCCGGACAGCTTGATCGGCTGAACCGCTTGCATCGTGTATCGTTACACGATATATAACCGAGATGGTCGTCAGCTTCCGCCACAAGGGTCTCAAGCTGCTTTACGAAACCGGGTCGGCCAAGGGCGTCAGGGCAGATCACAAGGGCAAGCTGACGAACATTCTCGCGGCGCTCGACGTTGCGGCCAGCCCAGACGAACTTTCACTGCCTTCCTTCCGATTGCATCCATTGAAGGGAAATTTGAAAGGCCACTGGTCGATCTGGGTGAACGGCAACTGGCGGGTGACATTCCGGTTCATCGGAACGGACGTCGAACTGGTCGACTATCAGGATTATCATTGAGGACAGGTCATGGCGATGAAGTGCCCACCGCATCCGGGGATCATGCTGAAACAAGAAGTGCTGGAACCGCTGGGGCTCGGCGTCTCTGAAGCCGCGCGCAAGTTGCAGATGTCGAGAGTGGCCTTGTCGCGCGTGGTGAACGGTCGCGCCGCGATAAGTCCGGAACTGGCCATCAGGCTCGAGGAGGCCGGGGTCAGCACTGCCCGGTTCTGGCTGAACCTGCAGGTCAACTATGACTTGAGCGAAGCTCGCAACCACAAGCATCCTTCGGTCGAGCGCTTCGCTGCTTGACGTTCGAAAGTCCATCATGACCGTTACAGCACGTTTCGCCCCGTCTCCCACGGGCAATCTCCACGTCGGCAATGTCCGCACGGCGCTGCACAACTGGCTGCTGGCCAAGAAGGCCGGTGGTCGCATGCTGCTGCGGATCGACGATACCGACCGTGAGCGCAGCAAGGAGGAGTATGTCGAGGCGATCAGGGCGGACCTTGCCTGGCTGGGGCTGAGGCCGGACGGCGAAGTGCGCCAGTCGGAACGGTTCGACCTCTATGAGCGCGAGTTCCAGCGGCTGGTCACGGCTGGCCGGGTCTATCGCTGCTATGAAAGCGCGCAGGAACTGGAGCTCAAGCGCAAGGTGCTGCTCGGGCGGGGCCTGCCGCCGATCTATGATCGGGCGGCGCTCAAGCTGACCGAAGCCGACCACGCGGCGCGCGCGGCGGCGGGGGAGCTGCCGCACTGGCGATTCCTGCTCGATCTTGCCCAGCCGATCGAATGGGCGGACGGCATCCGGGGCCCGCAGCATTTCGACCCGGCGCAGATGTCGGACCCGGTTATCCGCCGGGCCGACGGCTCGTGGCTCTACATGTTGCCTTCGGTGATCGACGACATCGACATGGGCGTGACCGACGTCCTGCGCGGCGAGGACCATGTCTCGAACACCGCCTCGCAATTGCAGATGTTCTCGGCGCTCGGCGCGGAGCCTCCTCGCTTTGCCCATGAGGCGCTGCTGGTCGGTGTCGAGGGCAAGCTCTCGAAGCGGCTGGGCTCGCTCGGCATGGCGGCCTTGCGCGAGGCGGGGATCGAACCGGAGGCGATCATTGCGCTGCTGGCGCGACTGGGGACTTCCGATCCAGTCGATCCGGCGCTGGACGCAGAGGCGCTGGCGGCTAGTTTCGACTTGGCCCACTTCGGCCGGGCCCCGGCGCGGTTCGACGAGGCGGAGCTTCACCGGGTCAATGCCGCATTGGTCCATCGCCTGCCGTTCGCGCGCGTGGCGCACTTGCTGCCCGAGGGGATGAGCGAGGCTGGCTGGGAAGCGATCCGGCCCAACCTTTCGCATATCGGCGAGGCGGCCGAGTGGTGGCAGGTCGTGACCGGGACGGTCACGTCACCGGCGCTGGCGGAAGAGGACCGGGCCTACCTGCGGGATGCGGCCGAACTCGCCGGGCCGCTGGATTGGCGGGGAGATCCTTGGCGGGCGCTGACGGGCGCGCTCAAGGAAAGGACCGGTCGCAAAGGCAAGGCGCTGTTCCTGCCGTTGCGCCTTGCGCTCACGGGCCGCGAACATGGTCCCGACATGGCGGCGCTGTTGCCCTTGATCGGGCGAGATACCGCACTGGAACGGTTGCGCTCCGCAGGGGGTTAGAAAATTCCCCCTGCGCGGACTGATGGGGGCAATCCGCGCAGGGGGTGGCCGCTCGAAGGGGGTCAGGCAGCCATGAGCATCCGTTCGAGATCTTCCTGGACATCGCCGGTCGGGCGGATGTCGAAGTTCTCGACCAGCACGCCGAGCACTTCGGGCGTGAGGAACTGGGGCAGGGTCGGCCCGAGGTGGATCTTCTTGATGCCGAGGTGCAGCATGGTCAGCAGCACGGCCGTGGCCTTCTGCTCGAACCAGCTGATCGCATAGTGCAGCGGCAGGTCGTTGACGCCGCAGCCCAAGGCTCCTGCAACCGCGGTCGCAATCTGGATTGCCGAGTAGGCATCGTTGCACTGTCCGATGTCGAGCACCCGGGGCACGCCGTTGATGTCGCCCATGTCCTCGCGGTTGAAGCGGAACTTGCCGCAGCCAAGCGTCAGCACCAGACTGTCCTTGGGCGTGGCGAGCGCGAGGTCGTGGAAGTAGTTGCGGCCCGGGCGGGCGCCGTCGCAGCCGCCGATCAGGAACATGTTCTTGACCTCGCCCTTGCCGATCATGCCGAGCAGCGTGTCGGCCACGCCCATCACCGTGTTGCGGGCAAAGCCTGCGGGAATGGTTTCTTCCGGCGCGTCCTCGGCAAAGCCCGGCTGGGCCAGGGCGCACTCGATCGCGGGGGTGAAGTCGTGGTCGGCGATATGGGGAATGCCTTCCCAGCCCACCGGACCGGCCGTGAAGATGCGGTCGGCGTAGCCCTTGATCTCGGGATTGATCAGGCAGTTGGACGTCATGATGATCGCGCCGGGGAAGGCGTCGAAGTCCTTCTGCTGGTCCTGCCAGGCGCCGCCGTAGTTGCCCGCGAGGTGGGGATACTTCTTGAGGCCCGGGTAGGTGTTGGCCGGCAGCAGTTCGCCGTGGGTATAGACGTTGATGCCCTTGCCCTCGGTCTGCTTGAGGATCGTCTCGAGATCGCCAAGGTCATGGCCGGAGACGAGGATCGCCTTGCCCTTCTTCGGCGTCATGCGGATGTGGGTGACTTCCGGATGGCCGAAGCGCCCGGTGTTGGCCGCGTCCAGCAGTTCCATCACCTTCAGGTTGAGCGCGCCGACGGCTAGCGATTCGGCAACCAGCGCGCCCATGTCGGTGGGGTCGTTGGCGAGGAAGGCGGCGATGCGGTGGAATTCGGCGCTGACTTCGGCTTCCTCGGTGCCCAGAACGCGGGCGTGCTCGCTATAGGCGGCGGTGCCCTTGAGGCCATAGAGGATGAGGTTGCGCAGGCCGACGACGCTCGGCCCGTCACGGTCCATGAAGCGCTGGATGGCGGCGAAGGGGGCGGCGGCCGCGAGCTCGGAAGCGGTGGTGCCGGGGTTCCAGGTCGCAGGCTCGGGGAGGTCCGACAGGTCGGCGCCGGCCTTTTCGGCGCAGGCCCTGGCCTTGTCGCGAATCTGCAGGGCTTGGGCGATCAGCGCGTTGAAGCGAGTCGCGTCGAAATTGACATTGGTGAGGGTAGTGAACCAGGCATGCGGGGTGAAGGCATCGACCTCGGCATCGCGGGCTCCGGCCTTGGCGGCGCGGTCGGCATAGACCGAAACGCCCTGCATCACGCGCAGCAGCACGTCCTGCTGGTCGGCCACGGCCGCGGTCTTGCCGCAAGACCCGACCTTGACGGCACAGCCGCCCTTGTTGCTTTGTTCGCACTGTACGCAATACATGGGACCGACTCCTAAAGGTGAATTTGCAAATCCACTTTTGGAGGGGTCTCGCGGGGCGGCCCTTGATCTGGATCAAGCTGGCCAAAAAAACATGAATGCTATAATCTACTTTGTCCCGGCAGGAAGGGAACGGACAAGTCATGCAACTGACCCGGCATACCGATTTTGCCCTGAGACTGCTGATCCACCTGGCCGCCCGGCCCGGCGGGCTGGTCCAGGTTGCCGAGGTCGCGCGCGAGCATGGGATATCGCAGACCCACCTGATGAAGGTGGCCAACCGCCTGTCGCACCTGGGCATGGTGGAAACGGTGCGTGGCCGTGGCGGCGGTGTTCGGCTGGCCCGCCCTGCGGAGGAAATCAATCTTGCCGATGTCGTCTGCGGAACCGAGCCGGGCACGCCCATGGTCCAGTGCGGCGGCTGCGAGCTGCTGAAAGGCGGGTGCCACCTGCCCTCGATCTTCGACGAGGGCATGGCGGCCTTCATGGACGTTCTGCGAAGGTATTCGCTCGCCCAGCTTATGAAAGAGGATTACTTCCAGCGCTCGCCCGGCCCCCCGATCACGTAGGGCCTGTGGTAGGAGATGTCGTCACGGCTGCGGACGCTCCTGAGGAAGCCTTTTACGGCTGGGTTCTGCAGCCAGCTCGCATCGCCCTGGGTCGCGGTTTCGGTCGTAGAGCGGCGCCAGAGGATGCGCCATTCGCCATTGCGCTTTTCCATCTGGTCCATGTAGCGGCCCGCCGCGATGGTGCAGGTTTGCTCGTCGTGCGACAGGAACGTGCCGATCACATAGGTTTCGCAATAGGCCGTGTCGCCCACGATTTCGCAGGTGTGGTTGGCAAGATTATGCTGGTTCATCCCGAAGGCGCGGGCGTGGCCTTCGTTGGCCTTTTCGGGGTAGATCGATGCAGGCAGCGGCACCGCGCCGTGTTCGTCCGCTCCTTCGGGCCAATAGCAGCTGGCGGTCAGTTCGGTGTCGTGCCGGTCGCGACCGCGCGATTCCCGGACGATGCAATCAAGGATGTCCTGACGGTCCTTGAGGTGCTGCACCATTGCCTTGAGTTCGGCCAGCTCGCTTTCGATGCTCATTCAACCCTCTCCCTTAAATCGCTGAAAACTATGCCGCGACGACTTCCGGCGCCTCTTCGCTGGCCGCCGCGATCAAACGCTGTTCGACGTCCCTCAGCCGTGCTTCCGCGTTGACCTTCTCGCCGATCAGGTCGGTGACGTAGAAGGTGTCCGCCGCCCGCTCGCCATAGGTGGCGATGTGCGCCGAATGAACGATCAGCTTCGATTCGAACAGCGCTCGCGCCAGCCGGTTGAGCAGGGCGGGACGATCGCGCGCGCTGACTTCGACCACGGTAAAGCGGTTCGAGGCGTCGTTGTCGAATTCAACGCGCGGGCGCACCTCGAAGGCGTCGGCGCGCGGGCGGGCGAGCGGGCGGGCGGCGAGCTGCGGAACCAGCTTGACGCGATTGGCCAGCGCGTCCTCGATCGCGGTGCGGAGCCGGGCGAGCTGGCTTTCCTCCATGAAGGGGCGGCCGAGCGGATCCTGCACCAGGAAGTTGTCGACCGCAGTACCGTTGCGGGCCGTGTGGATGCGCGCGTCGATGATGTTGCCGCCGGCGAGGTGGATGCCCCCGGCGATGCGGTAGAACAAGCCGGGGTGGTCGGCGGCGATCACAGTGACCAGCGTTGCACCGCGTGCCGCGTAATAGACGGTGCTGATGGCGAGCGGCGCGCCACCTGCCTCCTTCAGCTTGCGCAGGTTGAGGGCAATGATGTCCTCCGGCTCGGCGATCCAGTAGGCATCCCCCAGCTGCTTGCCGACCTGGGCGACCAGCTTGCCTTCCTCCTCGCCCAGCAGCCTGGTCACGGCCTGCTTCTTCGCCTCGACCCGCTCCTTGCGCCCGTGCTGGGCATGGCCGAGGCGGATCAGGCCCTCGGCGGCGTCGTAGAGGTCGTGGATGAGCTGGCGCTTCCAGCTGTTCCACACGCCCGGGCCGACCGCGCGGATATCGACGATGGTCAGCAGGGTAAGCTGGCGCAGCCGCTCCAGCGATTCGACCACGGAGACGAAGTCGGCGATGGTCTTGTAGTCGGCAAGGTCGCGCTTGAAGGCGATGGCGCTCATGGTCAGGTGGGTGCGCACCAGCCAGCTGGCCAGTTCGGTCTCGGCCTGGCTCAGGCCCAGGCGCGGGCACAGCTTCAGCGCGATCTCGGCGCCCAGCACCGAATGGTCGCCGCCCCGGCCCTTGGCGATGTCGTGCAGAAGCACCGCGACATAGGTCACCCGGCGCGACTGCACCTTGTGGATGATCTCGCAGGCCAGCGGATGATCCGCCTTCATCTCGCCCTTCTCGATCTGCGCGAGCAGGCCGATGGCGCGGATGGTGTGTTCGTCGACCGTGTAGTGGTGGTACATGTCGAACTGCATCTGCGCGTTGACCCGGCCGAAATCGGGCACGAAGCGGCCGAACACGCCCGCCTCGTTCAGCCAGCGCAGCACGCTTTCGGGGTCGTTGCGGCTGGTCAGCAATTCCATGAACAGCCCGTTGGCGCGCGGATCGTTGCGCACCGAGGCATCGATCAGCCTGGCATCGCGCGCGGCGATGCGCATGGCGTCGGGGTGCAGTTCGAGGCCTTCGGCATCAGCCACGACGAAGATCTCGAGCAAGCGCACGGGGTCCTGTTCGAACCAGTCGTCGGCAGGGACGTTCACCCGGCCGTCGATGACCTTGTAGCCCTTGACCGTGCGCGTACGCCGGCGAAGGCCTGCCAGAAGGCCGCGCGACTGCTTTTTCGCGAACTGCTCGTCGAGCTGGGAAAGGAACACCCCGGTCAGCGTGCCGACAACCTTCGCCTGCAGGAAGAAGTACTGCATGAACCGCTCGACCCCGCGCCTGCCGGGCCGGTCGGAGTAGTTCATCCGAGCAGCGACCTCACGCTGGAGGTCGAAGGTCAGCCGGTCCTCGGCGCGGCGGGTCAGGGCGTGGAGGTGGCAGCGCACGGCCCAGAAGAAGTTCTCGGCCTTGCGGAAGGCGCGGTATTCGGTGGGCGTCAGCAGCCCTGCATCGACCAGTTCGGATGGATCGCGCACCTTGTGGATGTACTTGCCGATCCAGTAGAGCGTGTGCAGGTCGCGCAGGCCGCCCTTGCCTTCCTTGACATTGGGCTCGACCAGATAGCGGCTGTCGCCCAGCCTCTTGTGCCGCTCGTCGCGCTCGGCCAGCTTTTCCGCGACATATTGCCGTTCGGTTCCTTCGACCACCTCGTCCCAGAAACGCCGCTGGGCTTCGTCATAGAGGTCCTGGTCGCCCCAGACGTAGCGGCCTTCGAGCAGGGCCGTGCGGATGGTGAGGTCGCTCTTCGCCATGCGCACCGTCTCGTCGAGCGAGCGGCTGGACTGGCCGACCTTGAGCCCCAGGTCCCAGAGGAAATAGAGCATGGCCTCGATCACCTGCTCGCACCAGGCGGTCTGCTTGATCGGGGTAATGAAGGCGATGTCGACGTCGGAATAGGGCGCCATCTCGCCGCGGCCGTAGCCGCCGACCGCCATGATGGTCAGCCGCTCGCCGGAAGAGCGGTTGCTGGAACGGTAGACGTCTCCGACGACGTGATCGTGGATCACCCGGATGAGCTGGTCGACGAGGAAAGCCTGGGCTTCGGCGCAGTCATGCCCGGCTGTCGGCTTGTCCAGCAGCCGCCGAGCGACTTCTGCCCGCCCGTCGGCCAATGCCTTGCGTAGAAGCTCGACAACGGGCTTTCGCGCGCCTTCGCCACCGTGCTTGTCGACTTCGGCGGCGATGGCTTCCGCCAGCGCCCGGCGATCGACGATGGCGCGCTGGTTGGGTATGCGTACCGGGGTCATGTTTCGCTAGTAGCGCCTTCCCACCCTTGCGAATAGCGCTCCTTCAACGCCCGCTTGTCGATTTTCTCGGTGCCGAGCCTTGGCAGGGCCTCATGCTCCCGCCACAGCCGCACCGGCAACTTGAATGGAGCGATCCGTTCCGCAAGATACTCGCGCAGCTCGTCCTCGCTCACCTCGTACCCGGGCTTGGCCAGCCAGACCGCCACCGGCACTTCGCCCAGCCGCGCGTCGGGGAGGCCGAAGACGCTGGTTTCGGCGACGGCGGGATGGGCGTAGATTGCCTGTTCGACCTCCGGGGAAGCGATGTTCTCACCGCCGCGGATAATGATGTCCTTCTTGCGGTCGATCACGAACAGGTAGCCGTCCTCATCCAAATAGCCCAGGTCTCCGGTAAGGACATAGCCGTCGGGCCGCAGGCAGGCCGCGGTGGCTTCGGGATTGTTCCAGTAGCCCAGGAAATTGGCGATCGTACGAAAGGCAACCTCGCCGGTCTGGCCGGCGGGCAGCACTTCCCCGTCGTCGCCAAGGATCGCCAGCTTGACGATGGGACTGTCGGCACGGCCGGCGCTGCCCGGCTTGGCCAGGTAGTTCTCGAGGAAATTGACGCACCCGGCGCTGTTGGTTTCGGTCAGGCCATAGCCGTTGGCGGGAAAGCCGTCGGGCAGGGCCTCGCGCAGTCGCGCCACGTGTTCGACAGGCTGCGGAGCGCCGGCGGAAAGGTAGGTCGCACAGCTCGACAGGTCGAATTCGCTGCGCCGGGGGTGCGTCGCGATCTCATAGCTCATCAGCGGCACTCCGGCGAAGAAGCCGATCCGTTCCCGTTCGATGAGCCGCATGGCCTCTACCGCGTCCCACCGCGGCATGAGCACGAGCTTGCGCCCCAGCGCGAAGCTTTGCAGCAGAATCGGGACTTCTCCGGTGACATGGAACAGCGGCACGCTGACCAGCGCACATGGCTGTTCCTGCGATATTTCGCCGCGCGATGCGATCAGGGTAAAGAGCATCAGCGCCAGGCCGGCGGAACTCATCGCCCCATGAACCACGCCGCGATGATCGGATATGGCGCCCTTCGACTGCCCGGTGGACCCCGATGTGAACAGGATCGTCGCGAGATCGTCAGCAGCCAGGATGGGCAAGGCAGGCAATTCCTCTGCCGCTCCGGCGAGGAAGGGAATGCCCGCTTCGGGATCGCCATGTTCGTAGACCGCGACCTTCGCGCCATGGTCATGGCCTATCAGCCGGGCGGCGCGCCGGGCATCGGCCAGCACGAGATCGCAGCCTGACAGGCCGATGCCGCCAGCCAGTTCCTCTCCAGTCCACCAGCCATTGAGCAGCGCGGCACAGCCGCCGGCCATGAGGATCGCCATGTAGAGCACGATCCAGTTGGCCGAGTTGCGACCGGCAAGCCCGATCCGGTCGCCGCGCTGCACACCGTGCCGTTCGACCAGCCCGGCCGCCGCGCGCCGGGCGAGGGCATAGGTCTCGCCGAATGTCAGCCTCTGGTCGCCATCGACGAGGAAGGGGGTATCGGCATGCTGGGTGCAGTAGTGGTCGAAATAGGCGGGCAGGCTGGGCGGGGCGTTCCTGAACGCGCGATAGGCAATGCCGTCGCGCTCGATGGTGATGGTCTCGAGTGGAGCGCCGGGCGCGGTCAGCCGGTCGATGGTGGCTTTCAACGCGGCGTCGAGTTCGCTCGCCATCCCCTACCCTTTTCCCGTGCGGGGCAGTTTGCCGGTGACATGCCCTGCCGTGCTGTGCCAGTAAGCGCGCCGCATCCTGCCTTTGACGCAGGGTATTAGGAGAGCATGGCTTTGCTGTCACTACTGTCAGCCGCAGCTTCGAGCAGCGAGCCCATCTACTGGGTCGACCTTGGACTGAAAAACTACCTGTTCCGGATCGGTTCGTTCGAGCTGCGCTGGTATTCGCTCGCCTACATCGCCGGCATTGTCCTTGCCTATTGGTGCGCCATCCGCATGGTCAGGACGCCCGGCGCGCCGATGGCGCAGCGGCACTGCGACGACCTTTTCTTCTACTGCACGCTGGGCGTGATCTTGGGCGGACGGCTTGGCTATGTGACGTTCTACGACCCCGAAATCTGGCAAAACCCCGTCGATGTGTTCAAGCTGTGGAACGGCGGCATGAGCTTCCACGGCGGCCTTGCCGGAGCAACACTGGCGATCGCTTGGGTTTCCTGGCGCGGAAAGCTCAATTTTTTGCGAGTGTGCGACTATGTCGCGGTGGGCGTTCCGTTCGGCATGCTGTTCGGCAGGCTCGCCAATTTCGTCAATGGCGAGCTGTGGGGAAGGGTGGCGCATGACGTGCCCTGGGCCATGGTGTTCCCGGGCGCGGGGCCCTATCCCCGGCATCCCAGCCAGCTTTACGAAGCGGCGCTGGAAGGTCTGGCGATGGTCGTCATCATGCAGTTGCTGTTCTGGAAGACCCGTGCCCGCTATCGGCCCGGGCTGCTGATGGGTACCTTCGGCGCCGGTCTGGGCATATCCCGATTCATCGTCGAATTCTTCCGGGAACCGGATGTGCAACTTCAGGAATTCACCGCACGAACCGGCCTGTCGATGGGACAGTGGCTGACCTTGCCGGTCATTGCCCTGGGCCTGTTCCTGGTGATCCGGGCGCTGATGCGTCCACCGCTCGGCAGCACGGCCGCGCCTGCGCAATGAACACCGGCCCCGCCAGCCGGGAGAACCTCTCGGCCATCTTCGAACGCCTGATCGCCAACACCGGCCCGATCAGCATCACCCAGTACATGGGCGAATCCAACGCCCACTATTACAATACCCGCGATCCGCTGGGCGCAGCCGGCGATTTCATCACCGCGCCGGAGATCAGCCAGATGTTCGGCGAGCTGATCGGCCTGTGGCTTGCCGACATGTGGATTCGTGCGGGCCGCGAGGAGACGGTCCATTACGTCGAACTGGGCCCGGGCCGCGGTACCCTGGCCCGCGATGCCTTGCAGGCCGCGAAGCGCTATGGCCTGAAGCCGAACGTGCATCTGGTCGAGTCATCGACGGCGCTGCGAGACCTGCAGCTTGTCACCATGGCCAATGCGCAGTGGCATTATGACCTCTCAACCGTGCCGATGTACGGACCGGTGCTGATCGTCGCCAACGAGTTTCTCGATGCCCTGCCGGTTCGCCAACTGGTCATGACAGAGGATGGCTGGCGCGAACGCAAGGTCGACTTCCAGGACGGACGCTTCATCCCGGTGGTCGGGCAGCAACCGATGGACACCGCATTACCGGAGGCGCGCCGCAACGCGGAAGTGGGGACCATTGTCGAGACCTGCCCGGGGGCCGCGGCGATTGTCTATGAAGTGGCCGGCAGGTTGAAGGAGCAGGGCGGGGCGGCCCTGTTCATCGATTATGGCCACGATCAGGTGCGCGATGGCTCGACTTTGCAGGCCGTGCGCGAGCACCGCATGGTCGATCCCTTCGTCGCGCCCGGAGAGGCCGATCTCACCGCCCACGTCGATTTTGCCACGCTGGCGGCGATTGCCCAGTCGCGCGGGGTCAAGTGGCTAGGCACGGTGCCGCAGGGCCGCTGGCTGCGCGAGCTGGGCATCGAGACCCGCGCGGAAAACCTCTCGACCTTCGCGCCGGAGCATAGCGATGCAATTCATTCCGCCATGGACCGGCTGATCGGCGAGGGGCAGATGGGCCTGCTGTTCAAGGTGATGGGCCTGGCCGGGCCGACCTGGCCGGACGGGGTTGGCTTCTGAGCACCGGGGAAATCGTGTCCAGGCCGACTCTGCTGTCCCGCCTCGTGCGGCGGTTCGTGCTATGGCTTTACCGGCGCTGGCGCTTCACGCTGGAGGGCGGCCCGCCCGGTGCGCCCCGCTGCGTCATCCTTGGCGCGCCGCACACCAGCAACTGGGACTTCGTCTTCTTCCTCGGCACCACCCACGCCTTCGGCGTCGCTCCCAGCTTCATGGGCAAGAAAAGCCTGTTCCGCTGGCCGTTGCGGCGCTTCATGTTCGACATGGGCGGGGTGCCGGTCGACCGGTCGAAGCGGGGCAACTACGTCGCCGAAATGAAGGCCGAATTCTCCCGGCGCGAGGAAATGCGGCTGGTGATTGCCCCCGAAGGAACCCGTGGCCACGTCAACCGGTGGCGGTCCGGCTTCTACCACATCGCCCTGGCCGCCGATGTGCCGATCGTCTGTGGCTGGGTCGACTATCCCACCCGGCGCGGCGGCATGGGTCCGGAGATCAGGCCGACCGGCGACTTTGCCGCCGACCTCAAGCGCATTGCCGAGTTCTATCGCTCGGTCATGCCGGACCATCCGAAGCTGCAGGTCCTGTATCGCCAGGCCGGAGTCTGAGCGCGGGGTCTTGCTCTCGCCCCGAGGCCGTGCACATTGCCGGCAATCGAAGCTGGGGATGGATCATGCGCGTCGAAAAGAGCTTTTGCCGGCTTTGCTTCGGGTTTTGCGGAATGGACGTGACGCTGGACGATGCGGGTCATGTCGTATCGGTGAAACCTGACAAGAGCCACCCGGCGACGCGCGGCTATTCCTGCGTCAAGGGGCTGGACGCCCCCGCCGCGCTCTATGGCGACAGGCGCATCATGCGGCCGAGGAAGCGGGTGGGCGACGGCTACGTCGAGATCCCGCTCGAGCAAGCGCTGGACGAGATCGCGGCAAGGATGCACACGATCATCGACGAGGCCGGACCCCAGAGCCTCGCCTTCTTCCGCGGCACCGGCACTTTCGGCTCGAACGTCGCGATCTTTTCCTGGCCGAACCTCGCCGAATGTGTAGGCGGGCAGAAGTTCTCGACCATGACCATCGACCAGTCGGCCAAATGGGTCGCGATGGAGCGGCTAGGCACCTGGCCGGCCGGCAAGCAGAGCTTCGCGGGCTCGGACGTTTACCTGCTGGCGGGCAGCAACCCGCTGGTCTCGGTATTCAGCTGGGACATGCCGTCGCAGAACCCGATGCTGCGGCTAAAGCAGGCAAAGGCGGCGGGGATGAAGCTGATCGTCGTCGACCCGCGCAAGTGCGAGACGGCGAAGTTCGCCGACATCCACCTGCAGCCCTACCCCGGCGAGGACGCGGCGGTGGCGGCGGGGCTGATCCACGTGATCCTGCGCGAGGGCTGGGAGGACGCGGAGTTCTGCGCGCAACACGTCGAGGGGCTGGATCGGCTGCGCGAGGTGGTGGCGGAATTCACCCCCGCAGCGGTCGAGACGCGCGTCGGGGTGCCTGCGGAGCAACTGGTCGCGGCGGCGCGGATGTTCGCGCATGAATCGCGCCGGGGCGGCACCAGCACCGGCACCGGCGTCAACATGGCGGCCTTCCCGAACCTTGCCGAGCACCTCTACCAGGCCATCGGCGTCATCTGCGGCCGCTACCTGCGCGAGGGCGAGGCCCTGCCCAATCCCGGGGTGCTGTCGAAAAAGCAGCCGCCCCGCGCCGAGGCCGTCAGCCCGGCGCGCGTCTATGAGCAACAGCCCCGCTCCCGGGTGCGCGGCGCGGTGCGGCTGATGGGTGAGAGCGCGACGCCGACGCTCGCCGAGGACATCCTGACTCCGGGCGAGGGCCGCATCCGCGCCCTGCTGATCTCCGGCGCCAATCCGGCCTCGGCCATCCCGGACAGCAACAAGGTGGTCGAAGCCATGCGCGCGCTGGACCTGCTTGTGGTGATCGAGCCCTTCGAGAGCGAAACGGCGGCCCTGGCGGACTACGTGCTGCCTCCCAAGATCCTCTATGAGCACGCCGATCTCACCTTCGGGCTCGAGATGAGCAATCTCGAGATGCCTTATACCCAATACACGGCAGCCATCGCCAATCCGCCCGAGGGCTCGGAACTCGCCGACGAGGGCTATATCGCCTGGGCCCTGGCAAAGCGGCTGGGCATCCAGTTCACCTATTTCGGCCATGACCTCGACATGCAGGTTCCTCCCAGTGACGATCTGTTCCTCTCGATCCTCGCCAGCAACGCTGCGGTGCCCTACGATGAACTGAAGCGAACGGCAGTCGGCGGCAGGATGTTCGACGACCTCCCGCCGGTGCTGGTCGAGGCGCCCAGCGGCTTTGGCGGCAAGTTCGCCGTCATGCCGCGCGACGTTGCCGACGAGCTGCGCGCCTATGCCGCAACTCCCGGGCCCGCGCAGGCCACTGGCGATTTCCCCTTGCGGATGATCTCGCGCCGCATCCGCGAAGTGTCGAACACCTCGTGCCGCCACTTCCCCTCGGCCCGCAAGCGCGCGCCCTACAATCCGCTCTGCGCCCATCCGGACGACCTGTCGGCGATGTCGCTGGCCGATGGCGAGGAATGCTGGGTAGTTTCCGACAACGGGCGCATTCCTGCGATAATCAGAGCCGACGCCACCCTGAAGCGCGGCGTGGTCTCGATGACCCACGGCTTTGGCGGCATTGTCGGCGAGGAGGCGGACTACCGCGAGCAAGGCTCGTCGATCTCGCTTCTCGTCAGCCTCGATCGCGATTGCGAGCCGCTGCAGGCCATGCCCCGCATGTCCGGCGTGCCGGTGCGGCTCGAAGCGCGCTAGAGCCAGATGACATAAGATTGCATCACCGAGATTACCCTGGGCAGCTCCGTGGGGAGGCGCGGCGTGCAGCAGGGGTCGGGAGCCCCTGCAAGCGACGCAACGCTGCCACGGAGCTGCCCAGGGTAACCCCTTCGGGGCGGGCCGATTTTGGCCCATCGCAGCGTCCCTCGTCGGTCACTATATGCCCGCATAGCTCCCTCCTCACTCCTCGCGCTGGGCCAAAATCGGCTCCGTCGCGGTGGTGCAATCTTATGTCATCTGGCTCTAGAAGAAATAGGCTCGCCCCGAAGCCCATGGCGGCGGCGCGATCGATGCGAGGTGCGCAGGTCGCGCCTGGAATTTCGCTCGCATGGCAATAATTCGCTTGCTTCGCTGGTCTAGCACGTGGAAATATATAATGATAATGAGTAGCATTACGTTGTTGCCAGAATAATGGAAAGCCAGAGCGCTGGTAGATCAGATTTTGGGTTTCGCAGGGGAAATCGCAGTGGATCGGAGGGGAAAAGCAGTCAGCGCCGCTGACCTTGTGCGCTCGTTTGCAAGGTATCGCGATCAAGCTACGCGCGAGCCCGTATTCATCTCCCATCATGGCCGCCAGACCCATGTCATACTGGCAGTCGATCATTATGACCGGCTTCTCATGGCGTCTTCCATGGGGCAGGCCGCCACTTCGCATTTCGGCGGCGGTGAATTCTCTGAAATCATCGAATGGAGCGACAATGCGGTTGTCATATTCGATGCTTCACTGACCATTGTCACCGAAAATCGGGTCATGCTGGCAATTTCACGTCGATCGGACGGCAATCACAAGGATCAGTTACTGCTGCAGGCATATCCGGAATTGGCGGGAACGATGGTCGAAGTGCACATCCGGCACACCGTCGCGACAGGCGAGCCCAGTTCAATAGACATGCCCTCGCCATTTGCACCAGGCGCCTGGCTGGCAATACGCACCTTTCCCATTGGCGCGAACAATGCCCTTGTGATGCGGAACATTTCCGCCGAAGTCCTTCATCAGCAGAATGCCTTGGCAAAGGAAACCCTGCTAGGCGCATTGTTTTCGCATGGCGGCGTCGGTCATGTGCAAGTGTCGGTCAGGGGCGTGATCGAACGCGCCGATCCCCGGTTTTGCGACATGATCGGCCTGCCGGAAGAGCGGCTGTTGAAGATACCCATGGCCGATCTTGTCGACCGGTCGGAGCGCGCCTCGTTCCGGATTGAGCTCGACCGTGTGCTGAACGGGGAGCCGGGGCAATCCACGCTTTGCCGCCTGCTCGACAATAAAGGCGCCGATGTCCAAGTCCGCTTGGGCATGGCCCCCTTGCGGGGGCCCATTGGAATCGAAGGCGCGGTCATCATTTCCACCAGGAAAGCCGAAGAATTGGCCTGACCGGAGCTGGCGCTCAGGCTCCGCTTCAGCGCGCACCGGCGGGAACATGCGCAAATTGCGCAACTGCGGATCGGGGGATGCCCCGCCTTGTTCAGCTCTGGAATTAACCTTTGGCGGTTTTGGTGCACCTCAGTGGTTAACGGCGCCTTGCCCGGTCAGGAAATTACATAAAATTGCTATTGCGACAGGTTTGCATTTGCACAATGCGGACCGGCTAATTTGCGACACATGGCAAGAGTCGCATCCAATCCCAGACCTGGAGCGTGTCGAGGCGCGCGGGCGCTTCACCAGCTCTCGGCCGATAGCACGGGCGCTGTAGTCGTCGAGGCGGCATTTGCCGTGCCCCTCGTTTTGCTCCTTATCTCGGGCGTCATCGCTTACGGGTCGTGGTTCATGGTAGCCCACGGCGTCCAGGCCGCTGCGAACGAGGGGGCGCGGGCGGCGCTTGCAGGGCTCAACGACGCCGACCGCCAGACGATAGCCCAGTCGACGGTGGCCAAATCGATCGCCGGATCGTCGGGCGTCCAGGCCAACCGCGTCACGACCAGCGTGGCCCGCAGCGGGGCGTACTATACCGTCACAGTCTCTTACGACCCGGCCAACGCGATTTGGCGCCAGCTACCCATTGTTCCGGTTCCGAGCGGCGCGATTCGCCGCAAAGCGACCGTTCAGCTCTATGCGTTGTGAGAAATTCGCGATGTTCAGAAAGTTCCTGCGCCACCTATCGCAAGACCGGTCCGGAGCCAGCGGAATACTGGTAGCCGCTTCGATGACCGCGATTCTGGCCGGCAGTGCACTGGCGGTCGATCTGGGTTCGATCTACCTGGCGAAGCGCAAGCTGCAGGGTCTGGCCGATTCGGCGGCGATGGCGGTTTCGGAATCGGATTTCGTCGGCGACACTACTTCCCCGGTCAACGAATTGATCGTGCGGGATGGTAGCCAGAATGTCCGCATCGTGCGCATGGTGCCAGGAACCTACACCGCCAGCGTGTCGATCCCGGCGGACAAGCGTTTCACGCCGGGGCCGGCGAGCAGCGCCAATGCGATGCAAGTGACGCTGGAGCAGCAGGTGCCGCTCATATTCGGTGGCATACTCACCGGAAACCGCAATGCCCAGGTGCAGGCCCGGGCGATCGCATCGCGGCAGGCCATGGCGGCCTATTCGATCGGCACGCGGCTGACCAGCCTTACTGGAACCGTGCCCAACCAGTTGCTCTCCGCCCTTGCCGCACAACCGCTGAACCTGACTTCCGCAGACATCTCGTTGCTGTCGCAAAGTCAGATCGACCTGCTCGCCGCCGGCGACGCGATCGCCGTGCGCGAGGGGCTATCCGGAAAGACCTATGGCGAGATTTTCAGCCGCAGTGTTTCGGTGTCCGAATTGATCGACGCCTATGCCTCCGCTGCCGGCGACACGCCGCTTGGCGATCTGCTGCGCGGCATCGCCGATCGTGCGGGATCGAGCAATGTCGACCTGGAGGCGCTGATCGATCTGGGTCCCCTGGCCCAGACCGACCTTCGCGACCCGTCGAACCCCCTGGCGATCAATGCCTACACCCTGGTACGCGGCGCCCTGCAGCTATCACAGGGGGAAACCTACGACGTCACGGTTTCGGTCGCCGGCACGGGTCTTACCAGTGCGACATTGCGGGTTGCCGGAGTCAACGCCACGGCGCACTCGCCGATGCTTACGGTAACGGCAGCGCGCGACTATGTCCTGCGCACCGGCACCGGCCGCGTCTATCTCGATACGCAAGTGGCCAGTGGCCTTGCCGGCATCGCTTCGCTGCACGTGCCATTCTATTCCGAACTGGCGCCCGGCGAAGCGCGGCTGACCGATATTGCCTGCACGGGCGATCCAGCCACCGATGGAGTGACCCTGGGCGTCAAGCCGTCGATCGGCTCGGTGGCCATCGGTACGATCGACGCCACGCGCTTCAACGATTTTTCCGCGCCGCTCGCCGTGTCGCCTGTGGCGATTGCCGATACCCTGCTGGTCAAGATCAACGGCTATTCCAATCTCTCGCTCAGCGGCAACGCCGAACAGGCGGTGTTCTTCACCATGCCGGAAATCGCCGGCCATGTCGTGAAATCCGCCTGGTCAACCGATATCGTCGGTTCGCTGGCCTCCTCGCTCGTGGAACAAGCCCAGATTTCGGTTAGGACCCTTGGCCTCGGCCTCAATGCCAGTGCGATCACCAGCGCGGTTGGCACAACGCTGCGGACCGTGGCCCCGACAGTCGACGGCCTGATCGACACCGCCTCGCGCAGCACCGGCATCGGCCTTGGCGTATCCGACGTTTCGGTCGACCGTGTCCGCTGCGGCGCACCGATGCTGGTTGGATGATAATGGTTACGGCCGACCGATACCGGACGTCCTGGCTCCGCGACGATCTCAGACGTCGAGGTTCGCCACGTTCAGCGCGTTCTCCTGAATGAAGTCGCGGCGCGGCTCGACCACATCGCCCATCAGGCGGGTGAATATCTCGTCGGTGACGTCGGCATCTTCCACCTTCACTTGCAACAGGATCCGGTTGTCGGGATCGAGCGTGGTTTCCCAGAGCTGTTCTGCGTTCATTTCGCCCAGGCCCTTGTAGCGCGCAATGGAAAGGCCCTTGCGGCCCGCCGCGAGCACGGCATCGAGCAATTGGGTTGGGCGCGTGATCATGTCGCTCGCCACAGCCGGGCGCGTCGCAGCGACGGGCTCGCCATCGGTCTCCGCCTCTTCGGCTTCCACGTCAGGCTCGGGCGCCTCTGCCGCCGCGCTGCCCTTGGCGAACTGGGCGGCCTTGGCATAGACTTCGGCCCCTTCCGCGACCACCTGATGCAGTTTGCGCGCTTCGGCACTGCCGAAGAAGCGTTCCTCGATCTCGTGGACGTCCTCGACCCCGCGCCACAGGCGGCGAAACAGCACGTCGCCGTTCGGGCGCTGGTCCACGCTCCAGCGGGCCTCGGGATCGTCCATGCCGAGGCGTTCGGCAGCCAGCTCCAGCGCACCGGTTCGCGCCGCGCCGCCCATCTCCGGATAGAGCGCGCCGGCCAGAGCCATCTGCTCGACCACTTCGAGCCGGTACTTGCGCGGCACGAAGCCGAGCAGGCCGCGCACGCGCAGCGCATGATCGACCAACTGGCGAAGTTCCTCGCCGCCGCGCGCGCCGCCCGCCGTTTCCAGAACGCGGCCGACGAGGCCGGCATCGACCAGGTAGCGGTCCAGCGCGGCCTGGTCCTTGAGGTAGACCTCGCTGCGGCCCTTGGCGACCTTGAACAGTGGCGGCTGGGCGATGAACAAGTGCCCGGCGCGGATGATGTCCGGCATCTGGCGGTGGAAGAACGTGAGCAGCAGCGTGCGGATATGGGCGCCGTCGACGTCGGCGTCGGTCATGATCACGATCTTGTGATAGCGCAGCTTCTCGAGGTTGAACTCGTCGCGGATGCCGGTGCCCATCGCCTGGATCAGCGTGCCGACTTCCTTGGAGCTGATGATCCGGTCGAACCGCGCGCGCTCGACGTTGAGGATCTTGCCCTTGAGCGGCAGGATCGCCTGGATGTTGCGGTCGCGGCCCTGCTTGGCCGAGCCGCCTGCCGAATCGCCCTCGACCAGGAACAGTTCGCACTTGCTGGGGTCGCGCTCCTGGCAGTCGGCCAGCTTGCCGGGCAGCGAGGCAATGTCCATCGCGCCCTTGCGGCGAGTCAGCTCACGCGCCTTGCGGGCGGCTTCGCGCGCTGCGGCGGCGTCGATGATCTTCTGGATCACCGCCTTGGCGTGGGCCGGGTTCTCTTCCAGCCAGTCGCTCATCTTGTCGGCCATCAGGCTTTCGAGCGGCTGGCGCACTTCGGAGCTGACCAGCTTGTCCTTGGTCTGCGAAGAGAACTTGGGATCGGGCAGCTTGACCGAAACAATCGCCGTCAGCCCTTCGCGCATGTCCTCGCCGCTGAGGCTCACCTTCTCCTTCTTGAGGATGCCCGAGCGCTCGCCATAGCCGTTGAGCGTGCGGGTCAGCGCGGCGCGGAAGGCGGCGAGGTGGGTGCCACCGTCACGCTGCGGGATGTTGTTGGTGAAGCACAGGACGTTTTCATAGTAGCTGTCGTTCCATTCCAGCGCGACGTCGATGCCGATGCCGTCGCGTTCGGCCGAAATGGCGATGGGATCGGGCATGAGCGGCTGTTTGTTGCGGTCGAGCCACTTGACGAAGGCGGCAATCCCGCCTTCGTAGAACAGGTCATGCTCGACCACGTCCTCGTGCCGCTTGTCGCGCAGCTTGATGCGAACGCCGGAGTTGAGGAAGGCGAGCTCGCGGTAGCGGTGCTCCAGCTTCTCGAAATCGAACTCGGTGACGTTCTTGAAGGTTTCGGTGCTGGCGAGGAAGGTGACGCGAGTGCCCTTCTTGATCCCCCCGGATTCATTGGCGGGAGCGGGCCCGCGCACTTCCAGCGGGGCGACCGCATCGCCGTGGGCGAACTTCATCCAGTGTTCCTGCCCGTCGCGCCAGATGGTCAATTCCAGCCATTCGGACAGTGCATTGACCACGCTGACGCCGACGCCGTGGAGGCCGCCCGAAACCTTGTAGGCGTTGTCGTCGCTGGTGTTCTCGAACTTCCCGCCCGCGTGTAGCTGGGTCATGATGACTTCGGCGGCGGAAACGCCTTCCTCGGCATGAATGCCGGTGGGAATGCCGCGCCCGTTGTCTTCCACCGAGACGGAGCCATCCGGGTTCAGCTCGATCAGGACGAGGTCGCAATGCCCGGCCAGCGCCTCGTCGATGGCGTTGTCCGAAACCTCGAAAACCATGTGGTGCAGGCCCGAGCCGTCGTCGGTGTCGCCGATGTACATACCGGGCCGCTTGCGCACCGCGTCGAGGCCCTTCAGGACCTTGATCGAATCTGCGCCATAGGAGTTGGTGTTGGGGGTGTTTTCGGGGGTGTCGGACATAGCCAGCATATAGGCATGGAACGCCCTTTTCGGAACCCTTTTCGCCCCCTTCCATCCACAGGCAAAAGCTGCTCAATCGCAAGGGTTGGATAGTGGGGAGCCAGGCGGGTGCTGTGCAAATTCCTGACGATCGGACTGGTGGCGGTGCTGGCGGTTCCGGGGCTTGCGGCGGCGCCTTCCGCGCCTGCGGGATACGCAGAGTTCCGTGAAACCTATCGCGAGCTGATTGAGACCAACACCACGCTTTCCTCGGGGAGTTGCACCCAGGCCGCGCAGCTGATGCAGGCGCGGCTCAAGGCGGCGGGGATGGCGGATGAGCAGTTGACGCTCTTTGCTACCGATGACCATCCGAAGGACGGCGGCCTCGTCGCCGTGTTGCCGGGGGGCGACCCGGCCGCAAAGCCGATGCTGCTGCTGGCCCACCTCGATGTGGTCGAGGCCCGGCGAGAGGACTGGACGCGCGATCCGTTCAGGCTGGTCGAGGAGAACGGCTATTTCTACGCCCGCGGCGCGCTGGACGACAAGGCACAGGCGGCGATCTGGGTGGACACAATGGTCCGCATGGCCCGTGAACATTACCGCCCGCGCCGCACGATCAAGCTGGTGCTGACCTGCGGCGAGGAGACGACCGGCGCCTTCAACGGCGTCAAGTGGCTGCTGGAAAACCGTCGCTCGCTGATCGATGCCGAGTTCGCGCTCAACGAGGGCGGCGGCGGGCGGACGGACGGCAAGCCGATTTCAGCCGGTGGCAAGCTTCTCTCACTGAACCTGCAGGCGGGCGAGAAGACATTCCAGAGCTTCCGAGTCACCGCGACCAACCCCGGTGGGCACAGCTCCATGCCGGTTCGCGACAATGCGATCTATGAGCTGGCGGATGCGCTGATCCGGCTGCGCGGGCACGAGTTCGCGCTGGAGATGAACGAAGTCACCCGCGCCTATTTCGCCAAGGCAGGTGCGGCGCGGGGCGACGAACTCGGCAAGGCGATGGTGGCTCTGGCGGCGAATCCGAACGATGCGGCGGCCGAGACATCGGTCAACCGGGACCGGGCCCTTCATGCCATGCTGCGCACCACCTGCGTCGCCACGATGCTTGAAGGCGGGCACGCGCAGAACGCCTTGCCGCAGCGAGCCTCCGCGCTGGTCAATTGCCGGATGTTTCCGGGCCGTTCGGCGGCGGAGACACAAGCGGAGCTGGTGCAGGTGATTGCCGATCCGAAGATCGCGGTCGAAGCCGTGCCCCCGGTCAGCCCCTCGACGCCGGTTCCCACGCTGGACCCGAAGGTCACCGGACCGATCGCGCGGCTGGCGGCGAAGCATTATCCCGGGGTCCCGGTGATCCCGACGCTGTTCACCGCCGCGACCGACGGACGCTATCTCGCCCGGGCGGGCATCCCGTCATACGGCGTACCGGGACTGTGGACCGATCCCGACGGCAACGGCACCCACGGGCTCAATGAAAGGCTGGAAGTGCGCGCGCTCATCAAGGGGCGCGGCTATCTCTACGATCTGGTCAAGGCGCTGGCCGACTGAGACCTGGCTGCGAAGCCGACTGCGCGGGTATTGAAATTCTGGTGGCTCGGCCCTGCCCCGCTGTCCTTGTTAGACAGGATCAGGGGCAGGGCCGGCCTGAATGTCCGGCCATGATCAGGCCAGGGTAACGGCAAACATCAGTCCGCTGGTGCCCAGGGCAACCGCAAGGCCGATCACGGCTTGAGCAATCCGTTGCATGCTTTTTCTCCTTTGGCGTTGTGCATGTGCGAAGCTTGTTTCGCACATGCAGCATAACAGAATTGTTAAATTCCGCCGGTGCTAACTACGCACAAATGGGTGCGAAAAATGCAATTACAACCCGGGTGAGTAAAATTATTTCGCGCCGTGGTAACGAATCTCGCGGCTGTGGGTGGCTGGCTGGACAGGCGCAGGCTGCCGCATTAACGCCTCGCCATGACTGTCCAGCCCCCCCAGAATCACTCCGGCGAATCCATTCTCATCGTCGATTTCGGCAGCCAGGTAACCCAGTTGATCGCGCGCCGCGTGCGCGAGGCGGGGGTCTATTCCGAAATCGCCCCCTTCGGCAGCGCCGCCGCCGCCTTCGCCCGGATGAAGCCGAGGGGCATCATACTCTCCGGCGGCCCGGCCTCGGTGACCGAGGAAAGCGGTCCGCGCATTCCCGAGGAAATCCTTCGGTCCGGCCTGCCGATGCTGGGCATCTGCTATGGCCAGCAGGCGCTGATGCAGCAGCTCGGCGGCAGGGTCGACCCCGGCGAGGCCGGCGAATTCGGCCGCGCCTTTGTCGAGGTCCAGGACAATTGCGTGCTGTTCGACGGTTTGTGGCAGGTCGGCGAAAGCCACCAGGTGTGGATGAGCCATGGCGACCGCGTGGTCGAGCTGGCCCCCGGCTTCCGTTCGGTCGCGGTGAGCGAGGGCTCGCCCTTCGCCGTGGTCGCCGACGACGCCCGGCGCATCTATGCCACCCAGTTCCACATGGAAGTGGTGCACACACCGGATGGCGCCAAGCTGCTCAAGAATTTCGTCCGCCACGTCTGCGGCCTGGCCGGCGACTGGACCATGGCGGAATTCCGCAAGACCAAGATCGAGGAAATCCGCGCGCAGGTCGGCTCCTCGCGGGTGATCTGCGGCCTGTCCGGCGGCGTCGACAGCGCGGTGGCTGCTGTCCTCATCCACGAGGCCATCGGCGACCAGCTCACCTGCGTCTTCGTCGATCACGGACTGATGCGCATGGGCGAAGCGGACCAGGTCGTCTCGCTGTTCCGCGGGCACTACAACATCCCGCTGATCCACAAGGACGTCTCGACCCTTTTCCTCAACGGCCTTGCCGGTGTCACCGATCCCGAAGCCAAGCGCAAGTTCATCGGCAAGACCTTCATCGATGTGTTCGAGGAAGAGGCGAAGCAGATCGGCGGCGCGGAATTCCTGGCGCAGGGCACGCTCTATCCCGACGTGATCGAAAGTGTCTCCTTCACCGGCGGGCCCTCGGTGACGATCAAGAGCCACCACAACGTCGGCGGCCTGCCCGAGCGGATGAACATGAAGCTGGTCGAGCCGTTGCGCGAGCTGTTCAAGGACGAGGTGCGCGAGCTTGGCCGCGAGCTGGGCCTGCCCGAAATTTTCGTCGGCCGCCATCCGTTCCCGGGCCCGGGCCTTGCCATCCGCATCCCCGGCGAAGTGACGCGCGAGCGTTGCGACATCCTGCGCAAGGCAGACGCCATCTACCTCGAGGAAATCCGCAACGCCGGGCTCTACGACGCCATCTGGCAGGCCTTCGCGGTGCTGCTGCCGGTCAAGACGGTCGGCGTGATGGGCGACGGGCGGACCTATGACTCAGTCTGCGCCCTGCGCGCGGTGACCAGCACCGACGGCATGACCGCCGACATCTACCCCTTCGACGCCGCATTCCTCAGCCGCGTGGCAACGCGGATCATCAACGAGGTCAAGGGCATCAACCGGGTGGTCTACGATTATACCTCGAAGCCGCCGGGGACGATCGAGTGGGAGTAGGAGGCCCGGCTAGGCTTTCTTCGTGAAAGTGTAGATTCCGCAGCCATAGCTCAGCCCGGTCATTTCGCCATTCAGGTCTGCGTCCCGGTGGATCAGGCCATCGTCGCCGACGTAGTCGAACCGGACAAGCTCGAGACCTTCGATCCCCGGTTGCCACGACAGGATGTCACGGGGGTGAAAAACGCGTTCGCCGTTGAACACGACCCTGGGCGAGTCCGAGATCGGAAAGGCAATGTAGAGCTTGCCGCCGGGCGCCAGCATCTTCGCCACTCCGGCAAAGCCCTTGATGTGGCCGTGGGGATCGAGGGGATCGCCATAGCGGCCCAGTCCGAAATGTTCGATGGCATGGAGGCAGGAAATCGAATCCGCGATTTTCGGCTGAACGGCGGCACTGTCGGTCAGGTCCAATTGCAGGAAGGAAATGTTGTCATGCTGGGACACGTCCAGCGCCCGGATGTCGATCACTTCGATCTTCCGGAACGCGGCAACATGGGCGACGAACCCGTCGATGCGTGAACCCACGTCAATATGTCTGGCGGGGCAATCGGCATGGATGTAGGAAGCCACGACGAGATCGACATGAAAGTAATGGCCTTGCGATTGGCCTGCCTGGTCTTCGTAGTCGAACAAACGGGCATCCGAAATCGATACTGTGCCGCCCATGCGGACAAACGCGGCCCGCTGCTTCCTGAACTGCGGATATTTCCTGATGAAAGTCGCGAATTTGCGAAGATCGATTCCCGCCGAAAGCAGGGAATAGGACACTCTGTTGAACAACTTTTCAACAGCCGGTGGCATTTCGGTCCCCTGTAGAACTGCCCACACCGCCGAGTGGACCGAGGCAAGGGGCAATAGTCGCAAGCTTTCTTGTTGCCAAGGATGCCGGCATACGACTTGCCAGCCGCCTTGCACCCGGTCCGGAGGCAGGCCGGAGGACTTCATCCTCAACCGTTTGGTCCGCGGCCAGGTCCCAGCCGCCAGGCATGATCGAGCGGGGGGTTGGCGACCACCGCGCATGGCCGACAAGCAACCGCTCGACTTCCGCGCCGAGATCGCCATTATCCCGGGCAAACGAGGAGGAATGCGATGCGGCGGTTCAAGATGCTGGTGTTTTCCGAGCCCTTCGAGGGCCAGGACGAAGAGTTCAATGCGTGGTACACCGGCCGCCACCTCGACGACATCTGCGCGCTGCCCGGCTTCAAGTCGGCCCAGCGTTTCACCATCCACAGCGTTTCGATGGGCACGACGCTCAACAAGTACCTGGCGATCTACGATGTCGAAACCGACGATCCCGACTGGGTGATCGAGAACATGTTCGCCAACAAGGATACGCCGGCCATGCCGATCGACGAAAGCTTCAATCTCGATGCCACGACGGTCATGCTCTACGAGGAACTGACCGGGGTGGTTTACACCCGGAACAAGGGCTGAGCGCCTACCAGGCGTTCCCTGCGGCCACTGCCCTCAGTTCCGCAGCGGTGCTTCTGCGCCCCAGCACCGCGTTGCGATGCGGGAAGCGGCCGAACCGCATGACCATTTCCGCATGGCTGCGCGCGAAGGCGAGGATCGAGGCGTCGCCCAGCCCGGTATAGAGCCTTAGCGACAGGCGCTGGTCGGCGCGGTTCTCGCTGTGCATCAGCGGCATATAGAGAAACTGGCGCTCGTGCTTGGCCAGCCCCTTGTCCCAGCCGCGTGCGATGGCGCCTTTCGCGATGGCGCGGGCCAGCGGATCGAAGGCGAACGTGCGGGGTGAATTGCGATAGAGATTGCGCGGTACCTGGTCGAACAGCAGCACAGCGGCCCGCGCCGTTTCCGGATCGCTCAGGAATTCGCGCGCCGGCCGTTTCGCCAGCATGGCGATCTCGCGGGCAAAGCGGCGACGCAGCGCCTCGTCCACAAAGACGTTGCGCCCGAACCACAGGTCCGGGCGCAAGCGATAAAACCAGAAATGCAACAGGTCCGCCGCCCAGGTTCGCCGGGTGGCGGCCATGTTCAATAGTTGACCTTGAAGTTGAGGCCATACTGGCGCGGCGCGGCGGAAAGGGCCGCCTGACCGACCGAAGTCACCATCTGCACGTTGTAGGCCTTGTTGCCGATATTGCGCATGTAGCCCTCGACCGCGAAGTGATCGTTGATCTTGTACTCGATCGAGGCGTTGACCACGTCGTAGGCCGGCTGGCGCAGCAGGTTGTCGGCTTCGAAGACGTAGCTGCTCTTGTGCTGGAAGTTTGCGGTCAGGCGCAGCTCGCTCACATCGCTGAGCGGCAGCGTGTAGGTGCCGCCGAGATTAAGCGTGAAGTGCGGTGCGAGGGCGGTCTGCAGTCCCGCCGCGTCACCGTTGGGCAAGATTAGCAGGCTGCCCGCATCTGGGAATGACTTGAACCGCGAATTGAGCCAGCTAGCGCCGGCGGTCAGGTGCAGCCGGGTGGAGAGTTGCGCTTCCGCATTGATGTCCACGCCATCGATCTTCACCTTGGCCGCATTGCGTAATGCCGAGACGCCACCCGGCGACGAGCGGATCTGGTAGTCGTTGATGTCGTAGTGGAACGCCGCGATGTTGAGGCGCAGGTGGTTGTCGAGGAAATCGCCCTTCAGGCCGGCTTCATAAGCCATGATGGTCTGCGGCTTGACGGGTGCGTCCTGCGGCGTCTGCAGGTTGTACTGACCTGCCTTGAAACCCCGGTTGACCGATACGTAGGCGCTGATCTTTTCGCTCAGGTCCTGGCGCAGCGCGGCGCGGAACGTCGTTTCATTGAACCTTGACCTGGGCTGGGCCTGGGTCGCCACGGCAAGTACCGTGCCATCCGCCCTCAGCGTCGTGGTATTGGAAGTCGGATCAAGCTTGCGAAGATCGGTGGTCCAGCGAATGCCACCGGTAAGATGAGTCGTCGGGGTAATGGCGTAAGTCACTTCGCCGAAGGCCGCGAAGGAGTCTGTCTTGCCAATGGAAAAAATATTCTGTCCCAGCAGTGGGCCGCCGCGGTTCGCGGGATTCAGTGCGAAGCGAAGCCCCCTTTGCGTTTGATCGTTGAAGGCCCTCATGTGCATGTAGAAGACACCCAGTTGCCAGGACAACGGCTCGGTCGTCTTGGAGGCCAGGCGGACTTCCTGCTGGAACGTCTCGTTGCCGGAATGGTAGTCCAGATGCAGGGTGTCCGTGGCTGTACCATCCACGTCGAAGTGGCTTTCATTGCGGATCTTGCGGTACGAGGTGATGGACGTGACCGTACCGATACCCGTTTCCAACTCGATCTTGCCGCTGACGCCCCAGAGCTTGATGTCAGTCGAGCTGGGATAGCCGGCCGGAGAATCGAAGCCGGAAATGGGCCCTGTGATAGTGCGGACCAGGTTCGGCCATGGTGAGGCAACGCCGAAGCTCACCGGGAACAACTGCAGCGCCGTATTGTCCTTGAGCCGGTAATAGTCGCCCGCGAGCGTGATCTTCAAGGTGTCGGTCGGCTTGAGCACCAGCTTGGAGCGCAGGCCCCAATGGTTGTCCTTGCGGGTCCTCTCGTTGAGGGTGGGGTTATAGGCCCAGCCCTTGCCCTGATGCTGGCCGTTGAAGGCGATGTCCCAACCGGCCTTTTCGCCGAGCGGCGTGCTCAGGTAGGCTTGGCCGGTTACCGTATCGTAATTGCCGTACCCGGCAACCGCATTGAACACGGTGTGGTCGCCCGGATCGCGGGTGATGATGCGGATCAGGCCGCCGACGGCGTTGCGGCCGAACAGCGTGCCCTGCGGCCCGTTCAGCACTTCGATGCGCTGGATGTTGTTGAAGTTGTTCACCGTCTGCGACAGGTCCGGCATGTAGACGTCATCGACATAGACGGCGGTCGAACCTTCCTCGCCGGCAGCCCCGTTGGGCGTGGCGACGCCGCGGATGACGAAGATGCCGCTCGGGCCCGAACGAGTGAAGTTCAGGCTGGGGACCGCCTGGATCAGGGTGTTGGTGCTGCCGACGCCCGCATTCTGGAGGGTCTCGGCGGAAACCGCGTTCACCGAGATCGGAACCTGCCGCAGGTTTTCCTCGCGCCGCTGGGCCGTAACGATGATTTCGCTGAGGCCGCCGCTTTCGTCGGCGTCTTGCGCCAGGGCCTGGGCAGGAACTGCCGCGACGGCCAGGACAGCCACACTTGTCAGGGCGCGCGTGCGCCAGGAGCGATTGTTCGACATAGAAATTTCCCCCTCACTTGCATTCGCCACAATGCCGACATGGCATCGGGCGCGTTGGGCGGAGACGGGCTATGTCCGATTGAAATGGGGCGTCAAGCAGTCCGGAATCGGCAGCATACTATTCGCGACGGATTGTAACAGTCTTGCAACACATCCGCCGAACGGAGTTCAATTTCGTTGCGCAACCTTGCGGTAAGGCACGAACTCTCCGAGCCCGACGAAGCCGGTATAGAAGAAGTTCGACCGGTCATGCATCCGCACGACGTCCACGCTGCACAACTGGCTGCCGCGAATGTCGGTGACCATGACATCGTCGCTGTCGAGATCGCGAGCGTCGCGTGGGCGATTGACGTAGATGACGTTGCCCCAGTCGTAGACGATGGCCGTCTTGTCGATGATGCGGGCGTCGCGCGTATTGGTGATCGGGATGCAGCTCACCGGCCGTTCCGCGACGCGTCCTTCGAGTAGCTTGGCGAGCTGTTGCTCGCCGGTCAGCTTTTCGCGGGCCTGCAGGGCAGAGCCCGCGGCGAGAGCCGCAAGGGCTGCGGCAACGAGAGCGAACTTGCGCATGACCTGTCTCCCGGTTCGAGCGATATTGAAGCTATCACACGAAGCTGAACCGCTGATGAAAAATCAGGCGGTTCCGCCGACTGTAAGCCCCTCCACCAGCAGGGTCGGCTGGCCCACGCCGGCCGGAACGCTCTGCCCGCCCTTGCCGCACATGCCGACGCCTTCGTCCAAAGCCATGTCGTTGCCAATGCCGGTGACGCGGGTGAGCACGGTCGGCCCGTCGCCGATCAGCGTCGCGCCCTTGATCGGCGCGCCGAGCTTGCCGTTCTCGACCTTGTAGGCCTCGGTGCAGGAGAAGACGAACTTGCCCGAAACGATGTCCACCTGCCCGCCGCCGAAGCTCTTGGCATAGATGCCGTTCTTGATGCGGCTCAGCAGCTCGGCGGGATCGTCCTCGCCGCCGCGCATGAAGGTGTTGGTCATGCGGGGCATCGGGGCATGGGCATAGCTCTCGCGCCGGCCATTGCCGGTGGCGGGGACGCCCATCAGGCGGGCGTTGAGTCGGTCCTGAATATAGCCCTTGAGGATGCCGTCCTCGATCAGCACGTTCTCCTGCGTCGGCGTGCCTTCGTCGTCGATGGAGAGCGAGCCGCGGCGGGCCGAAATGCTGCCGTCGTCCACCACGGTGACCCCCGGCGCGCCGACGCGTTCGCCGATGCGGCCGGAAAAGGCGCTGGTGCCCTTGCGGTTGAAATCGCCTTCGAGCCCATGGCCGACCGCCTCGTGGAGCAAAACGCCGGGCCAGCCAGGACCGAGCAGCACGGTCATCTCGCCGGCCGGGGCATCGACGCTATCGAGGTTGGTTAGCGCCTGGCCCAGCGCCTCGTCGATGGCGCGGTTCCAGCTGCCTTCCTGGAAGAGGTCGTCATAAAGCCTGCGGCCGCCCATGCCGAAGCTGCCGGTCTCGCGCCGCCCGTTGCTTTCGGCGACGATGCTGACGTTGAGCCGGACCAGCGGGCGGATGTCGGTTGCGACGAAGCCATCGGCGCGGACGATCTCGACCACCGACCATGAGCCCATCAGGCTGGCGCTGACCTGGCTGACGCGCGGGTCGCGGGCGCGGGCCGCCTTGTCGATTTCCTCGAGCAGGCGGACCTTCGCGGCGAAATCGACGGCATCGAGCGGCGAGGCGTCGGTATAGAGGTGGCGGTTGGTCGCCTGGGGCGGGGCGGCGGGGCTGCCCTTGGTGGGATCGAGCAGGGTCAGCGTCTCGCCGGCGCGGCGGATGGCCGCCGCTGAAATCTCGTTGGCATGGGCAAAGCCGGTCATCTCGCCGGAAACGCCGCGCAGGCCGAAGCCGGCGTCACGCGAATAGTCGGCGGTCTTGAGACGGCCGTCGTCGAAGCCGAAGGCCTCGCTGGCGATAAATTGCAGGTAGAGCTCGCCGTCGTCGCAGCGGGCTAGGGTTTCGCGGGCGAGGGCCTGGGCCTCCTCGGGCGAAAGCAGGCCGGAACGGTAGAGGAGCGAGCGGGGATCGGTGGCGGTCATGCCAACCGATATAGGGCCTTCAGCGGCTCGCGCCAGAGGCGATGTCCGGCAACGCGCCCTGGTCCGCGCCGTCGGCCGGGCCGCCCTGAAGCACGAAACGCCGGTCGCAATAGCCGCAATCGACATAGCCGTGCTCGTCGATTTCCAGCCAGACGCGCGGGTGGCCGAGCGCGGGAGCGATGTCCCCCGCGCCATCGCATTTGACGCGGGTGGAACTGGTAAGAATGACTTCGGGCGGAGCGATCATGCCGCGCCGATAGCAGCCCCGCCGCGCGGGTTCCAGACCCTTGTTCCCCCGCGGTTTACAATTCCTGCACCGGTAGGCGTTATGTCCGCCAACTCGACCCAGGCGAGGATAAGAAACCGTGAGCGAACCCCTGCAAAAGCTGGCCCTTTCGCTGCCATTGCTGCTGGCTGCCACCCCGGCGCTCGCCGCCACCGACCAGCAGCAGCGTGAGGCCTGCTATGGCTCTTCGGCGACGCCCGACCAGGTGATTGCCGCCTGCGGCGTGCTGGCGGTGGCGGACACCAATACGGCATCGCTACTGGCCCAGGACCTGGCCAACCGCGCCTTTGCCTATCGTCTGAAGGGGCAGGACGACCTTGCCCTTGCCGATGCCGACCGCGCCATCCAGTTGCGACCGGACTACGAGTTCGGCTTCAACGTGCGCGGCATCATCCAGGCGCGCAAGGGCCGGAACCAGCATGCCGTGGCCGACTTCACCCGCGCCATCGGCCTGAAGCCCGACTTTGCCGATGCCTGGTTCAATCGCGCCAACCGCTATCGCGACATGGGCGAACCGGACAAGGCGATCTACGACTACACCCAGGCGATCAAGTACGCGCCCACCTTCTCCGATGCCTATGTCAATCGCGGCAACGTCTATCGCGATACCAACCAGGATGCGCTCGCCATGGCCGACTATGGCCAGGCCATCGCGAAGGATGGCTCCAATGCCATGGCCTGGTTCAACCGCGGCAGGCTCCACAACCGCCAGCGACACTACGACAGCGCCATCGCCGACCTGACCCGCGCCGTCACCCTGTCGCCCGACAATGCCGGGGCATTTGCCGCGCGGGGCTATTCCTACATGGAAAAGGGCCTGCACGACCTTGCCATCGGCGATCTTACCAAGGCCATCGTGCTCGATCCGGCTTCGACCGCGGGTTACTACAACCGCGGCCTCCTTTACCGCGGGATGGGCCAGTGGGACCGGGCCGCAGCGGACCTGTCCAGGGTAATCGAGCTGACGCCCGACCAGGCCGACGCCTATTATGTGCGCGGGCTGGTCTATCGCCAGATGAAGGCCGGCGACCGGGCGATGGCCGATCTCGACCGGGCGATCTCGCTCAATCCCGACATGGCCGACGCATGGTTCGTCCGCGGCGCGATCCTTGGCGACCGCAAGCAGTACGACCGCGCCATCGCCGACCTGACCCGGGCCATCGAACTCGAATATACCAAGGCCAATGCCTATGTCCTGCGCGCCAACTTCCTTGTCGCCAAGGGGATGAGGCAAGCCGCCCTGCCGGACTATGCCTTCGCCCTGGAACTCAACCCGGCCGACAAGTGGTCGCGCCAGCAGTACGAAAAGCTGTTGGAACCGGTTTACTGATCGCTCTTTACGCGCCGCCTGTAGTGCCGCAAAGGCGAGGGTATGAGCGATGCCCCGGCCATATCGATCCGCGACCTGGTGAAACGCTATGCGCCTTCTGGCTCCGGCCCGGGCAAGCTGGCGCTCGACCACGTCAGCTTCGACGTGCCCCAGGGCGGCATCTTCGGACTGCTGGGTCCCAATGGCGCGGGCAAGTCCACGCTGATCAACATCCTTGCCGGCATGGTGATGAAGACTTCGGGGCACGCCTCGATCTGGGGCTTCGACATCGATCACGACATGCGCAACGCCAAGAAGTCGATCGGCATCGTGCCGCAGGAAGTGGTGTTCGATCCCTTCTTCACGCCGTTCGAGGTTCTGGAGAACACGGCGGGCCTGTGGGGCGTGCGCAAGGAGGACCGGCGGACGCTGGAGATCCTCAAGGCCATCCACCTGCTCGACAAGAGGGACGCCTATTCGCGCACGCTTTCGGGGGGCATGCGGCGGCGGCTCCTGATCGGCAAGGCGCTGGTTCATTCGCCGCCGGTGCTGGTGCTCGACGAGCCGACCGCCGGGGTGGACGTCGAGCTGCGCCGGCAGCTATGGGAACTGGTGGCGGAGATGAATGCCGAGGGGGTGACCGTGGTGCTGACCACGCACTACCTCGAGGAGGCCGAGGAACTGTGCGAGCGCATTGCCATCATCAACCACGGCCGGGTGATCGCCAACACGACGACCCGCGAACTGGTGGAAATGGCGCGCGAGAAGGTGGTGGTCCTGACGCTCGACCGGGACATCGCCGCGCTGCCGAGCAGTGCTGCCTTCCACAAGTGCGAGAAGATCGGCGAGCGCACGATCGAGATCACCTATGACAAGGACCGGACCAATGCCGGCGAGGTCCTCGCAGCGGTGCAGGGCCAGGGCTTCGCCATCGTCGATGTGACGACGCGCGAGGCGGATCTGGAGGACGTGTTCGTGACCCTGACGAGCCAGGCCAAGGTAGCGGCGTGACTGCCGACGTTATCATCGTCGGCTCAGGCGCCGCAGGGCTGACAGCCGCGCTGGCGCTGGCGGACAGGCTGAAGGTCCTCGTCCTTGCCAAGGGCGAACTTGCCGGCGGCTCGACAGCCTGGGCCCAGGGCGGCATCGCCGCGGTGCTCGATGCCGGCGACACCTTCGAGCAGCATATTTCCGACACAATGATCGCCGGTGCCGGGCTCAACCGGATGGAGACCGTGGAGTTCGTCGTCGAGCGGGCGCCGCATGCGATCCAGCGGCTGGTCGAGCTGGGCGTGCCGTTCAATACGGATGGCAATAAGCTGCACCTGACCCGCGAGGGCGGGCATTCGCAGCGGCGCATTGTGCATGTCGCCGATGCCACCGGCTGGGCGGTGCAGGAGGCGCTGCTCAAGGCGGCGCAGGACCATCCCAACATCACCCTGCTTCCCGGTCGCGCCTGCATCGACCTCATCACCGGGCGCCATGAGATGCGCTATTCCGGCTCGGGCCGGGTCTGGGGCGTCTATGCGCTCGACGAGGCAAGCGGCAAGGTCGAGGCGCATGTCGCGCGGGCGACCGTGCTGGCGACCGGCGGCGCGGGCCGCGTCTACCAGTTCAGCACCGCGCCTCGGGGGGCGACCGGCGACGGCATCGCCATGGCCTGGCGCGCGGGGGCGCGCGTCGCCAACATGGAAATGATGCAGTTCCATCCGACCTGTCTCTATAATCTGGAGGTCAAGAACTTCCTCATCACCGAGGCCGTGCGCGGCGAAGGTGGGCGGCTGATCAACCCGCGCACCGGCAAGCGCTTCATGGAGTTCTACGACGAGCGGCTGGAACTCGCCCCGCGCGACGTCGTCGCCCGCGCCATCGACGCCGAGATCAAGCGGTTCGGGCTCGACTACGTCCACCTCGACATCAGTCACGAGGCGCCGGAATTCGTCCGCGAGCACTTCCCCAACATCCATGAGAAGCTGCTCGGCCTCGGCATCGACATGACGAAGCAGCCGATCCCGGTGGTGCCGGCGCAACACTACACTTGCGGCGGCGTGGTCATCGACCTCGATGGCCGCACCGACCTGCCGGGGCTCTATGCCGCGGGCGAATGCACCGAAAGCGGCCTGCACGGCGCGAACCGGCTCGCCTCCAACTCCCTGCTTGAATGTTTCGTCTTCGGCGAGGCGGCGGCGGCGGACATCCTAGAGCGTTGGGACAGTTTCGACGCCCCGCCCGAAGTGCGCGCCTGGGACGAAAGCCGCGTCACCAATTCGGACGAGGAAGTGGTGATCAAGCAGAACTGGACCGAAATCCGCCGCTTCATGTGGAACTATGTCGGCATCGTGCGCACCACCAAGCGGCTGGAACGCGCGCAGCACCGGATCGAGCTATTGTCCGGCGAAGTGGCGGAATATTACGGCCAGTTCCGCGTCTCGACCGACCTCATCGAACTGCGCAACCTCTTGCAGTCGGCGGAACTGATCGTGCGATCGGCCCTGAAGCGCAAGGAGAGCCGGGGGCTGCACTACACGCTGGACTATCCCCGGATGCTGGCGGAGGCGCGGGATACGGTGCTGGTGCCCTGACTACCGCTGGCGCAGTGCAGACCAGGCACCGAAGCTCGCCACCAGGAAGGGCACAGTGTAGGTCAGTGCCAGGCGCCACCAAATTGGTGTGTTTCCGCTCGCGATCTCGGCACCCTGATTGATGGCGTTGAGTACGGTGCCGACCAACAAGGCGACAAGAAGCGAGCGCGTTACGATGGGCGGCTGCAAGACCTCCCTCAGGGCGTCGCGGCCGCGCATGTCAGCCGTGCACTGCCTCCACCTCGATCCCCATGTCCGCCAGCTCGCGCTCGGCGACGAACAGCCGCCCGTTGTATTCCGCCGGGTTCTCGCAGGCGGAGAAGTAGGCGATCATTCGGGCCGGGATCGACATAGGCACCGGGCGGTGCGCGATCTTGTCCAGTTCGCCCACTTCGCGCTCCAGCCGCGCGACGACCATTTCGGTCGCCACCCAGCCCGGCATCAGGCCGATGACGTGGACGTTCCTCTGCTCCATGCTGTCCGCGATCACCGAACCTAGCCGGTCGAGCGCGCGCTTGGCGCAGAAGTAGCCGGGAACCTCCAGGTTCTTGGAGCCGATGTTCTTGTGGCGCGGTTCCTCGACCTGGCGGAAGACCTCTGCGCTGCCCGAAGTGACGTTGATGATCCGCCCGCCGCCGCGCGCCTCCATGATCGGGGTGACGAGCTGCATCAGCGTGAAGGGCGCGTGGAGGTTGACGTCGAACTGGTAGAGCCATTCCTCGCGGGTCAATTCGAGGAAGGTCTTGTTCCAGTAGTCGCCGGCGGTGGCGGCGGCATTGTTGACCAGGATATCGACGCCGCCGAAGCGTTCCACCGTGCGCTGGACGAGGTTCCTGAGATCCTCCTCCTTGGCGAGGTCGGTCGTCACGGCAAAGCCCTCGCCACCGGCCTGCTCGATCTGGTGCAGCGTTTCGCCGAGCGTTCCGGGCTGCGAGGGATCGGGGTGCGGCTCGACGCTGCGCGCGGCCAGCACAACCTTGGCCCCCCGGCGCGCGAGATAGAGCGCCGCTTCCTTGCCGACGCCGCGGCTGGCCCCGGTCATGATCGCGACCTTGCCGGTCAGGTCCATTTCGCGCTGGCGATCCATTCTCTCCATCCTCTCGCTTGTGTCTTTGCGGTGAAGCATGGATAGGTGGCGGCACAATTGCAATCGGCGGGGAATCGCCGGGCGAAGGGAGAGGCCGAATGGCAGAGGCGAAGTGCGCCTTCATCACCGGTGCGTCGCAGGGCATCGGCGCGGCGACGGCCAGAGCGCTGGCGGCGGACGGTTATCGCGTAATCTTGCACTATGGCAGCCAGCGGGAGCGGACCGAGGTCAAGGCGGCGGAAATTCGCGCGGCGGGCGGCACGGCGGATGTGGTCGGTGCGGACTTGTCGCAGCCGGATGCGGCGTTCCAGCTGGCGGCGGAAGTGACAGAGCTGTGCGGCGGGAAGCTCGATGCGCTGGTGCTCAACGCGGCAGTCATGCCGGGCGGGGACCTCGACGTCTGCACGCCGGAGATGTTCGACCAGATCTACCAGATCAACCTGCGCTCGCCATTCTTCCTGCTGCAGCAGCTTTCGCCCACGCTGACCGAGGGAGCCAGCGTGGTATTCCTGAGCTCGGTGACGGCGCGGCGCGCGGTCTATCCAGTCGCAGCCTATGGCGCGATGAAATATGCGCTGGAATCGCTCACCCGCCGGACGGCGATGCAGTTGGGCGAGCGGTGGATCCGGGTCAACGCTGTGGCCCCTGCGACCACCGAGAGCGAGACTGTCGCTCCCTATCTGGCCAACGGCCCGATGCGCGAGGCTACCCTGGCCGACCAGGCGCTGAAACGCATCACCCAGCCCGAGGACGTAGCCGATGTCATCGCCTTCCTGTGCTCGGACAAGGCGCGCATGATTACCGGGGCGCTGATCCCCGTGGATGGAGGAACCTTGCTGTGACTCACCCACCCCCAACCCCTCTCTCAGCGGGGTGGGCCTCGGCGGTAGAAGGAAGAGAATATGCGGCTTGATGGAAGAGTAGCCCTCGTCACCGGCTCCTCGCGCGGGATCGGTGCGGCGATCGCGCGGCGGCTGGCGGCGGACGGGGCCAAGGTCGTGCTGCATGCGCGCAGCGATCCGGCGCTGGTCGATGCGGTGGCGGCGGACATCCGTGCAAAGGGTGGCACGGCCGATGTCGTTCTGGGCGATCTCGGCGCTGGCGACACCGCGCTGCAGGTGGTGAAGGATGCCTTCGCCGTCCACGGCGCGCTCGATATCCTCGTCTGCAATGCCGGCGCGCCGCACAGCGGGCCGATCACCGAGGCGACTGCAGACACGGTGGACATGGTGCTGGGCCTCAACCTGCGCTCGGTGATCCTCGCGGTCAGCGAATTCGCCCGCCTGACCCAGAGCGAGCATGGCCGGGTGGTGCTGATCAGTTCGGCCTCGGCTTCGCAGCCGGCAGTGATGGGGGCGATCTATTCGGGAGCCAAGGCGGCGGCGGCGGGGTTCATCCGCTCGGTGGCGCAGGAGCTGGGCGCGCGCGGGATCACCTGCAATTCGGTCGAGCCGGGGCTGACGCTGAGCAAGGAGGCGCCGGCCTTCGTTACAGAGACGGTGCCGCGCTACACCGCCATGGCCCGCGCCGGGCAGCCGGAGGACATTGCCGATATTGTCGCCTTCCTGGCTTCGGACGATTCGCGCTGGCTTACCGGGCACACCATTCCGGCAACGGGCGGCGCGATCGCGTCCGCCTCGACTATTTTGGCCTATGCGTAACGGACACGCCCATCCCCAACCCCTCCCACAAGCGGGGTGGGCTTCAACGGTTGAAGGACAAGACGATGCGGCTTGAAGGAAGAACGGCGCTGGTTACCGGCTCCTCGCGCGGGATCGGCGCGGCGATTGCGCGGAAGCTGGCGGCGGACGGGGCGCGGGTGGCGGTTCATGCCCGGCAGGAGCAGGAGCGCGCCGAGGCCTTGGCGAAGGAGATCGGCGGCGAAGTCGTGATAGGCGACCTGGCCGAAGGCGAGACGGCCGAGCAGGTGGTGCGCGAGGTATTCGAGAAGCTTGGCGGGCTCGATATCCTCGTGCTCAACGCCGGGGGCGGCAGCCAGGGGCTAGCGGTCAATCTCACCACGGAGGTGATCGACAGGACCTTGGCGCTGAACCTGCGCGCGACGATCCTCGCCTGCGCGGAATATGCGCGGCTGACCAAGAGCGAGCATGGGCGGATCGTGTTCATCTCCTCCGGCATGGCCACCTGGGGGGCACCTGGGGTTTCAGCCGGGGCTGCGGCCAAGGCGGGGTCGGAAGGCTTCATCCGCAGCCTCGCGCAGGAACTGGGAGAGCGAGGGATCACCTGCAACACGGTGGCGCCCGGCTGCACCCGCACGGAAATGATCGCAGGGCAGACCTGGCCCAACGCCGTGCCGCCCTGGACAGCGCTCAGGCGGCTGGGCGAGCCGGAGGACATTGCCGATGTAGTGGGCTTTTTGGCTTCGGACGAGGCGCGCTGGCTCACCGGGCTGACGATCAACGCCAACGGCGGGCTGGTGACGACGGCGGCGAATATTCTGGCACGGGCGAAGTAACAGGCAAAAAACCTCCCCGGTAGGGGGAGGTGGCAGCCCGTAGGGCTGACGGAGGGGTGTTGCGCTATCGAAAGGGGGATACCCCTCCGTCACCACCGCTTCGCGGCGGCGCTACCTCCCCTAGCAGGGGAGGATCGGTTGTTCGCGACCCCTTATTCCATCCCCAGCCAGGTGTAGCTTTGGTCATCCGGCTTGTTCGCGCCGCGCAGCAGCCCGCTCATGGCAAACGGCCCCACATCCCAGTTCCCGGTATTTGTGCTCTGTTCGAACCAGTCGTGCACCACCCAGCGCTCGGCGATGCGCCATTCGTCGTCGCGCTTTTCGAACCTGTCGTTGTAGCGCCCGCAGGTGATCACCTTCTGCGGATCGTCGCCCGGCAGTACGCTGACCGACCAGAGGTAGCTTTCCACCTTGGCCCTTTCCCCATCGATGCGGATGAAAATGTTGCCGATCATGTGCATCGCCTGCTCCATGGCGGCGAGGCGGGGGAGGGCCCATTCGATGAATTGCTCGACCGTGCCGGTGAAGCCGGTGTGATAGTCCATGGCTCCGGGCCAATAGGCGGTGGCGAGCAGTTCCGGGTCCATCCGGTCGATCCCCCGGCAATAGCGGAACAGGCAATCGCGGATCGCCTCGCGATCGGCCATTTCCTCGCGGATTTGCGATACTTTCGGGACCATTCTCCACTCCTCTCCTTTTCGTCATCCTGAACTTGTTTCAGGACTCATTTTCCGCTTCGTCCCGGCGATGCAGCGCAGGCGCAAACCGGGAGGTTTGCTTCTGACCGGCTGGCGCGGAGCATGAGGCACGATGGGTCCTGAAACAAGTTGGGGATGACGGGGAGCATGGAGACGGGTCAGCTTCTCGCCCCGAACAGCGCGCTGCCTATCCTGACATGGGTCGCGCCCAACATCACGGCCGTTTCGAAATCCTCGCTCATCCCCATGCTCAGCCCGGCGAGCCCGTTGTCGTTGGCCAGCTTGGCCAGCAGTGCGAAATAGGGCGCCGCTTCCCCCCCATGCGGCGGCACGCACATCAGGCCGATCACCGGCAGTTGCGCCGTGCGGGCTTCCGCGAGCAACTGGGGCAGGGACGCAATCGCGCAGCCGCCTTTCTGCTCTTCCTCGCCGAGGTTGACCTGGGCGAAACAGGGCACCTGCCGCCCGGCCTTGTCCATCGCCCTGGCCAGCGCGCCAACCAACGAGCTGCGGTCGAGCGAGTGGATGCAGTCGAACAGGCGCACGGCTTCATCGGCCTTGTTCGACTGGAGCTGGCCGACAAGGTGCAGGTCGATGCCAGGATGGGCCTCGCGCAGGGCAGGCCACTTGGCCTCCGCCTCCTGCACGCGGTTCTCGCCGAAACAGCGTTGGCCCGCTTCGATCAACGGCACAATGCGCTCGGCCGGATGTGTCTTGCTGATCGCCACCAGCGTGACGTCATTGGCACTCCGCCTGGCGAGCTTCGCCGCAGCGGCAATGCGGTCCCGAATATCGACGAGAAGCTTGGCTGGTTCATTCATGCCGCGCTGCTATAGCGCCGCCATGCCCAAGCGCCAGTGCGCCCCGAACCGATTTTGGCCTCGAATCTGGCTCGTCACCGACGCGCGCAACGATGCCGTCATCGAGCGCGTGCTGGCCGAACTGCCACGCGGGTCGGGGTTGGTGTTCCGGCACTACCACCTCCCGGCCGACGAACGCCGCGCGCGATACAGGGTAGTGGCCCGGATTGCGCGGAGACATGGCCATTGTGTGGCGCTCTCGGGAACGGCACGGCAGGCACGGCAGTGGGGTGCGGATGCGGCCTATGGCGCTCCCGAAATGCTTGCGCCGGGACCCGGACTCCCAAGGTTGGTCACCACGCACGGCATCAGGGAACTGGGCCGCGCCCGCCGGGCCAGGGCAAGCGCCGTGGTTCTCTCCCCGGTCTATCCCACCCGTTCCCATCCGGGCGGCAAGACCCTCGGCCCGATCCGTTTCCGCCTGCTCTCTGCCCTGTCACGGGCTCCCGTCATCGCCCTGGGCGGCATGACGAAATTGCGAGGAAAGAGTCTGGGATCAACAGCTTGGGCCGCCATCGATGGTCTTGTCCCCAGCTCGCGACTTGCTGGAATCGCTCAAGATTCTTGACGGGGAGTCACCCGAGGGCGCATTATGGCATGCTCTCGGGAGTTTAGCATGGCGACGCGCGCAGTAGCATCCAACCAGCGGATCGGCACCAAGAACTGGAATGCGATCCTGCGCCGCGCCATGGTGCGCAGTTTCGAGCTGGGCGGAGCCATGCTGCTGTTCGCCTTCGCCATATTCCTCGCCATTGCGATCGCCACCTATCACCAGACCGATCCCTCGGCCTCGACCGCGGCCGGTGGCGAGGTGAAGAACTGGATGGGCGCGACGGGCGCCTGGGTCGCGGAACGCGCGCTATTCCTGTTCGGGCCGGTCTCGGTGCTGTTCCTGCCGTTGTTCTACATCTTCGCCCGCAAGCTGTGGCGCATTGCCGAGGAAGACGATGCCGGCGAGCCACATTCGCATCAGGCCTGGTGGTGGCCGATCGCCAAGCTGCTGATCGCCATGACCCTGTTGGGCTCGGTCCTGTCGCTGACCTTCACCGCGCCGGGTGGCAGCCTGCCGGCCTCGATGGGCGGCATAGCGGGGTTGCTCGGGTCCAAGGCGATCCTTGCGGGTGCATCCTACCTGCCGGAGGGGTCGCGCTTCATTGCCATCCTGCCGGCCGCGCTGCTGTGCCTGGTTCTGGGCGCTTACCTGGCCGGTCGGGTTTTCGCGGTGGACTGGGGCCAGCTCCTCACCCTGCCGCGCCTGCCGCGCCGCGGGCATGTCGAGGGCGAGGCGCCGACGCTGCTGCGCAAGCCCGCGCGGGCCAAGCGCGAGGCGGCGCCTGGCGACGCCGCGGCGGAGACATCGCCGCGCAGGCCGCCCGAGATCACCAATACCGCCGCCTCCGCCAAGCCTGCGCAGCTCGGCGCCACCAGCCGTCAGGGCAACCTGTTTGACGAATACGAGCTGCCCGGGCTCGATCTTCTCGCCGATCCGGGTCCGCAGTCGCAGGTCAAGGTCGACAAGCTCGCGCTGGAGCGCAACGCCCGACTGCTCGAAACCGTGCTCGACGATTTCAATGTCAAGGGCGAGATCAAGGCGGTGCGCACCGGCCCCGTCGTAACCATGTACGAGCTTGAGCCCGCCCCCGGCATCAAGGCCAGCCGGGTCATCGGCCTTGCCGACGATATCGCCCGCAACATGAGCGCGATCTCGGCACGCGTCTCGGCCATCCCCGGCCGCACTGTCATGGGTATCGAACTGCCCAATGCCGACCGCCAGACCGTCTCCTTCAAGGAACTGGTGGCCTGCGAGAAATTCGCCAATTCCAAGGGCAACCTGCCGATCATCCTGGGCAAGGACATCGCCGGCGAGCCCATCGTCGCGGACTTGGCCGCCATGCCCCACCTGCTTGTCGCGGGCACCACCGGCTCGGGCAAGTCTGTCGGCCTCAATGCCATCCTGCTTTCGCTGCTCTACCGCTTCACGCCCCAGCAGTGCCGCCTGATCCTGATCGATCCCAAGGTGCTCGAGCTCAAGAGCTACGACGATATCCCGCACCTGCTCTCGCCCGTCGTGGTCGAGCCCGCCAAGGCGGTGCGCGCGCTCAAGTGGGCGGTCGAGGAAATGGAGCGCCGCTATCGCCAGATGAGCGAGATCGGCGTGCGCAATTTGTCGGGCTTCAACGACAAGGTTTCCGCCGCCAAGGCCAAAGGCAAGCCGCTCGGCCGTAGCATCCAGATCGGTTTCGATCCGGAGACAGGCGAGGAAATGCATGAGGAGCGCCAGCTCGATTACGAGGTGCTGCCGCAGATCGTGCTCATCGTCGACGAGCTGGCCGACCTCATGGTCACCGTCGGCAAGGAGATCGAAGTGTTGATCCAGCGGCTCAGCCAGAAGAGCCGCGCCGCCGGCATCCACCTGATCATGGCGACGCAGCGGCCCTCGGTCGACGTCATCACCGGCG
>CAZVWP010000029.1:0-49341 GCA_964630805.1 uncultured Novosphingobium sp. | reverse complement strand
ATTGCCAAGCACGGCGCCAAGCTGGTGACGGCCGTGGCGACCGCGACCGTGCCCAAGATCACCGTGCTGATCGGCGGTTCGTTCGGCGCCGGCAACTATGGCATGTGCGGCCGCGCCTATAGCCCCCGCTTCCTGTTCACCTGGCCCAACGCCCGCATCTCGGTGATGGGCGGCGAGCAGGCGGCATCGGTGCTGGCGACCGTCCACCGCGACGCCGCCAAGTGGGACGAGCGCGAGGCCGAGGCCTTCAAGGCGCCGATCCGGCAGAAATACGAGGACGAGGGCAATCCCTATTATGCGACGGCCCGGCTGTGGGACGATGGCGTGATCGACCCGGTGCAGACCCGCGACGTGCTGGGAATGGCGCTGGAGGTTAGCCTTGAAGCGCCGATCGAGGAGCGCGGGTTTGGGGTATTCAGGATGTGATCGTTAAGCTGCGGCCCGCCGAAATCCTCCCCGAGCTTGTCTCGGGGAGGGGGACCGCCCGCGAAGCGGGTGGTGGAGGGGAATACTTTGCTTAAGGACATCGCCCCCAAGCCCGCACCTGGCGCTGTCGGCCAAGCGCGCCAGTTACGCAAGAACATGTCTTTGCCCGAAGTGTTGCTTTGGAAACACCTCAAGGGCCAGCCGCAGGGTGTGAAATTCCGTCGGCAGCATCCGAGCAGCAGGATCGGGATGGACTTCTATTGTTCCGATGCGCGGCTGGCGATCGAAGTGGATGGATTTGCGCACGATACAGGTGACCGTCCGGAACGAGATGCAAATCGGGATGCGTTCCTGCGAGCCCAGGGACTCGACACCCTGCGCATTCCTGCCAGCGAGATCTTGAAAGATGCAGCAGCGGCGGCGGAAGGCATTGTGTCCTTTGCGCTTTCGCGTTTACCCCTCCACCACCCGGCTGTCGCCGGGCGGTCCCCCTCCCCGAGACAAGCTCGGGGAGGATTTGAGGAAGGAATGATGCCATGACGCGTAGGAACGGCATTTCCATTATTACTGTCGCAGCCCTCGCGCTTGCCGCCTGCAAGGGCCAGCAGCCTGCGCCTCAGGCCAGCGCTTCGGAAACGGCCGCCGCCGCTTCCCAAAGTGCCAGCGCCGGCCAGTCCGCCTGCGCGCCTGTGCCGAAGCTCGATGTCGATGCTGGCTCGTTCGGCGCCAATGCCGCGAAGTTCGCCGCCGGCACGCCCGCGCGGAGTCAGTTCGAAGCCAATTTCGCCACTGCCTACAAGGCGGCCTGCGATGCCGGCTATTTCGCCAGGCAGCCGCTGGTCGACCCTACGGCCAAGCCCAGGGACACACTGACCGTGTCCAACGCGCCCGAGGCCAACACGGTGGCGATCTATCTCTCCGAGGGCCCCAGCATGGTTCTCGAATATCCCTTCGTCGATACCGAAAACAAGGCCTCCGCGCCCGATGTCGATACGCTGAAGGAAGCATTCTATTGCACAACCGTCGGCGCGACCGACAAGGAACAGGAAGAAGAAGGCCGGTGTCTGACAGACTGATCAAAAGCCTCCTCATTGCCAACCGCGGCGAAATCGCCTGCCGCATCATCCGCACGGCGCGGAAGATGGGTATCCGCACCGTCGCGGTCTATTCGGACGCTGATGCCAAGGCGCTCCACGTGCGCTCCGCCGACGAGGCTGTGCACATCGGGCCGAGCCCGGCGCGCGAGAGCTACCTCATCGGCGAGAAGATCATTGCAGCCGCCAAGGCCACCGGCGCCGAGGCGATCCACCCGGGCTACGGCTTCCTCTCGGAGAACGTGGAGTTCGCCCAGGCGGTGATCGACGCGGGGCTCGTCTGGGTCGGGCCCAAGCCCTCCAGCATCGAGGCGATGGGCCTAAAGGACGCCGCCAAGAAGCTGATGTCCGAGGCCGGGGTGCCGGTGACGCCGGGCTATCTCGGGGAGAACCAGGACCCGGACTTCCTGGAAGCTGAAGCCGGAAAGATCGGCTATCCGGTGCTGATCAAGGCGGTCGCCGGGGGCGGTGGCAAGGGCATGCGGCTGGTCGAGGCTGCCGAGGACTTCGCCGACGCGCTGCTTTCTTGCCGGCGCGAGGCGGCCAGTTCCTTCGGCAACGACCACGTCCTCATCGAGAAATACATCCAGCGCCCGCGCCACATCGAGGTGCAGGTGTTCGGCGACACCCACGGCAACGTCGTCCACCTGTTCGAGCGCGACTGCTCGCTGCAGCGCCGCCACCAGAAGGTGATCGAGGAAGCCCCGGCGCCGGGCATGGACGAGGCGACGCGGGCGGAACTGTGCGCCGCCGCGGTGCGCGCCGCCAAGGCGGTCGACTATGTCGGCGCCGGCACCATCGAATTTATCGCTGACGGTTCGGAAGGCCTGCGGGCAGATCGCATCTGGTTCATGGAAATGAACACCCGCCTGCAGGTGGAGCACCCCGTCACCGAGGAGATCACCGGGCAGGACCTGGTGGAATGGCAGTTGCGCGTCGCCAGCGGCGAGCCGCTGCCGCTCAAGCAGGAAGAGCTGTCGATAAACGGTTGGGCCATGGAAGCACGGCTCTATGCCGAGGACCCGGCCAAGGGCTTCCTGCCGAGCATCGGCAAGCTGGAACTTTTCGAACTTGGTGAGGGGCCCGGCGGGCGGATCGATACCGGGGTCTATGAGGGCGCCGAGGTTTCGCCGTTCTACGACCCGATGATCGCCAAGGTCATCGCCCGGGGCAGAAACCGCGACGAAGCCCGCCTGCGCCTGGGAGACCTCATCGGGCAGACGGCGATCTGGCCGGTACGGACCAATGCCGCCTTCCTTGCAAAGGCGCTCGAGCACCCGGAATTCGTCGCAGGCGACGTCGATACCGGCTTGATCGGTCGCGATGGCGAGGCGATGGCGGAAAACCCGGTGCCCTCGGCCGAGGCGCTGGCCGAAGCGGCGCTTGAGCTGGTGCCTGCCACCAACCAGCCCGGCCTGCGCCTCAATGCCGCGCCCAGAACCCGGGCAAGGTTCATGCTCGATGGCGAGGCGATCGAACTGGAACTCACCGGACAGGGCAGCGCCGAGCCCCAGTCCAGCGTGCTGCTGAGCGAGTTTGGGCAGACCTGGCAACTTTCCTCGTGGCGCCATGAGGCGGGCGGCCACCATTCGGCCCACGATGGCGACATCCTCTCCCCCATGCCGGGCAAGATCATCGCCGTCGAAGTGATGAAGGGCGACGAAGTGGTGAAGGGCCAGAAGCTGCTGACGCTCGAGGCGATGAAGATGGAACACACGCTCACCGCGCCGTTCGATGGGGTGGTGGCCGAACTGAACGCCGAAGCCGGCGTGCAGGTGCAGGTGGAAGCCTTGCTCGCGCGGGTTGAGGCCAAGGGAGAAGATTGATGCCGGGCCGTTATTTCGATGAATGGCAGGTGGGCGACCGCATCACCCACCAGCCGAGCCGCACCGTGACCGAGACCGACAACCTTATGTTCTCGGCCATGACCCACAACATGCAGCCGCTGCACCTCGATGCGGAATATGCCCGGGCCTCGGAATTCGGCCAGATCCTGGTCAATTCGACCTTCACCTTCAGTCTCGCCGTCGGCCTTTCCATCGCCGACACCACTGTCGGCACGCTGATCGCCAACCTTGGCTTCGACAAGGTGGTCACCCCCAAGCCGACTTTCATCGGCGATACGCTGACCTGCCATACCGAGATCATGGAACTGCGCGAAAGCAAGTCGCGCCCGGACTGCGGCATCATCGTCTTCAAGCACGAGCTGACCAACCAGCGCGGCGAAGTGGCCCTCTCCATGCTGCGCACGGTGCTGGGGAAGAAGAAGCCGGCTTGATCCTGCGCGCCATTTTGGTGCTGTGAAGGCGGAAAGTGTGGCAAATCGGCACTAGTTGTCACAAATGTTCCGTCGCAACTGCGGTGGGCGTTGCGCATGGCCATGCTTCGCCATAGCAATAAGTGCTCCGGTCCAGACCGCTGTTCCGGCAAGAAGTTTTTCGGGTAGCGAAGGCAGCAGAATCTCGGTCTTTGGGGGCGCGCTGCTGCCGCAGGTCCCGTTACATGCGAACTAGAGGAGGGTTCGAATGCGTCTGATCCAAAACAAGTCCGTCCGCTTTGCCGCGCTGCTGTGCGGCGCCGCCATGGCCGCTCCGATGTGGGCCGCGCCGGCGCTGGCGCAGGGTGCCGAGGAAGCAAGCAGCAACGACATCATCGTCACGGCGCAGCGCCGCTCGGAGAAGCTGGTCGATGTGCCGATGTCGGTGTCGGTGGTTTCGCAGGACACGCTGAGCAATACGGGCATCAACTCAATTCGCGACCTTGGCAACGTGACCTCGGGTTTCTCGGTGGGCCAGTCGGGTTCCATCGCCCAGTCGGCGATTCGCGGCGTGACGACGACGAATGCCGGCGCCTATGAAAACAACGTCGCGTTGTTCGTGGACGGTTTGTACCAGGTATCGACTTCGGTCCTGAACATGGACTTGCCCAATGTGCAGAACATACAAATTCTCAAAGGTCCGCAGGGAACGCTCTACGGACGCAACGCCACTGGCGGCGCGATACTGATCGACACCATCGATCCGGGCCGCGACTGGACCGGCAACATCGAAGCGACCTACGGCCGTAACAACGACCGGCGTGCCCGCGGTTTTGTTGCAGGCCCGCTTTCGGAGAAAGTCGGTATCAGCCTGGCGGCCACCTACAGGAAGACGGACGGATACTACAAGAAGGCAAGCCGGACCACGCCGGGGCAATTCGAAACCAACAATTTCCTGGGCCTCGACCAGAAGTCGGTCCGGGCCAAGATCAGGTTCGAACCGACGGCCAACTTCCGAGCGACCTTGGGCTACAGCTATATCGAAGCCAGCGACCCGCGCGGCGTCATCTTCACCAATATCGAGAATGTCTCCAGCAGCTACGCGGCCGGAACCGGGCGCGATACCCGCCCGACTGGGCTGGGTGAAGTCGCCGGTGACGTGTTCATCAATGTCATCAAGCAGCACGAAGGCTCGCTGAAGCTGGAACTGGATACCGGTATCGGTACGCTCCGTTCCGTCACCGGCTATACGCAGTCGCAGTCTCGGACTGCTTACGACTTCGGCGGCACATATGTACCCGACTCCTACACCGACGGCGTTCCGAGAGAGAGAACTTGGCAGGAAAATCTTGATTTCACGATAAATGCCATCGACAAGCTCGACCTGATTATCGGCGGCAACTACTACAACATCAAGACCGATCCGCAGCCCGGCTTCGCGACCAACGGCACGGTTTATCTGGGACCGGCAAGCTACGCACCGTTCACCTATCCCAATCCTGCGACCACGGTTGTTCCCTTGAGCGACTATCGCAAGTTCCAGGAGCTGTTCTCCTGGCGGACCAAGAACGCATGGGCGATCTTCGCCGATGCCACGTTCCATGTCACCGACAGGCTCACTATCAACGTGGGCGGCCGATACAGCGAAGAAAAGCAGGACATCTCGGCCTTGACGCTCAACTATTGCACCACCACCGGCGGCTGCACGCCGACAATCAACGGAGTGGTGACACCAGTGGCGCTTGGCGGGCTCACTTCCGTGAGCTGGACGCCGACCGGCGCCGCCTACAACGGCATCAATCCGGTCTTCAGCACTCCCGCTTCGAAGAGTTCAAAGTACAGCAAGTTCACGCCTCGCGCTTCGATCCGCTATGAGATCGCGCCGCAAACGAACATCTACGCGTCCTACTCGCAGGGCTTCCGGGGCGGCGAATGGAACGGTTCGGTGCCTGCTACCGGCCCGGCGACCTGGCTCGATGCCAAGCAGGAAACGATCAACGCGTACGAAATCGGCATCAAGACCTCCAGCCCGCGCTTCCGTGCCGAGCTGGCCGGTTTCTACTATGACTACAAGAACCTGCAGGTCAGCGCCGTTGCCTTCGTCAACAGCGCGACCGTGGTGACCCTGCAGAACGCACCCAAGGCGAAGATCTACGGCATTGACGGTAGCTTCGATTTCGATGTGACCGACAATTTCAAGGTCCGCGCGGGCGCGACTTGGCTGCACGCTCGTTATGGCGACGGCTTCGTCTGGATCGGCAATGGCGTAAACCCTGCCCAGCCGGGCTTCAACACCAACAGCGATCCGTTGAAGACCTTCCAGATCGGTGCTGCAGCGAACGTCGCCCAGGATGTTTCCGGCATGCAGATGGCCCGCGCGCCTGACTTCACCGGCTTCCTCGGCTTTGAATACAATATCCCCCGTGGCGAAGGTGGGCTTCGCTTCACGGCCAACGTCAAGTACACCAGCAGCTACGTTCCGACCGACATCACCTTGTGGGGCGGCGAAACGCTGGCTTCGTACAATGCCCGCAAGGCAATCGATCCCACCGCCATGCCCGTGAACAATGCGCCGCCTGCGGTCGCGGGGCAGCCCGCGACGACGCCGGTCGGCTTCCTCGGTGGCACGCCTTACGCCAATCGCGCCAGCGAGCAGCGCGCGCGCCAGAGCGGTTATGCACTGGTCAATGCCTCGGTGACCTGGACTGACCCCACCAATCACTATTACGTCCGGGTCTGGGGCAACAACCTCACGGACGTTCGTTACCGGGCGCACTACCGTGCCGGTACGCAGACCTATATCCCCATGGCAGAACCGCTCACCTTCGGCGGCACCATCGGGTACAAGTTCTAAGTTCCATCCTGGGGAGGAAGGAGAGCCCGGCCGCGCCAGGTGCGCGGCCGGGTTTTTATTTGTGCGGAAAAATTCTCTAGGCCTTCGAGGATTTCAATCCCAGCGGATCGGCAGGGAATCGATCGCGATGATGTTACCGGAGTGGAACTTGGCCGGCTTGTCCGGATCGAGCCGCCAGGTGGGCAGGCGCTTCAGCATCTGCTGGTATAGCACCTGCAGTTCCACCCGCGCCAGGTGCGCGCCAAGGCAGCGGTGGATGCCGGCGCCGAAGGCCAGGTGAACCTTGTCCTCGCGGTTGAGTTGGTATTGCTCCGGTTTCTCGAACTGGCGCGGGTCGAGGTCGGCGCCGGCGTAGAACAGCACCAGCCATTCGTTCGGCATCATCTTCCAGCCGGCAAAGGTCGTCTCCTTCGCCACCCGCCGCATCGGCTGGGCGAAGCTGTAGCGCCGCAGCATTTCCTCCACGGCATCGACGATCCGGTCGGGATGGGCGCGCAGTTCGTTCTGGAGTGAAGGGTTCAGCGCCATGTGGCGCACGGCAAATCCCATGCCGTTGATCACCGTGTCGAGCCCGGCAATGAACAGCAGCACGGCATAGTCTTCCATCAGCTCGACGGTCATCGGCTGGCCGTCGATCTCGGTCGACCAGAGCATCGAGATGATGTCGTCGCGCGGATCGTCCTTGCGGGCCATGATCTCGGGCAACATGGCGTCGGCCACCTTGCGGCCGACATTGGCGTTGGCGGCCTGGTTGTCGGTCAGCGTGTTTGCGAGGAACTCGTGGACGAGGTCGCGGAAGTGGGCGAGCTTCTCGACCGGCAGGCCCATCAGCTTGAGGAAGATGGTCACCGGTAGCGGTTCGGCGATGGCGGGGATGAAGTCGCAGTGGCCCTGGTCGATCACCTTGTCGATCAGCTCGTCCGCCAGCGCGCGGATGTCTTCCATGCGCGCCATGGCGGCACGGGGGCTGAAGGTCTTGTTGAGCGGCGCGCGGTAGATCGGGTGGTCCGGCGGATCCATGGTGATCGGCACCGGCATCGGCATGCGGGGCGTCCCCGGCGGCATCATCGCCAGCATGGCCTGGAGCTGGGCGCGCGGCATCATTTCGCTGGTGAATCGCTCGACATCGCGGGCCGCCTCGAAGGTTTCCTGGTAGCCCATGGAGATCCAGCGGCCCCCGTTGCGCGGGGTCCAGAACACCGGCGGTGCCTCGCGCAGGATCTCGCGCAGCCGCTCGTGCGGATCGGCGAGCAGGCCGGGATCGTGGCGCATGTCGAAATCGTAGACCGCCTCGGGCGGGATGTGCGCCGGGACCGGTACGGCAGGGCTAAGCTCTTGAGCCTGGGCAGTCATGTTCATCTCCCCTTGCGGACTATGATCCAGGCTAGATCATAATCCGGGGAGAGGCGAGAGCGAAGTGTGGCGGCCTAGCCGATGGGAATCGGCGCCCCGGTACCCATGTATCGCGCCAGCATCCGGTAGAAGTGGATCACCGTCTCCTCCTCGATCGGGTTGGGACGCGCGCCCATGTAGCCGCGGGATTTCATCCCCTTCTGCACGGCCGCCATGTTGCCGAAGTCCTGCGCCAGGATCAGGCGCCACTTCTCTTCGCTGGGTTCTTCCTCATAGACCCATTCGGTCTTCGGCTCCTGTCCTTCGGGGAAGCGCTCGATGACGTAGACTTCGAAGATGCAGCTGTTTGGATCGGTGCCGTTGGGCCGGGCGCGATAGCACAGCACGGTCGTCAGGCTCGGCAGGAAGATGGAATTGGGGAAGACGTGCCAGTCGATCCCGGTTTCGACCAGGTGCTGCGGCGCGACTTCCGGCCAGACGACGCCTCTCGCCGCATCGTCGGCTTTGGCGGAGAGGAGGAGGTGCATGCCCACTTCCTGCATGCTGGCGCCTTCGGGGAGTTCGTCCTTGAGGCGTTTTGCCGCCTCGACGAACGTCTCGGTCGTCACCGCGCGCAGCGTGTCCCACATCATCTGCAGATCCTCGGCGACAGCGGTGCGCGGATCCTCGCCCGCCTGGCCGCGGGCCTCGGAAAGGCCCTTCATTTTCTGTCCGTCACCGCCTCGCGGGCCCATTGGGCCGTGCCAGGCATGCGCGCCCTCGGTGCGGCACCACCAGGCATTGATGCCCTGTCCGCGCCCGAGCTGCGGGTGCGAGGCGTGGACGTGATAGCTCTCGTTGAAGGCGCCGAGCGCGACTTTCCAGTTGCAGGGGAAATACAGCCACTGCCGCCAGGCATAGCGCATCTTGTCCGTCTCGAACGGGCCTAGCTGGCGGATGACGGGGGCGAGGAATTCCTCCAGCGGTTCGCAGTCGGGATCCATGTTGATCCAGACCCAGCCGCCCCACAGGCCGACCTTGACCTGCTTCATCGTCAGGCTCTCTTCGGTCAGCGCGCCCTGCCAGTCCTCGGGCCCGATGCAGGAACGGTTGGTGCCGTCGATGTTCCACGACCAGCCGTGGAAGCGGCAATAGAACTGGTTCGTGTGGCCGCAGCCATCGGTCAGCCGGCGGCCGCGATGCAGGCAGACGTTGTAGAAGCCGCTGATGGTGTCTGCATCGCTGCGCACCAGGATGATCGATTCCTCGCCGATGTCGTAGGTGACGTAGTCGCCCACCTTGGGCAGCTCTTCCACCCGGCACGCGGCCTGCCAGACTTTCGCCCAGAGCTTGTCTGCTTCCGCCTCGGCATATTCGCGGCTGACGAAGGGCTCGTTGGGGATGACGACCGGCTGGACGTCGGTGCGGGCGGGCGGGGGGCTCATCTGGTTCATAGCTTGAAGCTCGCCGGCCCCATTTTCACGCCCGGCACTTCAGCACGACCGCGATAAAGGAAAGCTGCATCCGAAAGCGGATTGCCCTCCTTCAGGCCGTCGCCCGCACCGGCCGGGCAGGTGACGATGAACAGGTCGCGCCCGTCCTTGCCGCCAAAGCGCATCTGGGTGGTCGCACCCGGAGGCGTTGGGAAATCGGGCAGCACGGTGCCATCCGGCTTGACCCGACGCAGCACGTCCGGCGAGCGGAAGCCGCAGATCCAAACATTGCCTTCGGTATCCAGCGTCAGGCCGTCGCAGTCATCGGCATCGAGCAGCAGGCGCTGGTTGGTCAGCGAGAGATCGGACGCGACGTCGAAGGCCCAGCCCTTGCGGAAGGTGTCGCTACAGTAGAACGCCTTGCGCGATGGGTCGTAGGCGATGCCGTTGGGGAAATAGACGTTCGTGTCGAACTCGATCACCTCGCGATCGACGGTGAGGCGGTAGAGTTTGGCCGGGCGGGTGTCCTTGGCGGCGATGATATATTCGATGTCGTTGGTGCCGAAATAGATGCCGCCGGTGCCGTCCGGCCACATCTCGTTGATGCCGCCGATGTCGGAGAAGGTGCTGGTCTCCAGCAACCAGCCGCTCTTGCCGGTGTCCGGATCGTTCCACATGATGCCGCCCTCGCCGGTGGAGAGCACCTTGCCGTCGTCGTTCATCATGATGCCGCCGGTCCACATGCGGCTCTCGTTGATCGAGCCGACCGGCTTGCCGTCGAAGGTCACGGCATGGCAGCCGCCCTTGATGACGTCGCTGTACCAGACGACTTCGCGGACGTGATCGACCGAAAGGCCTTCGAGGTAGATGCCTTCCGCCAGCGCCTTGTATTCGCCAACTGCCAGTTCCGTCATGTCACTCTCCGTTTGCGCTGGCGATGGACTCGCCGCCTTGTTCGGCACATTGTTAGCGTGAAGAATAAGTGTCAAATCGACAATATGGGTTCAAGGAGAAGGACATGGCATTCGATCCGCAACTGGCGCAAACGATTTCGCTTGAGGGCCGCGTGGCGGTGATCACCGGTGCGGCATCGGGGTTTGGCGCCGAGGCCGCGCACCTGTTCGCCCGTGCGGGTGCGCGGGTGGTTCTTGCCGACATCAATGAAGCGGGCGCGGCAGCCACGGCTGCGCAAGTGCGCGAAGCCGGCGGCGAGGCCAGCATCATGCACACCAACATGGCCGATCGCAAGCAGGTGGATGCGCTTGCCGATGCGGCGGTGAAGGAGTTCGGCGGCCTCGACATCTGGCTGAACATCGCCGGGGTTTCGGTGTGGAAGCCGATCTTCGATACCAGTCCGGAGGATGCCGAGCGGACGCTCTCGATCAACACCATGGGCGTCTATTGGGGCTGCGCGGCGGCCGGGCGCGCGATGCAGAAGCAGGGCCGTGGCGGCACCATAGTCAACATTTCCTCGGCCGGCGGGACGAGCCCGGTCGCGGGACTGGCCTCCTATTGCATGAGCAAGGCGGCGGTGAACATGCTGACCAAAGTCTGCGCGCTGGAATTCGGTTCCTTCGGGGTGAGGGTGAATGCCGTTGCCCCCGGGTGGATCGAGACGGCCATGGCGCGCAAGCCCTTTACCGATGCTTCGGGCGCGGTGGACATGGCGGGACTGGAGAAGATGCGCGCCGAGCAGGCAGCGGCATCGCCGCTCGGGATTTGCGGCAAGCCCGAGGATATTGGCCTCGCGCTGCTCTATCTCGCTTCGGACGCCAGCCGCTTCATCACCGGGCAGGTGCTGACGGTGAACGGCGGCGTGTCGATGTAACTGGGACAGATCGGGGAGATGACGCTTCGGGGCCCATTCCCTTTGACACTAAGGAGGCGGCACTAGTTCGCTTTGACAGAATCCTTCGGGCGGGCCAGTAATGTGCCAACGTCCGAGAATTCGGGACAAAGGAGAGGCAGAATGAACGTCATGCGGCGCGAACCGCACCCGTTGACCGGCACGATCTACGAGGATCTCGGTGACGGCAAGGTCAAGGTCCAGAAGCAGGGCAGCAATGCCTACGGCATCTTCACCTGGCAGGGCGAATGGCTGGAAGGTGAAGTCACCCAGGCCGATCCGCTGATGCTGCTTTACATCTCCGGCCCGGACCTGCCGCGCGACCACGAAGTCATGTGGATGGCCTCGCTGCCCAAGGCTTTCGATGGCACCATCCCGATGGAAAAGCTGCCCGGCACCCACATGGACGACATGATGCCGCGCATCGTCGGCGCCTACCGGCCGGATACCGGCCAGAACACGGAAGGCGGCTGGCGCTCCAACGGCTATTTCGACCCGAACTACTTTCTCGACAACGATCGCAAGCCGGACCGCGTGCCCGACGCGTTCAAGCTGACCAACAGCCTGCCCGGCGGCCCCAAGAAGATTTCCACCGACCGGTACTGGAAGCAGGAATACCACGATCTCGAGGTCGAGAAGATCTGGAAGAAGACCTGGCAGATGGCCTGCCGCGAGGATGAGATCCCCAACCCTGGCGATTACTACGTCTATGACATTGCCCACCTGTCGTATCTGGTCGTGCGCCAGCCGGACGGATCGGTGAAGGCCCACCAGAACATCTGCCTCCATCGCGGACGCCTGCTCAAGGATTGCTCGGGCAAGGGCGCCAAGGAGTTCATGTGCCCCTACCACGGCTGGGCATGGCACCTCGACGGCAGCCTCAAGGAAATCACCACGGAGTGGGACTTCCCCGGCGTGCGCGAGGATGCGAAGCAATTGCCGGCGGTGAAGGTGCAATGCTGGGAAGGCTTCGTCTTCATCAATCCGGATCCCGATGCCAGTCCGCTGGAGGACTTCCTCGGCCCGGTCATGATCGAGACCTACAAGCCCTATGGCTTCGAGCACCGCTACATCCAGGCGAATGTCTCCAAGCTGATCCGGGCCAACTGGAAGGTGGTGATGGAAGCCTTCATGGAGGCCTATCACGTTATCGCCACCCATCCGCACCAGATGCTGATGAGCGGTGACCTGTCGAACACGCATTACGACGTCTTCGGCAATTTCGGTCGCGGTTCGCAGTTCCCGGCTCCGGGAAGTCCGCAGCGCGGCATCATGGTGACCAAGGAAGAGGCTCTGGAGCAGTATTACCGGTCTGCCGATGCGCAGAAGCAATTGATCGGCGCTCTCACGGGCGAGGACCTGTCCGAGTGGTCGGATGCGGAACTCAATGGCAGCGGGTTCAACGACCTGTTCCCGAACCTGCACCCCTGGGGCGGCTGGATGCGCATCTGTTTCCGCTTCCGCCCGCATGGCAGCAATCCGGAAGAGAGCATCATGGACATCTACCTTCTGGCACCCTGGCCCAAGGACAAGCCGCGCCCGGCCCCGGCCAAGCCGCGCAAGCTGGGCTTCGACGAGGCATGGACCATGGCGCCGGAGCTGCTCTCGCTGTCGAAGATCACCGACCAGGACGTGTTCAACGTGCCCTCGGTCCAGCGCGGCCTGAAGGCGAAGAACCCGCCCTATGTCTGGTATTCGGCCTGGCAGGAGCAGAAGATCCGCAACTTCCACAATAACTACGAAAAGGCGATGGGGATCTCCGATGAAGTTTGAGGGGACGCCGTCGGACCAGTTGCCGGACGTGCTGGCGACGGGGCGTGGTGATGCAGGCTATGTCTTCATCTCGCTTTCGACGCGCCATCCAGAGGGCCGCGATGCCGAATACCTCGAATGGCACACGATGGACCACCGGCCGGAGCAATACCGGCTCGACGGCATTCGCAATTCGCTGCGGCTGGTCTCGACCCCGGCCTGCCGCGCGGCGCGGGCGGCCAGCGAGGGCGCTTTCGATACGGTCGATTTCGTGCAGACCTATCAATTCGCATCGGCCGCCTCGATCCCGGCCTTCTCCGATCTGGGTGCGGCACTCGACAAGCACGGACGCATGGCGATCCGCCTGCCCAGCGCGGGCTACCTGACCGGGGAATTGGCGGGCAAGTCGGCGGCGGCGCGGGTGGTCGCGGGGGCGGACGTGATCCCGTGGCGACCGTGCCTTGGCGTCTATCTGGTGATCGAGGAGGGCAATGCTCCGGCTGAAGACCTGATCGACCTGCCCGGAGTGGCAGGCGTTTGGCGCTATCGCGGGGTCGAAGGTGAAGCGGGCTTCGGCAGTGACTCGGTGGGTAAGCAGATGACTTATTGCTACCTGGATGAGGACCCGGTTGCAGTCGCGGGCGCTATGGGCGAGCGGATGCGGCAGCGCTGGTCGTCGGGCGCGACCCGGGGCTTGTTGGCGGCGCCGTTCCATGCGGCTGTGCCATTCGAATGGAGCCGCTACCTGCCGTGACCTACGACGTCGCGGTCATCGGCGCGGGGTTTGGCGGACTTTATGCACACTGGAAGCTGCGCCAGCAGGGGCTGAAGCTGATCGGCTTCGAAGCAGCTTCCGGCGTAGGCGGGACCTGGTGGTGGAATCGCTACCCCGGCGCGCGTTGCGATGTCGAGAGCCTGGAATACTGCTATGGCTTCTCGCCCGAACTGCTGGAGGAATGGCAGTGGAGCGAGCGCTACGCGACCCAGCCTGAAATCCTGCGCTACGCCGAGCATGTCGCCGAGCGCTTCGATCTCACTCGCGACATCCGTTTCAACACACGCATCGCGGCAATGCGGTTCGACGAGGCCGCTAATTGCTGGGAGTTGGAGACCGAGGGGGGCGAGTGCTTCCGGGTGCAGTTTGTGGTGACCGCAGTCGGCTGCCTTTCGGCTCCGAACAAGCCGGATATCGCTGGTTTCGACAGCTTCGGTGGCGATGTCCATTTCACGGCGGCCTGGCCGCATGATGGCGTAGATCTGACCGGCAAGCGGGTTGGCGTGATCGGCACAGGTTCTTCGGGTATCCAGTCGATCCCGGTGATCGCCGAACATGCGGCAGAGCTTACGGTTTTCCAGCGGACTCCCAATTTCAGCGTGCCGGCCCATAATGGGCCGATCGACCCCGCGCATGAGGCCGAGGTCCGCGCCGACTATCCCGGTTGGTGCCGCAAGATCCGCAATTCCTACGCAGGCTTCGGCCTGATGGCGCCGATCGATCAGATGCCCGCGACCTGGAGCCTCGGCCGTTCTGTTCTCGAAGCCAGCGAGGAAGAGCGCGAGGCCGCCTTCGAAGTCAGCTGGGCGAGGGGAGGCCTCGGGTTCTCCTCACCCTATGTCGATATTTCGAAGAACCTGAAGGCCAACGCGATTGCCGCTGACTTCATTCACCGGAAAATCTGCTCGATCGTCACGGACCCGCAAGTCGCCGACAAGCTGTGCCCGACGACCTATCCTTACGGCACCAAGCGTCCCTGCGTGGACACCGACTATTACGCTACTTTCAATCGCGGCAACGTCAGCCTGGTCGATATCTCGGAGACGCCCATCGTCGCGATAACTCCCGGGGGCCTGAGGACGACGGAAGCAGACTATCCGCTCGATGTGCTGGTCTTTGCCACGGGGTTCGACGGTGTGACGGGGCCCGTGCTGAGGCTCAACATCACGGGTCTGGGCGGCATGCGGCTAGTCGATGAGTGGACAAACGGGCCGCGTACCTATCTGGGTCTGATGGTTTCCGGCTTTCCCAACCTGTTCACCGTCACCGGTCCGGCCTCGCCATCGGTGCTGACCAACATGATTACCGCCATCGAGCAGCACGTCGACTGGATCGCGGACTGCATCGCCCATGCGCGCAAGCGAGGCTGCAATCGTATCGATGCGGACCGGGCGGCGGAAGAGGCCTGGAATGCGGAGGTGAATGCCATGGCCGAGCATACGCTCTATCCGCTGGCCAACAGCTGGTACATGGGCGCGAACATCCCCGGCAAGCCGCGCCGGATGCTCGCTTACCTGGGCGGGCTCGATACCTATGCCCAGAGGTGCGAAGACATTGCCCGCGACAACTATCGCGGCTTCAACCTGTCGCCGTAGGATTAAAAAGGACAGCGCCGGAACCCACCTGCGTGGGTTCCGGCGCCAGCCTTCAGACGTCCGAAATCAGACGATCTCGCCGATCTCGGTGCCGACGTCGTAGGTCTCGCCAGCCGCTGCCTTGTGCACTAGCTTGCCGGAGGCCGGAGCCTCGATATCGCGCGAGGTCTTGTTGGTTTCGAGGATGTAGATCACATCCCCTTCCTTGACTTCGGCTCCGTCGGCCGCGACCCATTCGGCAATCGTCCCCTCGCTCATCGACATTTCGAGCTTGGGCAGGGTGAGTGTGGTGGACATTGGTTATATTCTCCGGAATTCAGCCCTTCACCGCGGCCTTGGCGCGCGCGACGATGGATCCGATGTTGGGTACCTGGTTGGTTTCGATGGCGTTCGAATATGCGATGGGCGCATATTCGGCGCCGAGGCGGATGGCGGGGGCCTTGAGTTCGCCCCACAGTTCCTCGTTGATCGTCGAGCAGATTTCCGCGCCGAGGCCGCAGAACTCGACAGCCGCGTGGACAACCAGCGCGCGTCCGGTCTTGCGGACCGACTTGAGCACGCGGTCATAGTCGATGGGGACAAGCGAGCGCAGGTCGACGACTTCGGCGCTGATGCCTTCCTCGGCCAGCTTTTCGGCCGCGGCGAGGCAGTTGTTGAGCTCCCAGCCGTAGGAGATCAGCGTGATGTCGGTGCCTTCGCGCTTCACCTTGGCGACGCCGAGCGGAATCCTGTATTCACCCACCGGCACTTCGGCCTTCTGGGTGAACAGCAGCATCATCGATTCGATGATCAGCACCGGATCCGGATCGTCGATGGCCGAGAGCAGCATGCCCTTCATGTCGAGCGGGTTAGACGGGTAGAGCACCTTGATGCCCGGGGTATGCAGCACCCATGCTTCCATCGACTGCGAGTGTTGGGCACCGAAGCCGCCCATGCCGCCACCGGCCTGGACGCGGATGACCATCGGCGCGTGGGTCGCCGAGCCTGACATGTAGCGCTGCTTGGCCGCATGGTTGGCGATCTGGTCGAGGCAGACGCCCAGGAAGTCCGTGAACATGATCTCGGCAATCGGACGCATGCCGGCGATCGACGAACCAATGGCCGCACCGATGATCGCCTGCTCGGCGATCGGGGTCGGGCGGACGCGCTGGCGGCCGAATTCTTCTTCCAGCCCCTTGTTAGTGCCAAACACGCCGCCGTGCGGCGCGCCGACATCCTCACCGAGGATGAAGACTTCCTTGTTCTTGGTCATGGCGATGTGCTGGGCGCTGTTGATCGCCTCGACGAGCGACATGGCCTTGGTTTCGCCTTCGGGGATCACCTCCTCGGCACGGACCGGGTACTTGCCGCGCTTCGGCACGCAGTCGGCATCCTCGAACACGTCGATCAGCGTTTCTTCCACCGGCGTGACCGGGCTTTCCATGGCGCGGGCGATGGCGTCCTCGACTTCGGCCGCAGCGGCAGCCTCGACCGCTGCCAGCTCATTCTCGGAGCAGATGCCCGCGTCGATCAGCAGGGCGCGCGTTCGATCGACCGGCTGGCGCTCCTTGGCGGCAGCCAGTTCTTCCTTGGTGACGTTGTAATTGTCGCCCACGCCCGCGTGCGGCCCGAGGCGGAAGGTCTGCGCCTCGACGAAGGCCGGGCCCTTGCCGGCGCGGACATAGTCGATCACTTCCTTCATTCCGTTGTAGAAGGTGGCGGGATCGTTGCCGTCGAGGATCACGCCCTTGAAGCCCAGCGCTTCGGCACGGCCGGCGAAGTTCGGGCTGGCGGTGTAGACGTCCTTGGGGGTGTATTCGCCCCAGAAGTTGTTCTGGCACAGGAAGATCACCGGCAGTTTCCAGGCGCCGGCAAGGTTCATGGCTTCGTGCATGGCGCCGATCGAGGTGGCGCCGTCGCCGAAGTTGACGATGGTGACGCGGTCCTCGCCGCGCTCCTTGGCCGAGATGGCAAGGCCGTTGGCGATCGGCGCGCCGGCACCGACGATGGCGGTGGTGACCATGGAGCCCGAGGAGGGGTCGGAAATATGCGGCGAGCCGCCCTTGCCCTTGTTGACGCCGCCTTCGCGGCCGAGGGCTTCGGCGAACATGCCGAAGAGGTCGACGCCCTTGGCGACCTGGTCATGGATGCCGCGATAGGTGGTGACCATGTAGTCGCGTTCGGAGGTGAGCTGCGAGATCGTCGCGGGGATGCATTCCTGGCCGGTCATCGGCCAGTAGGTGAACATGAACTTGCCCGAGGAGAGGCCGGCCTGGATCGCCTTGTCGACCGCGCGGATGCGGGCCATCTGGTTGTAGATTGCCTTCAGGGTATCGGGCTCGATCCCCAGGTTGGTCTTTGCGGCGCTCGCCATTGTATGGTTCCTCTCCGGATGGATGCGCGAGCGGCATGGCCTCTACGCGCGGCGTGATTCGGAGGGAGGATATCCGGTCTTGAGCCGCAAAGGGCAATCGAAAATTAGTCTGAAATCGGCTCGAGATAGGGTATCCGGTCGATTGCGTCCCAAAAGCCCGAATGAACATAGTCGCCGCCGCTCGCGAAGCGGATTTGATTGGTTGCAGACGGCCGGAAGGTGACGAAGCTCAAGCCGGACGGGCCGGGGTGGAAACCGTAGAACGTGTCCCGCGCCACCGACAGCGCGGCGCCGGCCTCGTAGATGCGGTTGCCCAGCCGGATGTCGCCTCCGGTGACGAAGATGATCTCGTCCTCGGGGTGCATGTGCACGCCCCTGTTCGCTTCCTCCGGCGGTGGCGGGGGGGAAGGGGGCAATGTGTTCTCGTTCAGCCAGAGCTCGCAGCCCGGGCACTTGCCGTTGGCGTGCAGGCCGCCTGCGGTGCCGCTGCCGTTGGCGCCGACCCTGGGAACGCGGTTGCGTGGCAGAAGGTGGACATGGCCACCGCTGCGCTGGTTGGGCAGGGGGGAGGATGCGGAGAAGACCGCTATGCGGGCGAGCGGGTTCAGGGCCAGGACGTCCAGCGATGCGCCATGCTCCACGATAATGGTAGAGCCGGCTTCGAGCCGCTGGCCTCCGGCCTCCACTTCGCCCTGCCAGACATGCGCCAGACGGTCGATCGCATGCGGCTCGAAAACTAGGGGCTTGTCCTGCTCGATCTCGAAAATGTGCAGCCGCAACAGGGCGTCTTTGCGCGGGAAATAACTGCGCGCTTGCGCCTCGCCGGAATAGCCCGCCGGTAAAGGAACGGCTGTGCTTGTCTCGTAGGAGCCGACCTGGGTCTTCACCATGGCGTGCTGACTCCCCCTCAGGCTGCTCGCTGGGCCTGCAGTTCGATGACCTGCCCGAGGCAGAACAGCCCGCTGGCGATGATATCGGTATAGACGAAGGCCTGGATCAGGTTCTGCGACAGCGCGCGCGGATCGTCCGGGCGCAGCGCCATGACCTTGAACCGGCCCTGCATGGCCGGGTCCGTGCAATTCTCCAGCGCCTGCAGAACCGGCTCGATGCTTTCGAAGCTGGGAAAGCGCAGGCCGAAGTGCGGTATGCCATATGGCAGGTGCTCCGCCTTGTGGCGATAGGCATCGACCACTTTGCCAAGCGGTCCATCCACCTCGATCACGCGCCTCATCTGCATTTCGAGATCATGCTGGGCAGGGCGGATTTCGGAGAGATACAGTACGTTGTTCATCCCGTCGCGATCCTCGTCGTCGGGATGGACGCAGACATAGGTGCTGCCTGTTTCGTTCACCTGCGGCGTATCTATCGGTGTGCAACCGAGCATCTTCGTGAAGGCAATTGCCAGGTCCCGCTCGCCGCGCTGGTACAGCGTTTCAACGTGGTTGAGGCCTTTGCCATTATAGCCGGTGTACAGGCCCATGATGTCCTCTCCATGATTGTTTGGCGGAGAGGCTAAGGCTTCGCGAATTTTCCCGCAAGCGCCGGGGCAGGGCATGAAAAAAGGGGCCGGAACGGGTCCGGCCCCTGAAAGTCTTGGGAGAGGATGCCTGAAAGGCAGCTTCTATATGCCATTACTATGCCTCTATTTCAAGAGTTGAGCAGTTGGCGACTGTTGATAAGACAATGCCTTCAAAACCAAATGACTGAAATATATCGCTAAAATCGATAAGATAACCTCATTTTATCCGGCGGGGAAATGAGTGTTCGGGAAAACCAATTCGCATATGCGATGCAGTCGTAATGAAGTTGCGCGTCCGCGCAGTGACATTTCCTGCTAAGTGCCGGCAACGACCCCGAACAAATCGTGTGCATCAGCATCTTCCATCTTGGCTTGCACGATATCTCCCGGCATCAAAGTCGCCGGAACGTTGCGAAGCAGAACCTGCCCGTCGATCTCCGGCGCGTCAGCCTGACTGCGGGCCGTGGCGCCGATGTCGCCGTCTTCATCCGGTTCGCCGACCTCGTCGACGATGACCGGAAGTGTGCGGCCCACCTTGGCCGCCAGCTTTGCCGCGCTGATCGCCTCGCACTTCGCCATTAGCCGTTCATAGCGTTCCTGCTTGACTTCCTCAGGTACCGGATCGGCCAAGTCGTTCGCCGCTGCTCCGGCGACGGGCTCGAAGCGGAATCCCCCAACCCGATCGAGCTGGGCCTGGTCCAGCCAGTCGAGCAGGTATGCAAAATCCTCCTCGGTCTCGCCCGGGAAGCCGACGACGAAGCTGGATCGGATGGCGATGTCGGGGCAGATTCCACGCCAGGCGGCCAGCCGCTCCAGTACGCGCGCTTCGTTGGCCGGGCGCTTCATCGAGGCGAGCACGCGGGGAGAGGCGTGCTGGAACGGGATATCGAGGTAGGGGGTGACGATGCCTTCCGCCATTAGCGGGATCACCGCATCGACATGCGGATAGGGATAGACATAATGCAGCCGCACCCAGGGCCGGGTCCCTTCCGGCGTCGTCAGGCCGCCCAATTCGCGCGCAAGGTCGGTCATGTGCGCGCGGACCTGCCGCCCGTGCCATTCGCGCGCCTCGTGGCGTATGTCGACACCGTAGGCCGAGGTGTCCTGGCTGATCACCAGCAATTCCTTCGTGCCCGAGGCTACCAGCTTCTCGGCCTCGCGCAGCACCGCATCGATCCGGCGGCTGGCGAGCTTGCCGCGCAGTTGTGGGATGATGCAGAACGAACAGGAGTGGTTGCAGCCCTCGGAAATCTTCAGATAGCTATAGTGACGGGGGGTCAGCTTGACGTCGGGCTGGGGAATGAGGTCGATGAATGGACCCTGGCCGGGAGGCGCGGCCTCGTGCACCGCCTCGACGACGGCCTCGTATTGGTGCGCGCCGGTTACCGCGAGCACGTCCGGGAATTTGGCGCGGATCGTTTCGGCCTCGTTGCCCATGCAGCCGGTGACGATGACCCGGCCGTTCTCGGCAATCGCCTCGCCGATCGCGGCAAGGCTTTCTTCCTTGGCGCTGTCGAGAAAGCCGCAGGTGTTGACCAGTACCACGTCTGCGCCGGCATAGTCCGGCGACATGGCATAGCCATCGGCGCGCAGCCGTGTGAGGATGCGTTCGGAATCGACAAGGGCCTTGGGGCAGCCAAGGCTGACCATGCCGACCTTCTTCTGTGCGGAAATTGCAGTTGCCATCGGCGGGCCCCTACACCCGCGGAGGCTTTGGCGCTACATTCTTGGAGGGGTGGAGCCGCTCCCGTCACGGGGTCGGGACGATTTCGACGATCCAGTCACCGGCCATGATCTGACGAGCGCCCTCTTCCCAGAAGCCGATTGCCTTCTCGCCGCGATGGATGCGCAGTCCACGCCCCATTCCGGAGATTTCGTCTAGACCCTTGCCCACTTCTTCAGGGCGAGCTGGCCGCTCGACGAGCTGGACGTTGCCCGAAGCGGAGGCAAGGTCCGAAAGATAATCGGCGACATGGGTGCCATGCGCCGACCCGGCCAGCAGAAGTCCCGTGAACTTCACCGGATTGATCACATTGTCGCCGCCTGCCTGCCGGGCCAGCACTTCATTGTCTGTTGCCCGAACCACCACGCTGATCGGAACTTTGGGCGCCAAGTGACGGACCGTCAGCACGATCAGGATCGAAGTGTCGTCGCGGCCGGCCGAAACCAGCACGCTGTCGGCCCGTTCGATATGGACGGCCAGCAGGGTTTCGTCGCGCGTGGCATCGCCTTCGATCACGTTGCAGCCGCAGGCTTCTGCCTCGGCGAGCCGGTCGGGGTCGGGATCGATCACGACGATCCGGCTGGCCTCGGTCCCTCGCTCGATAAGCTCGTTGACGGCTTCGCTGCCGCTTATTCCATACCCGAGCACCACGATGTGGCCGGAAAGCTGCTCCTGGATGCGCGCCATGCGCCAATTCTCCCAGCTGCGTTTGATCAGGAAATTGTAGGCGGTGCCCACGAAGATGAAGATGACCGCGAAGCGGATCGGCGTGACGATGATCGCTTCGATCAGCCGCGCCCGGTCGCTGATCGGGGTTATGTCGCCAAAGCCGGTGGTGGTGACCGAGATCATCGTGAAATAGACGATGTCGAGCAGGCTGACATCGCCGTCGTGGCTGTCCTTCAGTCCCGTGCGGTCGAGCCAGTGGATCAGGACGACGCTTGCAAGCAGCGCGAAGACCGCCCCCATCCGCAGGCCTAAGTCGGCCCAGACCGGTACGCGGATCGCCCGGCGCAGGGGCTTTGCGGGGCGGGAAACGATCATGGGAGGGAGGGTCTGTTGCCTCGCATTCTGCCAGCCCTACACAATCGGGACGGATCGGGCTACCTTGGGAGAAACAGGAGAAAAAGGCTGTGGGCCCAGTAAACTGGATCGCGGTGGTGCTTGCCGCCAACCTTGCGGTGGGCGTGGGGATCGTGTGGCACGGTCCGCTGTTCCGTACGGGACGGCCCTTGCTCGAAGGGCCTGGCGCCGGTCCGAAGGATTATGGATTGACCGTGCTGGTCATGCTGATTGGTGCGGCCATGCTGGGGCATAACTTCGCTCGCATCGGCGAGGCGACGCTCCAGGCCAAGCCCTGGCTCTATTTCATGCAGTCGGGCGGGATCGCGGTTGCCTTCGTGATTCCCGCGCTGTGGCTCACCTATTTGCGCCAGCGGGTGGACTTGCGCGGCCGGTTGATCGAGGCTGGCTTTTGGCTGGTTGCCTATCTGGCGATGGGGGCGGTGTTCTGGGCGTTGGGCTAACCGCGGCCGGTCTGGTCGTGGACGATCGAGCCAGTTGCCCCTCCGGATCGACCGGGCGATTGTCGCGGCGCAGCTCGAAATGGAGCTCCGGCCCTCGGGCCCGGCCGGTTTGCCCTGAAAGGCCGATGCGTTCGCCCTGACGAACTTCCTCACCTTCCTTGACGGTGATACGGTCGAGGAAGGCATAGGCGCTTTGCCAGCCATTGCCGTGGTCGAGTACCACCAGCTTGCCGAACTGGCGCGGCTCATCGCCGGCGAAAGCGACTTTTCCAGCGGCTGTCGCCCGCACGGCAGTGCCTTTGGCGGCGGCAATGTCGATGCCATCGTGATAGTCGGACGTCCGGGCCCGAGAGGTAAAGCCGCGGCGGACATTTCCGGCAACGGGCCAGGTGAAGCGAGCGGCGGCAACCTGCGGACTCGCCGGTTGGCCGGTTGCCGGCGAGTCCGCAGGTTGCGGAATTATGGTCGGAATCAGCAGGTTCTGGCCCGGTCTCAGCGTTGCATTGAGGGCCAGGTTGTTGGCGATCGCGATATCCTTCCATTGCACGCCGTAGAGATATGCCACGGTGAATGGCGTGTCGCCGCGCAACACCAGATGTCGCCGCGTACGGGGGATTGTCAGCACTTGCCCTGCCCGCACCGAATAGGGCGGCCGCAACTGGTTTGCCTCGACGATGAGCGACTGGGCCACCTGCGCGCGCTGGGCGATGCCGCTCAGGGTCTCTCCGGCTTTCACGACGTGTTCGGTTTCCCGGTCCGGCGGGATTACCGGGGTGGTTTCCGCCGTCATCAATATTGCCGCGGCGGCAAGGGCAAGCCGCTTCACGCGAAGCGCTCCCTGAGCACTCCAAGCGAGGCTTCGTGCGTGAAATCGAGCTGCAGCGGCGTTACCGAGACGAAGCCGTCCGCGATCGCTTCCAGGTCGGTGGCATGGCCGGGGGTATGTTCGATGCCGTGGAGGCCGAACCAGAAATAGCTGAAGCCGCGCGGGTCCTTGCCCTCGACCACGGAGCCGCGCGCGTAATCGTGAAATCCCTGACGAACCACCCGAATTCCCCTTACCTCATTGGCTGCGACCGGAGGGAAATTGACGTTGACGAGCGTGCGTGGCGCGAACGGCGCATCCAGCAAAGGGGCAAGAACGCGTTCTCCCCAGAATTCGGCGGCCTCGAACGGAACCGCGTCCCCGGCGCCCTCGCTGGCATAGACCTGGCTGAACGCAATGGAGCGGACGCCGGCAAGCGCTCCTTCGAAAGCCGCGGAGACGGTACCGGAGTAGGTGACATCATCCCCCAGGTTTGCTCCGCGGTTTACGCCTGAAAGGATGATCTCCGGAGGGCCGGGAAGCAGCTTCTTGAGCGCCATGGTGACGGCGTCGGTCGGCGTTCCGGTGACGGAAAAACGGCGCGCGTCATGCTGCTTCAGGCGCACCGGGCGATTTAGCGTCAGCGAATGGCCCGCACCGCTCTGTTCCTCGGCGGGCGCGCAAATCCAGACGTCCTCTGAAAAGCGAGCAGCGATGCGTTCGAGCACCGCGAGGCCTGGAGCGTTGATACCGTCGTCGTTGGTCAGCAGGATTCGCATCAGGAAGAGGGTATCAGCCGCGTGACCCCGCCCATATAGGGATGAAGCACTAGCGGGATGTCGACCGAGCCATCTTCCTGTTGATAGTTCTCCAGCACCGCCACCAGCGTGCGGCCCACCGCAAGGCCGGAGCCGTTGAGCGTGTGGACGAACTCGGTGCCCTTCTGGCCCTCGGGCCGGTAGCGCGCGTTCATCCGTCGCGCCTGGAAGGGGCCGCAGTTGGAAATCGAGGATATCTCGCGATAGGCGCCCTGGCCCGGCAGCCAGACCTCGAGGTCGTAGGTCTTCCTGGCGGTGAAACCCATGTCGCCGGCGCAAAGCAGCACCTTGCGGTAGGGGAGTTCAAGGGCCTGGAGGATCGATTCAGCTGCCGCGGTCATCCGCTCGTGCTCGGCGGGAGAATCCTCGGGCTTGCAGATCGTGACGAGCTCGACCTTGTCGAACTGGTGCTGGCGGATATAGCCGCGCGTGTCTTTGCCCGCGGCGCCCGCTTCGGACCGGAAGCAGGGGGTCAGCGCTGTCATGCGCGTGGGAAGTTGCGCTTCGGCAAGGATCTGCTCGCGCACCGCGTTGGTCAGCGAGACTTCGGCCGTCGGGATCAGCCAGCGCCCGTCCGTGGTGCGGAACAGGTCTTCGGCGAATTTGGGCAATTGCCCCGTGCCGAACACTGCGTCGTCCTTCACCAGCAGAGGTGGGGCACATTCGGTATATCCGTTCTCCTCAGTCTGCCGGTCGAGCATGAACTGGGACAGCGCGCGCTGGAGCCGCGCCATCTGTCCGCGCAGGAACGTGAACCTGGCGCCGGAAATCAGTGCCCCGGTTTCGAAGTCCAGCCCCAGCGCCGGGCCGAGATCGGCATGTTCCTTCGGCTGGAAGGCGAATTCGCGCGGGGTGCCCCAGCGCGACAATTCGACATTGCCGGCTTCGTCCTCGCCATCCGGCACATCCGGATCGGGCAAGTTGGGATGGACGGCCAGGGCATCCTGCAACCGCGCGGACAGCTCCCGGTCCTGCTGCTCCAGTGCCGGGAGGCTTTCCTTCAATTCGGCGACTTCGGCCTTTAGCCGCTCGGCCTCGTCCTTGTCGCCACGCCCCATCGCCGCGCCGATTGCCTTGGAGGCATCGTTGCGGCGGCTTTGCGCCTCCTGCATTCGCGTTGCGACTGCCCGCCGCTCGGCATCGAGCGCAATGATCGGCTGGGACGGAGCTTCAACCCCGCGCCTTGCCAAGGCGGCGTCAAACTCTTCGGGGTTCTCGCGGATTTGCCGGATGTCGTGCATGGGGCGGCGCTATGCCGCCTGATACCCATGCACGCAAGGCCGGGTCAGTTGTACGGGCCCTTCCAGAGGGTGCTTAGCCCGAACGGCCGGTATAACGGACAGAACCGGAAAATCCCGGTGACAAGCGGGATTAGGCCCAGCCAGCCCCAAGGGGTCTTCGGCCCGACAAACACCATGGCCAGCAAAGCCAATCCAACCAGAATTCTCAAGAAGCGGTCAATACCGCCGACATTTTGCGTGAACACAGGCGTCTCCATTTGCCTGAACGTCCAGCACGCATTTTACCTTCCTGCATTGATGACGGTCAACCTCAATAGTCCGTCTCTACATAGGTAGACACGTATTCGAGCGTTTGTGCGGCCGCCGTGGCATTGTTCGTCACCCATAGGCATGGCGCCATGAACGTGCCGCTTGCGGGAATGTTTGTTGTGATTGTGCCGCTGGTGGTATTCCCCGTAGAAAGGTTGGTGACCTGATAGCTGATGCCGCTATCGTTCGGCGCGCACCACAGTGCCACTTCCATCAGGTCGGTGTTGTTGACCGGGAAGTTCGTGCCAAGGTCCGTTGCGGCTCGCGCCGTGCCGGTGATGTTGTTTACCAGTTTCCAGTTGCCGGTTTCCGCAGCCGTAGCGAGGCCAATGCCGCCCGGCGTGGTGGTGTTTGTCGGATTCACGTTGGTCGGATTCGATACGACATCCACCAGCCCCGCGAAGCACCGCAGACCACTTCGCAGGGTGCCCGAAAGGGCGAAGCGGTGGACGACGAAGAAACCGCCCAGCCCTGTTGCATTGCCGCGCCAGACATTGAGACTGTTCGACCGGATATAGGCAATGCCTCCGGCAGTTGCCCCACTCGAAATGGTCGAGCGATATGATTGGGTCAACAGGCTGGTGCTGTTCAGGGTCGCGATCAGCGGCGACCCCGGACTGGCGCTGGAATAGGGCATTGCGCCGATCGTTGCCGCAAAAGTTGCTGCAGCGGAGGTTGCCCCGCCGCGCCAGGCGCGCACATTGTTAAAGCCAAAATGAGGGCTAAGCGGGTAATCCACCCCGGACGGCCCAAGCCACTTCGGCACGATGCGCCCGGCGATGCTGCGGGCGTAGAAATGGCCGCTATCGCTGGCGGGGACGCTGGGTTCCGATGCCTGGGCGGGAATCGTGATCACGCCAACGTCGTCAATGGACACGACGCTATCCTGGATCAACTGGCCTGTCGTCGAATTGAACCTTGCTATGGCGTTGTCTGTTGCGCTTGCCGGGCCCACGACATCGCCGCCGCCGCCACCACCACCGGCTCCGGCCACTTCAGTCCACTGGCTGCCGTCCCAGGCGAGCGTTGAATTGGTCGTGGTCGACCAGATCAGCGAGCCAGCGCCACCCGTGGGTACCGGCGTTGTTGCGCCGGATGCCACGGGCAGGGATGCAAGAGTGTGCGGGGCAAGCGCGCGCATCAGCCGACCACCGTCACTCGGTAGGCGTTGGTTGCAGGCGCGGTGGCGAAAGTCACGGTGACGTTGTTGACGTCGGTGCTCACCACGTCCGCCAGGACGTGTGAGTCGTCCGCTACCGTGCGGACCGTCACCTTGACATCCTTGGTGCCGAGATTGTGCGTCACCGCGATCGACGTGGAAGAACCATTGCCGATGTTGGCGCTGAACTTGCGGGCAACGATCGACGTATCGATGCCGATGCCCGACCCGTTGACCACGATGCCGGTGGTGCCGACCGCGCTGATAACCGAACCGGCGACATTGATGCCGTTGCCGCCGCTATAGGTGGTGCCGCCGCTCAGCTGGCCCCAGGTCTGCGATGTGGTGTCGATGGTGATGGCCGCGTCCGAAATGATCATGAACACCTTGTCGGAGTTCGTGGTCCCTTCGGTCACGCTGACGGAAGTGCCCGGCGCCAGTTCGCCATTTGTGTCGGCGTCGACAGCGCGGGTCGGGGCGCCGCTGGCGTTGACGGTGTAGATGCCGTTTTCCGAACCGGTCGTCTGGTTCTTAAGAAGAATCCGGTCGCCGGTGACCAGAGTGATGCCATCGACCACCTGGCCGTTGGCAAAGGCCGTGGCGAGGGTGCCGTTGGTGGTGGTGGCGACGCGAACCGGCGCCTTCCACGAGAGGCCGCGGGCGACATTGTCGACGTATTGCTTGGTGGCGGCGTCCGTGTTTGCGGACGGATCCGCGAGATTGATGACCTTCTGTGACTGAAGATCGAGGCCGTTCATCACTTTCATGGCTGCGGTTCCTTAAAAGGCAAGGACGAAACCCTGCTGGGGGGATGGGAAAGTCACGGTAATCTGGGAAGTCGTGGCTGCGACGTCGGTGATCACCGGCTCGTTGCCGGTGAGAAAAACATGCACCGTCGGTATCCGGCCGAGGGGATTGGCCAGGATCCAGGTCGCGGCAGGGCCTGCGTCGATCCGAACCGGAGCGGCCTCTCCCGTCCCAGGCGGGCCGGGAGGGCCGACGATTGCCGCGACGGGCAACTCCGGGTTACGGGTCACGGCCTGAACCATGCCGTCCGGTCCACGCCAACGCGTAACCACGCTGCGGGCGGATGCCCGCCACCTTAGTGTCAGGCTCATGCCACCGCCGCCCTGGTTACCGAGACGAAGGCGGTCTGCTCGGTCATCTCGACCCCGCCTGCGACGATCAGCTTCGCATCGATGCCGTATATGCCGGGCGCCAGGCTCGCCGAAGCGGTGTGATCGAGCGAGATCAGCCAGCCTGCCGGGCCCTGGACCGTCACAGCCAGGTCGATCGCCGCTGCATTGTCGTCCAGCGAAAGGCGGTTTCCGAGCACCTTGGCGGGCTTCATCCTGGCTGAAATGGCAGAGACTGTGGTGGGATCGCCCACGGCCGCGTCGAGCGCGACCGCGATGTCCTCACCGACGCGGAATTCGCCGATGATGCCGTGCATGTGAGATTGGACTCCGCAAGGACTGCCGTCGCCAGCTCGCCGAGGAAGCAAGGTGGATCGAATGCAGATGGTGAAAAGGGGGGTGTCCCGGGCGTGATTCGCCAGCGTGTTCGAAGGATTACAACCAGTGTGACAGTGTAGGAAAGTAAAAAATGCCAATTTGGTTATTTGTGGCCCTTGGTGATCCTGTGGCGCCGGTTTGATGGAGGTGTTACAGCCGGGGCACTTTCAATTCGAAAAGGGGGCAAGTCTCGGCCATGATTCAGCCTGGTGCCACGTTCAAGGATAACCTGCAGCAATTGCCGCCTGTCGATGGCTTGCAGCGCATAGACCTTGTCGATGCGAAGGGAGCCGTGGTTGCCAGCATCGAAAACCAGCCGGGCAAGCAGGGTTCCCTGGCCGTCTACCACTACCTGAAGTCATCATTTGGGGTTCTGGACGCCAATGCAGCCGAACACGGCCTGGCTATTTTTGCCGAGCACACCGCGGATGCACGCAATCGCCCCGGTGCCCATCCCAATGTCGACCGCCTGCTCGAGATCGCTGGCGGCGGTGCTCCGCTAAGCATCGAGTTGATCGCCGCTTAGGCTCGGCCCGATCGTCCGGGGCCGAACGCCCACGCCTGGTAAAACTCCGAGATTGCTTCGCCGAGTGGCATGGTCTCATGTCCGGCGACGGCGCGGGCAAGGACACGGGGGCGCAATGGAGCCGGTTCTGTTGCAGCTCGCGAGGCTGCCAGTGCCACCAAAAACCATAGATTTCCGAGGGTTTTAGGTGGTGGGCGCGGCAGGGATTGAACCTGCGACCCCACCCGTGTGAAGGGTGGTTTCAGATGTTTTCTGACACCTTTGCCGTTATTGAAGTTCGCGGAATTTAGCCAATCCTGAAAATGGCCTGTTTCTCACGTTTATAGTCGATATACGGGGTTTCCAGCGTTTCGAGTGGGGACTTAGTGGGGTGCGTTTTCAAGTGCATTTTGTGATCTTTCGCGTTATACCCCACCAAACACCCCACCAGAAAATCAATGTCAAGGTGCCCTATGTCAGCCGCTCGCCGCCCCGTTGGTCGTCCAGGTCGATACAAGGATTTTGAGGACTTGGAGGCGGGTTTGCCCCCCGTGATGACCAAGCGCCCTGCATACTGCCATGGTATCGGCCTGTTCCGTGGCGCTCGGGACTATACGGTATGGGTTAAAATCCGTTGTCCGCATGGAGCGGTATCGGGTGGCAAGCACATAGCACCGGGCAACGCTATTGAAATCAAGCTAGGCAAACGGGCATCATTCGATTGGCCGGAAATGATTGCGGAACGGGACAGGCTGCAAGCCTTGGCCGACAAGGGCCTTCCACTTGAGGAAATCGAAGTCCCGACGTTTGCAAAACATGCCGAGGAATGGCTTGAATGGAAAAAACCGACGCTTCGCAGCTTTGGCATTACGAAGGGGAACATCCACTCGGCACTCAATCCCACCTTTGGAAAGATGCCATTGGATGCGATCACCCCTGATGATGTGAACCGATGGATTGGCAAGCAACGCGCCACACTGAAACCGTCAGCGGTGCAGCGCCAGCTAAACACTTTCAACGCGGTGATGAACAATGCCGTGCTCAAGAACCTGATCCAACGCAACCCTTCTCATCAAGCTGACAAGATCAAAGGCATTGAGCCTCGCGTCCGGATCGTGACCGAGGATGAATGGAAAATCGTTGTCGAGACTGCGGAGAGGGTTGAAGCGGAGCAAGCGGAGCAGAAGGAGCAGAAACCCCACCAAATCCGAGGATGGCTGAAGCACTATGTCGTTTGGGCCTATAACTCCGGAATGCGGCGGGGAGAAATCCTGGCGCTCAAATGGTCGAACGTGAGGCCCACAGAGGGCCTGCCGACTCAAATTGAGGTGTTGAATACAAAGGCTGCAATACCGCGCCTCGTGACCTGCACGGCGGAAATGGAGAGCATTCTAGAGGGCCTTCGCGGGATCGAACGTGCGCCGGGCGATGATCGGTTGTTCCCAGTGTCAATGATGACCCTCAAGCGGTCGCTATCGCGCCTTTGGAAGGCAACTGGGCTGGCCGATGTGCGACTGCACGACTTGCGTCGAACTCATGCAACCATCTTGATGCAACAGAACATCGATCCGAAGGCAATCGCTGGCCGACTGGGTCATTCCAGTATCAACATGATCGATCGGCATTACGCGGTCTATCGGGGCGATGCTCTGGCCGCCAAGAGCTTTGAGGAACGGGATACGGCCGGGAGAAGGCGTTCAAGGCCGGCTGGTGGTGATCATGATGTAGTGCCTGATGAGGCTTGAAACAGCAGCTACAGCGGAGGCGTGGCAGTAGATTGGAGGTTTGCGGGGTGTGCGAACCTCTAGTAGTACCCTGTGCAGGTTTGCCGATCTGAGGTGAAGGTCAGCGTATGGGGCTCAATCAGCCCAAAAAGTATTGCAAATCTCGTGAAAATTGAGTAACAGAGGAGTCGAGGCGCGACTGCCTTGTGTGTAGACGCGATACCATGGCTACCCCTGCTTTGGGGGTGAGGGGTTGAATCAGTCGCCTGAGCAGTATGCCCCAAAGTAGTCTGGCCGTAACGTTTGCCGTTTCACCAATTTGACGGTCAAACGAGGTGGCTATGGACTCTATACCTGAATTTTATTCCGACAAGGATATCGCCCGCATTCTGCGAATGTCTCCCGCTTGGGTTCGCGGGCAACGGCACAAACGAAGGCACGGGATACCCTGCCTGTTCGACCTCGAACCCAGATACATTGGCTCTTGTGCAAGGTATGTGCGAGATGAAGTCGAAGCCTTCGTCAACTCAATCCGGGGTTGACGGACATGGAAGGGATACCTGACCCCGGTATTTTGGCCGAACCCTGCGACCTGCTCGCTTATCACCATGCGGACCTTGTGGAACCATTGAGGCGGATTGCGGAGCTACCCGATCCAGGCCAAGGGACATTCTTCGACGAATATGTCGATCTACGCGACCCGGAAGGTGGACGTCTCACGGACCGCTTGGTTGAATTTTACGACAAGGTCCGTCCAAAGAAGCGAAAGCGGGGCCGCGATACCTTAAAGCTGCGGCTTCGTAAGATTGCTGCCAATGCCTTGCGGGGACACTATTTCCGACATCCTCCAGCAGTTCTCTATTTCGCCAAAGCCGATGCCGAGGAGTACGTGGACAAGCCTAGCTGGATGAAGCATGGAGCCATCAGCGATGCCGTCACGGCTCTCGTCGAAGCCGGGCTAGTAGAGCGGATCAGGGGCAAGAAGATGCCCTGGAACTCCGAGACGGCGTCATGGGCTTCATCCTACTGGGCTACCGATGAACTGATAAGCATGGCGATGGAATGCGGAGTTTCGGCGGAGTCAATCGACAGACGAATTCCTGCCGACGAGCTAGTCCAACTTTACGCCCCGAAGCCAAGGGCCGAATATGACAGGCTGAAAGGCGGGCTTGTCCAACCTCGAAAAGGCAAGCGGATTTGGTTCGAGCCAACGGAAGAAACGCTAGAATGGATTGCAACACTTGAGGGGATCAACGCATTCTATCGGCAGCAGGAAATTGCACTTGGATTGGCCCCTGCCGACTTGGAAGGGTGGCTGGCAAAGCGCAATGCCGATCCCGACCGGAAAGGTTCCAACTACCGCCTGCCTGAGATGTTTTCGACAGACATCTACAGGGTGTTCAACAACGGAGACGAGGCCCATCCAACGTTCGACGAAGGCGGCAGACTGTTTGGCGGTTGGTGGATGCACCTTACAGAGGATTTGAGGAAGGCAATTACCATCAACGGCAAGCCAGCGGTCGAGCTGGACTACGCAAGCTGCCATCCTTGGATGCTCTATCATCAACGACATAGGACCGTTGAAGGCGACCTTTATATACTCCCGGAGATCACCAAATATGAAGCTGAGAAAGGGGAAGAAATTGGAGCGTATCGTCCCTGTGTCAAATGGCTCACGCAGGTCCTAATAAATGGCAGGGGGCGACTGGAGGCGGTCGAGAGGCCAAAGGGAGTTGTCTTCCCCACAGGCATATCGAACACGGAGTTAGCGGGCTTCATTGAAGCCAGGCACCAACAGATTTCAGACGCCTTTGGAACAGGTGCTGGGCTCGGGTTGATGCGGACAGAATCCGATATTGCCTTGGAGATCGTAACCACGGCAATGACGGAAGGTTGGACAGCCCTTTCGGTCCATGACTCCTTCATCACCACCACTGACCAACGAGATCGGCTGAAAGCTTTGATGATTGATGTCTATACCCGACAGGTAGGGATGGAACCAATGATCAAGGAATGTGGACAAGGAGAAATAGGAAGGGAGATCAGTCAATAACGGAATAACAAGGACTCCCCCCTTACTCCACCTATAGGAACCTGTAAGAAATTTTTGGAGGGTAGGGTCTACACAGTCCCCCTTACCTCTTGGATTATGGGTATGAAGGTTCTTACAATATTTCATTTACCCTGTGCAGTAAAATTTTAAATTGGTAAAAATGATGGATGGGGCTGGAGATATATGTATTGATGTAAATTATTATAAATTGATTCTATTTTTGCGTTTATTTAAGAATCCAAATGAGTATGGCGTGATTGTTAATAGACTATAGTACAATGGATATTTATCCCAAGAGTGATTTTTGTAGAATTCGGAGTATTCATATTCTTGATCGCAGTCGCCCGAATTAGGGTCTGCATAGTTCCCGCAGCGCATTGGGACGCCTCCAGATATTGCCATGGATATAGCAATACAGGGAATCAAATTGCCTAAGTAGGTAAAAATTACTAGAAATATACTATTATTTTTACTATTGTTTTGATATTCGTCTTTGTATGCATATTGTCCAAGTTTATAACAAAATAAAATAACTCCAAAAATGAAAAATTCATGGATTGAATGTCGAATTTGATCTATAATTTCAGCCATAATCCCCGCAATCTTCGATGAATATCAAAATATTACCACCTCAGCTGCCTCGGCTAATGATCCTCTTTGGGCCCAAACATGGCGTTCAGCCCATGGCCACCAGATCATTGATCGCTAGGGGAACTGCGTTCACTGTCGCCTCCTTGAAGCACGGGACCGAGAGGCCAAAATGATATATAAACGCCCGTGGACTAAAAGTCACCAATTGCCGTCTATCCTGCCCGATGGACGAGGGGGCTATCCTTCACGAGCTGGGCAGGAGGATCAGGGCGCAGCGCAAGGTCATTGGCCTGACGCAGGAGGCGCTAGCGTTGGTGGCGAATGTCGACAGGTCATATTATGGCGCTGTCGAACGTGGCGAGCGGAATGTCACCTTCACCGTTCTATGTCGCTTGTGTCTCGCCTTGCAATGCGACGTGGCGAGTTTGACGGAGCAGCTGCCGCCAGCAGTCTGATTACCGTCCTGAAATTACAGGCGGCTAAGCGGCATGTTCAGGAAGTGACAGAGATATTGGGTGCCCCCCCAATCTTGAGGGCTGCGTTCTGTTAAATTTTTTTGTAGCGCGAGAGGCGGATTTCCAAACGCGAATGGGACTGGCGATTTTACCCCTCCCCCCGGTAGGGGTGCCTCCTCCTCTGACCACGAAAAAATGGCAAGACCACCCACCCTGTGATGATGTCCGTCAAGCCGCTCCAATGGTGCAACCTGTGGGGATTTCAAAGCCGTCGAGTGGGGATTTGGTGGGGTGTAGAATGATATGCCATCTGCCAATGCGTAATAAGCTATTGAAAACAAATGGTGGGCGCGGCAGGGATTGAACCTGCGACCCCACCCGTGTGAAGGGTGTGCTCTACCACTGAGCTACGCGCCCGCGCCGTCTTTCGGCATCGCGGAAGGCGCGCCCTTAGGCAATGTGGCGCGAATTGACAAGCGCCCTGCACGCCCTAGAGGCGCTTTGTATGAGCGAAGAAACCACAACCGGCCCCGACGTGCCGCCCGATCACCTCGCGATCAATCCGTTGAGCCCGCATTTCGACTCGGACCTGCTGCAGCGCGGCGTCGGCATCCGCTTCAAGGGCGTCGTGCGGCACAATGTCGAGGAATATTGTATTTCCGAGGGCTGGATCAGGGTTCAGGCCGGCAAGTCGCTGGACCGCAAGGGGCAGCCGCTGACGATCAAGCTCAACGGGCCGGTTGAGGCTTGGTTCGAGGATCTTGGCGACGACGCACCGGTCGCCAAGGCGCGATAGCGCCGGTTCAGCGGACGCGTTCGGCGATGATCCGGCCGATCGGATCGTCGGAGTAGTCTCGCCGCACCGCTGGGGCAGGGGCCATGCGAATGGCCGCCGGTTGGGCCAAGCTCGGCTCGCGTCCCGGTTTCTGGTTGTAGATGAAGCCCTCCAGGGGCCAGTGCGAGGCGCCCAAGCCCTGAATGGGCGCATACCATACGCGCACTTCGCTCCAGTCGTTGTCCGGCGATACGTCGACTGCGCGTACGTTCTTTTCGATCTGTCCGCGCCGGCCGTTGATCGGCGACCAGTTGGCATGGCTGATCAGCACGTTGCGCGAATCGATGATGCGGCTGACTGCCGCTACATGGCCGAGCGTGGAGTTGCCGTGCGGGCGGAAGGCCATGACGGCGCCGATGCGGGGTGTCCTGCCCCGGGCGTAACGGCCCGCTGCCTGGCTCCACCAGGTATGGGCGTCGCCCCGGATGTTGATGCCGGTAACCTGCCGGGCATAGGGCACGCACTCGAGATAATCGTCGGTGCTGTCGCCGCCCGAATTGTCGTCCGATCCTACAAAATTGTCGGCCACTGCTGGCCCGGTGACCAGGACCAGTGCGGCAAGGGCGCAGGCGGCAACTCGCGGAGACATACCTAGGCAATAGACCGAGTATGGTTAAGATTTCCCTGCAAGACGTGGTTACCACAACGGCAAGAATTTGCCCTTTGGCTTGCCAATCGACCGCTAAGCAGCCACTTGCCGTTGCAATGCTGCCCCAGGTCATCATCATCGGCCGGCCCAATGTCGGAAAGTCCACGCTGTTCAACCGGCTGGTTGGCAAGAAACTCGCCCTGGTGGACGACCAGCCCGGCGTAACCCGCGACCGGCGGTTTGGCGAAGCGCACCTGCTGGGACTCGATTTCACCATCGTCGACACCGCCGGCTGGGAAGACCAGGATGCGGCAAGCCTGCCTGGCCGTATGCGCGCACAGACGGAAGCAGCGCTGCAGGGAGCGGCAGTGGCTCTGTTCGTCATCGATTCCCGGGCGGGCATTACCCCTCTCGACGAGGAGATCGCCCGCTGGCTGCACGGTTCCTCCGTGCCGGTGGTGCTGGTCGCCAACAAGGCGGAAGGCAAGGCCGGCGATAGTGGTCTGTTCGAAGCCTATTCGCTGGGGCTGGGCGAGCCCGTCGCGCTTTCGGCGGAGCATGGCGAAGGCATGGCCGATCTGTTCGAGGCGCTGAGGCCGCTGATCGAAGCGTGGGAGTGCGAGGTCGAGGAAGAGGCGGAGGATGGGGAGGGACCGCTAAAGCTGGCGATCGTCGGTCGGCCCAATGCGGGCAAGTCCACGCTGATCAACCGCATCCTCGGCGAAGATCGATTGCTTACCGGGCCCGAGGCGGGAATTACCCGCGATTCCATCGCGGTGGACTGGCAATGGCGCGATCCCCGGTCTGGACAAGTGCGTCCGGTGCGGCTGATCGATACGGCCGGCATGCGCAAGAAGGCGCGCGTCTCGGACAAGCTGGAAAAGCTGGCGGTCGCCGATGCACGGCACGCGGTCGACTTTGCCGAGGTGGTGGTGCTGCTGCTCGATGCCACGCAGGGCCTGGAGCACCAGGATCTCAAGATCGCCTCGATGGTGCTCGAAGAGGGCAGGGCGCTGATTGTCGCGATCAACAAGTGGGACGTGGCGGAAAATCCTTCCGCCTTGTTCAATGGCATCCGCGCCGCGCTCGACGACGGACTTGCCCAGGTGCGCGGCCTGCCGGTGCTGACGGTTTCGGCGCGGACCGGCAAGGGTATCGACGACCTGATCGGCGCGGCTTTCGAGCTGCGCGAGGCCTGGTCGAAGCGGGTTCCGACCGGCCTGCTCAATCGCTGGTTCGATTCGGCTCTCGAGGCCAATCCGCCGCCGGCCCCCGGCGGCAAGCGCATCAAGCTGCGCTACATCACCCAGGCCAAGACCCGGCCGCCCGGCTTCGTGCTGTTTGGCACGCGGCTGGACGAGTTGCCGGTCAGCTACCAGCGCTACCTGGTCAATGGCATTCGCCGGGAGCTGGGCTTCGAGGCCGTTCCGGTGCGCTTGACCCTGCGCAGCGCGAAAAACCCCTATAAGCGCGACTGAGCGGCCGATGCGCAGCTTCGAGGACTACGAAGAAGGCTCGCAAGAGCGGTTCGGCCGCTACAAGGTTACACGCGAAGAAGCGCTCGAATTCGCCGCGAAATACGATCCGCAACCGTTTCACCTCGACGAGGAGGCTGCAAAGGCAAATCCGATTTTCGGCAAGCTTGCCGCATCCGGACTTCACACCGCGGCCATCGCCATGCGCATGCTGGTCGATCACGATGCCGTTGCCGGCACCGGCAGGCTCGGCTCTCCCGGGCTGGACGAACTGAGCTGGCTGAAGCCGGTCTATCCGGGCGACGAACTTTCGCTGGAAATCGAGGTGATCGGCAAGTCTGCGCCGAAGAGCCGCCCGGACATCGGCTTCGTCAAGATGCGCATGACCCTGTTCAATCAGGACGGCGATCCCGTCCTGCGCCAGGTCGCGACCTTCATTCAGCCTCGTGCAGTCAGTTCCTGACGACCCGGCATTCGAATCCAGCAGAAGAAAGCCGCGAGCAGGCCGACTTGGCGCGATCTTCGCTGTAGCCGGTCGCCTGCAACCTTGTCACCGAACCTCCCGGGACGAGAGCCCTGGCATGGCCCGACACTTCCGGCCGCGATTTGACGCGGTTCCACAAGGCCTCGGCATTGCCGGCAACGCCGAAGGCGCCGAGCTGGATGCGCCAGTTGCCGGAGCTTGCGGTTGACGGTGTTACCGGACGCGGTGTTGCTGCCGGGGGCGGTACCGGGCGAGGAGTGGTGATCGCCGGCGGCTTTGGCGTAGGTGCCGAAGCAACGGGTGCGCCTGGCCGAGGCCGGCTGAAGTCGGCACCGGCATCGCGCGGGCTGCCGGTCACCGGGCTGGCCGGTGGAACTGTCCGCACAGTCGCAATCCGGGGCGGGGCGCTCTGCGCGGTGATGACGGGGGCGGGCCTTGGATTCAGCGCAACCGGCGGCGGCGGAGTCGGCGATCCTGGAATCGAGTTGCTGCCAAGGCTGACAGAAGTGAGCTGCCGCGCCCGGGTCGCTTCGGCCTGTTCCGAGAGCTCCTGTGCGAGCTTCACGCTTTTCTGGCGCTGGTCCAGCGGGATGTATTGATCCATCTGCGCGAGTGCGCCGCCGGCCTGGGTGAGGCCCGCCTGCTGCGCCAGGCTTACCAGCGCATAGGCGCGCACCCAGTCCTTGGGCACATTGTCGCCGTTGAAATGGGCAATGCCGAGCAGATACTGCGCGCGCGGATCACCGCGGTCCGATGCTGCCACCAGATAGGGCATGGCCTTGGTCCGTTCGCCGCGTTGGAACAGCAGCAGGCCGAAATTGTCGGAGGCCTGCATGTGGCCGTGATCGGCCGCCTTGCCGAACAATTCTTCCGCCTTTGCAAGATCCTGTTTGACCCCGCGGCCTAGTTTGTAGGCCTGGGCAAGGTTGAACTGCGCGTCGGCGTCTCCGCTATCTGCAGGCCCCTTCCATTGGCTGACCGCCGCAGTGTAATCGCCGCGCGTCCAGGCATCGACACCTTCCTTCACGTCTGCCGAAGCAGGCGATGAAAGCAGCAGTCCGATTGCCGAAAATGCCAAAATCCCCCGTTGCATGCGCGTCATTCGGCAAAGCTCCCGAAAGTGCAGTTCAAATTGTCGCTCTTAATCAATTTCAGCTCCGTTCGTGCGGTAAAAGCACGTTGCATGTAGTCCTGTCATGTACACCATAACTAATCGATTAGGTAAATAATCCGTTTAGTCCCCTGATATCCACGGAATTGCGAGCCTTTGCCGAAATTCCCTCGGCCGCCGTTAACCAGAAATTAGGAACGTTCTGCGATCCCCGGCTCAATCGCATTTGCTGCACATGCAATTTGGGGGTTTTGGCTTTGCGCGTTTTGGCATTGGCATCGCAGAAGGGCGGATCGGGCAAGACTACACTGTCTGGCCATCTCGCCGTGCAGGCCCAGAGAGCTGGGGCCGGTCCCGTCGTGCTTATCGACATCGACCCCCAGGGTTCTCTGGCCGACTGGTGGAACGAGCGCGAGGCAGACCTGCCCGCATTCGCCCAGACAACCGTGGCGCGTCTGGCGGCAGACCTTGCGGTCCTGCGGCAGCAGGGTTTCCGACTGGCCGTCATCGATACGCCTCCGGCCATCACCATGGCGATCCAGAGCGTCATTTCGGTGGCCGAACTGATTGTCGTTCCCACGCGTCCCAGCCCGCATGATCTGCGCGCTGTCGGCGCCACGGTCGACCTGTGCGAGCGCGCGGGAAAGCCGCTTATCTTCGTGGTCAATGCGGCGACGCCAAAGGCCAAGATTACCTCCGAAGCCGCCGTTGCCCTTTCGCAACACGGCACGGTCGCGCCGATCACCCTGCATCACCGCACTGATTTCGCCGCTTCGATGATCGATGGCCGTACCGTCATGGAAGTCGATCCAGGCGGTCGCTCCGCGATGGAAATCACCGCGCTGTGGAACTACATCGCCGATCGCCTTGAAAAGAACTTCCGCCGCACGGTGTTCGCAGCGCCTGCCAGCAACGTTTCCGTGCTCCCTGGCGCCAGTCGTCCGTCCGGCGGGTTCGGTCGGCGGGTCGCCGGTTCCTGAGGGGGCGTGGGGGCATGTCCGAACCGAAATCCTTCGCTTCGCTGACGCCAAGGCTGCTTGCCCGCAAGGGCGGGGCGAAGCCTGCGCTGCGCCATCAGCTGAACTCCCAGCTCGGTTACGACGAAGAAGACTACGCCGACCAGGACCTGCGGCAGGCCGCGGAAGTGGTTGAAATAGGAAGCCGTGCAGCCATTGCGTCTGTCCCGGAAGTGGTCCGCCAGCAGCAGAGCATCGCTGATCGAGTAGCGAACCGGCCGACGGTTCGCCGGTCAGCCCTTGCTGACGGCCGCAATGCAGCCTTCACCCTGCGTCTCGATGCCGAGCGCCATCTAAGGTTGAGGATGGCCTGCACGGTCGAGAACCGCAGCGCCCAGCAGATCGTCACCGAGGCGCTTGACAAGCTCCTCGCCAGCCTGCCCGACGTCGCCGATCTGGCGGAACGGGCCGGAAAACGCCGCTAAGTTTACCAAGGGGACCCAACATGACCTCGCCTCGCTCGACCCGTGCATTGCTCAAGACCGCTGCATTGGGCACCGTTACCGCGGTGCTTCTGTCCGGCTGTGCCGGTAGCGCACACCTTTCCCGGATCGACGGTGGTGCTCCGCGCGCCGAAGCCAAGGCCCGTTCGACCAACGAACGTGCGGTCGTCCGGGCCGAGCGCCAGGTGGAGCGTAACCCGAACAGCGCGCCGCTTCGGACGGAACTCGGGGTCGCCTACCTGAACGCCGGCCGCTTCGAATCGGCCACCACTGCTCTCAACGATGCCATGCGCCTGGGGGACAACAATGCCCGCACAGCGCTCAGCCTGGCCCTGGCGAAAATCGGCACCGGTCATGGCCGTGAGGCGGTTGCGTTGCTCGACGACTGGCGCGATTCCATCCCGGCGAGCGATCTGGGCCTTGCCATGGCCCTGGCCGGTGAGACCGGTCGCGGCGTGGCGATCCTCGCGGATGCGCTTCGCGGCGGTGAGAACACTCCCAAGCTTCGCCAGAACCTGGCCTATGCCTATGCCCTCGACGGCCGCTGGCGCGAAGCGCGGACCATGGCCGAGCAGGACATTTCTGCCGACAAGCTCGATGCGCGCATCAGCGAATGGGCGATGCATGCCAAGCCCGGCGATTATCAGAACCGCGTGGCCGGCCTGTTGGGCGCCCCGGTCCGCGAGGATCCGGGCCAGCCTCAGCAGCTAGCGTTGAACGCTCCGGCTCCGGCCGGACAACTGGCTGCCGGCGCCGCCGACAGCCAACCGCAACCTGCTGCCGTTCCGGTTTCGGCGAATACGGAAATTGCGCCGGTTGCCGAGGCCGCCGCTCCGGCCGTTGCCATGGAAGTTCCGGTTGCTCCGGCCCCCGCACCGCAAGTGACAAGTGCCGCTCCGACGCCGATCGCGTCGAGCAGTTTCGCCAACGCCTTTGCCACTCCGGTGCTCGATGCTCCGGCCAGCAGGAAGTCGCGGTGGGATCGTGCGGTTGCGTCCACCCTTCCTGCGCCCAAGGCAGGGCAGCGCAATGGGACGCACCTGGTTCAGCTGGGTGCCTTCTCCAGCTCGCAAAATGCACAGCGCGCATGGCGCATCTATACGTCGCAGAACCGGTCGCTGCGCAACTACAACCTGGTGATCACCCCGGCTGTCGTGAACGGCAAGAACTTCTGGCGTGTGGCTGCCGCCGGCTTCGATTCCCGCTCGGCAGTCAGCATGTGCTCTTCGATGCGCAATCGCGGGGGGGCCTGCTTTGCCTATTCGGCCAACCGCGCGCCGGCCGGTGCGGTTCCGGCTTCATCGCCGCGCGCCGCCGGCCCGCAGATGGCACGTCGGCGCTGACAGAATTCCCTCTCCTCGCAATCGGGCGGAATGGCTGGCCCCTCCCTCGGGAGGGGCTTTACTTTTTTCAGGCTATGCTTGCACCACCCTTGAACAGGGCAACGGCCCGGCCCTGCACGGGCTGCTTGTCAAACGGGGTATTGCCTGCGCTCGCGGCCATCTTGTCCGAATCGACTATCCATGGCCGGTCCGGGTCAACCAGTGCGATATCGGCCTGGTGGCCTTCGCGCAGGACCCCCGCATCGATATTGAGCATATTCGCGGGGTTGGTCGCGAGCAAGGCGAAGGCCCGCGCCATGTCGATTACGCCGTCGCGAACGAGGCCCAGGGTCAGCGACAGAAGTGTTTCCGCGCCAGCCATGCCCGGTTCTGCATCGGCAAAAGGAAGCCGCTTGTCTTCGGGGCCGCGCGGGTCGTGGCCCGAGGCGACAACGTCGATCGTCCCGTCCGCCAGGGCCGCCAGCACGGCCTGACGATCCGCCTCTGGTCGAAGCGGGGGCGACATCCGTGCGAAGGTTCGAAAATCGCCAACCGCAAGGTCCGACAACATGAAATGCGCGGGCGTGATGCCGGCGGTTACGTTTACCCCGCGCGACTTGGCTGCACGCACCAGGGCAAGACCGGCGGCGGTGGTCACCTGCCGGAAGTGCAGGCGCGCGCCGGCCAATTCCGCCAAGACTATATCCCGGGCGATGGCCAGTGCCTCGGCCTCCGCCGGGGCCGAAGGCAGTCCCAGCCGGGTCGCCATTTCTCCGGCAGTGGCCACTGCATTGCCGGCGAGACCGCCGTCCTCGGCATGGGCGATCACGACAAGGTCAAGCATGGCGGCATAGCGCAGAAGGCGCAGCATTATGCCGGAATCGGCAATCCAGGATCTGCCGGTTGCAATCGCCCTTGCTCCAGCATCGCGCATCAGGGCGATCTCGGCGAGTTCGGCTCCGCGGAGGCCCTTTGTGGCAGCGGCGATTGGGTGGACCCAGAAGTCAGGCTTGCCCGACTGGGCGGCAAAGCGCACGCGGGCGGGATGGTCCAGCGGCGGCGACTGGTCGGGCATCAGGGCGGCGCGGGTGATGCCGCCGAAATGAAACGCCGGCTTGTCGATGGCGAATACGCCCAGATCGACCAGGCCGGGAGCGATAAGTGCTCCCTTGGCGTCGATGGTGGCGTCGCCCAATTGCGGCGATACGTCCCCGATTTGCGCGATCCTGCCGCCCTCGCAGCGGATTGCGCCCTTTACCGGCGCACCTTCCGGGAGGACCAGCAGGCCATTGGTGATGGTCAGCGGCTTGGCTATGCTCATGCCCAAGTCCCCCGCTGGCTGCGGGTCAGGACGTCAAGGCATGCCATTCGGATGGCGACGCCCATTTCGACCTGGCGGGTGATTGCCGAACGATCCTCGAGGTCGGCGACATTGCTGTCGATCTCGATGCCGCGATTCATCGGGCCCGGGTGCATGACGAGAGCGTCCGGCTTCGCCTTGGCCAGTCGTTCGAGCGTCAGTCCGTAGAGGTGGCGGTATTCACGGGGGGAGGGGATGAACTGGCCCTCCATGCGCTCCTGCTGCAACCGCAGCATCATCACCACATCTGCTCCCGGCAAGGCCGAGTCGAAATCGAAATAGGGCGTGACGCGCATCGCCTCGATGCCGTCGGGCATCAGCGCCGGCGGCGCGCAGACCCGCACTTCCGCGCCCAGCGAGGTCAGGCACAGGATGTTGGAGCGCGCGACGCGGCTGTGCAGGATATCGCCGCAGATCACGACCGTCAGTCCGGCGAAACCACCCTTGGCGCGCCGAATCGTCAGCGCGTCGAGCAGGCCTTGCGTCGGATGTTCATGCTGACCGTCGCCGGCATTGAGCACCGGACAATCGACCTTGTCGGCGATAAGCCGCACCGCGCCGGAGCTGGCATGGCGGATGACGATGGCGTCGGCGTGCATGGCATTCAGCGTCACCGCCGTATCGATCAGGGTTTCGCCCTTCTTCACTGAGCTTTGCGCCGCGTTCATGTTGACGACATCGGCGCCCAGCCGCTTGCCGGCGATCTCGAAGGAGAGCCGGGTGCGGGTGGAGTTCTCGAAGAAGGCGTTGATGATGGTGAGGCCCGCGAGGCGAGGGTCCCGCTTCTGCGGCTGGCGGTTGAGTTCCACCCACTGTTCCGCCTCGTCGAGCAGGAATAGAATCTCGTGTGGCGCGAGCCCGGCAATGCCAAGCAAACCCCTGTGCGGAAATGCTGCGGAACCCGCCGGATAGCGGCCCGCTGGCGAGGGAGACGGCGATGTCATCGAAGACAGTGCCCTAGAGGGCCTGGGCCTCCTGCTCAAGCCACTTTGCCAAACTCTCCACCGGCCCTAGAGTGAACAGCTTAAGGTCGAGGTACTCGCATGGCATTCGCGCGCAAGGTCTGGCACGTTCTGGTCGCAGTGAAGGACGCGCTGGCGCTGCTGTTCCTGCTGCTGTTCTTCATGTTGCTCTATGCCGCCCTGAGCGCCCGGCCCAATGCGGGTGCGGTGCGGGAAGGAGCGCTGCTGCTGAAGCTCAACGGCTCTGTGGTTGAAGAGCCTTCGATAGCCGATCCGCTGCAGGGCCTGTTGTCCAGTACGCCCCAACCGAAGGAATACCGCGCTCGCGATATCGTCCGCGCGCTGCGCTCAGCAGCCCAGGACAGCCGCATCAAGGCAGTGGTGTTCGACCTTTCCGGTTTCCAGGGCGGTGGTCTGGTCCACATGCAGGAAATCGGCGGGGCCATCGACGCGGTTCGCGCGGCGAAAAAGTCCGTGCTGACCTATGGCTCCCTGATGACGGACGACGGCGTCATGATTGCCGCACATTCGAGTGAGTCCTGGATCGATCCCATGGGCGGCGCTTTCGTGCTCGGACCTGGCGGCAACCACATGTACTTTGCCGGACTGCTCGAGCGCCTGAAGGTGTCGGCACATGTCTTTCGCGTCGGGACCTACAAGAGTGCGGTCGAGCCATACTTGCGCAACGACATGTCACCAGAGGCGCGCGAGGCTTCGAGCGCGGTTTACGCCGCCTTGTGGAACGCGTGGAAAGCTGACGTCGCAAAGGCACGGCCAAAGGCCAACATTGCCCTTGCGACGTCCGACCCGGCAGCCTGGCTAAAGGCTTCGGGCGGCGATGCCGCGCAGGCTGCCGTGGCGGCGGGGCTTGTCGACAAGGTCGGCAGCCGGGTGGAATTCGGCAAGCGCGTAGCCCAGGTCGCCGGCGATGACCGAACGGACGACAAGCCCGGCAGCTTTGCCCACACGCCGCTTCGGACATGGCTTGCCGCCAATGAGCCCTCTCATCCGGGCAAGGCGATTGGGGTAATCACGATTGCCGGCACCATCCTCGATGGAAATGCCGGTCCCGGCACCGCAGGTGGTGACCGCATCGCGAAGCTCCTCGACGAGGCGCAGGACGACAATCTGGCTGCACTGGTCGTCCGAATCGATTCGCCCGGCGGCTCGGCTGCGGCCTCGGAGCGTATCCGGGAGGCCATCGAGCGACAGAAGCGACGCAACATTCCGGTTGTCGTGTCGATGGCGAACCTTGCCGCCAGCGGCGGCTATTGGGTAGCTACTCCCGGAACGCGGGTCTTTGCCGAGCCGGGCACGATCACCGGGTCAATCGGCATTTTCGCCGTTGTTCCCACGTTCGAACGGACTCTTTCGCAATACGGCATCACCAGCGACGGCGTGAAGACCACGCCCATTTCCGGCGAGCCGGATCTGGTTGCCGGCCTGTCGCCTCAGATTTCCGGCATGCTCCAGGCCAATATCGAGCACGGTTATGCAAAGTTCATCGGCCTCGTCGGCACTGCACGGGGCAAGACTCCCCAGCAGATCGACGCCATTGGGCAGGGTCGGGTGTGGGATGGCGGGACTGCGCGGCAGATTGGTCTGGTCGATCAGTTCGGCAACCTCGACGATGCGCTGGCCTATGCGGCCAATGCCGCTGGCCTCAAGCAGGGCGGCTGGCATCCGAAATTCCTTGGGTCCAGCGCCGACCCCTATTCGGCCTTGATCGAGCGGTTGAAAGGTGACGAGGACAGTTCCGATCCAGCCGCTGCGGTGGACTGGGCCGGGTTCCTCGCCCAGCGGCAGTCGCGAATGGCTGCGGAGGCCCTGCTGGGGGCAAGGCAATTGCTGACAGCGCGCGGCGCGCAGGCGCTGTGTCTGGAATGCCCCTCAAGCCTGCCGGAGAAGCAGGTCGAGCTTGAACGATCGGGACTTTTCGAAAGGTGGCTGGTCCGCCTGCTCGGCCTGAACTGACACAGGCCGGTTCAACCTGCTCACCCTCCGTCCCGTAATGCTTGCCCTTTGCCCGGACTGCCGATAAGGGCTCGCCCTTGATTTTTTCGGGCTTCGTCGGCCCTGCGGGCGTGGCGGAATTGGTAGACGCGCTGGATTTAGGTTCCAGTATCGCAAGATGTGGGGGTTCGAGTCCCTTCGCCCGCACCAGTTCCCCTCTGTTCCGTCCGGCGAGGCGCACCCAGCGAAAGTGAAAAGGCTTTAATTGTCATGCAAATTGTCGAAACCGTAAACGAAGGCCTCAAGCGCTCCTATTCGGTGAAGATCCTGGCCGGGACCATCGCCGTGCGGATCGACGAGGAAGTGAAGCGGATTGCGCCGCAAGTGCGCATGCCCGGCTTCCGCCCCGGCAAGGTTCCGGCCAACCTGGTCAAAAAGATGCACGGTCCGGCCATCCATCAGGATGCGCTCAATATCGCCATCCGCGAAGCGATGGACCGGCTGGTCTCCGAAAAGCAGCTGCGCCCGGCGATGCAGCCTGAGGTGACGCTCGGCGAAGGCTATGAGCAGGGCAAGGATGCCGAGCTCGCGGTCAGCCTTGAAGTGCTGCCGCAGCTGACCGTGCCTTCGCTGGATGGCCTGAAGCTGGAGCGGCTGGTCGTTCCGGTGAGCGACGAGGAAGTCGATGCGGCGGTGAAGCGCATTGCCGACCAGCAGAAGAGCTTCAAGGACGCGAAGAAGACCAAGAAGGCCGAGACCGGCGACCAGGTGCTCTGCGATTTCGTCGGCAAGCTGAACGACGTCGCCTTCGAGGGCGGCTCCGCCAAGGACCAGGCGATCGAGATCGGCGCGGGCCGCCTGATCCCGGGCTTCGAGGACCAGCTCATCGGCGCTAAGGCCGGTGAAGAGCGCCAGATTAAGGTCACTTTCCCGGCCGACTATCCCGCCAAGGACCTCGCCGGCCAGGAAGCGACCTTCGACATCACGGTGCATGCCGTTAAGGAGCCCACCGAGACCGTCATCGACGAGGACTTCGCCAAGAACCTCGGTCTCAAGGACCTCGACCAGCTGCGTACCCTGCTGCGCGGCCAGCTCGAGCAGGAGACTTCGGGCCTGACTCGCACCCAGATGAAGCGCCAGCTGCTCGACCAGCTTGCCGAGGGCCACGAATTCGACGTGCCGCCCTCGATGGTAGAGGCCGAGTTCTCGCAGATCTGGGCGCAACTCGAACATGAAGCCAGCCACGAGGAAGATCCCGAGGCGGCGCTCAAGGAGATCGAGGCCGAGAAGGAAGATTACCGCGCCATCGCCGTGCGCCGCGTGCGCCTCGGCCTGCTGCTGTCGGAAATCGGCCAGGCCAATGGCGTCGAAGTGACCCAGCAGGAAATGGGCATGCTGATCCAGCAGGAAGCCCAGCGCTACCGCCCGGAAGACCGCGAGCGGTTCGTCGAGTACGTCCGCTCCGACCCGGTCGCCGCGGCCCAGCTGCGCGCGCCGCTCTATGAGGAAAAGGTTGTCGACTTCCTGTTCGACAAGGCGGAAGTTACCGAGCGCGAAGTAAGTCGCGAGGACCTGCAGGCCGCGATCGAATCGGAGGACAACCATGTCCACGGTCCGGACTGCGGCCACGACCACGGCGAAAAGCCGGCCAAGAAGGCCGCCGCCAAGAAGCCGGCAAAGGCCAAGGCTGAGTCCGCCGAGGAAAAGGCAGCCGACGAAAAGCCGGCCAAGGCCGCGCCGAAGAAGGCCGCCGCCAAGCCCGCCAAGGAAGATGCTCCGGCCAAGGAAGCCGCTCACAAGGAAGTCGCCCCCAAGAAGGCTGCCGCAAAGCCCAAGGCCGAAGAGGCCCCCAAGGCCGAGAAGAAGCCGGCTGCCAAGAAGCCTGCCGCCAAGAAGGCCTGATAATTGGACCTGGCCCGCGCCCGTCACGCCCTCGTGACGGGCGGCGCCAGTGGCATCGGCCTCGGCATTGTCGAGGCCTTCGTCGAACGAGGTATCAAGGTTACGGTCGTCGATGTCATCGGCGAGCGGCTGGCGGAGCAGTTCATCGGCCGTGAAGCCGAGGTCTTGTCCGTCCGGCTCGATACCCGCGACCGCGCAGGCTGGGCGGATGCCAAGCAGTCGGCCGAAGCCCGGTTCGGCCCGGTCGACACTCTCGTCAACAATGCCGGCATCGGACCCGATGGGCACGAATTGGCCGACATGGACATCGAGTCGTTCGACCGCACCATCGCCATCAATATCACCGGCGTGTTCAACGGCGTCCATGCATTCATCGGCGATATGCGGGCGCGCGGCTTCGGTCACATTGTCAACACTGCCTCCATGAACGGCGTGATCGCCGGCATGGCCCGTTATGGTGCCTATGCCACGGCCAAGCACGCCGTAGTCGGCATGAGCGAGGCACTGCGGGCGGAACTCGAACCCTTCGGAGTCGGCGTATCCGTCCTGTGTCCAGGTCCGGTCTACAGCAACATGCCCGAAACCTCGCGCCTGCTCGGCAATGAGGCTCCGGCCCAGCGCTGGCCCGACGGCACGGTCGGCATGGAGCCGATTGTCGCGGGCCGCATCGTGCTGCGCGCGATCGAGCTCAACATGAGCCATATCCTCACCCACCCGCAGATGTTTCCCGCCATCGACATGCGCAATGATAAGATTCGCCAGGCGGCGGCGCTTGCTGCCGAGGAATGGCCCAAGCTGGCCAGGTAATTTCCCGGATAGAGTGGCAGCGCCCCGTCGATTGTTGGGTTAATCCCCTTGAACATCGCCGCCCGTCACGCGACATAGGGCCACCATCCAAGAGAGAGACTCCATGATCGACCTGTTCGGCGCCTCGGGCGCGCAAGGAAAGTTCCACACCGATCCGATTACCGGCGCCCTGGTTCCCACTGTCGTCGAGCAGTCCAGCCGCGGCGAGCGCGCGTTCGACATCTTCAGCCGTCTGCTGCGCGAGCGGATCATCTTTGTGACTGGTGAGGTCGAGGACCACATGGCCTCGCTGATCGTCGCCCAGTTGCTGTTCCTCGAAAGCGAGAACCCGTCGAAGGACATTTCGCTCTACATCAACTCGCCCGGCGGCGTGGTGACGGCCGGCCTCGCGATCCACGACACCATGCAATACATCCGTCCGCGGGTCTCGACCGTCTGCATTGGCCAGGCCTGCTCCATGGGCTCGTTCCTGCTCGCGGCGGGCGAGCCGGGCATGCGCATTGCCCTGCCGCAGGCGCGGATCATGATCCACCAGCCTTCGGGCGGCGCGCGCGGCATGGCCAGCGACATCGAGATTCAGGCCCGCGAAATCCTGCGGCTGCGCAAGCGGCTGAACGAGCTTTATGCGAAGTACACCGGCAAGCCGATCGAGGAGATCAACGAGGCGGTCGATCGCGACAACTGGCTCGATGCCGAAGAGGCCAAGGCCTTTGGCCTGGTCGACAAGGTGTTCGAATCACGGCCTGAAGGCGATGCGCCGGGTACCGACAAGGGTTCGGGCGGCGCACCGGAATAAGGCCGGGCCCGGACGAACAATATATCAACCTTGGCGTTTCAGCCCCCGACAAGGTTTGACTGCTAAGCGGGCGGGATTGATTATGGCCACGGCTTGGCTAGACTCGCGAGTCTTTCCGGCGAACGGCCCATTTGGATAAGGCATGACCAAACTCAGTGGTTCCGATACCAAGAGCACGCTCTACTGCAGCTTCTGCGGCAAGTCGCAGCACGAGGTGAGGAAGCTCATCGCGGGCCCGACCGTGTTCATCTGCGATGAATGCGTCGAGCTGTGCAACGACATCATCCGCGAGGAGACCAAGGCGGGGATCGCCGGCAAGAAGGACGGCGGCGTTCCCACACCGCGCGACATCTTCGAGACGCTGAACGATTACGTAATCGGACAGGACCGCGCCAAGCGGGTGCTCTCGGTCGCCGTGCACAACCACTACAAGCGGCTGAAGCACAGCGGCAAGGGCGGCGATGTCGAGCTGCAGAAGTCGAACATCCTGCTGGTAGGGCCGACCGGCTGCGGCAAGACTCTGCTCGCGCAGACTCTCGCCAAGACCTTCGACGTGCCCTTCACCATGGCTGACGCGACGACGCTGACCGAAGCCGGTTACGTCGGCGAGGATGTCGAGAACATCAT
>CAZVWP010000028.1:0-49552 GCA_964630805.1 uncultured Novosphingobium sp. | reverse complement strand
CCTTTCTGTGTCTCCGGGGACTTGTGCCCAAATGATTTTGCCCTAGCTGGGCTGCTTAAGGCACTGCAGAAGTTCGCCTCGGTCCACGCCAGCCTGCACAACCACTTCCAACTCGAACGCCATCTCGTTGACCGTATCCATCCGGCGTGTCCCGCCTTGCCGCGCGGGTGAGCGAGCGGTCTTAAGCGTGCTCTTGTCAGTGCGCTTAGGAGCGGTCGATGGGCCAGATCACGGTGTTTTCGGGTCCCGAGCGGCGCCGGCGGTGGAGTGATGAGGAGCGGCTGCGGATTCTGACCGAGGCGTTTTCACCAGGAGCCTGCGTCGCGGAGGTTTGCCGGCGCCACGATGTCTCGTCAGCGCTGATCTACACCTGGCGGCGCAAGCTCCGCGAAGGGCATATCGAACCGGCGCCAGTCGATCTGGTTGAGCCTGGGTTTGCCGAGGCCATAGTGGTCGAGGATGCGAGGTCGGGCGGTTCCGGCACACATCCCGCGATGGTCATCGATCTGGCGCGCGGCAAGCGGATCAGCATTTTCGTTTCGGCATCGCCTGCCATGGTGGCCGCGGCCCTGAAGGCGCTGCGGTGATTCCTTCCGGCGCGCGAGTGTGGATCGCGATGGGCCACACCGATATGAGGAAGGGCATGCAGGGGTTGGCGCTGCTGGTCCAGCAGGGGCTCAAGCGCGATCCGCATGGCGGCGACCTGTTCGTGTTCCGGGGGCGCGTCGGCTCTCTGGTGAAGATCATCTGGCACGACGGGATTGGTATGTCGCTTTACGCCAAGCGGCTCGAGAAGGGGCGGTTCGTGTGGCCCTCGGCCAAGGACGGGATGGTCTCGCTGACCAGTTCGCAGCTGGCCTGCCTGCTCGACGGGATCGACTGGCGCAACCCGCAGTATTCCTGGCGTCCGGCAAGCGCGGGATAATCGCAGTCGAGGTCCATTTTGACCTTGCAGTACCGGGCAGATGCTGATTCACTTCATCCATGGAAGCCACCGTTTCGCCCCTTCCGGACGATGTCGAAGCGCTCAAGGCGCTGCTGGCAACGGCAACCCGACGGGCTGACGAAGCAGAAGCCCTGTTGGCCGAGGCCCGCGCCCGCGAGAGCGCGACCGAGGCGATGATTGCGCACCTCAAGCTGCAGATCGCCAAGCTCAGGCGAGAGCAGTAGCTTCCTAGGTAGCAAGAGCCCCGCGCGATACCTTTAGGTCGGCTACTTCATTTCAATAAAATCAGATCATTGGCGACGGGACATCTTCCCGCACAGGGTCCTTTTGCCCTGATTCAGCTGACCCTCAGATCGAAAATCTGTCGAACTTACTTCCCAGCCGTGTTCATGCCGTCTTGAATGTTGGACAAGGCATCTTCCAGTCGCGCCGTTGCCGCATCATTGCCCAAGCGGCGGTGTGCCCTGAACAGTTCGCTGACTTCGTCTACCAAATAACCGTGGCTCCGAATATCATCGAACAAAGCCCAGGCTGCTCTGAGACAACGGCCCGAGCTACATCGCCGGCGCGTTGACCGAATGGTGTCGCATTCAAACTAGATACAGTTCGATGTCGTGGTCAGAGCTCATAGAGCGAACGAGTTTTGCAAATTCTCGCGCAGCGGGTGACAGAACTTCGCGATCGCGATGGATCATGCCTAAGTTCATGGGAGGAAGGGGATAGTCCAACTCGAGCACGGACAAGCGCCCTCCTTCTATTTCGCGGCGGAACGCCGGGATCGCACCGCGAACAAAATGGCAAATGGCACCCAGTTCGATCGCCAGGAGTACGCTCAGCCGCACCGACGAGCAGTGAAGCACTTTGGGTGGATGCTTGACACCCAGTTCCCTAGTCAGGGTTGAAATGTAGCTTATTCCCAGGTCTTCCTGGATATAGTCGACCCATTCACACGCCATCGCATCGTCCAGGGACATGCGAGGGGAATGCCTGCCGCCTCTCACCATTGCCACTTCATGGGACTTGATCAGAAAATACTCGAGACCTTCCGGCGGCGAATTGCCGTAAATGGTCAAGATGCCGCAATCGAGCAGCCCGTTGCGGACCAGGTTCAGGATCTGGTCCGATCTCTGCTCGTTGACCGATATGCGCACCTTGGGATGGGCCAGGTGAAAGGCGCTGATCGCATTTGCCAATTGTTGGGTCACCCCCAGCGCCGTTATGCCGACGGATACCTCGCCGGCAATCTCCCCTTGCAGCCAACTGAATTCCTCGGCCAGCCGTTCCAGCTCGCGGCCTATCGAGTTGGCGCGCCTTGCCACAGCAAGTCCATGCGGCGTCAACGAGATGCCGCGCGATGTCCGGACCATCAGTTCCACGCCCAACTGACGTTCCATCTCCTTGACCGCCTTGCTCAAGGCCGGCTGGGACAGTCCGACGATTTCGGCCGCCGCGTTGATGCTGCCCGCCTCCGCAATGGCGGCAAACAGGCGAAATTGCTGCATTTTGAACATGCGCAGATGCCTCTCCAAGGCACCCCGCCATTACCTTGGGTTACATCGTTGAGCAAACTTCATTTGCCGTTTTGAGGAAATTGGCACAATACCTCTTGATTCGTATCATATATATAATTGATATTAAATACTATTTTTAACATTTGACTGTGGAAGCCTCAATCCAAGCGATGAGCATTCCCATGGTTCATAACTAGTAATTATCGATATGCCGTGCGCTACGTTGCACTGGCTGGGACAATGGGGGAGCCCGATTTGAAACGTGTTGCGAGCATCGTCAGCCGGTTGGGCCTGTTCATCCTCCTCTGTGTCGCTGGGGGAAATGCCATGGCCGCGGATCGGGAGTACGGCGTCGGCCAGCGCATGGTCACCTATGTCGACAAGACGCGACCGGTCAAAGCATTCGGTGCTTTTCCCGGAACGCCAGACCGGCGGCTGGATGTGTTCGTCTGGTACCCGGTTGCGAAGGAGGCTGCGGCAAACGCGGCCGGCGCGCCCGCGGCGGGAGGTCCGTGGCCGCTGGTGCTCTATGCACACGGCACCATGGGGCATGCCGACAATGCCACCCACATCGTGCGCGACCTCGTGAGCCACGGCTATGTCGTCGCCGCGCCCAATTTCCCGCTGACCTCGCCGGCGTCATTCGCCAAGGTCACGGCTCCGGATCTCTCCGATGTGGTCAACCAGACCAAGGATCTTTCCTTCATCATCGACAGCCTGCTTTCCGACAGCTTCTTCGCGCCCCTGATCGACCGCCAGAAGATTGGCTCGATGGGCCACTCGCTCGGCGCGGTCACCAATTACTTCGCCGTCTTCGGCAGCCGCACGCGAGAACCGCGCATTGCGGCCGTCGCCCTGCTCGGTGCGGGAGATCCCGTCCAGGCCGCGCTGTCCAACGATATGGGCTTCGGCGGAAGCTGGACGATGCCCTCGCATGTGCCGGTGCTGTTCCTCTCGGCGGAGAAAGACCTGTTCGCCCGCATGACCGGCGGCCCCCACGCCGCCTATTACCGCGTCATAGCTCCGAAATTCGAAGTCATGGTCAACAAAGGCGCCCACGTCTGGTTTCGCGATGGCGCCGACCAGCCGGCGGACAACAAGAATCCCGATTGTCTCTTCTTCGAGCGTTCGGCCCCGGGCATGACGGTCCCCGGTTGCCAGGAACGCATCCCACTGATCGGGCCGGCCTTGCAGCAAGAGATTACGCGAACCGCGCTTCGGGCCTTCTTCGATGCCGAGCTCAAGGGCGACGAAAGCGGCCGCCGCCGGCTCCTCGCGCTGGACCGCCACTTCAGCGGCCACACTGCAACTATCCATGAGGATCTGCCGGCAGGGGCTACGCGGTAGAACCAAGCAATAGACGCCACTGCAAGCGCGCACTATCAAAATTTCCCGCCGAATGGACCCGGCGGGGATCAATGGACAAAGGTTCAAGGAGGAAATTCATGAGGTTGAATGGTTTGAAGGCCAGTTTCCTGGCGGGCGTCGCGGTCTTCGGCACGGCCTATGCCGCGCCGGTCCTTGCCCAGGCGAGCGATGAGGCGAGCAGCGGCGGCGACATCATCGTTACCGCGCGCCGCGCCGAGGAAAAGCTGCAGGACGTTCCGATTTCGATCACGGTGTTCAACCAGGAGCAGCTTTCCAAATCGAACGTCGCTGTGGCTACCGACCTCGCAACGGTAACGCCCTCGCTTTCGGTCAATCAGCGTTATGGTCCGGAAAAGGCTTCGTTCGCCATTCGCGGTTTCAATCAGGACGCGGCGAGCGCACCGACCGTGGGTGTCTACTTCGCGGAAGTCGTCGGCGTACGGGCGCAAGGCGGCACGACCTCGGGCAACACCGTGGGCGCCGGTGCCTTCACCGACTTGCAGAACGTGCAGGTGCTGAAGGGTCCGCAAGGCACGCTGTTCGGCCGCAATACAACCGGCGGCGCGGTGCTGCTGGTGCCCAAGAAGCCGACCGACAAGCTGGAAGGCTATGTCGAAGCCTCGGCTGGCAACTACAACGCCTGGAAGGGCACGGCGGCGATCAATGTGCCGATTTCGGATACCTTCAAGGTCCGCGCTGTCGTCGAACGGAACAAGCGCGACGGCTACATGAAGAACGTCTCGGGCGTGCCTGGCACCACTGACGCGTTCAATGACGTCAACTACACCTATGGCCGCCTCAGCGTCGTCGCCAACCTGACGCCGAATCTCGAGAATTACACGATCTTCCACTACAGCAATTCCGATACCCACGGCTTTGCCTCGCGCATGGTCGGCTGCGCTACTCCCACGTCATCGTACAATCCGTTGAACACGGTTGCGGGAACTGCGGGGTACAGCGGCACCCGCCATCTCCAGGCCACCTCCTGCGCCATTCAGGTGGCCAGGCAAAATGCCCGTGGCGACAGCCTCTACGATGTCGAGTCAGGGTTCCCAGGCGCATATCTCCGCGTCAAGCAGTGGCAGGTCATCAACACCACCACCTGGAAGGCCAGCGACAGCCTGACGATCAAGAACATCTTCAGCTACGGCGAATTCCGCGAGGCCACCAATTTCGACCTCGGCACCAGCAACTTTGCGGTTGCCGCAGTCGATCCCTCGCCATTTCCTGGCGATACGCGAATGGGCTTTCTTGCCACCAGGATCAGCCCCAGGCTGACGACCACGGGCGGTTTGCCGGGCGGATTGCCATTATTCATACCGGCCGGCACCAATTACGACCGCATCGTGCTGGATGTTGCCGAGCCCGGCGGCCACAACTCCGCCCAACGCACCGTCACCGACGAACTCCAGTTCCAGGGCAATGTCGGTGACAAATTCAAATACACCGTCGGAGGGTATCTGGAGTTTTCGCGCCCCCTGGGTTTCAGCGGTGGCCGGACCGACATCTTCCTGGATTGCACCAATCCTTCTTTGCTGCAGTGCTCCAATCCGCTGTATTTCGGATCGATCGCGGAATCGGCTACACAGATCAGCTTCAACAACCACGGCGTCTATGCGCAGGGCACATACAAATTCAATGACCAACTCTCGCTGACCGGTGGCTTCCGCTACACCTTCGACAATACCTACGGGTTCACGATCGGCACGCGGGCGACGCTCGATCCCGCCAACCGCAACCCGACGTCTTTCATCGATCCGGCAAGCGGTGTGCGGATTTACCGGAATTGCAGCGATATCTTTCACAATCCGACGGCCGTGCCCGGCCTTGATCGCAGTTCCTGCCGTTACGACACCTCCGCGAAGTCCAGCAAGCCGACCTGGGTGATCGACCTCGACTACAAGTTCACCCCAGACATGATGGCATATGCCAAATATTCGCGCGGCTATCGTCAAGGCGGTGTCAACTTCACCAATCCGGGCCTGGAAACCTGGGAACCCGAACAGCTCGATGCTTACGAAGTGGGCTTCAAGGGTTCCTTCCGGGGACAGGTGCGTGGCTATTTCAACCTGGCGGCATTCTATAACAAGCTCAAGAATCAGCAGTTCTTTGCCGGTCTGGTTCCTTCCGCCGAGGCGGCCGCGCGCGGCGTCGCTGGCGGAAACGCGATTGTCAACGCAGGTAGTTCGCGGGTCTACGGCATCGAAGTCGACGCCGGCGCGACTCTGTTCGACCAGCTCAATCTGGGCCTCAGCTACGCCTACCTAGACTCCAAGGTTACCGATGTCGCCGCCGCAGCCCTCGCCTGCGACGGAACCGCCCTGGGTCAGCGGATTTGCGGCACCAACTTCGGACAGGCCATTCCCAGCGTATCCGTTGGCTCGCCTTTCACATATACGCCGAAGCACAAGATTTCGCTGTCAGCGACCTGGAACGTACCGCTCGACAAGCGCGTCGGAGATGTGTCGATCGGCGCCACGCTGGTTCACCAGTCTTCGTCGCTCAATGACGGCGCCTCTCCGGCTTATGTCGATGGTTACGCGATCGGCGTGACGCCCGCCTACAGCGTGCTCAACATGAACGTCGATTGGAAAAGCATCGGGGGTTCGGCGGTCGATGCCTCGTTCTTCGTCACCAACCTGACCAAGACTGTCTACAATGTCGCCAATACCTCGGCATGGAATTCGGCCGGTGCCGCGGAAATCCTGCTGGGCCAGCCTCGCATGTGGGGCTTCCGTCTGAAGTACCACTTCGGCGACTAGACAAGAGCCTTACCGCCTCGCGCCATTCCTCCTGGCGCGGGGCGGTAAACCTCGGCGGGGGAGGAGCGGAAATAGGCTCCGACATCATGGGCTGGCGCGGTGCCTGAACCGCTGGAGGAATATATGAGGTTGGAAAGTGTTGCTGGCTTGCGGACGGGGAAAGAGGTTCGCCGCCCAGGGTTGATGGCGCTATTCATGCTCGCCGGAATTCATGCCGGGCAAGCGTATGCGCGCCCCGGCGCGGACACGATCTTCATTAACGGCAATGTCGTTCCGATGACGACCCCCAATGCTCGGGCAGAAGCGCTAGCCGTAGAGCGTGGCAGGATAGTCGCCATCGGCAGCAGGTCCGAAGTGGAGCGCTTCAAAGGCCGCCACACGCAGATTGTCGATCTGCGAGGACGCAGCTTGCTGCCCGGCTTCATTGACGCGCATGGACACATCACCGGAGTCGCACAGGGTGCGGACATGGCGGCGCTGGAACCGCCGCCAGTTGGTACGGTGACCGATATCGCGAGCCTTCAGTCGGCGTTGCGAGCACTGATCCTCAAAAGTTCCGATGGCTGGGTGATAGGCTCGGGCTACGACGACGCCCAATTGAAGGAAGGCCGCCATCCGACGCGGCAGGAACTCGATGCAGTCGCAAGTGACCGGCCGATCCTGGTGTTCCACGTGTCCGGCCACCTGGCAGCGATGAACACGAAGGCGTTGGATGTGACCGGCATGTTCCATGCCGAAAAGGATCCGCCCGGCGGCGTCATTCGCCGAGAGGCCGACGGCAAGACGGCTTCGGGTGTGGTCGAAGAGAACGCCATGCTTGCCGCTCTCGCGCATCTGCCCCAGCCCACGCTTGACGTGCAGATCGAACGGCTGACCAAGGCCCAGCAAATCTACGCGCGGAATGGACTGACTACGGCCCAGGACGGCGCCACCATGCCGCAAGGCTGGGCCTTGCTGCAGGAAGCGGCAAAACGGGGGACGCTCTTCATCGACGTCCATGCCTTGCCGCTGATCATGATGAAGTGGCCGGACCTGGAAAGCATCCCGTTCAATGGCCCCTATATCGGCCACTTGCGCGCGGCAGGGGTCAAGATCGTCGCGGACGGATCGCCGCAAGGTCGTACGGCATGGCTGAACCAAGCCTATTACCATCCCCCCGAAGGACGCGAGGCAAACTACTCCGGCTATCGCCAAATTCCCGATGACGTGTTCCGCGCAACCCTGCAAAAGGCCGCCACGCACGGCTGGCAGGTCTATGTCCATGTCAACGGCGATGCCGCCGTTCAGCAATTGATCGACGGGGTGCGGGCAGTCGATGCCCTGCCTGGCCTCACGATGCACCGCACCATTGCCATCCACGCCCAGACAGCGCGTCTCGATCAGCTCAAGGACATGAAGGCGCTCGACATCGAACCCAGTTTCTTCGCCAGCCACACTTTCTACTGGGGCGACTGGTATCGCGAGGTCACATTGGGCCCCGCACGCGCCGATCGCATCTCGCCGCAACGCGACGCCATCGATCTTGGCCTGCGCCCGACCATCCACAACGATGCGCCGGTTGTGCCCCCCGACATGATCCGGCTGATCTGGTCGGCGGTTACGCGGCGGACGCGCTCGAACGACATTCTCGGCCCCGGGGAACGGGTCACGCCATTCGAAGCGCTGGAGGAAGTCACCAGGAACGCGGCCTACGAGATCCATGAGGAAGCCGTGAAGGGCACACTGGAGCCCGGCAAGCTGGCCGATCTTGTCGTGCTCGATGGCGATCCCCTTTCCTTGCCCAGGGAAAGACTTCTCGATCTCCACGTCGTGGCGACAATCAAGGAAGGAAAGGTCATCTTTGGCACGCCATAGAATGGCTGCCGAATCCCGACGACTGCTGAAAGGCTGACGCCAGATCGAATCCTTCGCCTCATGACTTTGGCGGAGTATTTTTCTATCAGGGCGCAATGACGTCAGACGATGAGCGACATCCTCCTTCCTGTCGGCTTATCGAAGCTGCAATTCCGCTTATCGGTGCGGAGGGTATTCGCGGCACCACACTGCGCAAGGTGGCGAATAGATCCGGACTTCCCCTCTCGACCATTATCAATGAAATCGGCTCGAAGCATGACCTGATCCGCGCCGCGCTGGAAGATGTTGTGCGGCGGGATTTGACGCGGCTTGAAGCCAGGGTCGAGGAGGTCTGTGCCGCCAGTCCCGATCTCTTGCTGGCATTTCACCTCTTGTGGAGCCTGGTTGAAGACGGTTGGAGCCAGCATCGCACCGAGGTGCTGGCGCTGTTCGAGCTTCTGCTCAAGGCAGGGTCCTCTCCCGATCTTGAAAATCTGTGCGTGGGCTGGTTGCGGGATCGTCGGGATATGCTGCGGAAGGTGGCGGGGCATCTCGGTATCGCGCATACTGCGATTGATCTGCTGGGCCTGCAGTTCCTGACCGAGACAGGGTTCGCGATCGCATGCGGTCGTTCCGTGGTCTATCGGATGCTCCACAAGGTCGAGGCAAGTCCAGTCGATCTTACAGGAAGTGGAAGGCAAACTGGCATGCTGCCGTGAACTGATGCGGCGGATGCCCCCTTCGCCCGGCATCGTATGATGCTGACTGCGCCGACCTGGCGCATGACGGAGGAGCAGTTGGCAAATGCATACATCTTGGCGATCGACCTTGCGAAGCGGAGCTTCCAGGTCTGCGCGACGGATCGCGCTGGGTCGTGTGTGGATGCCCCCAGGTTTGCAAGGGGATTTTCTGACTTTCCTCGGCTAGCGCTTCCAGGAGTTATGCATTCGGGGCGAAGGAATTGCAGACGCTCGAGACGGTCACCGGAGCGTTAGTCATGAGTTGACAACTTCCGCAACTGCCGCGAGTGAGCCTAAAAAAAGCGCAGTGTCCGCACCGGCGTTTTTCGTCACCCGACGTCTCGACGAAACCAAGTGAGCGCCGCCGACTCTTGTCAGCAAGCGTAAGAGCAGCCGGATCATAGCAGGCAGGCGGACTTTGCGCGCTGGAACTGCTGCCTTCCACGATCAGCGCTATCGGCGCAAGCCCGGCACAGGCGAGAAAATTGCGACGGCTTCGGTTCATAGTCATCCTCCTCGGATCGTCAACGGTCTTGGCCGTGCGCCGTCAGTTCTCGGGCGCGCGGAACGTGTCGTGACAACTCTTGCAGGTGCCGCCAAGCCGGCGCACGCCAGCACGGATCGCCGCGATGTCGCCGGTCTTTGCGACGCGCAGGAAGGCGTCGGCCTCGCGGGCAAAGGTATCCTGCGCGAGGCTGAAATCACGAGCGCGCAGCCAAATCTCCGGTTGCGCGGCGGTCTTCACACCGGGTCGCGGGCCGCTGCCGGACGGAAACTAGCCGTATATTCTCTGCCCAGCGGTGTGGATGCCTACGGCGGACCGCTGCACGATTGCTATCTGCGGCTGCGGGGAGCGAAGCGTGTCATTAATCAGCTTGAATGTGGTGCCGAGATCGCGAAAAGCCGCGATTCGCGCACGAGCCTGGTCGGCAGGTCCGGCCGATCCCGCTGAGGCAAGCGCAGCGAATGCGAGCGCCCAGATCGAACGAAGAACAACATGGCGGGACATAATGTCTCCTGAAAGCGGGCTCTATTTCTGGGGTGCCCGATAGAGGTCGTGACACTGCTTGCATGGAAGCGCGTCGCCTAACGTCGACGTGACCGCTACGACATCTTTCGACTTGGCCGTTTGCGCCATGATCTCGGCATTTCGAGCGAAAGCCTGCAGCCGCTGCGAGAAGTCCGGCCAGTTCGTCCACGCCTCGGGTTTGGTCCGACCGCCGGGTACCCTGTCCTGGAACGCTGCGAGCGAGTCCTTTGCACCTTTGGCAATGGATTCTGCGGTCTCTGGCAGCTTGTCAGGCGGCAGCATGCCGGCTGCGATCTTGCCCAAGGTATCGGCGTCCTTTTCGAGCTGTAGCATGATTTGCTGGCGTTCGAAGATGATCCAGGTCGTGGTCACCCCCTCGCGCTCTGCCAGCGCAGTCGGCGTCAGCTGGCCTTCGCACAGCACCTTCCACCAGGCATGGGCCCTGGCGATCAAGCGGAGCAGCGCGGAAGTATCATCCTCTCCTCCGGTGGCCAGCGTACCATTGCCGTGGACCAGCCGGATTGCGCGGCCGGTTCGGGTCAGCCTCACGCCCAGCGGGATGCGCAAGTGCTCCGTGGCACCGGATTGCTGGTCGAGCGCCAGTGCAGCGCCTATCGCAGCCGAAGGGACCACGAGCACCATGCCATGCTCGGTGATCTCGACCCGGTCGAGCAGCTGCGCGAACAGGGCCTTGTCCGCCAGCATGTCGGCGCGCAGCTGTCCGGCCCGCTCGACAACGCGCTGCAATGCCTCCGGCGGCAGTGCGAGCCCGCCTCCTCGGCGAGCTGCAACGGATCGGCAAAGAGGTCGGCGAGGCCGAGGCGCGCGGTTTGCTCGACTTCTTCGGCCGGCATTTTGAGGCCATTGCTGGCGCTGCCGTAATGCAGCGACTTGCTGACATAGTAGCGATAGCGGGTGTTGCCCTTGCGGGTCGTATGGGCGGCTAGCAGGGGTTCGTCCTCGCCATCGAAGATCTTGCCGGCAAGTGGACTGGCGCTGGCCGCACGGCCGCGCTGGCGGGTGCCCTTGACGTGGCCCGACAAGTGCCGCTGCACGGCCTCCCACTGCGGACGTTCGATAATGGCAGGATGCAGGCCCGGGCTTACCTTGCCGCGGTGCGGGATGTCGCCGACATAGATCGGGTTCCTGAGCACGGCATAGAGCTGCCCGCGCGAGAGCAGCGATCCGCCATAGGCGCGGCCAGTGCCGGCCTTGCGTCTGGGCACCAAGATGCCCTCGCTTGAGAACTGTTCAGCGAGACTCCTGACATTTTCGAGCTCAAGATAGCGCGTGTAGATGTCGCGAACCAAGGCCGCATGGGGCTCGACGATGGCCAGGGTCCTGCCATCGGCGCGGTAGCCCAGAGGCGGAACCCCGCCCATCCACATGCCCTTCGCCTTGGAAGCCGCGAGCTTGTCGCGGATCCGCTCGGCGGTGACCTCGCGCTCGAACTGGGCGAAGCTGAGCAGCATGTTGAGCGTCAGCCGCCCCATGCTTGTGGTGGTGTTGAACGACTGGGTGATCGATACGAAGCTGGTCCCGGCCTTGTCGAAGGCTTCGACCAGCTTGGCAAAATCGAGCAGTGAGCGGGTCAGCCGGTCGACCTTGTAGACGACGATGTCGATCTGGCCGGCAGCAATGTCGCCTAGCAATTGCTGCAAGGCAGGGCGCTCCAGCGTGCCGCCCGAAATCCCGCCATCGTCGTAATGCTGCGGCAGCAAGGCCCAGCCTTCGCTGGCCTGGCTGGCCACATAGGCCGCGCAGGCCTCGCGCTGCGCATGCAGCGAGTTGAAATGCTGCTCGAGGCCCTCCTCGCTCGACTTGCGGGTGTAGATGGCGCAGCGAACCGGGGTCATGCCGCCTTCCCCTTCCTGAGCCCGAAGAAGGCGGGGCCCGACCAGCGGGTGCCCGTGATCTCGCGGGCGACTTCGCTCAGCGAGCCCCAGGTCTTGCCGTTCCACTGGATGGCGCCGTCCTCGCTCACGAGGACCGTGTGGAGGGTTCCCTTCCACTCCCGGACCAGTCTGGTGGTCCTGTCGCGGCTTGCTGCCTGCGCGCTGCTCATCTGCGCGAGGCGCTCGGCCGTGCGGCGCGACAGGCCGCCATAGACTGATGCCTGCAGCTCCCGGGCGAGCGCCATGCGCAGCAGCGCGTGCTTGACCCGCGGCACCGACCGACCGGTGACCTCCAGCCAGCGCTGTCGCAACTGCGGACAGGTCAGTTGGGGCAGCAGGGCAAGTTCGGCATCGAGCTCATGGCTGTCCATCAGGCGTGGCCCGCCAGGACATAGCAGCTCTCGCCCGTCTCGCGCTTCACGCGAGTGATCGCGTGCCCTTGCTTGCTCAAGATCGAAAGCATGGCGCGGGCGCTGTGCCGCTGCCAGCACGTGACGGCGATGATCTCGGCCAGCGTAGCGCCTGCGCCGGAAGCCAGCATGGCAAGCATGGAGGTTATGTCGCGCTGTGCGAGGGGTGTGGAGTGCCGATGGAGCGCGCGGACAAGGGGCGGTGGTGAGCCGCAGAAGCAGTCTACAATCGGATTGACGGCAGGGGCGGCTGACCGGTCCTCCTCGGTGCTGCAACCGAACTGGTAGCGCCGATGGAGTTAGGTCCAAAACCGGTGTTGTGCGCTACTTCGCAGCCCGCCTGATTTTGTGCATCCCGCCGTGCATTCAGCAACCCGGGAGGACCTCGAACGGCAGGAATTGAGGTGGCAAATCAGAAGCCTCTATGGCTCCTTTTCGGGGGAACCGGACGTGGAACCGTGTAGATCGGTAATCAAACACCTGGTGCAAAGACTCTAATTCAGGCCCGGTGGGAAAGCCCGACAAGTGCTGACCCTAGGTCATCCGCGTCGCGGCGCCCTTCGACGAAGCCAAACCCGGCATAGTCGTCGCAGGTGATCGTGCTCGTCATGGACGTGTCCCGAACACAGGTGCGATGCCGGATTTTCCAATGCCCGTCGACACGCTCCAACTTGTCGACGAAACGCCCGACAAGCTGGTTCATCCGGGGCGGCTCGCCCTGTTCGCCGGGAAGGCGGAAGAAGCCGACGAAGAAGGTTTCCGCACCCGCACGGTCACCCTCTACCCGAATCAGCGACTGGCCCAGCACATGCGCTGCGGCTTCGGTGCGCTGCAGGACGCGCTCCATCATGATCCGCGCATATTCGGGGCCGCTGGCCTTCACCAGACCATGATCGTCCCAGCTGTCGGGGCCAGTATAGCAGGCGGCCATCATCGCCTCGTCTCCCCGATCGCAGGCATGGCAGTATTCGGCGAGCAGCTTGCGGATCTCGTGATGATCGAGCAGCTCTTGCAGGCGCGGATCCAGCGTCATGCGGCGAGGCTCCGGACAAAGTCGACGACCGGATCACGCAGCATCGGCCAGTCGCTAAACAGCCCTTTCCCGTCGACCATGCGCTCGGCAAAGATGTCGATGTCCCAAGGCGGATCGACCTGCGTGGCGTTCGGCAGCAATCCGGCAACCGCCTCGCAAACCGAAGCAGGGTGATAGAGGTCGCGCGGGGAACCGCGCAGGATGCGCGCGGGCATCATCATCTTCGCGAAGTCCTCGACGGGGATTCCGCCGACCGGCGTATCGGCGGAGGGAATGTAGCCAGCCGCCCAGCGCTCCATCTGCGCGATGAATTGATCCGGGTCGAAGTTCAACATGTAGTCCCGGTTGCGCGGATTGCTGGCCACCTGCTGCGCCCAGATCGGCATGGCAGCCACGGCCTCCATGCCCTTGAGCGCCGCCTCCTCCGCCGGTTCGCAGCAATAGTACGAACCCAGCCGCATCATCGAGACGAGCCCGCCGCTGATCCAGCACAGCATCATGCCGGCGAAGGCCTCCGGCGCCTCGCGCGCGGCGAACAGGGAGATGCGCGCACCCGCCGAGCCACCGACAAGAGTCACCGGCCCCAAGCCGAGCGCGCGAACCATCCGCACGAGGAATGCCGCCTGCATGCCGCTTTCGCTGGGACCGGCAAAATGCAGGTCCGATGCGCCGCAGTTGGGTCGGTCCCACAACAGCACCCTCAGCCCGGCTTCCGCGAGCAGGCCGCTCAGCTGCGGCAGGCCTGCCACGTCCTTGGAATACCGGCCGCCCGGGGTCAGAACGACCGCCGGTGCTCCTTCCGGGCCGAGCAGGTCATATTCCAGGCCAACGCCTTCCAGTTCAATCCTCGCCATAAACCCTTCTCCCTTGCTGTGTCTTTCAAGCGGCCAGTTCTTGCGTGTCGGAAAGCCGCTTGCGGATGCCGGCGGCGATAATGCCGGCGATGTGGCGGGCTTCGTTGGCGTCCATCACGTCGGCGACCGCTGAGACGCTGATGGCCAGTTGGAGCAATCCCCGGCGCGGCAGCACGGCAACCCCGACGCCGACAAGCCCGTCGGCCACCGAGCCGCTACTGACGGCAAACCCGGCCTGGCGCGCACCCGCAACGCGCTCCAGGATCTGCGCCGCCTGGTTTCCGGCCCCCGGGAACTGCCGCAGGCGCGCCTCGTTGGCCGCCATGATGGCAGGCAACTCGTCATCCGCGACAGTGGCGAGGATGGCGAGGCTGCCGGCGCCGATGCCCATGGGAAGCCGCTGCCCCACCTCGATAGGGATGGCGCGAATGCGCATGGAGCCCTGTTCGCACAGCAGGCAGACGGCTTCGCAGTCGCTTCGGGCCATGAGATAGGTCGTCAGGCGGGTTCGGCGAGCGATGTCCTCGATGGTTTCGCGCCAATATGGCTGGACCTGCGATTCCGCCTGGGTCGCCAGCCCGAGTTCGAAGGCGAGCAGGCCAAGGTGGTATGTCCGCGCCGCTTCATCATGGCGCAGCATGCGCTCGTCGACCAACGTTCGCAGGATGCGATGCGCAGTCGAGGTGGAAAGCCCGGTGGCGCTGGCAATGCGGCTGAGCGTCGCCCCGCTCCGCTGGAACTGGGCGATGGCCCGGATGACGCCGATCGCGCGCCGGATCGCCTGCGCGCCGGACTGGCTGTTATCGGGCATCTCAGGCATTCCGCTCTCCTTGTATTGCCGCAATGTGGGAACAATGCAGCTTGTGGTTTGACGACTAACTGCCTCCCGTGTCCTTTGGCAATCACAAGGCGACTCATGTTGCCACAACGTGGAAAAGAACGAGATGGAATTCGGCTGGAGCGACGAACAGCAGGCACTGCGCGCGCAGGTAGCGCGCTTCCTTGCCGCCCATCTTCCCGCCGACTGGGAAGGCACGGCATCGCTCAGCCCGGGCTCGCAGGCCGTTTCCGATTTCTCTCGCCTTTTCTGCCCCAAGCTCGCCGATGAGGGCCTCCTCGCTTCCCACTGGCCCGTGGAGCATGGCGGCGCTGGGGCTTCAGCCTGGGACCACTTCATCGTTGGCGAAAGCATGTGGGAAGCCGGTGAGCCTCGCGGACCGCAATACTACAACGTGAACTGGATCGGCCCCACCATCCTCGCCTACGGGAGCGAGGAGCAGAAGGCCCTCCACCTGGGCAGGATGCTGGCGGGCGACGTGATCTGGTGCCAGGGGTTCTCGGAGCCGTCAGGCGGCTCCGACCTTGCGGCCATTCGAACGCGGGCGGAGCCCTATGGCCATGGCTACAGGGTCAACGGGCAGAAGATCTGGACTTCCTACGCCCGCCTGGCGGACTGGTGCTTCCTTGTGGCCAAAACCGGGCCTGCTCGCCGCGACGTGTCGGTATTCCTGCTGCCGATGGACCGGCCGGGTATCACCGTCCGGCCGATCTCCAGCGTCGTCGGCGATGGCGACCTCCACGAGGTGTTCTTCGACGATGTCGAGGTGTTGGCCAGCGAGCGGCTGGGACCGGAAGGCAAGGGCTGGGAAGTCATCCGCTTTTCGCTCGACTACGAGCGCGTGGGCATTCCCCGCTACGCCCTGGCGTTGAAGACTCTGGATCGAGCCGTCTCCGAATTACAGGCCGAAGACGCCTTCTCTGCCAACGCAGAACTGGCGGCCGCTAGTGCGCTGGCCTCCTGCGAGGCGGCGCGAATGCTGGTCTATGAAACCGTCGACAAGCGCATGCGCGATCGGCCGGACACCGGCAGCGCGTCGATGGCCCGCTATGCCGTCGTCCTCGCCGAACGAGCCGTCGCCGATTTCGTGCTCGACTGGACGCCGCACCTGTTCACTTCCGACGAGGCGCCCATGGTTGCGACCCATCACAAGCGCGCCATCGCCGCGGGACTCGCCGCCGGAGCCGCAGAGATCCAGCTCAACCTGATCGCGCGCGATGTTCTCGGGCTGGGGAGGTAGCCTCGTGGACTTCACCCTCAACGAAGACCAGCACTTGCTGCTGACGGCCTTCGAAGGCCTGCTGGCGCGCTACCGCGTCTTGCCGGTGGGAGCACATGGCTATTGCGCATGGGACGCCTTCTTCCAGCAGGAACTCGTATCCAGCGGCTTTTGCGACGTGGCCAGCCAGCCCGGCTTCGGTCCACTGGAAGCCGCCCTGCTGGTAGAGGCGGCAGCGAGATGCCCTATCGGCGTTGAGGCGGCTGCCTCGATGCTGGCGGGGCCGCTGATCGGCGGGACGGGAGGCCCTATCGCCTTGACGTGGAGTGTCGGCAAGCCTGTCCGCTACCTTGCCCAGGCGCGGGCCCTTTGCCTGTTCGACGGTGACGATGTCCTGGTCGGGCGGCCTGAAACGGGCGACTTTACTCCCCTTTCCGGCGTCGCCGCTTATCCCATGGCCCGCTTGGACCGGCTGCCCCAGGGCCTGCGCCGCATCGGGGGCAAAGAGGCAGCCGCCATTCGCCGCCGCGCCGCAGTGGGCCTCTCCGCAGAAGCAGCCGGCCTGATGCGTGGCGCGCTCGACAGCACGGTCGCCTATGTCAAAGAACGCCAGCAATTCGGCCAGCCGCTCGGGCATTTTCAGGGCATCCAGCACCGGCTGGCTGAAGATGCGCAGATCGTCCAGGCCTGCCGCCTGCTGGCCTTGCGCGCCGCCTATGCAGATGATGACCGGCAGGCGTCCATCGCCACACTCTATGCGCAAGACTCGATGCGCAAGATCATAACCGACTGCCACCAATTTTCGGGTGCCATGGGCCTCACCCTGGAGTTCCCGCTCCACCTTTGGACCTATCGCCTCAAGGTACTCCAGGGCGAAGGCGGAGGGCGTGCTGCCCAAGCGCGCAGGATTTCAAAAGCAACATGGCCGACAGCAATGGCATCCGGTTGAGGAGGAAGGCATGGCAAGAGAAATGATCTCGCAGGGCAACGGCATCTGGGAGTGGACCGACCAGCACCGCCACAACGAGGCGGTGAAGACCCAGTTCGTCGATGCCCTGTTTCGCAACGACTGGGACACGCTGGCGACGCTGGTCCATCCGGACTTCGAACTGCGCGAGCCCGATGCCCTGGCCTATGGCGGCATCTACAAGGGCCTCGACGGGTTCAAGCGGTGCTGGGAGCTGATTCCACAGGTCGGCCACAAGACCACCCACCTTACTACCCTGCGCAACCACATGACCGAGGATCCCAACTCCATCGTCGTCGAACTCGAAACCCGCGGCGTCCACAACGAAACCGGCAAGGAGTTCGAAAGCAAGGTGATGGAGCAGTTCGAATTCATCGACGGCAAGGTGAGCGCCATCGTGCTCTACTGGTACAACATCCCCTGAGGAGAGCGGACATGACGGGAATTGCGGTACGCCCGCTCAGCGACGACCTGCCGTTCGGCGCGCGCATCACGGGGGTGACCCTCGCCAATTCGACGGACGCCGGCCTGCGCGCCGAGATCAACGCCGTGTTCGAGGATCGCGGCATGATCGTGTTCGAGGGCATGGAGCCGACCAACGCCATGCAGGTCGCCCTGAGCCGCGTGTTCGGCGAGCTCGAGGACCATGCCATCGGCGACAGCATGCCCCTGGCCGACGACGACGTGCGCGGCATGACTGACTTCGATTATGTCGATATATTCGAGATCGACGGGCAGGAAGTGTCTGGCTGGGTGCCTTGGCACGTCGATGCCTGCTATGCGCCCAAGCTCAACCGTGGGGGAATCCTGCGCCCGATCGTGATTTCGCCGGAGGGCGGTCTTACCGGCTTCGCCGACGGCATCCAGCTATACAACGATATCGATCCAGCTCTGCGCGCGCGGTTCGAGACGCTGAACATCGTCTATCACTCGCACTTGATGTTCACCGAATTGCGGTTCGGCCGTCCGGCGTCGTTCAAGCCGATCAAGCTGCGCGAGATGATGATCGACATGATCGAGCAGGCGAGAAGCACGCCGCGTTCGGTCCATCCGGCGGTCTGGACGCGCAAGACCGGTGAGAAGGTGCTGCATGTCTCGCCATGGCAGGCAGCGGGCATTGAGGGAATGGAAAACCCGGAAGGCGATGCGCTGTTCAACGCGCTGCTCGCGGAGATCGAGGCCAAGGTGCAGGCTTACTGGCACAAGTGGAGCCCGACCGACATGGCAATCTGGGACAACTGGCGCTTCATGCACGCGGCCAGCGGTAACCCGGCGAAATACCATCGCCGTATGCAACGCACGACGATCAAGGGCGACTACAGCCTGGGCCGGCTGGAAATCGAAGGCTCGGCTGAGCCAGTGGGAGTTATCGTATGAGGAAATCGACATTCAAGCGTCCCTGGCTTGCGCCTGCCTGTGCGCTGCTGGCACTGGCCTTCGCCTCTCCGGCGCTTGCCGGGCCGTGCCGGGTAACCGACTTCAGCGACCGTGCCTTGTCCACGCTCAATGAAGTCGAGCGGCTGTCCTTCGCGGTGCAGATGACGCGGACCGAGTATGACCGGCTCAAGGCTGAACAGCCGGGCAGCCCCAACTACTACGAGCTGATTGCCAAGAGCGCTTCGCTGCCCGAGGCCCGCCAAGCCGCACGCGACAGGCTCTACAGCCTCAAGCTCGACAACGTCATGGATTACGCCGTGTTCTGGTCGCACGACTGGCTGACCGACGAGGCGATCCGCAAGTATGCCGATTGCGAGAGCGGGCGCCAGCCGGGGCTTACTCTCTACGGCCGCTCGGAGAGCCCGGGCGAGTTCCATCTCACCTATGTCCATGTCACGCCAATAGGCATCGAGAAGATCACCACCCGCGTGATCGCATCCGACAATGTCGCCAACATCGACGCGCTGAAGGCCGACCTCGCAGCTCTCGGGCCGCGCGATAACTACACTGCGCGCACCTTCGCCGCGAAGCTCATCGACCCCTCGAAGCCCGCCGTCATCGTCATGCGCGGCGGCTGGGAAACGCCCAAGTTCGCCTACATCCCGGTCTATCCGACCGCCGACTATTTCAACGGAGCCAAGTGATGCGCATCTGGAACTGGCTGTTTCTGGCCCTCTTCGCCGCGCAAGGTCCCGCCGCCGTTGCAGCGGGAACCCATCGCGCCTCGCACGCTGCCCATGGTTCCGCGACGAATGCAGGCGTCCACCGCGATTGCATCGGGTGCCCTGAAATGGTCGCGCTGCCCGCCGGCGGTTTCGACATGGGCATGAGTGCCGAACAGGAAATTGCCTTCGGCATGCCCAAGCCGCAGGCTGGCAAGGCCGCGCCCATCCATCGGGTCACCTTCGCCAAGGGCTTCATGATGGCTAGGTATCCTGTGACTGTCGGGCAGTTTCGTCAGTTCATAGACGAGACGCATTACCAGACGTCCGACACCTGCACCAACCAGCGTTTCCATGACGGTCACTTCATCTACGAGCCTGCACGCGGTTACAGTTGGCGTTCCCCCGGTTTCCCGCAGGACGACCGGCACCCGGTGGTCTGCGTCAGCGGTGAGGATGCCGACGCCTATGCTGCCTGGTTGAGCAAGAAGACCGGGCACCGCTATGCCGTCCCCAACGAGGCGCAGTATGAATATGCCGCCAAGGCCGGCACCACGACCGCCTATTTCTGGGGTGATGCCAAAGACGCGAAAGCCTGTGAATACGCCAATGAACCGGACCTCGACCAGGCCGCCGAACTGAAGGCGCCGAGCGGCCCCGACTACCGCTTCCAGTGCCACGACGGCTATGCTTGGACATCGCCGGTCGGCAGTTACAAGCCCAACGCCTGGGGCCTCTACGACATGCTCGGCAACATCTGGGAATGGACGTCGGACTGCTACAACAACAATTACCAGGGTGCGCCGACCGACGGTTCCACCTGGACCACGGGAGACTGCGACGGCCGGGCATCACGCGGCGGCTCCTATGGCAACGCGGTCTTCTCGACTTACGCCGCCGTCCGCGCGCCTAGGCATGCGAGCTACGTCGGCCACAGCTGGGGATTCCGCGTCGTTCGCAATGACTGACCGGGTCCGTCGATGAGGGACGCGAAAGTCAGCTATGTCGTCGGGTCCGGAAACGTCTGTGGATGGCTCCCGCGTTGCAAGCACTTTTTGAAGTTCGGCTTTCGGTCAGGTGCAGTCGTCTGTCCGGCCTGTTTGCGCAGTCGGTAGGGACTGCTGGCCCTGATGGGGTGCGCGAACAAGGTTCCTATCGGCTTTGCAGGCTGTTGCGCCTTTGCCTTTCCTTGGATTGTCCTCGTTCCCGGTCCGCCCGGTTTTTTCGCCATCACTTCTCTTCGCGCTCACAACTTCGTTCGGCTGATCTTCTCAGCCAGATTTCGTACTATGCCACCAGCATCGGCGCATGGTGTGCTTGGTAGATCTGGCCGCGCGTCATGATGGCCCAGGCGATCCGCGCCATTTTGTTGGCCATCGCCACGCTGGCTAGCTTTGCTGGTTTCCTGGCCAGCAGCGCGACCAAGCGTGGGTCGACCACATCGGGCCTGTCCTTGGCGCGCCGGATCATCGAGGTTGCACCGATCACCAGCAGTTGCCGCAAATATTTGTCGCCCATCTTGGTGATGCGCTCCAGGCGTTCCTTTCCGCCGCTCGATTTCTGACGCGGAGTGAGGCCCAACCACGCGGCGAACTGGCGCCCAGAGCGAAACTGGTGTGGGTCTCCAACTGCCGCAGCCAGCGCGGTTGCGCCGACCGGACCGATCCCCGGTATCGTTGCCAGGCGTCGCGCCATGTCATCGCTACGCTGCATGGCGTCGATACGCCGGTCGTGCTCGCGAAGGCGCGCATGGAGCTCGAGCGCCTGCCTGGCCAGCAGCATGATGACCTCGGCCGCCGGCCTCGGAAGGTCGAACGCGGTCTCGCCATCAACGAGCTGCCGCGCCCTGGCCATGCCGGTGAACCTTGACGATGGTGGCATCAACCATTGCGTATTCCATGTCCGGTTCTTCCGACATGGCATCGAAAATCCGGTTGAAAACATCGGCTTCGCGCCAATCGCGAAACCGCCGGAACGCTGTGCTCCAGTTGCCGAACATCGCTGGCAGATCACGCCATGGACTGCCAGTTCGCACAATCCAAAGCACCGCCTCAAGAAACAGCCGGTTGTTCCTGCCACTGCGTCCGGGGTCTTCAGGCTTGCCCAGACAATGCGGTTCCATCTTCGCCCATTGGGCGTCGGTCAATACGAAGCGTTCCATCCGGATTGTGAATCACATCTCCGGCTGAATGGGAAACCTGAATCCCCACAATCCCTAATTACCCATTCCATCCCATCGTAACCACGCGGCGCTTTGGCGCCGCTTCCTGTTCCGCCAGCCCGTCTAGCGCCGAGTTCTCCGGGCACTCCGTACTGCCAAAATGGCCGACGGAGAATCATTCCCCGGGAGCGGCGATTCTTCGCCGTCATCGGCTCTCCGCAGACCGGACCATACCCCTGAAGGGCGCGGAACCGCGCGCTTTTCCGGAACACGAAAATCATTCTATATCAATGACGTATGTGTGGCGGAGCGGGAGTCCGCCAAACTATCGTCCAGCCGCATCCGTATGCCGCCACAATAACGGCTAAAATAGGCGGATTTAGTGAAGAATGGCCTGTTCGCTTGTCCGAATGCGTCCCGTTGCGTTCCCATAAAACCGCGCTATTATAGGGGAACAGTTTTGGGAACGCGATGCCCGCGACACCATTGGGGTGATCTTGGGGCAGGTTCGGTTCCCTGACAGGGAGCCATAATGCCCAAGAAGCTCAGCAACGTGCTCACGCCCTTGGCGGTGAAGAATGCAAAGCCCGGTCGCCATGCCGATGGTGGCGGGCTGCATTTGCTGGTGAAGGTGAGTGGTGCCCGGTCATGGGTCTATCGCTTCATGCTCAACGGCAAATCGCGCGACATTGGCCTTGGCGCGGCTGGCCCGGACGGCATTTCCCTTGCCGACGCCCGCGACGCGCGCGACGCGCTGCGCCTCAAGGTAAGGGCTGGGATTGATCCCCTTGAGGAACGCCAGCGGGAGGCCGCTGAGGCCCTTGCTGCCGCTCAGGCGGCGCAAGTCGCCGGAATGACGTTCAAGGCCGTGGCGGAAACCTACATCGGCGCGAACGAGGGAAGCTGGCGCAATGACAAGCACCGGCAGCAATGGAAGAACACGCTGGCCACTTATGTCTATCCGGTGATCGGGGAATTGCCCGTTGCCGAGGTTGGCACTGCCCACGTTCTGCAAATCCTTGAGCCGATCTGGAAAGCCAAGGCCGAGACTGCCAGCCGCGTGCGCGGTCGCATGGAAACAATCCTCGATGCCGCCAAGGCGCGCGGATACCGGGAGGGCGAAAATCCGGCCCGCTGGCGCGGCCATATCGCGCAAATCCTGCCTGTTCGGTCCCGCCTCACGCGCGGCCATCACAAGGCCATGCCCTATGATGCGATCCCCGCCTTTGTCGGCGCGCTGCACAAGCGGGAGGCCGTCGCGGCGCTGGCGCTGGAATTTACCATCCTGACCGCTGCCCGCACCGGAGAAGTGATCGGCGCAAAGTGGGATGAGGTCGATCTGGAAAAGGCAATCTGGATCATCCCGGCCAGCCGCATGAAGGCAGGCAAGGAACATCGCGTGCCCCTGTCGCCGCGCGCCGTGGAGATTTTGAAGTCCACTCAAGAGCTGCGCAAAGAATGGCTATTCCCGGCGACCAAGGGCGGGAGCATGTCAGGCATGGCCATGGCGATGCTGCTTCGCCGGATGGATGTTGACGTGACCGTGCACGGCTTCCGTTCGGGCTTCCGCGACTGGTCTGCCGAATGCACCGGCTATGCCCATGAGGTTGCCGAAATGGCCTTGGCGCACACCATCGAGAACAAGGTTGAGCGAGCCTATCGGCGCGGCGACCTGTTCGACAAGCGGCGGCGGCTCATGGACGATTGGGCCACCTATTGCGCCACGATCCCGGCGGCTGGTGTCAACGTGACGCCCATTCGCAAGGCCGAGGCCGGATAGAGTTTCACCGGGCGTTCGGCCCGATGGAAGCGGGCCAGCCGGGGAAGGTAGTAGCTCCCCCGCTGGCCCTAACCACAACCCGACTGCAAGGAGTCGAGAATATGGCTAGCAACCCCATAGGCCGAGAGGCCCAGCCCGTCACCCTGCCGGGCACGATACCGCCCATGCCAGCCGTGGCGCGCATCCTGTCACGGTATGATCGCGGTAAGCTGTCGGCATTCGTGGCTGTCGCAATCGACTTGCTCGATGTGCTGGATGGAGATCCCGACCGGGAGGGCGAATGCAGCGAGGATGAAGTCTCGCGCTGCACTGACTTGGGCCGTCCGGTGCCCAGCGATGAGCCAGGATGCGACATTGCCGACGCCGGGGAGAATGCTTGGATTGAATGGCACACCATGCGCGGGAGCCAGAAGCGCGGCCCGAATATCACGCAAGCGCATGAGGATGCCGAGGACGACGATCCAGCGGGACAATATGATGAAGATTGCTGGACTGGCCCGGCGATGCCCGACCGTGGCGCTGGCTGTCCGATCAGCGATCCCGGCGAATATGAGGATGGTTTCTGAGTGCGGCTGGCAAGCTGCCGCCTGAGATAATAAATTGCGGGCGGGGATAGGCCGGCCAGCCGACAAGCGCGCGTCCCACGCGCTTCCCCGCCTCGATTTTGGGAACCGCTAGGGAGGCGGAATGTCATCATACGTCTGGGCCACGCCGCGAAAGGCATTTGAGTATTACTTGGAGACGGCTGATCGCACGCCAGCCGATCTATGGCAGGCTGTCCATGACGGCCACATTCGCGTGTCGATAATGGACGTGGAGTTTTCCGGCGATCAGGTTCGGGCGCTGCTCAAGTTGCTTCATTGGGACGTGCCAGAAGGCGACCGAAAGTTTGAACTGCCGATCTGGATGGCCGTCCACATGGATGACGTAGAGCGAACACTGTGCGGCGCGAATCTGCCTGACAAGCGTCGGGGTAGACCTAGCAAAACCCGCGATCAGGCGAACAGGGATTATCGGCTCGCGGTTGAAGTCTCAAAGCTATTGAGCACGACGAAAGCAAATTCCGTGGCCGATGCTGCGCGTATCCTTATCGACGCCGGGCAAGTAGATGGTGCCAGTTATGATGCGAAGCTGAAAAAGGTTCAGCGGGCCTATGCCGAGCATTTTCGGCACGATTAAAAGTCCTTTCTTGTCCTTTGCGGCCAGCTTCTACCGCTGCCAACTGATTGTCCCATGAAGTCCGCCGACTATCCGCGCGGGCCAAATGGGGCCATCAAATGTCCATTTGCAGCACGAGTCCGAAGATCGGTTATTCGATCCGCGAAGCGGTCGCGGCCACGAGTCTTGGCCGCACCACCATTTACAAGATGCTGGCCGATCCGGCCTGCCCCCTGAAAGCTGTTCGCGTCGGTGGCAGGACGATCATCCCGGCTGAGAGCCTGCACGCGCTTATCGCGGGGGAGGCATGAGCCATGCCCCAGAAAAGCGAAACCCGCGCGGTTGAGGCGCGGGCATCGCGGAATAGCTGTGGCGGCTGGTTCCGTGATCCCTCTACCGCTTCGCTGTTTGCCCCGCAACCGCTCCCGGACTTGATCGCGCTGCATGTCGGCGCGCCGTTTGTCGCCCGTTGGGCAGCGGGAGGCGCGCATGGCTAGTGGCTATCCCGACGAACCCGGCGCGAAAGGACAGGACGGCACGAGCCAGGATGCAGCCGAGGCCATCGCCCCGACTGTCTCGCGCCTTCGCCGCATTGCCATTCGCTCGATTGGGCGGCTAGGGGAGGCAACCCCGCTAGAGGCCGTGGCAATTTCCGGCGTTACGCGGGAATCGCTCCAGCCGCGCTTTTCGGAATTGCGCGCAATGGGGCTTATCGAACCGACCGGCGCGCGGCGGCGCAATCCCAGCGGCAAGAGCGCATCCGTGCTCAGGCTCACCGAAAAAGGAAGGGCCGCGCTATGACCGGCACCCTCCCCGAAATGTGGGCCGCCCCCTTGCGCATGGGCTGGAGCGTCATTCCGCTACGCCAGCGGGACAAGCGCCCGGCGATTGCCGCTTGGGCCGAGTATCAGCGCCAAAGCCCCAGCCGCGAATTGGTGAATATCTGGGCAGCGCGCGGCTTCAATGTCGGCATTGTCACCGGGCGCGTGTCCGGGCTGCTAGTGCTCGATCTGGATAGCCAAGTCGCGCTAATGGATGCCGAGCGGCTGGGGCTGCCCGATACCGTTGCCGCCAGCACGGCCAAGGGCAGGCACTGCTATTTCCAGCATCCGGGCGGCAAGGTTAAGAACCGGGCTGGCCTGTTTCCCGGTGCTGATATTCGCGGAGACGGCGGCTTTGTTGTCGGGCCAGGTTCGATCCATCCGAGCGGCAGGCCCTATGAGTGGATCGCCTCACCTCTGGACAGCCCGCTGGCAGCGCCGCCGCGATGGCTCTTGGATGCTCTGGCCCCTCCAGCCGCCCCGTTGCCGCCACAGCGCCCACAGGCGACCTGTAGCGCCCCAATCGCGCACGATGAGGGGGACTGCACCCCCTATGGCCATGCCGCGCTCCAGCGGGAATCTGAGGCCATACGGCGGGCCTTGAATGGCTTGCAGGAAACCACGCTCAACAATGCTGCGCTCAAGATCGGTGCGCTTGTTGCTGGGGGCGAAATTTCCCGCACTGCGGCGCGCACCGAGCTGGTTCGGGCAGGCATGTGCATGGCCAACCATGATCCGCGCAATCTCTGGACGCTGGAGGCGATCACCGCAAAGGTTGAGCGCGCCCTTGCCGATGGCGCGGCGCATCCCCGCACGGCTCCCGAAATGGGGGTGGCAGCGCATGGGTAGCAGTGCAGCTATTCCCCTCATCCAGCCGGGATGCCTTAGCCCGGAACGCGGGCCGACCGAGGAATCGCTGGCCCGCGAATGGGTAGCGATCCACGGTGAGAATTGGCGTTTCGACCATACCGCGCACAAATGGTTCCATTGGGATGGGCAACGCTGGGCACGCGACGATTGCCGCCTTGTCGGATACCTCATTGCCGAGCATTTGCGCGCGGCTGGCACGGCAACAAAATCGCCCGGCATCGCCAGCGCCAAGACGGCGCGCGGCATGGAAACCTTCGCCAGCGCGCATCCGAACATCGCGTTGACGAATGAACGGTGGGATGCCGAGCCTTGGTTGCTGGGAACGCCAGCCGGGACGGTGGACCTGCAAACGGGCAAGATTCATTCGGCCAAGCCTGATGCGCATATCACGAAGCTGGTTGCCGTTGCTCCCGGCGAAGGCGATCCGGCACTATGGCTGCGCTTTCTCAATGAGGCCGTGGCAGGCGATGCCGAGATGATCGGCTTTCTCCAGCGATGGTGCGGCTATTGCCTCACCGGTTCCACTCAGGAACATGCCTTTGCCTTCATTCATGGGCCAGGTGGCAACGGCAAGTCGGTTTTCCTCAATGCCGTGGCGGGCATCCTTGGCGAGTATGCAGCCACCGCCGCCATGGAAACCTTTGCCGAGGCTCGCAATGACCGGCATTCGACCGAACTGGCCATGCTCAAGGGCGCGCGGCTGGTGACTGCCAGCGAAACGGAACAGGGGCGCGGCTGGGCTGAGGCCAAGGTGAAGGCCATAACTGGCGGCGATCCGATTACTGCGCGCTTCATGCGGCAGGACAATTTCACCTTTCGTCCGCAATTCAAATTGATGATCGCCGGGAACCACGCGCCATCGCTGCGCAACGTAGATGAGGCCATGCGACGGCGGCTCAACATCCTGCCGTTTGTCGTGAAGCCTGCCCAGCCGGATGCACATTTGGAAAGCAAGCTGCGCGAGGAATGGCCGCAAATTCTGGCGTGGATGATCGCCGGTTGCCTCAATTGGCAGGCCGAGGGCTTGCAGCGCCCGGATGCAGTCGCCGGGGCAACGGAGCGGTATTTTGCCGATCAGGATATGTTCGGGCAGTGGCTCGATGAGCAATGCGAGTGTGCCCCTGACAAGTGGGAACTGCCAACGCCACTCTTTCGGGCATGGTGCGACTTCGCGCGCGATGCCGGGGAACAGGCTGGCTCGCAAAAGGACTTCAAGGCGGCACTGGAGCGGCGCGGAATCATCGGCGGCAAGTCCAACGGGCTGCGCATTTACCGGGGCGTGAGCCTTTGCGCTGGCGCGATCAGGGACGGCAGGGACGGGTAGGGACGCGATTTTCAGATGACACTCAGGCGCGCGCGTGAAGCCGATAATAGCGTTCTGGCGTCCCTTGGCGTCCCTGTGGCTGGGAAGTCGCTGAAAACCGCCATTCTTGAGGGACGGAACAGGGACACGTCATGTCCCTGCGCGGCGAAATTGGAACGTGAGGTGCGGAAAAATGACCGAAACGATCAAGGCGAAGCGCAAGCAACCGGCACGCAAGGGCAAAGCTGGTGCCCAGCCGCAAGAGCGAACTGTGACGATCCCGTTTCCCGATACGGACAGCGAGGACGAGGCCACCCGCATTCTGGCGAAGGAGGTTCCCGGCTGGGAAAAGCTCGACAAGGACGAGCGGGCCGAACTGCTGCGGTTGATCCGCGATCATCGCAAGCGCGGGGCACCGGCCAAGGTCAAGATGACCCGCAAACCCGATGGCGGCTGGAGCATCGAGCCGACCGGCAAGAGCGAAATGCTGGCGCTGCTCAAGCTGCACGAAACCTTTTCTGCCAATTCGATTGATCCGGTGAATGCGCGGGCAAACGAACTGCTCAAATATCTCGGCTCAGTCGGGGCGGACAATGAAGCGCGCTACAATGCCGCGCTGTCATTCATCGAAAGCATGAAACCCCAGGATCAGGCCGAGGCGCTGTTGCTGGTGCAGATGTATTGCACCCATGACGCGGCAATCCGGGCGCTGAGCCAGCTTGGATCGGCGGAATGGATACCGACCGCGCAGACGTTCGGAAACCTTGCCACGAAGCTGCTGGGCACCTCTCAGCGGCAAATGGAGACGCTCGCCCGGATGCGCCGGGGCGGGGAACAGGTTGTGAAGCATATCCACGTCGATAACCGGGGCGGGCAGGCCGTCATTGCCGAAAACGTCAATCAGGGGGGCGGAACAGCGAAAAATGAGGATCAATGCCATGGAGCCGGAATTACTGGCATCGGCCCCGCGATGCTTGGCCATGACGCGCAAGGGAACGGCGTGCCAATCCCCAGCCGTGAAAGGGCGGAAGCGGTGCCGTATGCACGGCGGGACGAACCCCGGCGCGCCTAGGGGCAATCAGAATGCCCGCAAGCATGGCGGCTATTCGGCAAAGACGCTGGAGGCGGTGCGATATGTGAAGGCAATTGCGCGGCTGGTGGGAGAAACGCCATAGCTTGCGCCGTTGCCGTATGCCTGAAATGGTCGAACCCCAGAATTGGGAAAGGGGACAGGGCAGTGGCAATAAATCGCGAAGCGCGCTTGCGAGAAGTTCTAGCGGAAGTGAACATGCTGGACCTGTGGGCCGCTACCAAAGCGATCTTTACTCAATGGGGATGCTTAGCCATCTTTTTCATTGTCGCTGCCGTGATGGGGCAAATTCCGGCATTTTTGACGGGCACAAGCGATGGCTTCGGAATCCCCGACTGGCTTATCTGGCTATTTGTGATCTGGGTCTTTGTCGGCGGCTACACTGCGGACAAGAGTTTCCATGAGCATCGATTTGCTTGGTATTTCCCAAAGGCTGGGTTTCTCTGGTCGATCCCGCTCGCATGTTATTTCATGATCGGCATTCAGATTTTCAGGGGAATCGGCCCCGACGCTGAGGCATGGGAAAGAGCGGGCCGGTTTGCGCTGGCAGCGGCATGGTGGTTTCCGTTTTTCCTCGCAATCTCATTGCTCGAAATTGGACACAATCGCTTGATGGAGAAGCGAGCGGAGTGCCAGCCGACAGGCAAGCTGTGACCCGGAAATGATTGGCCGAAAACCCGCAGAAAACGGCCAATTTAATCAAATCCGAATGGCCAATCATTTTTGATTGAGATGCTGCCACCTCCCGAAACCCGCACAATTCCGCCATTTCCAGCCGCGATTTGTCGCGTTCGGTGTGTAGTTGTTTCCAGCTTCCACGGCTGGCACCGGCGTGGCTGCCCGAACGGCATTGCGGACGATTGCCCCGCCCCTGTTGAGAAATGTTGAGGTGTGCGCCGATTGAGCGAATCCAGCCGCTCGCGTTCGCCTCAAGCGCCGGGCCTATCGGGGAACGTTTATGGGAACCGGCGCACGATCTTGGAAAAATATCAATAAAATCAAGGGGAGGTGGCGGAGCGGGAGGGATTCGAACCCTCGATACGCTTTTGACGTATACTCACTTTCCAGGCGAGCGCCTTCGACCACTCGGCCACCGCTCCGCATGCACTGGATGCCGCGCGCCCTAGCGCCGGTTGGCGAGGCTTGCAAGGAGCGGGTCCGGATTGGGCTTCGGAAATCACGTCCTTTTCCAACACATGGTGAATTGGCATGAGAATACTCGTTGCGCTCCTGGACTTTTCAACCCTACGATCGAACCCAGCCTAGCACGCGCCCGGCGTCTCACGGGTTGGCATTCCCGATGGCGGGACCGGCCTCATGGTGCCTTGCCGCGGCAATGCGTTGGAGAGTGACATGACTGGCATAATGGTGCGCCCGCTCAGCGATGACCTTCCATTCGGCGCCCGCATTCGCGGCGTTACCCTGGCGAACTCAGCCGATGCCGAAGTAAGAGAAGAGGTAAGCCGGGTGTTCGATGACCGCGGCATGATCGTGTTCGAGGACATGGAGCCGACGAACGAGATGCAGATGGCGCTCAGCGGCATTTTCGGCGAGCCGCAGGTCTACGCGCTGACGGATGTGGTCGAAAGCTCCGACCGGGTGGACACCGGGGTGGTTGAATTCGAGTATGGCGAGATATTCGAGGTCGACGGGGTGGAACTGCTGTCCTGGCTGCCATGGCACTTCGACGCATGCTACACGGACAAGCTCAACCGCGGCGGTATCCTGCGGGCGATCACCATACCGCCGGAAGGGGGCCTGACCGGCTTTGCCGACGGCATCCAGCTCTACCGCGATATCGATCCGGCGCTGCGCGACCGGTTCGAGAACCTGAGCATCATCTACCACACCCACCTGATGTTCCTGAACATGCGTTTCGGGCTGCCCAAGTCCGTCAAGCCGGTCTACCTGCGCCCGCTGATGACCGAGATGCTGGAGGCGACCAGGGATGCGCCGCGCGCCGTCCATCCGGCGATCTGGACCCGCAAGACCGGTGAAAAGGTGCTCCACGTCGCGCCCTGGCAGGCGGCCGGGATCGAGGGCATGCTGAACGAAGAGGGCGATGCGCTGTTCCAGGAGCTGATCGACGAGATCTACGCCAAGATCCTGCCCTACCACCACAAGTGGTCGCCCACAGACATGGTGATCTGGGACAACTGGCGGTTCATCCACTCGGTCAGCGGCAACCCGCCGCAATACCCGCGCGAGATGCAGCGCACGACCATCTCGGGCGACTATGGCCTGGGCCGCATGGAAATAGCCGGTTCGGCAACTCCCGTGGGAGTGGATCTTTAGGCGGCATGCGAACGGATGCCTCCCGGTCGTGAAGGGCGACCGGGATGCCTCGTGCCTTTGATGCTTGCGAAAAGGGACGCGATGGCGCGATAACACCGTTGCAGCACCTGCGGCCGGCCTTCCAGACCTGACGGGCGGACACGACAGGGCGGGAGAGGCAACAAGGGTGACTTCTTGAGCGAGACCTATCCCGATCCGCTCCGGCGCTTCCTGATCACGCTCCCGATCCTCGCCGCATCGACCATGGTGGCGGTGGACATGACCATCGCCAATGTCGCCCTGCCGCACATGCAATCGAGCATGTCGGCCTCGACCGACCAGATTACCTGGGTGCTGACCTCCTACCTGATCGCCGGGGCCATCGCGACTCCGCTGAGCGGCTGGCTGGCGCAACGTTTCGGGCGCAAGATCATCCTGGTCGCCTCGGTCGCGGGCTTCACCCTGGCCTCGGGCCTGTGCGGCGCTGCGAACTCGCTGGCGATGATCGTCTTCGCGCGCTTGTTGCAGGGCGCATCGGGCGCGGCCATCATCCCCCTGGCGCAGGCGATCCTGCTGGATATCAATCCGCCGGAGGATCACACCAAGGCCATGGCCCAGTTCTCGCTGGGCTCCATGGCCGGGCCCATCATCGGCCCGACACTGGGCGGCTGGCTGACCGATTCGCTGAGCTGGCGCTGGGTCTTCTTCATCAACATTCCCTTCGGCATTCTCGCCCTCGTCACCCTGCTGCTGTTCCTTGCCGAGCGCCGGGACTCGCACCCGGGCCGCTTCGACATGTTCGGCTTTTCCCTGGTCTCCATCGCGCTGGCATCCTTCCAGCTGATGATCGACCGGGGTGAGCGGGTGGACTGGTTCGAATCCGACGAAATCCGCATCTATGCGACGATCTGCGGCCTTTCCGGCTTCATGGCGCTGGTCCACATGCTGACCGCGCGCGATCCCTTCATCCGGCCCGAGCTGTTCAAGGACCGCAATTTCACCATCGGCAACCTGTTCGGCGTGCTGCTGGGCGTCGCCATATTCGCGACCGTGCCGGCCATCGTCGTGATGACGCAGACGTTGCTCGGCTATACCGCCTTTCGCACCGGCATGGTCGGCATGCCCCGTGCGATCGGAACCGTCGTCGCCATGCTGATCGTCACCCGGCTGGCCAACCGGCTCGATACCCGCGCCATCCTGATGGGCGGCATGGCGATCAGCGCGGTCAGCATGCTGATGTATGCGCGGATGAGCCTGCTGGTGGACCAGGACTGGCTGCTGATCGCCGGGCTGATCCAGGGGATCGGCGGGGGGCTTACCTTCGTGCCGCTCTCCGTGGTGATCTACACTACCCTGCCGCGCGAGCTGCGCAACGAAGGGGCGGCGATGTATGCCCTGCTGCGCAACATCGGCAATGCCATCGGCATATCCTACCTCCAGAGCAACCTGATCCACTTTACCGCGGTGTCGCATGCCCAACTGGTAGAGAACATCCAGCCGACCAGCCTGCAACTGCAATTCGGCCGGCCCGACTTCGACCTGTCGTCCGGTGTGGCGCTCGCCCGGCTCGAGGGCGAAATCATGCGCCAGGCCAGCATGGTCGGCAATGTCGAGCTCTACAAGCTGGTCTTCGTGCTGATGGTGGCCATGCTGCCACTGATCCTGCTGATGCGCACCGGCTCCGCCCGTTCGGAAAAGGTCGACCTGCCGGCAATGGATTGACCGCTCCCGGCGGATGGTGTTGTCATCCCCGGCCATGCATGCCAGTCCGGCCGCATGGCGAGGATGGGGGCAAGAGGCGCGTTCGCGAGGTGGCTGGCGGTCATTGCCCTCTCGGGCATGGCCCTGCGCCTTGCCGTGCGCGCGGTGACAGGGACTGCAAGCTACTGGCAGGACGGCTACACCCTCTTCGCCGACCTCGCGCTCAGTCTCTCGCAAGGCCATGGCTATGCCTGGCCCGACGGGACCGCGACGGCATTTCGCGTGCCGCTCTACCCGATGCTGATCGCCTTGACCTCTGGCGGGACCGGCGCCGATCCCTGGCCGCTACTCGTCGCACAGGCACTGGCTTCCGCAGGGATCATCGTTTGCACCGCGGTGCTGGCAAGGCAGCGCTTCGGGGACCGGGCCGGCCTTGTCGCGGCGGCGCTCTGCGCGGTCTATCCCTATTACGCCTGGCACGACCTCTCGCTGCAGGAGACCGGGCTGTTCACCTTCCTCGCCGCGCTGGCGACCGTGCTGCTCTGCGCCGCACGCGAAAAGCACAGGCCGGCGCTGGCGCTATTGGCCGGGGTGGTGCTTGGCCTCGCCATCCTGACGCGGGCGACGCTGCTGCCCTTTGCCATTGCCGGCTGCCTGTGGCTGGCGTTGCCCGAAGGCGATCGCCCGGCGTGGCGGCTGGCCTCTGCCGGGTTGGCGTTCGCCGCACTGGCGCTGACGCTCGCGCCCTGGCTGCTGCGCGCACATGATATCACCGGCAGGTACGGCCTTGGCACGGAATTTGGCGCGGCGGTCTATGCCGGCAACCATCCGCTGACTTTCGCCGACTATCCCGACCGCAGCATCGACCTCAGCCGGGCGAAGGTCTTCGCGGCTATTCCTCCCGCCGAACGCGCGCAGCTCGATGCAATGGGCACGGACGAGACGGCGCAGGGCGACTGGTACCTGAGCAAGGGCCTGGCCTGGATCGCCGCCCACCCCGGCCAATTTGCCCAAGGCGCCCTGCGCAAGCTCTGGGCCGCCTCCGGTCCCCTGCCCAGCCCCCGCCACGGCTGGCTTGGCGACCTCGGCTATGCCGCGTGCTGGACCCCGCTACTGGTGCTGGGCCTCGCCGGCCTGTGGCGCGAGCGGCACATGTGGCGGCGCGACCTGCCGATATACGCGCATTTCGCAACATTCGCGGGGATCACGGCAGTGCTCTGGGCTCACACCAGCCACCGCTCCTACCTCGATGTCTATCTCATGGTCTTTGCCGCGGGGGTACTGGCCAAGGCTTTTGAACGTTGGCGAAGCGGCCTGCGGGGAAAAGACCTGTTGGCCACCTGACTCCGGTTGCCCCGTTCGGCAGGCTGGTGCTAAGCGCGCCCTCGCAAACGAGGATCGGACCATGGCACACGACAGGCTTCTGGATGCACGAGTGACCCTGCTGGGCGGCAGCGGATTTCTCGGCCGGCATGTCGCGCAGGAACTGCTGGCGCGCGGCGCGCGGCTGACCATCGCCAGCCGCCATCCGGAACGCGCCTTCGCTTTGAAGCCGCTGGGCAACCTCGGCCAAGTCCGCTTCGCCCGCTGCGACATCGCCAATGCGGCCAATGTCGCCGCCGTGGTCGCGGGGGCCGATGCCGTGGTGAACCTCGTCGGCGCCTTCGACGGCGATCTCGATGCCCTGCAGGGCCGCGGCGTGGGGCGGATTGCCGCTGCCGCGCGCGAAGCAGGGGCCACGGCCTTCGTCCAGGTCTCGGCCAACGGCGCGGACCCGGAGTCGCCAGTCGACTACGCGCGCACCAAGGCCGAGGGCGAGGAAGCCGTGTTGGCCGACTTCCCCGGCGCGACGATCCTGCGCCCCTCGATCGTCTTCGGGCCGGACGATAATTTCATCAACCGCTTCGGTGGCTTGATCGCCATGCTGCCGGTCATGCCGGTGTTCGGGCCGGAAGCCGGGCTGCAGCCGGTCTTCGTCGACGATGTGGCGGAAGCCATCGCCGCCGCGCTGGGCAACCCGGCCCATGCCGGCAAGACCTATGAACTGTGCGGTCCGGAAGTCATGACCATGCTGGAACTCAACCAGCGCATCGCCGCCGCGCAAGGCCGCAACCGCCTGTTCGCGCCGCTGCCCGATGCGCTGTCGGGCGCCGTTGCGCTCGCCACCGGCTGGCTCCCGGGCGCGCCGATCACCCATGACCAGTGGAGGCTGCTCGCGGCCGGCAACGTCGCCTCGGACAAGCTGCCGGGGCTGGAGAAGCTGGGCGTGACACCGCGTCCGCTGGGCCTGTTCCTCGACCGCTGGATGGTGCGGTTCCGCAAGCACGGCCGCTTCGGCGACAAGAGCCTGGCGCGCTAGGCGTCCACGTCCGGATAATGGCTCGGTGGCTGGATCACGTCCATCCGCTCGGCCAATAAGGGCCGGAAGCTCGGCCGCGACTTGAACACCGAATACCAGCCGCGCGACTGTTCGTGGCCCGACCAGTCGATGCCGCCGAGGTAATCCGCCACCGAGATCTGTGCGGCCGCGGCAAGGTCGGCCAGCGTCATCATCGCGCCCGCCAGCCAGGGCCTGCAGTCGATCAGGTAGTCGATATATTCCAGATGCTCGTGCGCCAGCCGCATGGCATCCCGCAGCGCGCGGGAATCGGGGGACTGGCGCAGGATCAGCCGCTTCTTCATCCGCTCGTTGAGCAGCGGCATGGTGACGTCGTTGTAGAAATTCTCATCGAACAGCGCGACCAGGCGGCGCACTTCGGCCCGCTCGGCGGCGCTGCCCCGGATCATCGGGTTGCGTTCCTCGATCTCCTCGAAATATTCGCAGATTGCCCGGCTGTCGCAAAGGGTCAGGCCCTTTTCTGGGTCGTGCAGCACCGGCGTGCGCCCGGCAGCGTTCATGGCGAGGAATTCGTCGCGGTGCTCCCAGGGATTTTCACGCCACAATTCGTAGCCGATGCCCTTTTCGCTCATCAGCAAGCGCACCTTGCGGCTGAACGGGCACAGGGGAAATTGATAGAGCTGCCACATGGGCGGCGTATATGGCCCATGGCGCGATGGGGCGTCCACCCGCTCGGGGCGGGCACTGCGGCCAAATCAGGTGGATAAACCGGCTGGAACGATCCATACCGGCTCTATTGCGGGGGAAGCGCGCAGCGGCCTTTTCCCCGCACCCGGCTCGGCCTATGAACCCATGTCGAATCAACACCAACGGGAGAGTACCCAATGTTCACGCACGTCGTGGTCGGCAGCAACGACCTCGCCAAGTCCAAGGCCTTTTATGACGCCATCTTCGGCGCCATCGGCGGCAACCCCGGCATGGATATGGGCACCCGCCTAGCCTATGCCCACAACGGCAGCAACTTCATGGTGACGATCCCGATCAACGGCGAGCCGGCCACCTTTGCCAACGGCGGCACCATCGGTTTCTCGATGGCCGATGCCGACCAGCTTCAGGCCTGGCACGATGCGGGCGTCGCGGCGGGCGGCGCTTCCTGCGAAGACCCGCCGGGCGTGCGCGACCTCGGCTTCGCCAAGCTCCACCTCGCCTACCTGCGCGACCCGGACGGCAACAAGCTCTGCGCCATGCTGCCGGTGGGTTAAGGGCGATGAAGCTCCTCAACCTGCGTGTCGGCTGCAACGACATGGCCAAGGCCCGCGCCTTCTATGACGCGACCTTCGGCGCGCTGGGCCTTCCGCCCAGCGCCACGCCGCCGGAATACCCGATCCTGATGTACAAGCTGCCCGGCGGCCCCAACTTCGCGGTCGGCCCGGCGCGGGACGGCAATGCCGCCACCCATGCCAACGGCGGCACCATACTGTTCGGCGCGGACAGCGAGGAACAGGTCGCCGCCTGGCACGCGGCCGGCCTCGCCAACGGCGGCACCTGCGAAGGCAAGGCAGAGCCCAAGCCGCAGGCCCCCGGCTCTTTCGGCGCCTATCTGCGCGATCCGGACGGCAACAAGCTGGCGGCGTTCTTCAACCTCAATATCGGCTGAGGCGGCAATGGGAAGCGCGGTGGAAATCCTTCGGGATGGAAGCCGCCTTCCCGTGGCCCGGCCATGGGTGCCCGAGGCGCCCGTGGCGCTGGAATTCAATGGCCTGGCCTATGCCGTGATGATGGCGACACCGGCGGACCTTGAGGATTTTGCCACGGGATTTGCCCTCACCGAAGGGCTGGGCGCGGTTACCGACATTGCCGTTGCCGAGGTCGACAAGGGCTGGATCGTGCGCGCCACGGTCTCCGGGCTGGGCGTGGAGCAACTGGGAGAACGGGTTCGCGCGCGGGTCGCGGAATCGAGCTGCGGCCTGTGCGGCATCGAGAACCTGGAGGCCGTAGCAAAGCCGCTGCCCAAGGTGCCAGCGCATCAGGCACTGGAACCCGGCGCCATCTTCGCCGCGCTGGAAGACCTCCGGAGCCGCCAGCCGCTCAACGACACGACCGGCGCGGCGCATGCCGCGGCCTGGGCGGAAGAGACCGGCGCGGTCGATTGCCTGCGCGAAGATGTCGGCCGTCACAATGCCATGGACAAGCTGATCGGCGCCATGGCGCAGGCGCGCAAGCCGCTGTCGCCCGGGTTCATCCTCTCCACCGCGCGGTGCAGCTACGAGATTGTCGAAAAGGCCGTGCGCGGTGGGGCGACTTCGCTGGTGACGGTGTCTTTGCCCACCGGCATGGCCGTGGAACGCGCGAAAGCGGCAGGCCTCAGCCTGTGGGCGCTGGCGCGGAATGACAGCGTGCTACTTGTGAATCCGTAACCCCCGGAACGGGGAGGTATTTTCAACGTGACAGCAGGTAGATCGCGTGTTCGGCCCGCCAGTTCGCCGCAGCCGCTCCGATCTCGCGATCGCCCGAGAGGAACCACGCCCGCTCCACCTTGATCCCCCGCTGCGCCACCAGCGCCTGGAAATCGGCCACGGTCAGGTGATGGATGTTGGGCGTCTCGTACCAGGCGATGGGCAGCAGCCGCGTCACCGGCATCCGCCCGCCCCATAGCAGGGACATGCGCACGCGCCAGTGGGCGAAATTGGGAAAGCTCACCACCGCCAGCCGGCCGATCCGCAGCAATTCCTCCAGCGCCTTGTCCGGCCGCATCATGGTCTGCAGGGTTTCGGAGAGGATGGCGTAGTCGAAGCTCTGGTCGGGATAGTAGGCCAGATCCGCGTCGGCATCGCCCTGGATCACCGACAGGCCCTTGGCGACGCAGGTGGCGACATCGGCGGCGTCGATTTCCATCCCACGCGCATCGCAGCCCTTGCCGCGCAGCGCCTCCAGCAGCACGCCATCGCCGCAGCCGACATCGAGCACCCGCGAGCCAGGCGCGACGTGGCGGGCGATGATCGCAAGATCGGGGCGCAGCATGGTCATTGCCCGAGGAACCCCGCCACCACCCGATCGAGCGCGGGCACGTCGAGCAGGAAGGAATCGTGCCCGAACGGCGCGGACAGTTCGACGAAGCTCACCGGCGCTCCCGCGGCGTTGAGCGCATGGGCGATCCGGCGCGACAGTTCGGTGGGATAGAGCCAATCCGAATCGAAGCTCACCACGCAAAAGCGCGAGGTATTGCCGGCAAAGACGTCCGCCAGCCGCCCGCCGTGGTCCTCCGCAAGGTCGAAATAGCTCATCGCCCGGGTGAGGTAGAGGTAGGAGTTCGCGTCGAACCGCTCGGTGAAGATCGAGCCCTGGTGGCGCAGGTAGCTTTCCACCTGGAAATCCGCATCGAAACCGAAAGTCTTGGCCTCACGGTCCTGCAGGCGGCGGCCGAACTTCTGGGTCAGGCTCTCTTCGGAGAGATAGGTGATGTGCGCCGCCATGCGCGCCACGGCGAGGCCGCTGTCGGGCGACTTGCCGGTGCCGTAATAATTGCCCTCCTGCCAAGCCGGGTCCGCCATGATCGCTTGGCGGCCGACTTCCTGGAAGGCGATGTTCTGCGCGGGCATGGTTGCCGTCGCGCTGATCGGCAGGACGCGCTCGGCGATGTGCGGCCAGTTGGCGGCAAGGCTCAGCGCCTGCATGCCACCCATCGAGCCTCCGACCACCGCATAGAGCCGCTCGATCCCCAGCGCCTCCAGCATGGCGACCTGGGCACGGACCATGTCGCGGATGGTGAAGACGGGAAAGCGCATGCCCCAGGGCCTGCCGTCCGGACCGGGGCTTGCCGGGCCGGTCGAGCCCATGCAGCCGCCGATGACATTGGCGCAGATGATGTAAAACCGATCGGTGTCGATCGGCTTGCCAGGACCTACCATGCGCGCCCACCAGCCGGGCTTGCCGGTGATCGGGTGGGGGCTTGCGACGTGCTGGTCGCCCGATGTCGCGTGGCAGAGCAGGATCGCATTGTCCTTCGCCGGCGTCAGCGTGCCATATGCCTCATAGGCGATACGCACGCCCGGCAGTTCCTGTCCGCTGTCGAGCGGCAGGGGCTGGGGGAGATCGACAGTCTCGCTGAGGGTGATGATGGGGGCGCTCGCCATGCTTCGCGCGACTTGGGCATATCAACGCGCACTGTCAATCCGCGCGCAAGCTGCTAAGGGCCAGCGCGCAATGGCAAAGGCACCCAAACCCAAGAGCTGGATCGAGGCTATCCATGCCTATGTCCCCGGCAAGAGCGCTGGCGCGGACGGTCGTCCGCTGGTCAAGCTGTCGGCCAACGAGAACCCGCTGGGCACCAGCCCCGCGGCGCTGGCGGCGCGCGAGAAGGCGGTCATCCCTTCGCTCTATCCCGATCCGGACAGCAATGCGCTGCGCGAGGCGCTGGGCAAGGTGCATGGCATTGACCCGGCGCGGATCATCTGCGGCACCGGTTCAGGCGAACTGCTGGAAATCGCCGCGGCCGCCTTCGCCGGCCCGGGCGACGAGGCGGTCTATGTGCGCTTCGGCTTCTCGCTCTACGATATCGTCATCCGCCGCTGCGGCGCGACGCCGGTAATTGCACCCGATGCCGACTACGGTACCGATGTCGATGCGCTGCTGGCGCTGGTGAACGACAAGACCCGCGTGGTCTTCGTCGCCAACCCGAACAATCCGACCGGCTCGTTCCTGCCCAGGGGCGAGATCGCGCGGCTGCACGCGGCGCTGCCGGAAGATGTGCTCCTGGTGCTCGACCAGGCCTACGCGGAATATGTCGCGCCCGAGGACGACGACGGCGGGCTGGACCTTGCGGCGAGCGCCCAGAACGTGCTCGTCACCCGCACTTTCTCCAAGGCCTATGGCCTTGCCGGCGAGCGCGTCGGCTGGGCGACGGGTGCGCCGGGGCTGATCGACGCGCTGAACCGCATCCGCGGGGCCTTCCCCATCGGCAACGGCGCGCAGGCCACCTGCCTTGCCGCAGTCGAGGACCAGGCCTTCGTCAAGAACTCGCGCGAGCAAAATACCCGCGAGCGCGCCCGCTTCCTCCGGGCAATCGAGGCGCTTGGCAACCACGGCATCCACCACGTTCCCAGCGAGGCCAATTTCGTCCTGCTGCTGTTCGCAGGCAAGCTGACCGGCGAGGCGGCCTACAACGGCCTCGCCCAGCGCGGCTATATGACCCGCTGGCTGCCGGGACAGGGCCTGCCCCACGGCGTGCGCATCACTATCGGCACGGCCGAGCAGATGGACGCCATTGCGGCGGCCCTGCGTGACATGGTGGAGGCCACGCGATGAGCTTCCAGCGCATTGCGATCATCGGCCTCGGCCTGATGGGCGGCTCGATCGGCCTCGGCATCAAGGCCTATATCCCCGGCGCGACCACCACCGGCTTCGACGCCAACCCGGATCACCGCCGCCGCGCCGCCGAGCGCGGCCTGACCGACCGTGTCTGCGAAACGGCGAGCGAGGCTGTGCGCGAGGCCGAACTGGTGATCTTCTGCGTGCCACCCGGGGCGATGGGCGCCGCGGCCAGGGAGATCGCCGACGCCCTGCCGGAAGGCGTGCTGATCAGCGATGTCGGCTCATGCAAACGGTCAGTGGCCGATGCTCTGTCCGAAGCCTTGCCCGGCGTTGCGATCATTCCCGCGCACCCGGTCGCCGGCACCGAGAACAGCGGGCCGGACGCGGGCTTTGCCGAGGTGTTCCAGAACCGCTGGTGCATCGTCACGCCGCCGCCCGCGGCCAATCCCCACCTTCTGACCAGGCTGACCCTGTTCTGGGAGGCGCTCGGCGCCAATGTCGAGCTGATGGACATCGACCACCACGACCTGGTGCTCGCCGTCACCAGCCACCTGCCGCACCTCATCGCCTATACCATCGTCGGCACCGCCTCGGATCTCGAGGAAGTGACCCGCAGCGAGGTGATCAAGTACTCGGCCGGTGGTTTCCGCGACTTCACCCGCATCGCCGCCTCGGACCCGACCATGTGGCGCGACGTGTTCCTTGCCAACAAGGACGCGGTGCTCGAAATGCTGCAACGCTTCACCGAGGACCTGACGGCCCTGCAGCGCGCCATCCGGGTAGGCGACGGCCAGACCCTGTTCGACCACTTCACCCGCACCCGAGCGATCCGCCGCTCGATCATCGCCGAAGGCCAGGACGACGCGCGGCCGGACTTCGGGCGTAGCGATCACGGGAAGGAATAGCGGGGGCACCTATTTGGCGCCCCCTTTTCACTCCCCGTCATCCTGAACTTGCTTCAGGATCCATTGCCCGCTTACTTGATGACCGTAGTGCGAAAGCAAACCTTACGGTTTGATTGGATCCGACCACCAGCGGAACAGGTCGTAAGTGGATCCTGAAACAAGTTCAGGGTGACGAACAAGGTTGAGCAAGCGCCAGCGCGCCTACAATTCCTCCGCCTTCATCGCGAAAATCGCCTGCACTGGCTCATGCGCCGCCATGCGCGTCAGCAACAGGTCCAGCTCCGGCTCCGCCATGATGATGCCATGGTGCGCCGGGCGGACGAAGCCGACTTCGGCCATGTGGCGGTTGAAGGCCAGGAGGTGGTCGAAGAAGCCGAAGGCATTGAGCAGGCCGACGGGCTTGGCGTGATAGCCCAGTTGTGCCCAGCTTACCGCCTCCCACAGCTCGTCCATGGTGCCCACCCCGCCGGGCAGGGTAAGGAACCCGTCGGAGAGCTGGGTGAAGGCCAGCTTGCGCTCGTGCATGCCCTTGACCACCCGCAGCTCCGTGCAGTCTCGGTTGGCGACCTCGGCGCTGACCATGGCCTCGGGAATCACCCCGATCACCTCGCCGCCGACCGCCAGTGCCGCCCCGGCCACCGCGCCCATTAGCCCCAGCCGGCCGCCGCCATAGACCACGCCGATGCCGCGCCGGGCCAGCGCCTCGCCGACCTCGCGCGCGAGGTCCATGTAACGCGCATCGGCCGGAGTGGCCGAGCCGCAATAGACCGCGATGCGCTTCACCTGTGCGTGTCCTCCTGCATCACCTGCGCCGTCGCCCGTGCGCTGTGCAGCACGGCGGGGATGCCCGCTCCCGGGTGCGTCCCCGCGCCGACGAGATAGACGTTCTTCAGCTTGCCGTCGCGGTTGTGCGGGCGGAACAGGCCGCTCTGGCTGAGGATCGGCTCGAGCCCGAAGGGACTGCCGTTGTACGCATTCATGTCGAGCGCGAAGTCGCGCGGGGCATAGTGGAATTTCGTGATGATCCGGTCGTCGAGATCGGGGATCAGCCGCCGCCCCACTTCATCGAGAATGCGCTTCTCGATCATCGGGCCGGTGTGGTCCCAGTCGATCGGCAGCTTGCCCTGGTGGGCGACCGGGATCATCGCCCGGAACACGCTCTTGCCCTGCGGCGCCATGCTCTCGTCGGTGACGCTGGGGTGGTCGAGGAACAGGATGAAGTCGCGCGGCAGCACGCCGTGCTCGAATACGTCGGTGAGCAGGCCCTTGTAGCGGTTGCTGAACAGCACCGTGCGGTGGGGAATGCCAGGCCAGCCGCCTTCCACCGCGAAGTGGACCACGAACATCGACGGCGACCAGCGCTTGCGCGACAGCTTGCGCGCCATCTCGCCGCCGCGCTGGGTGCCGGAGAGGAGATCGCGGTAGGAATGGACCACGTCGGCATTGCTGGCCACCGCATCGAAACGCTCGCGCCAGCCGCTGACGCATTCCACCTCGCTCGCCCGGTCCCCTAGCGTATGGATGTGTAGCACCGGGTCATGCAGCCGCAGGGTCCCGCCCATCTCCTGGAACAACACCGCCATCGCCTCGGCCAACTTGCCGAAGCCGCCCTTGGGCCACCAGATGCCGCCTTGCTGCTTGAGCGCGTGGCGCAGGGCGTAGAGGTTGGTCGTCGACATCGGGTTGGCGCCGATCAGCAGCATGTGCGCGGTCAATGCCTCGCGCAGGTGCTCGTTTTTGATGTGGCTGGAAACGATCGAATAGAGCGAGCGCCAGGCCTGGTTGCGGATCGCCTTGGGCATGGCGCGCAGGCTTGCTCCAAGGTCCATCTGGTGCAGCGTGCCCAGCGGCAGCATCCCGTCCTTGAGGACATGGGCACAGTAGCGGGCATATTCCTCGTAGCCCGCGACTTCCTCGGGCACGGTCCGGGCAAGCTCGTGAAGCAGGGCGGTGCCGTCGGCGAAATAGTCGAAGGTGTCGCCGTCGGGCCAGTTGAACCGCGTGGCGGGCGAGATCGGTATCAGCTCGACATCGTCCGCCAGCCGCCGTCCGGCCAGTTGCCACAGATCGTCGAAGCTGGCCGGATCGATCAGCGCCATCGGACCGCCTTCGAAGGTAAAGCCCTCGCGCTGCTGGGAGCTGGCATAGCCGCCCGGCCGGTCGCGCGCCTCCACGAGGGTGCATTGCATGCCGGCCGCCTGCAGCCGGATGCCCAGCGCCAGCCCGCCCAGCCCCGCGCCGATCAGGCAGGCGCGCGTCATCGGCGGCTCCCGGCGAGTGCGGCAGGGTCGATCCAGTTAGCAGCCATTGCAGCCGGTTTAGGCGCAAGCCGTTGAAGCCGCAACGGCTTGGCTTGGCTTATGCGCGCCCTTCCGGCATGAACCCGCGATGCCAGAGATCGCCATCGGCCCCGCCTGTACTGACGATGCCCCGGAATTGGCCGCGCTCTACGCGCACCATGTGCTCCACGGCACGGCATCATGGGAGATCCGCCCGCCCGACGCAGACGAGATCGCAGAACGCATGCGCAAGGTGCAGGGCAACGGCTGGCCCTGGCTGGTGGCGCGCGATGCGGATGGCGCGATCCTGGGCTTTGCCTATGCCGGGCAATACAATGCGCGCGCGAGCTATCTCTATTCCTGCGAGAACAGCATCTACCTGCGGCACGACATGCTGGGCAAGGGCATAGGCTCGCTCTTGCTGGCGGCCCTGCTCGAAGAATGCGAGGCTTGCGGCTTTCGCCAGGTGGTCGCCGGAATCGCCGGGACCGAGCCCGCATCGCAGGCGCTGCACGCCAAGTTCGGATTCGTCGAAATGGGCCGCCTCAAGGCCATGGGCCGCAAGCACGGGCAGTGGCTCGACGTGCTCTACATGCAGCGGGCCCTTGGCGAAGGCGATACCACCCCGCCGCCCAGGGAACCGCAATGACCAGCCTATTGCCTCACCGCAAGGCCCTGATCGCCAGCCTGTTCATCTGGCTCTATTCCGCCTTCATCCTCTATGCCATGCGCCGGCCCCCGTTGTGCCCCTGCGGCACGATCAATTTGTGGCAAGGCGTGGTGCAAAGCGCGGAAAACAGCCAGCAGATCGCCGACTGGTACAGCTTCAGCCACGTGATCCACGGCCTGCTGTTCTATGCGGCGGCGCATCTCCTGTGGCGCAAGTGGAACCTGTTCGACGGTTCCCCGGCGCGCTGGGCCCTGCCGATCGCCGTCGCCATCGAGGCAAGCTGGGAGTTCCTCGAAAACTCCCCCCTCATCATCGACCGGTATCGCGCGGTGACGCTGAGCTGGGGCTATTCGGGCGATTCCATCCTCAATTCGCTCAGCGACATCGGCTTCATGGTGCTCGGCTTCTGGCTGGCGGGCCGGCTTCCGTGGAAGGCGAGCCTTGCCCTCGGACTCGCCTTCGAGCTGTTCACGCTTGTCATGATCCGCGACAACCTGACCCTCAACGTGCTGATGCTGGTCTGGCCGCTCGAGGTGGTGAAGAACTGGCAGGCCATGGGGTGAGGGTTCTTAAAGGGGGAACCGTGCTAACACCGGCTCGATTATGGATGGTATCATGCGCATAGCCTTCAGCCTCGCGGCACTTGCCGCAATCCTCGCGGCCACTCCCGCTTGGGCCGACACCATCGACAACGGCACGCCTGAAAAGAGCGTGTTCGACGGCGACTTCATCATCGTCGCGGCAGGCGTGGTGGCGCTGCCCAGCTACGAAGGATCGGACAACACCGCCGTCATCCCCGCAGGGGCGGTGGCTGGGCGGGTCCGTGGCATCGGCATCAATCCGCGCGCGGCGGGTGTTGCCTTCGACGTCGTCCCGGACCGGGAAGGGGCAAAAGTCGGCTTCAGCTTGGGCCCGGTCGTCCGGCTGCGGATGAACCGGTCGGGCCGGATCAAGGACCCGGTCGTCGCCCAACTCGGCAAGCTGCCCAAGGTATTCGAGGCCGGCGTGCAGGCCGGCGTGACCCTGCGACACGTGCTCAACGGCCATGACCAGCTATCGATCGGCGCCGAAGTGCGCTGGGACATTTCCGGCAAGGGCAGCGGCTATGTCGTATCGCCCTCGATCTCATACCTGACACCGCTCAGCCGCAAGCTGGTTGCCGGCGCTCTGGTCTCGACCGAGTTCGCCGACAGCCGCTTTGCCCGCTTCAATTACGACGTGACGCCCGCCGGCAGCGCGGCCAGCGGCCTGCCGGTCTATTCCGCCCACGGCGGCCTGAAGGCATTCAGCGCCGGCATGTTCCTGGCGCGCGACCTCAACGGCAACCTGCTCGATGGCGGCTTCCTGATCGGTGCCGGCGCGATGTACAGCCACCTATACGGCAGCGCCGCGGAAACGCCGATGACGACCATCCGCGGCCGCCGCAGCCAGTGGTACTTCGGCGGCGGGCTGGGCTACGTTTTCTAGATTTCCGTGTCGCCGGGTGATTCCAGCTCTGCGGCGACTTTCGCCCGCAGCACCGGCAGCACTTCCGCCTCGAACCAGGGGTGCTTCGCCATCCAAAGCCGGCTGCGCCAGGCCGGGTGCGGCAGCGGAAACAGGTTTGCCGGCCCAAGATCATGGTTCCTCACCGCCTCGGTCATGCTGGGGCGCAGGTGGCGCGGCCAATAGGCGGCTTGCGCATATTGCCCGACCAGCAGGACCAGCCTGACATCCGGCATCCGCGCCAGCAGCGGCCCATGCCACAGCGGGGCACATTCCCGGCGCGGCGGCAGATCACCGCCGTTGCCCTTGCCCGGATAGCACAGGCCCATGGGTACGAGCGCAACCTTGTCGGGATCGTAGAACGTCTCGCGCGCAAGACCCAGCCAGCCCCGCAGCCGGTCGCCGCTGTCGTCGTCCCAAGGCACGCCCGAAGCATGGACCTTGCTCCCCGGCGCCTGGCCGATGATCACCAGCCGCGCGCCGCTACCCGCCTGGACGACGGGGCGCGGACCATGCGGCAGGTCGGCGCAATGGCGGCAGGCGCGCACGCTCAGGAGAAGGGCTTCAAGGTCGGCTTCGGGCATTCGCGGGAAATGTGCGCACGATGCGGATTGGGCAAGGCCGCGCGGCGGATTGATTCAGCACAAAGACGCTGGTCAAATCGCCCTCCATCCGCTTTCTGAGGGAATTCCAATTCCGGGGACGAGAGAAGATGGGTGGTGACATGATCGACCCGACCGGCTGGTCGGCCTTGCTGCTGGGTCTCTACACGCTGTTCGCCGGCATCGGCGCGCTGCGCAATCCCGACCTGTGGCGCAAGATGATCGAGGAAGTGAACCAATCGGCCGCGCTGCAGCTTGTCGCGGGCCTTCTGGAAATGCTGCTGGGCGCGGCAGTCTACCTAGCCAATCCCTGGATCCCGAACGACATCCTGACCTGCATCCTCAAGACCATTGGTGGGATCATGGTCGCCGAGGCGTTGGCGGTGATCGGCTTCTGCGATATCTACGCCGGCTTCTGGCTCAGGAACCTGACGCACATGCGTCGCGGCTGGGCGGTGTTCACCGTGCTGATGGGACTGGCGCTTAGCGCGGCCGGAATGTTGCGGTTTCACTGAGAATTAGCGAACCACCCGCGTCAGGGACGAGGAATAGGGCGCAAGCAGGCTCGCGGCGCTCGGCCAGCCGCCGTTGAGCCACAGGTCATGTGCCCGGGGATCGGCGGGCAGCACCACCGGCATCCGCTCCACGCCCTCCAGCCGCAAGGCGGCATTGGCCTCGCAGGTGAGGAGGGCGAAGCTGGCCACGTCGCTGTCCTTCCAGACACCTGCCATGGCGAACAACGGCTGGTCCGCGCAGCCGAACCAGTGGCGCAGGCGTCGGCCTTGCGCATCCTTGCCCCCACTTTTCGATTTTGGACCCCATTCCATGAAGGCGGTGGCGGGCACCAGGCAGCGGAATTCGCTGTTGCGCAGGTTGCCGATCCAGAACGGACTGTCCGGATTGCGCACCGTCAGTACGGCACGGCCGGGATCGCCTGCGGACGGAGGCGGCGGCACGCCCCACATGCGCGGGACGATGCGGCGGGGCAAATGGCCTTCGGGGCGCGGACCGGCGACAAATTCGCGGCCCGAAGTGACCACGGGCGCGAAGGAGCCGGGTGCGACAGGCCCGCCCGCCCAGGGGTCGTCGCCCTGCCGCGCGGCAAAGGCCCGGGCGATCTGCGCGGCATCGGCGTCGAGGCGATAGAGGATGGGCATGGCGAAGCTTGCGACTAGCCCCTGAAGCGTCGGCCGTCGATGGCGCGCAGGCCCCTCGCAGCCTGTCCACTCAAGCGGCGCCATATTTTTACCCACGCCGGCCTTTTTACCCTCATGCACCGCTACTATCTGGGCCGTGAGCGGGGGCTCGCAATGAGGAGACTGACTGTGAAACCCCTGCTTTAGTCCGCCTTTTTCGTCTCGATCCCGGCTGCCCTCTGCCTCGCCGCGCCAGCCATGGCGGCCGAGGAAGAGCAAACACCGGCGGGTCCGCCCGCCGCCTGGCAGCGGGCCTGCAAGTGGGCGCCCGACCGTGTCATCATCGGCTTCGGCGGCGGCTTGGCGCCCGACTATTCGGGCTCCAACGACTACGAGTTCCAGCCAGGCGGCGTGGTCCAGGGCTCGGTCTCCGGCTTCGCCTTCGCGATGCGCGGCACCAATTTCTACCTCGACCTTGCCCGCGAAGGCCGTGGCGAGAAGATCGACGTGATCGCAGGCCCGGTGGTGCAGCTGCGCTTCGACCGCAAGGGCAAGGTGGAAGACGCGCGCGTCGCAGCCCTGGGCGAGCGCGGCATGGCGGTGGAGCTCGGCGGTTATCTCGGCATCGGCAAGCGCACCTTCGTCCTGGCGCGGGTCTCGGCCGATTTCGTTGGCAAGGGCTTTGCCCGCACCTATTACGAAGTTCCCGCCGGGAGCGCCCTCCCCGCCTACAGCACCAACGGCGGCGGGCTGGAGAGCGTGGGGATCACCACGCTGGCCTCCCACAGCCTCGGCCGCGATCCCGCGGAAGTCTGGAGCCTCTTCGCGCCGGGCGGCTATTCGCGCATCACAGGCAAGTTCGCGCGTTCGCCTGTTGTTTCCATCGCGGGCAGCCCGGACCAGTTCCGGCTGATCGGCGGGATCGGCTACACCTTCTGAGAGGCACGTCTTGAGAGGCACTGGGGACGCTGGACTAAGCGCCTCGCCTCGCTTAATGTCGCGTCATCCCCGGGGAGCGCGCCTGCGCTGAGAGGGAGGGTTTGCATCCTCCGACCCGCTGAACCTGAACCCGTTAGCACGGGCGGAGGGAGGGCTGCCGCCTGAGCAAGTCAAAGGGCGCTCCCCATTCCGCCTTGAAGGAGCGCAAAGATGGCCGACATCAATTCCCGCCTCGAAATCGGCGTCACCACCGGACCGATTCGCGGATCTAAGAAGATCCATGTCGGCCCGCTCAAGGTCGCCATGCGGGAAATCGCGCTGGAGCCGGGCTCGGGCGAGGCCCCGGTGCGGGTCTATGATGCGTCCGGCCCATATACCGATCCCGAGGCCCTGATCGACATCTCCGCCGGCCTCCCCGAACTGCGCGCGCCGTGGATTCGCGCGCGCGGGGATGTCGAGGAAGTCGACCAGCGCGAGACCAGGCCGGAAGACAACGGCCTCAAGGGACCCGACCGCAGCGGCGGCGTCGCCCCCTTCCCCAACGTGCGCCGCCGTGTGCTGCGCGCCAAGGCCGGCGCCAACGTCAGCCAGATGCACTATGCCCGCCGCGGCATCATCACGCCCGAGATGGAATACGTCGCCACCCGCGAGAACCTCGGCCGCGAAATGCTCGCGGAGTACATCCGCGACGGCGAGGATTTCGGCGCCGAGATCCCCGACTACGTCACCCCCGAATTCGTCCGGCAGGAAGTTGCGCGCGGCCGCGCCATCATCCCCAGCAACATCAACCACCCCGAGAGCGAGCCGATGGCGATCGGCCGCAACTTCCTGGTCAAGATCAATGCCAACATCGGCAACAGCGCCGTCGCCAGCGACGTGGCGCAGGAAGTCGACAAGATGGTCTGGTCGATCCGCCACGGCGCTGACACCGTCATGGACCTTTCCACCGGCCGCAACATCCACGACACCCGCGAATGGATCCTGCGCAACAGCCCCGTCCCCATCGGCACCGTGCCGATCTACCAGGCGCTGGAAAAGGTCGGCGGCATTGCCGAGGACCTCACGTGGGAGATTTTCCGCGACACCCTGATCGAACAGGCCGAACAGGGCGTGGACTACTTCACCATCCACGCCGGCGTGCGCTTGCCCTACATCCCGCTGACCGCCAGGCGCGTCACCGGCATCGTCTCGCGCGGCGGCTCGATCATGGCGAAGTGGTGCCTCG
>CAZVWP010000027.1:0-49843 GCA_964630805.1 uncultured Novosphingobium sp. | reverse complement strand
CCCATGAATCAGACATCATCCCGTTTGGGAATCCTCTGAATGTCGATACAGCCTAACGCCCGCCGCGAGCCCCGCCACCGCCTGCAGCAACAGCGCGATGTCCTGCTCCCGCGAAAGGCGGTGGTCGCCGTCCTTGATCAGCGTGACCTGCACATCGGATGAACGCAGCGCTCTCGCCAGCCGCAGGGAGATTTCGTGCGGCACGTCGGGATCGGCCTGCCCATGCAGCAGCCGCACCGGGCAGTCGAGCGGGATTTCGGCGTGGAGCAGGCGCAAGGTCTCGCCATCGGCCCAGAGCCCGGCATGCGTCGGGGTCGGCTCGGGGCCGTACATGTTCTCCTCATAGACCGTACCGCCGCTGCGGAAGATGGCCTTCTGCTCCTCGGTGAAACCCCATTCGGTGAAGTCCGGTGCCGGGGCGATGCCGATCAGTCCGGCCACCCGGTCCGGAATTGCGAGGGAGCAGAGCAGCATCATCCATCCGCCCATCGACGAGCCGATGAAAACCACCTGGCCGGGGCAATGCGCCTCGACCACCGCCAGCACTTCCTCCCGCCAGCGGCTGAGCGTGCCGTCGGCGAAGTCCCCCGTGCTCTCGCCACAGCCCGAATAGTCGAGCAGCAGGCAGGCCTGGCCATGCGCCACGGCCCAGTCGAAAACCGCCTGCGCCTTGCCGCCCGCCATGTCCGACATGTAGCCCGGGAGGAACACCAGCGCGGGACCTTTGCCCGGCACGAACCGGTGGGCGATGCGGCGCCCGTCGGGCATGGTGAGGAAACGCGTTTCGGTCATCGGGTCCGGCTAACACATGCGGCGCATGCTCGCCATGGCCTGGAGGGGCTGCTAACCGCCTGCCATGGCCCTTATTGAAGCATCCTCTGCCGACGGCGTGCTCGTGCTGACGCTCAACCGCCCGGAACGACGCAATGCCGTGACGCCCGAATTGCTGGAGGAACTGCTGGCGCATCTGCGCGCCGCCGATTCGGACGAGGCCGTCACCGTAATCGTCTTCACCGGCGCAGGCAGCCATTTCTGCGCCGGGGGCGATTTCGCGGTGATCGAGCGCATGATCGCCAGCGAGGAAGTGCGCGCGGAACTGGCCCGCAACCATGCCGTCATGGCCCAGTGCGTGCTCGGCCTGTCCAAGCCCAGCATCGCCGCGGTGAACGGGCCGGCGCTGGGCTTCGGCGCGGAACTGGCGGCCTTCAGCGACTTGGTCGTGATGAGCGAGAGCGCTTACCTGTGCGATCCGCATGTCCGCTTCGGCCTCGATCCCGCGCCGGGGGCGCTGCTGATCTGGCCGCAGCGCACTTCGCGAGCCATTGCAGCCGAGCTGCTGCTGACGGGGCGCGAGGTCCAAGCCGAAGAGGCGCTGCGGCTCGGCCTGTGCAACCGCGTGGTGCCGGAGGGCCGGGCGCTCGATGCCGCCAAGGAACTCGCCGCCCGAATCTGCGCCCTGCCACGCGAAGGGGTGATGAAGGCCCGTCAGGCGCTGCGGCAGTCCTATGCGGCGCTGCTTTCCGAGCATTTTGCGAATCAGAACGGCATTGAGGCAGGCCCATCCCCCCGCTAAGGGCCCCCCAAGAGGTTCACACATGTCCGAAATGTTCAAGATCAGCCTGCCCGACGGCTCCTCGCGCGAAATGCCCGCGGGCTCCACACCCGCCGACGTCGCCATGGCCATCGGCCCCGGCCTCGCCAAGGCCGCGCTTGCCGCCCGCGTGGACGGCGAGCTCGTCGACCTGTCGCGGCCCTTCACCGGCGATGCCGAGCTGGCCTTGGTCACTTCGCGCGACGAGGCGGAGGCGCTGGACCTTGCCCGGCACGATTACGCCCACGTGCTGGCCGAAGCCGTGCAGGCGCTCTGGCCCGGCACGCAGATCACTTTCGGCCCCTCGACCGACGACGGCTTCTACTACGACGTGCTGGCGCCCGAGGGCCGTGAGCCCTTCTCGATGGACGATCTTCCCGCCATCGAGGAAAAGATGCGCGAGATCATCCGCGCCGACAAGCCGCTGCGCCGCGAGGCCTGGAGCCGCCAGCAGCTGATCGACCGCTGGACCGCGCAGGGCGAGCGATTCAAGGCCGAGTGGGCCGCCGAACTGCCAGTTGACGAAGAGGGGGGCGAGGAGCTGACGGTCTACTGGTCCGGCTCCGACTGGCTCGACATGTGCCGCGGGCCGCACCTGCCCAGCACCGGCAAGCTCGATCCGCAGGCGTTCAAGCTGATGCGCGTTGCCGGGGCCTACTGGCGCGGCGACCAGAGGAACCAGCAACTTACCCGCATCTACGGCACCGGCTGGCTCAACAAGAAGCAGCTCGACGCGCATCTGACGCGGCTGGAAGAAGCGGCCAAGCGCGACCACCGGCGGCTGGGGCAGGAGATGGACCTGTTCCACCTCCAGCAGGAAGCCCACGGCTCGGTGTTCTGGCATCCCAAAGGGTACATCGTCTGGCGTGAGCTCGAAGCCTACATGCGCCGCGCCATCGATGCGGCCGGCTACAAGGAAGTGAAGACGCCCCAGCTGATGGACGTGCGCCAGTGGGAGAAGTCTGGCCACTGGGGCAAGTATTCGGAAAACATGTTCGCCGTGCCGGACGAGGTTCCCGATGCCGAGGGCGAAGGCCCGGTGATCTCCGGCGAGGCCGACATGATGGCCTTGAAGCCGATGAACTGCCCGGCGCACATCCTGATCTTCAAGCAGGGCATCAAGAGCTACCGCGACCTGCCGCTGCGCATCTACGAGAACGGCTGCTGCCACCGCAACGAGCCGCACGGCGCGCTGCACGGCCTGATGCGCGTGCGCCAGTTCACCCAGGACGACGCCCACATCTTCTGCCGCGAGGACCAGATCGTCGAGGAAGTGCGCAATTTCTGCGCGCTGGCAGACCGGATCTACCAGGACTTCGGCTTCACCTATTCGATCAAGCTCGCCCTGCGCCCGGAAAAGCGCTTCGGCACCGAGGAAATGTGGGACCAGGCCGAGAAGGAGCTGCGCGAGGCCGTCGCCGCCGCCGGGCTCAACACGCCCGAGTTCGGCTGGGAGGAACTGCCCGGCGAAGGCGCCTTCTATGCGCCCAAGCTGGAATGGCACCTTACCGACGCCATCGGCCGCACCTGGCAGGTCGGCACCATCCAGTCCGACCGGGTGCTGCCCGACCGGCTCGATGCCGGCTACATCGCCGAGGACAGCGCCCGGCACCGCCCGGTCATGCTGCACCGCGCGATCTTCGGCTCCTATGAGCGGTTCATCGGCATCCTGATCGAGCACTATGCCGGCAAGCTGCCGGTATGGCTGGCCCCGGTGCAGGCGGTGGTCGCAACCATCGTATCCGACGCCGACGACTATGCGCTCGATGTCGAAAGGCAGCTCAAGGCCGCGGGCCTGCGCGCCGAGAGCGACCTGCGCAACGAGAAGATCAACTACAAGGTGCGCGAACACTCGCTGGCCAAGGTCCCGCACCTGCTGGTCGTCGGCAAGCGCGAGGCGGAGGAAGGCACCGTGGCAATCCGCACCCTTGGCGAGGAACGCCAGCGGGTCATGCCGCTGGCTGAGGCGATTGCGATGCTCAAGGCTGAGGCGACGCCGCCGGACCTGCGGTAGTTATTGCAAGATCCTCCCCGTCCCGGGGAGGATTTCCCTAATCGTAGACCGGATCGCTGCGGTCCCGCCGTCCACGATATTGCTCGTCCGGAACCCAGCGCTCGCTTACCGGATCAACCCGGTCGGTATCGACCACCACTAGCCGCTTCGAGATCCGCCACTCGCCATTCCGCTTCTCGAAGCGGTCGACCCAGCGGGTGTTGACGGCAAAGTCCTTTTCCACCCCGTCCTCGCCCGCTGGCACGCGGTGATAGGCGCGGCCGTAGAATTCGGTTTTCGCCGTATTCCCCTCCACCTCCACCAGCATGTTGGTGGTGTGGTGGGTGGTCGAGAGGAAGTTGAGCGTGCCTTCGCGGCAGAACTCGATGAAATCGTCGATCCCGCCGACGAAATCGCCGTGGTCGTCGATCGCGTCCGGATGATAGCAACTGCGCAGCAACTCGAAGTCGCGCCGGTCGATGGCGCGGCAGTATCGCAGGTGCACTTTCTTGATGGCGTCCTCGTCCAGCAGCCGCTGCAGCGCTTCTTCCATTGCATCATCTCCCTTGTGTCGGCCATGATGCACGGCGGGCAGAGGAGAGCAAGAGGATGAATGCGGCAGTGCCGGGGCTCGCCATGGACAGGGCTCCACTCATCGGGGGGATCGACTTCTCCGGGCTGGATATGCGGGTATCGACGGAGCGCTACCGCTCGCCCCTTTTCGCCGCGCGCGAGCGAGAGAACCTTTGGATGCGCGTCTGGCAGATCGCCGGCCGCGCCGACGAGATCCCGGAGGCCGGTGACTGGCTGGTGCATGAGCTGTTCGACCAGTCCTATGTGCTGGTCCGGCAGAAGGACGGCTCGGTAAAGGGCTTCGTCAACGCCTGCCGCCATCGCGGCAATGCCTTTTGCGAGGGCAAGGGGCACTCGGCGCGGTTCACATGTCCCTATCACAACTGGTCCTATGGGCTCGACGGCAAGTGCCTCTCGGTCGCCAAGCCGGACTATGACGGGCCGGTCGAGGAATTCGTCGGCGCCAAGGAGGAACTGGGGTTGATCGAAGTCCCGGTGGACCTCTTCGCCGGCTTCATCTTCCTCAACCCCGATCCCGATTGCGCGCCGCTCGCGGATTTCCTCGGCGAGGCGGGGCCGCAGCTTGCGGCCTACCGGCTGGAGGAAATGGTTCCCGTCGGCCTCAACGTGCGCGAGACGATAGAGGCCAACTGGAAGACGGTGCTCGACGCATTCCTTGAGGGTTACCACGTCCAGGGCGTCCATCCGGAGCTGATCCCCTTCACCGATTTCTCGCAGGAACGCTGCGGCCTGTTTGGTTGGCATGCCGCCACCACCGTCCCCTTCGGCGCGCCGGGCGAGGCGCTGGCGGAAGGCCCGGCCAGCATCGAGATGGTCCGCGCGCTGCCGATCGCCAATTTCCCCGGCCTTGCCGACGTCATGCCGCGCTTCGAGGCGCTGGTGGATCAGTATACCAGGCCGGACGGCACGCTCGACCTGCCCCGCGGCGTCACCGGCCGAAGCCTGCTCCAGCAGGCCAAGCGCGATACCTTCACCGCCAAGGGCCTCGACGTCAGCCAGCTCACCGACAACCAGCTCAGCGACTACCAGTTCTGGGTGCTGTTTCCCAATGTCTACATCCAGGTCGGCGCTGGGGAGGCGACGGTGATCTGGATGCGGCCCGATCCGAAGGGCGATCCCAATCGCTGCTTCTGGCAGGTGACCAACATCCACTGGCTGCCCCCGGAAAAGCGAGAGGCCGCGCGCGAGCCCTTGCGCGAAGTGCCGGTCGGCCAGCACTTCCCCTATTTCCTCGCGCTGGAGCAGGATTTCCAGCAGCTCGAGGCTCAGCAGATCGGCCTGCGCAACCAGGCGATGAAAAGCATGGCGCTGACCCGGCAGGAGCCGAAGGTGGCGCATTACCACAATCAGCTCGACCGTTGGGTGGAAGGCAACGGCGCGCGTTAACCGGGAGAATTGCATGCCGCTCTACAGCGTCTTCTGCCTCGACCATCAGCCCCATTCCATGGCCAAGCGCGACGCCGTGCGTGCGGAGCACCGCGCCTATGTCAAGGCCAACGACGGGCCGCTGCGCTTCGTCGGCGTCTGCAAGGACGATGAGGGCAACCAGTGCAGTTCGTTCTATGTCTTCGAGGCGGACGGGCCGCAGGAAGTGCATGACTGGTTCGCCAGGGAGCCCTTCGCCGCCACCGGTGTCTACGAGCACCTCATCGTGCGCGAATTCATGCTGGGGCTGAACCGCCTCGCCGACCAGGAGTGGCCGGGGTAATTCCCCTTCCGCTAGCGGGAGGGCGGAGGGGCCTTGCCTGTGGCAAAGTACACATACCGCTGCTAGACGCGGGGCCATGCCGACAATCCAAGCCGCCTGCCCATGCTGATCGTCGCGGGAGACATCGGCGGCACCAATGCGCGCTTTGCCCTCGCTGAAGTGGAGCAGGGCCGTGTATTATCGCTCGGCGAACCGGTGGTGCTACCCGCGAGCGAACACGAGGGCATGGCCAGCGCGTGGCAGGCCCTGGGCGAGCAACTCGGCCAACTGCCGCGCCATGCGGCGCTGGGGCTTGCCGGGCCGGTGACCGGAGCCCCGGTCCGCTTCGTCAATTCGCACTGGTTGGTCGATCCGCAGACGCTGGCGAGCGATCTGGCCCTTGACAGCTTCACCCTGCTCAACGATTTCGGCGCCATGGCCCATGCGGTTCATGCGCTTGGGCCGGAACACCTCGCCCACCTGTGCGGGCCGGATGTGCCGCTGCCGGAGCGCGGCGCCATCTCGGTGATCGGTCCCGGCACCGGGCTTGGCGTTGCCGTGTTGCAGCGGCGCGAGGAGGGCGTTGTCGTCCTCGAAACCGAAGGCGCCCACATCCATTTCGCCCCGCTCGACGAGCTAGAGAAGAAGGTCTCTTGCGCCATGTCCGTGCAGCATGGCCGCTGCTCCGTTGAACGAGTGGTCTCCGGCCCCGGCCTCGGCGACATCGTCCGTACCTTCGCGCCCGACGACAGGCGCAGCGATGCCGATCTCTGGTCGGATGCCATCGCGGGCAAGGAGCGCGCAGCGCTCGACTTGTTCCTCGCCGCGTATGGATCGGCGGTCGGCGACCTGTCGCTGGCCCATGGCGCCTTCGGCGTGGCGCTCGCCGGCGGCCTCACCAGCCGCCTGCGCCACCTGCTGGCAGGCAGCCGCTTCCATGCGCGTTTCTGCGACAAGGGCCGTTATCGCCCCCGCATGGAATCCATCCCGGTGAAACTGGTAACCCACCCGCAGCCCGGCCTCTATGGCGCGGCGGCGGCCTTTGCCCTGGAGCATGAGCGATGAGCAGTCCCGAAGCGGTCATGCGGCTTGCCCCGGTGATCCCCGTGCTGGTGATCGATGACGTGGCCCATGCACTGCCGGTCGCGCAGGCGCTGGTCGCGGGCGGCTTGCCGGCGCTCGAAGTGACCCTGCGCACCCCTTGCGCGCTCGAAGTCATCCACGAGATGAAGCAGGTGCCTGGCGCCGTCGTCGGCGCGGGGACGGTGCTCAACCCCGCCGATCTCGACAAGGCGCTGGCAGCGGGTGCGGAATTCATCGTCTCGCCAGGCCTCACCGCCGATCTTGGCCACGCGGCCATTGCCTCGGGTGTGCCGTTCCTGCCCGGCACGGCCAATGCCAGCGACATCATGACCGGGCTGGACCTTGGCCTCACCCATTTCAAGTTCTTCCCGGCTGCCGCATCCGGCGGTGTTGCCGCGCTCAAGGCCATTGCCGCACCCTTCGGCATGGCGCGGTTCTGCCCCACCGGTGGCATCGGGCTCGCCTCCGCGCCCGAGTGGCTGGGAATCGAGCAGGTGCTCTGCGTCGGCGGCAGCTGGATGGTGCCGAAAGGCGCGCCCGATCCGACAGCGATCGAGCAAGCCGCCCGCGCTGCCGCCGCGCTGCCTCGTTAACCTATCGCTGCGCGCCGTCCCTTCGCGGGACGTTCCCCGTTCCACGCTGGCGAGTGGAGAGCAAATGCGCGATAACAGGCGCAAATTCGGGTGCGGAAGAGTCTTATGCGCGGACTATCGAACAGCTGGAAACTGCTCGCGGTGGCCTTTTTCGGATTTGTCGGCCTCGCCGCCTGGATCCTGCTCACGGACGATGCGCGCCCCGTGGCGCATGGCGCCGGGGCACAGGTGGCCGCCTATACGCCCCCGAAGGCGGGGGCGGCCGCCCCGGCCCAATCATCCGCCCAGCCATCTTCATCGCCCTCGCCGGTGGACCAGCGCTTCGTCATCAAGCGCATCCTGCCGATTTCCGGGCCGATCAAGTATGGCGAGTGGCACTGGGACGACAAGGATGTGCCCGCTGGCCCGATCGTCGTCACTGTCGATCTCGATGCCCGGGTGCTTTCGGTGTTCAGGGGCGGCTACGAGATCGGCGCCGCCGCCGTGCTGATCGGCTCTCCGGAAAAGCCGACGCCGACGGGCATTTTCCCGATCACCGAAAAGAAGCGCCACCACGTCTCCAACCTCTACGATGCGCCCATGCCCTATATGCAGCGGCTGACCAACGACGGCGTCAGCCTGCATGCGACCAAGGTGGAATGGGGCTATGCCAGCCATGGCTGCATCGGCATGCCCGAGGAATTCGCCCGCAGGGTGTTTTCGACCACGCAGGTGGGCGACAGGGTCTATATCACCGACGGCAAGCGGGCCAACATGGGCGATTCGCTGACGGGGGCCTAGCTCCGCCGCTTCGGCGCCGGGGTAAAGCTCCACGCCCCGCGCATCGGCCTGACGACAAGGCTGCCGATGGAGGCAGGCTGTCCCGCCACCAGCGTATCGAACAGCCGCGCCAGCGCGCTGCCGCGCACCTCCTCGCCGGTCAGCTCGCGCACAATCCGGGCCAGAACGCGCAGGGCAATGGCGCGCGGGGCCTGCGGGCGATAGGTCACGCCGAGGCCGTCTTTCGTCACGCATTCCAACCACTCGCGCCGCATGGCCCAATCGAGCGCGGCATCGGCGTCGGCGAGATTCGCGGCGCTTTCGGCCAGCGCGGCAATGTCGAGCCAGTTGGCCCCGGCCATGGCCTTGCGCAGGCGGGCGCGGTCGAAGCGGTCGCTGGTGTTGCTGGGATCCTGGGCCGCCGCGATTCCCGCCGCCTCGACAATCGCGGCAAGCTCGGCCCGCCGCCAGCCAAGCATGGGTCGAAGCAGTGGCAGTTCGGTGCCGGGGACGAAGCCCCTGGCGCGCACCCCGGCAAGGCCGGCCACGCCGCTCGCCCGGTTGAGCCGCATCAGCAGGGTTTCCGCCTGGTCGTCGGCATGGTGCGCGGTGGCGAGGGCGGCGAGGCCACGCCGCTCCAGCCAGCCTGCCAGCGCGGCATAGCGCGCCGCGCGGGCTTTGCTCTGCACGTTGCCCGGCTCGATCGTGACTGAGAGCATTTCGTGCGGAACACCGAGGGTGGCGCAGATCGCCGCGACATCGCGCGCTTCGTCCGCGCTTTCCGGGCGCAGGCCATGGTCGACAGTCGCCGCCTCCACCCGCCCGGGAAGCGCATGGCCGGCGAGCAGCAACAGGGCCAGGCTGTCCGGCCCGCCGGATACGGCCAGCCCCAGCTTTCCGTCACCCGGAAACAGGCGGGCCAGCCCCTCGGCGAAGCGGGCGGTCAGTTCGGGAGCGGGAGGCGCCGGCCGGTCAATTGCACTTCAGCCCGGAGCGGGTCGCATCGTACTGCCCCTTGAGCCGGCTCGCCGCCTCGCGTGGGTAGGTGTCGGCGAATTCGGTAAGGGCGATGCAGCCGCGGCTGGTGTCGCGCAGCTGGCGCATCGATTCGGCAAGGTAAAGCAGGCTGTCGGGCGCACGTTCGCCGCTCTTGTTGGCCTGGTAGTTCTGCAGGAACCAGCTGGCCGCGTCGCGCGGCTTGCCGTCGTCGAGATAGGCGCGGCCGAGCAGGTTCTTGGCGTAGCTGATCCTGGGGTGGCGCGGATACTTGTCGATCATCAGCTTCAGTTGCTGCTGCGCCTCGGGATAGAACTTCGCTTCCCATAGGCGGAAGCCATAGGAATATTCGTCGTCGCCCGGATCGTTGGTCTGCGGCTTGACCACGGCGCTGACCGCGGCGAGCCGCTGCGGCGAGGGTCGGGCAGGGGCGGCCGCGCGGGCCGAGGCGGCGGGAGCCGCCGCCGGCCTGGACGTGGAGGCCCCGCCGGTCATGGCAGCCATGTTGGTTACGGAAGCGGGCGCTGCGGCGGCGGCCGCCGGAGCCGGTGCTGCAGCAGGTGCCGGCGCCGGCAATGCCACGGACGGGCCCGGCGGCGACGCAGCGGCACCCGCCACTGCCGCGACCGGGGTGGCCGCCACGCCCGCGGCCGGAGTTGCCGCGGCTGCCGGAACTGCCGGGGCAGCCGCGGCTTCGAGCTTGGCGAGGCGGTTGGAATTGATTTCGCTCTGCGCGGTGAGCTGCTTGATCTGCGCCTCGATCGCTTCCATCCGCGCCAGGACGTCGGTCATCGGCGTCGCCGCCGGCTGGCCCGGCGGGGCGGAGGGAGACGCGCTGCCGGTTACTTCGGGCGTGAAGACCCTGCCGTCCGTGCCGGTCTTGTTGCCCTGGAGCGTGCGGATTTCCGCTTCCATCCGCCGCAGCCGCGCTTCCATCATGTTGTCCTGCGCCCCGGCAGGGACAGTGCCTGCGACCCAGGTAATTGCCAAACCGGCCAGCAACGCCGCCTTTTTGAGGCGGAGGCCGCCAAGCGGGTACATCATTGCTATCTCGCTCCCGAATATCACACGCGGGCTCAATGGCGCGGCAAAGCCGAACCTGTGCTGAACCGCGAATCTGATTGCCGCAGCGGCACAATCCTGTCGAGTGTGGCTCAGTCCGAAACGGTGGATGGCGGCGGGGCAGGAGAGCCCGCGGCGGCCGGCGATGCCGGAGCGGCGGCCGCAGGGCCCTGGGCCGGCGCGTTCAGGAGCACGCGCCGGGTAGCGGGCGTCCTGGCTGCCGCCTGTGGCGCAGGCGCCTGCACGGCCGGTGCGCTCGATGGCGATGCGGCGGTTGGTGCGCCGCCTGCCGGCGGACGGGCCAGCAGGGCGGCGGCGGAAACCGGCACGTCCTTCACCTTTTCTTGCAGGGTGGAGATCCGCGCCACTTCCTGGCCGCCAATCGTCACCTGCAGGGCATCGGGCCGGGCCGTCCACAGCATCGGACCCTTGGCATCGGCGGGAACCGTGTAGCTTTCGCCCTGTGACAGCTCCTTCTGCAGCAATTGCTTGCCGTCGGCGTCGTAGAACTTGACCCAGACCGCAGGGATCGTCGCGGTGAACACAACCGGGCCGCTGGGCGCGGTGGCCGGCTGGACCGGCGTGGCGGCTGGGGCCGGAGCTTCGGCCTGCGGCGCCGTCAAGTCGGGCAGGGTGGCGCCGGGGGTATAGAAATTGCGCCAGACAAGCGCGGTGACGAGGATCGCCGCCAGCGCCGAAAGCGCGGCGATCCAGGCAAGTCGCGAGCCGGGCACGCGAGCCGGGTCACCCGGTTCGAAGGCGGGCGCCGGCCGGCGGTCGGTGGCGGAAACCGTGTCGTCGAAATCGTCGCGCACCGAGGCCGCGATTTCCTTCTCGTCGAGGCCGAGCGCGCGGGCATAGTTGCGGGCAAAGCCGATGGCATAGGCGCGGCTGGCCATCGCGGCATAGTTGCCCTCCTCGATCAGGGCGAGGTGGCGCTCTGCGATCTTGGTGCGCGTGGCAATGTCGGCAAGAGTGAGGCCTGCCTGTTCGCGCGCGCGGCGCAACCTGGCACCGGCGCTATCCAGCGGCAATTCGAAATCAGTATCCCGTTCGGCCATCCCAGTCCGTTTCGGAGGAGTTTTGTCGTAGGCGATCCGTTGGCGACAAACGCCGCTGGTCATTCAATGTCAACGTTTCCGCCGCGGACTTGTTCCGACAATGCGCCGGACGGTGCCGTGCGGGCGGGGAATGCGTTGCGTGGCATGGATTAATCCAGGCCCAAGCCCCGTTCCGCCGCCCAGGCGGTCAGCGTTTCGCGCAGGTTGGGCGGCGGCGATGCCAGCCATCCGGCCATGGCCGAACTGATCTCGCCCACGTCGATCTGGCGGATCATTTCCTTGAGCGGCCCGACCGATGCCGGTGTGATCGACAGCCGCCGGATGCCGAGCCCGATCAGGGCCAGCGCCTCCAGCTGCCTTCCGCCCATCTCGCCGCAGACCGTGACGTCGACCTTGTGCCCGTCGAGGCTGTTCAATGTACGCCTGAGGAAGCGCATGATCGAGGGGCTCAGCCAGTCATAGCGCTCCGCCAGCTTGGGATTGGCGCGGTCGGCAGCGAACAGGAACTGGGTGAGATCGTTGGTGCCGATCGACAGGAACGAGAGCTTGGGCGCCAGCACGTCGAGCTGTTCGGCCAGCGCCGGCACTTCCAGCATGGCGCCAAAGCGAATGGCGTCGGGCGGCAGCTTCTTCTGCAGCTTCATCTGCTGCAGCTGCTGGTCGAAGATCGCCTTGGCCGCGTCGAATTCCCATGGCTCGGATATCATCGGGAACATGACGTTGAGCGTGTGGCCGCCCGCCGCTTCCAGCAGGGCGCGGGCCTGCACCTTGAGCAGGCCGTCGCGCTCCAGCGCCAGGCGCAGCGCACGCCAGCCCATGGCGGGGTTTTCCTCGTGCTCGCCGCCGTCATGGCGCAGGTAGGGCAGGATCTTGTCGCCGCCGATGTCGACCGTGCGGAACACCACCGGCTTGTCTCCCGCCGCTTCCAGCACGTCGCGATACAGCCGAGTCTGCCGCTCGCGCGCGGGGAGGGTGGCGGATATCAGAAACTGGAACTCGGTGCGGAACAGGCCGATGCCGTCGGCGCCGGTCAGCGCCAGGTTGGGGATGTCGTCGCGCAGGCCGGCATTGATCATGACCGTCACCCGGGTGCCGTCGCGGGTGACCGGCTGGACGTCGCGCAGGGCGGCATAGGCGGCCTGCCGCTCCCGGCTCCGGGCAAAGCGGGCCTGGAAGGCCTGGACTAGCCCTGGCGTCGGCCGGACCTCGACAATGCCCTGCGTCGCGTCGAGCAGGAGCTGGTCGCCCGCACGCACAACGTTGCGCAGCTTTCTCACCCGCCCCAGCACCGGCACGCCCATGGCCCGCGCAACGATGACGACGTGCGCGGTGAGCGAGCCCTCCTCGAGGATCACCCCCTTCAGCCGCCGCTTGTCGTATTCCAGCAGTTCGGCAGGGCCCAGGTTGCGGGCAATGACGATGGTATCGTCTCGCAGGCCTTGCGAGGCGGCGGTGCCGAGCTGGCCGGAGACGGTGCGGATCAGCCGGTTGGAGAGGTCCTCCAGGTCGTGCATGCGGTCCGCCAGCAGCGGGTCGTCGATCTGGCGCATGCGCATGCGGGTGTGCTGCTGCACCCGCTCGATGGCCGCTTCTGCGGTGAGGCCGGAATCGATCGCCTCGTTGATCCGGCGCTTCCAGCCCTCGTCATAGGCGAACATGCGGTAGGTCTCGAGCACCTCCTCGTGCTCGCCGCCGGCACCGAATTCCGCCTGGCTGGCCATGCGGTCGATCTGCTCGCGCATCTTGTCGAAGGCGCGAAACAGGCGCTGGCGCTCCGCCTCCGTGTCCTCGGCCATGACATGCTCGATCTCGACGCGCGGCTGGTGGAACACCGCAACGCCGGCAGCCAGGCCCTTGACCAGCGGCAGGCCGGAAAGGTGCTGCGGGCCAGACAGCTGCGGCGAGGTGCCGAACAGCTCGTCCTCGTCGACGAGGCCGGCATTGCCGATCAGCTCGGATAACACCATCGCCACGGTCTGCAGCGTCTCGATCTCGACTTCCTCGTAGCGGCGCGGCTCTACATGCTGGACGCACAGTGCGCCCACCGCCCGCTCGTGCCGCACGATGGGCACGCCGGCGAAGGAGTGGAACTTGTCTTCGCCCGTTTCCGGCTTGTACGAAAAGTCCGGGTGGGCCGCTGCCTCGGCCAGGTTCAGCGTCTCGATATTGCCGGCGATCGCGCCGACAAGGCCCTCGCCTACCCCCAGCCGGGTTACGTGGACGGCGCTCTGCTCCAGGCCGCGCGTGGCGAACAGCTCGAGCATGCCCTCGCGCAGCAGGTAGATCGAGCAGACCTCGCTATCCAGGCCCTCGCCGATCACCTCGACCACGGTGTTGAGCTTCGCCTGGGCATGGTTGCGCGCGGCCATCACGTCGTGAAGTCGCGTGAGAATCTTGCGCGAGGCTATGACCGGTGTCGAAGGCATGCGCGCTGCCTAGCCCAAACCGCACGGTTTGGAAACGCGCGGCGATGGCAGGTTGAAAAGCCGACAGGCGAGTGCCTTCCCCCGAACCCGGAGGTGAGCCGCTTCAGAGGTGTTCAAGCTGCTCCTTGATGCGCAACTTTCGCTTCTTGAGTTCCTGGATCGCCGCGGTGTCAGGCATGGGCCGGCTCATTTCCTCTTCGATCCGGCGTTCCAGGCCGGCGTGCTTGAACTGTAGGGTGCTGACATGCGAAGCGTCCATTGGCGGTTCTCCTCATAGAGACCGGACCCTGACCGACTCGACGGACTTCGAGGGCCCGGCGCGATTGTCATGTAAGCATGGAACCTCTATCTTGCGAAGCGCCTAATGTGGTTCCTGCGGCAATTGCCTGGGGAAACGCGGCGGGCGGGGCAATGGACTTTGAGAAGGGTTGCGGAAAACCGGCATGACCGAAGAGGAAATGCGCAAGCGGCTGGAAGGGCTAAGGGTCGAGCACCGCGATCTCGACGCGGCGATCGATGCCCTGACCGCGGCCAATTCGACCGACCAGCTGCAGCTTGCCCGGCTCAAGAAACGCAAGCTGCGCCTGAAGGACCAGATATCCATGATCGAGGACTATCTGATCCCGGATATCATTGCCTGATAACGGTTTAGCTCGTGCCGCAACCGGTGGCCTTGCGCTCCAAAACCGTGCCGTTCGGGGACAGGCCCGGAATGAGGCGCAAAACCGGGAAACCGATGTTGCAGTCGGCCGATTGGCGGGATTAACGCAGTGCCCAGCATGACACGTCTCGCCACCCTCAACGCCCGCATCATAGAAGGCCTTTATTGCGAGGCGCTGGTCCTTGCGGAGGAAGTGCGCGCGGCCTTTTCACTGTCGGGAAGGATCGAGCAGACAGGCCGGGATGAGGATCTTGCCCGGGTGGCACTGTCCTGCGTGGGCCTGCGGACAACCACCCGGATGATGCATGCGATCGCCTGGCTGCTCAACCACCGCGCCTACCTCAAGGGCGAGCTTTCCGAGTTCCAGCTGCGCCGCTACGGCGCGCTGGCCGCGGACGATCCGGGCACCGATCCGGCGAACTACGAGCTGCTCGAAGAGGATGTGCGCGAACTTGTGGAGGCGACCGAGCAGTTCTATGCGCGGCTGAAACGGCTCGACCATGCATGGCGGCAGCGCGAGCCCTCGGTTCCACCCGGCGCGCTGCAGCGCCTGCGCCAGCGGCTCGGTTCGGCGGCCTCGCACTAGACTCTGTTTGAAAGAGGTTTCGGCACCAGCCCACTCCCCAGCCCGGCCACCCAACAAAATTGTATGCTCTGGGAGGCCGGGCGGGGGAGTGGGCCGGTGCCGCTTCCACGTAGGTGGAACAGCCTCTAGATTGCAGCCAGCGCCGCGCGCCACGCCTGCTGCCGCAGTGAGCGCCGGTCTTCATCCATCCGTGGCGTGAACTGCTGCACCTCGCCGCGCATCGCCCTGGCCGCATCCTGCAGGCTGTCGAACAATCCCGTCCCGACCCCCGCCAGCATCGCCGCGCCCAGCGCCGTGGTCTCGACGAAATGCGGCCGTTCCACCGCGATTCCCAGCATGTCGGCAAGGTCCTGCGCCATCCAGTCGTTGGCGCTCATGCCGCCGTCGATCCTGAGCGACGACCATGGCGCGCCATCGGCCCGGAAGGCCTCGGCAAGGTCGTGGGTTTGCATGGCCATGGCTTCGAGCGCAGCGCGAACAATGTGGGCCTTCGTCGTGGCGAAGGTCATGCCCGAGATCGAAGCGCGCGCATCGGGCCGCCAGTGCGGCGCGCCGAGGCCCGATAGCGCGGGCAGCACCACCACCCCGCCGCTGTCCGGAACCGAGCGGGCCAGCGCCTCGGTCTCCTGCGCGCTGCCGATCAGGCCAAGGGAATCGCGCAGCCACTTGACCAGGCTGCCGGCAACGAAGACCGAGCCTTCCAGCGCATATTGCCGCTCGCCGCCGAGCTGGCACAGCACCGTGCCGAGCAGGCGGCTCTTCGAATGCGGCACTGCCCCGCCCATGTTGGCAAGGACGAAGGCGCCGGTGCCATAGGTAGCCTTGGTCTCGCCGGGCGAGAGGCAGCCCTGGCCGATCGTGGCGCTCTGCTGGTCTCCGGCGAGGCCGCAGATCGGAATCGAAGCGCCCAGCAGTTCGGGCAGGGTCCTGTCGAACCGGCCGGCCATGTCCGTCACTTCCGGCAGGGCGCCGCGCGGCGCGCCGAACAGCTCGCACAGGCCCTCGTCGAACCGGGCCCCGGCCAGCGGCAGCAGATTGGTCCGGCTGGCGTTGCTGGCGTCCGTAATGTGCAGCCCCCCGGTAAGCTTCGCCACCAGCCAGCTTTCGACCGTGCCCAGTGCCAACCGCCCCGCTCCCAGCGCCTCGCGGACTGCCGCGCTGTTGTCGATCAGCCAGCGCATCTTGGTTGCCGAGAAATAAGGGTCGAGCAGCAGGCCGGTTACCTTCTGCACCGCCTCCTCGTGCCCCGCCAGCTTAAGCGCCATGCAGGCGTCTGCCGTGCGCCGATCTTGCCATACTAGGGCATGGTGCAGTGGTTGCAGCGTATGCCTGTCCCAGGCGACGACCGTCTCGCGCTGGTTGGTGATGCCGACTGCGGCGAAGCGCTCCGCCTCTCCCGCCTCGGCCACGGCTTGACGGGCGCAGGAAAGCGTGTGGTCCCAGATCTCGAAGGCGTCATGCTCCACCCAGCCGGGCTGTGGATAGTATTGCGTCAATTCCCGCTGCGCCACAGACCGCACCTGGCCCTGCCGGTCGATGGCCATGGCGCGGGTGGAGGTGGTGCCCGCGTCGAGCACAAGGATGAGATCGCCGGCTGAATTCATTTGGTGCCTCATGTTCCCATCCCGCTTGCGGGAGGGGCAAGGGGAGGGCTTGTTATTCAACGACGACGAACATGCCTTCCCCTGGCTCCTCCCGCAAGCATGCCCAGATCGGCTGGCTTGCCCGCCAGCCGAAGGGCGGGCGGGGAGAAGGCCTCGACACCGGGCAATGCCATCGCCATATCCCGCGCATGGAATTCCCCGCCAAGCCCTGGCCCACCGGCCTTGCCGAACAGCCCGAACCGCTCGTGCGCCGCGTCCTCGCAGCCAACCCCTCGGCCTTCACCTTCACCGGCACGCAAAGCTACATCGTCGGTGGCGGCAACAAGCTCGCGGTGATCGATCCCGGCCCGGACGAGGACGATCATGTCGCGGCCTTGCTGGCGGCGATCGGCGATGCCGAGGTTGCCGCCATCGTCTGCACCCACACCCATTTCGACCACTCCCCCGCCGCCGCCCCGCTGGCGAAAGCCACCGGCGCCCCGGTAATCGGCTGCGCGCCATTCTCGCTGAACGACGAGGGGCCGCGTTCCGATGCGGGCTTCGATCCGGGCTACAAGCCCGACCATGTGCTTGAGGACGGCGAAGTCCTGTCCGGCCCCGACTGGACCCTGCGCGCCATCTGGACCCCCGGCCATACCTCCAACCACCTGTGCTACGCGCTGGAGGAAACGGGTGCCCTGTTCACCGGCGATCATGTCATGGGCTGGTCGACCAGCGTCGTCTCCCCGCCCGACGGCGACATGACGCAATACATGGCCAGCCTACAGAAGCTGCACAGCCGCGAGGACCGGATCTATTACCCCGCCCACGGCCCGGCGGTCGAAAAGCCCCGCCAGCTGGTGCGCGGCATGATCGGCCACAGGCGCCAGCGCGAGAACCAGATCGTCAAGCTGCTGGGGGAAGGCGTTGGCACCATCGAGGACATGGTCCCGCAGATGTACAAGGGCGTCGACCGGCAGCTCTGGCCCGCTGCTGGCCGCTCGGTGCACGCCCACCTGCTCGATCTCGCGCACAAGGGCCGCGCGGCCGAGGCGGAGGGTGTCTGGAGGTTGATCCCGTGACGCGCCGCTCTGCGTTGCTGCCCTGGCTGGTTGCCGCGGTGGCGCTTGCGCTCGCCACCTGGGCGTGGATGCCGGCGGCCAGGCGCGACATCCTCTCGGCTTCGCTTGTCGCGTTCCAGAAGCAGAACAAGCTGACCGTCTTCACCGCCCAGCTTTCGCCCGTCGTCTCGGCAGACGAGGAGCAGCTGTTCGGCATGCTCAAGACCCGCCAGGTGGCCGTCATCCCGGCGCGGGTGGACTACACGCTCGACCTCTCGCAGGTCGGCCGCGACCGCATGGCCTGGGACGAGAAGGCGCATCGCCTCGCGGTTCGCCTGCCGCCACTCCAGCTCAGCCGTCCGGACCTCGACGAGGGCCATGCGCAATACCTGCGCGAGGGCGTCTGGATCAGCCGCACCACGCAGGACAAGCTGACCCACGAGAACACCCAGGCGGCCGAGCGCGCGGCAGGGGCCCAGGCGGCCAATCCGCTGCTGATGAACCTCGCCCGTTCGGCGGCCAGGGATGCGGTACGGCAGAACCTCGCCATCCCGCTGCAGGTGGCCGGCTTTGGCGATGTCACGGTGGAGGTCACCTTCGATGGGGAAGCTTCGCCCGCCCGGCCTTGAGCGGCACCGCATATCGGGTTAGCCTCCGCCCGCTGGGGAGCACGAAAACGGGAGGTGGCCATGGTGGCGACATCGGCCGCGACTGGCGCGCGCAGCGAAGAACGCTTTTTCTTCATGATGGCCTGCATCATGTCGGCGGTGATCGTCGCCGGCTTCGCCCTGAACCTTGCCATGGGCCGCTCCACCTTCGCCGTGCCGCTGGCCTATCATGTCCACGCCTTCGTCTTCTTCGGCTGGGTGGTTATCTACCTGTCGCAGAACTGGCTGGTGGCGAGCGGCAATGTGGCGATGCACCGCAGGCTCGGCTGGATCGCCGCCGTGTGGGTGCCGGTAATGGTCGGCATGGGGCTGACGATCATGACCGTGTCGCTGCGCCGCAATGGCGGGCCGTTCTTCTTCGACCAGAACGAGTTCCTGTTCAGCAACCTGCTGGGTCTGCTGCTGTTCGGCGCGCTGGTTGCAGCGGCGATCGTCAAGCGCCGCCAGACCGACTGGCACCGCCGGCTGATGCTGGTTTCGATGTCGATCCTGACCGGGCCGGGCCTCGGCCGGCTGCTGCCGATGCCCTTGCTGATCCCCAATGCCTGGCGGATCATGACGGTGGTTACCCTGATCTGGCCGCTGATCGGCATGATCGCCGACAAGCGGCGGCGGGGCTCTATCCACCCGGCCTGGTACTATGGCGTGGGCGCGGTTTTGGCCGTGCAGATCATCGCCGACTTTCTGGCCTACAGCGCCTGGGGCGAGAGCTTCACGGCCGGCTTCGTCGCGGACACTCCGGGCGCCATGCGGCCGATGCGCGCCTATCTGCCTTGATCCCGGCGGCATGACAGGCCATCTGGGGGGCAGTTCCTCTCCCTCCCCTCAGGTGGCCCTTACATGACCGTCCAGACTGAATCGCTTGCCGGCCTCGACATCCGCGCCGAGATCGAGCGGCTGCGCAAGGAGCGCAAGGCCGTCATCCTCGCGCACTATTACCAGAAGCCGGAAATCCAGGACATCGCCGATTTCGTCGGTGACTCGCTGGAACTCTCCCGCAAGGCGGCCGCGACCGACGCGGAAGTGATCGCCTTCTGCGGGGTCAAGTTCATGGCCGATACGGCGAAAATCCTCTCGCCGGAAAAGATCGTCGTGCTGCCCGATCTCGACGCCGGCTGCAGCCTCGAGGATTCGTGCCCGCCGGAAAAGTTCAAGGCCTTCCGCGAAGCGCACCCCGATCACATCGCGCTTACATACATCAATTGCTCGACCGAGGTGAAGGCGCTCAGCGACATCATCGTGACGAGTTCCAGCGCCGAGACGATCCTCCAGCAGATCCCGCCCGAGCAGAAGATCATCTTCGGACCGGACCGGCACCTGGGCGGCTACCTCAGCCGCAAGTTCAACCGCGAGATGCTGCTCTGGCCGGGCGTCTGCATCGTCCACGAGGCCTTCAGCGAGACCGAGCTCTTGAAGCTCAAGGCCCAGCACCCCGGCGCGCCCATCGCCGCCCACCCGGAATGCCCGCCGGCGATCATCGACCATGCGGACTATGTCGGCTCGACCAGCGGCATCCTCAATTTCGCCAAAACCTTCCCCGGCGACACGCTGATCGTCGCCACCGAGCCGCACATCATCCACCAGATGGAAAAGGCCCTGCCCGGCAAGACCTTCATCGGCGCCCCGGGCGCCGACGGCAACTGCAACTGCAACGTCTGCCCCTACATGGCGCTCAACACGCTGGAAAAGCTCTACCTCGCCCTGCGCGACCTGAAGCCGCGGATCGAGATCGAGGAAGGGCTGCGGCTGGCGGCGAAGAAGAGCCTGGATCGCATGCTGGAGATGGCCAGCGGGACTGTGGGGAAGGGGGATCTGGGCGCGAGGTGACGGATGATGTCGCTGGCGGTAATTGGCTTTCATTAGATGAAGCCAAGGACGTCTTAGCGTCGCTTCGCCATCTTTCGCGGTGCTTGGACCTTGTCGGAACTGATCCGACCGCTTGGAAATGGGCAATAATTGCGCTTCATAATGCGTTGCAAGGCGCAATGACTTGCCATTTGTCTGGAACTGCCGGTCTGGGTTGTCTGTCAAAGGCAAGCGCATGTTCTCAAATCGAATGGCATGAGCGGGATCGGCGCGGTGAAATTCATTGGCTCGAGGCAGGCTTCGATGAACTTGGCCTGTTGATCCGCCGACCCGCTTCTCGTCAGGACGAGCGCCCCCGAGAATATATGGCAACGCCACAAACGTTGTTTGATAGATTGCACAAGGAGCGGTTGAGGATCGAAACTGGCTGTGGCGGTATCCTTCCGATCACGCTCAGCCAGCGTCGATCATTCCGGCTTTTGAATGGGCTGAGGAATCAGTTTGCCCATTTCACTCCCCTAGGATGGTCTGTTGAACTTAGCGGACTGCCGGCCGTCTTCGGTGACATGCTTGCCGTCATTGGAATGATTAAAGCCGACTCATGGCCATTTCGGCGCCTGAATGCAGGCGACGATCAAGCACTCGACAGTTTGCTTGAATTGCTAAGCCAACGCTTGGACGAGATGATTTGAGAGAAGTTTCACCGCCCCCCCAGCACCTGCCCCACCTTGTCGCCGATCTGCTGCACCGAGAAGGGCTTGGCGAGGAAGTGCGCATTCTCTAAGCCGATTTCCTTGCGCAACTGCTCCTCGGCATAGCCTGACATGAACAGCACTGGCAGGTCCGGCGCGATCTTGCGGACTTCGCGGGCCATGGCGGGGCCGTCGAGGCCCGGCATGACGACGTCGGTCACGACAAGGTCGAACGGCCCGGCCTGTTGCACCTTCTCCAGCCCCTCCTCGCCGTCGCGCGCGGTGGTGACGGTGTAGCCGGCGCGGGTCAGGGCGCGTTCGGCGACCATGCGGACCGGGTCCTCGTCCTCGACCAGCAGCACGTGGCCTCCGCCGGCCCATTGCCGGCCGGGCTCCGGCCGTGCGGCCTCGGCGACTTCCCTGGCCGGGCCGCGGTGCACCGGGAGGTAGACGGTGAAGCGCGCGCCGGTCGGCTGGCCGCGCGGACCGAGGACATTGTCGGCGAAGATGAAGCCGCCCGATTGCTTGACGATGCCGTAGACGGTCGAGAGGCCAAGGCCCGTGCCGCCAAGGTTGCCGCCGCGGCCCTGCTCCTTGGTGGTGAAGAACGGCTCGAAGATCTTGCCGAGGTGTTCGGCCGGGATACCGCCGCCGGTGTCCTCGACGACGAGGGCGGTATAGTCGACATGCGGCATGACCTCGTTGCGCATCTCGCGCACCTGGGCCGGGATCACGCGCCGGGTCTCGATGGTCAGTTTGCCCACCGCGCCGCCGCGCTTTTCCGAGAAGGCCTGCATGGCATCGCGGGCATTGACCGCAAGGTTGACGATTACCTGCTCGAGCTGGCCCGGATCGGCGCGGACCGGGCCAAGGTCGCGGTCGTGCCGCACGGTCAGCTCGATCCGCTCGCCGATCAGGCGCTTGAGCATCTGCGACACCTCGCTGACGACGTCCGGCAATTGCAGCACTTCGGGTCGCAGGGTCTGCTGGCGCGAGAAGGCGAGGAGCTGGCGGGTCAGCGAAGCGGCGCGGTTGGAATTGGCGCGGATCTGCTGGATGTCGTCATAGTCGCTGTCGCCCGGCGTATGGCGCAGCAGCATGAGGTCGCAGGTGCCGAGGATCGCGGTCAGCACATTATTGAAATCGTGCGCGACGCCGCCGGCCAGTTGCCCGACGGCCTGCATCTTGGTCGCCTGCGCCACCTGCCGCTTGAGCCGCGCTTCCTCGCTGGTGTCGGTGAGGCCGAGCAGCACGGCGGCCTCGCCAAGTCCGCGCACGCCTGCGAGGCTGAGCGAGACGGGCTCATCGGGCTGCTCCTTGAGGCGGATGGCGATGTCGCCGGCGGCGGCAGGCCCTTGCCCGAAGCGGCGGATGGCGTCGCTCAGCGGCCCCTTGTCCTCCTGCACGACGAGGTCGGTCGGATAGGTCGGCGGCGCCTCGCCCTCGTGCTGGGCGGCGCGCATGAAGGCGGCGTTGGCGAAGAGCAGGCGCCCGTCGCGGTCTGCCATGGCAAGGCCCAGCGGCAGTTGCGCCAGCAAGGCTTCCAGGTACGGCGCGGACGAGCCGCTCTCACCGCAGCCGCCGCCGATACCGGTGCCGGCCTCGACCAGCAGCATCAGGGCGGGAAGTTCCTGCGGATCGGTAACGACCGGGGCGTCGGGATCGGTGACGGGCAGGTAATAGAGCGTCAGCGGCGCGCCGTGGCGGCCGTCGCGGGCCCAGGTGATGCGATCGGCCGATTCCTCGCTGAGCAGTGAAGTGAACTGGGCGCCGATCAGGTTCGCCACGGGATCGCCGGTGGCGCGCCGGGCAAAGCCGGCGCTGGCGGCCATGATCGCACCCTGCGGATCGACCAGCGCCGCAGCGAAACCCGCCTGGTCGAGAGCGCGGCCCGGCTTGCCTTCAAGCTGGCGCAAGATGGCGGCCAGCGGGTCCTCGGTGGTCAGTGGGAAGAAGCGCCAGACGAGGTAGTCCTCGCCCCGCCCGGTGCGGTCCGCCTCTCCGCGCCAGCGCCTGTCGCCGCATTCGAGCAGGTCGGCCCGGCCCGAACCGTCGCGCCAGGCGGAGCGGGCCGCCCTGGCCAGCCGTTCCAGCGAGGCATCGTCGGCGGGCAGCCGGGGAGGGGCATAACCGAGCCCGAAGCTCTGCTCGTAGAGCCGGTTGGCGCAGACCAGCCGCCCGGCGCGGTCGGTCACCGCAACGGCGGCATCGTCGCGCTCGATCGCGGCGACCGTCACCGACCAGTCGGGCAGGGCGAGCGGCGTCTCGGCGGGCGAAGGAGGCCGGCGCGTGAGTACCGCGACCAGGGCGCCCAGCGCCACCACTCCGCTGCCGAAGCCGGCGACGACCAGCGGCTGTTTCGTGACGAACCAGAGGAGGGCGAGACTGCCTGCCAGGGCTGCGGCGGCGATCGTCCATTCGGCAATGCGCGAGCCGGTCTGCGTGCTCGCCGTCATTCAAGCCCCGGAATGGACCGGTTCCGCCTGGTCTTCCGCTTGTGCCCGATCCACCAGCGCCAGGCGAGCGAGGTCAGGACATAGCTGGCCGCGGCCGCCACGACCGAAATGATCGCCAGCCCCAGCAGCAGCGAGGGCGCCGCGTCCGACAGCAGCCACAAGGTCCATTCGCGAAGGCCCGCGCCGTGAGAATAGAGGTCCTCCAGCGTCGCCATGTCGGCGTGGAAGCCCAGCGAGTTGCCGACCTGGATGGAAGCCAGCAGGATGAAAGGGGTGGTGCCGGGGTTGGACAGGAAGGTCATGCCCGCGGCGAGCGGGATATTGCCCCGGAAAGGCACGCACATCAGCGCCGCTCCGACGATCTGGATGCCAGGGATCAGCGCGAAGATGCCGATCAGCAGCCCGATGGCCACGCCACGCGGCACGGAGCGGCGGGTGAAGCGCCACAACTCGTGCCGACGCGCGAAGTGGCCCAGCAAGCGATGGTCTTCCATCGATTCGCGCGTCGGCATGGTGCGGTGCGCCCATGCGGCGATTCGGGAGATCAGTGCATTCATCCGCGGTCCCGCATAATCCTTTGCTGCTCGCGCTTCCAGTCACGCTCCTTGATGGTCTGCCGCTTGTCGGCGGCATTCTTGCCACGGGCCAGCGCAAGTTCGACTTTCGCCCGCCCCCGGCTGTTGAAGTAGATCGACAGCGGAACCAGCGTCATCCCCTTGCGCTCCACCGCGCCCTGCAGCTTGTCTATCTCGCGTTGGTGGAGAAGCAGTTTACGCGGACGTTTCGGTTCGTGGTTGAAGCGGTTGCCGTGGCTGAACTCGGGCACGTTGCTGTTGACCAGCCAGCATTCGTTGCCGCGAACTTCGGCATAGCTCTCGGCAATCGAACCCTCGCCGAAGCGCAGCGATTTCACTTCGGTGCCGGTCAGCATGATGCCGGCCTCCATCGTCTCGTCGATATGATAATCGAACCGCGCGCGCCGGTTTTCGGCGACGGTCTTCTTCTTGTCGAACGATGCGTGACGTGGGCGGGCCATTGTAATCCCGCATGTAGGGATGGTTGGCTGAAATTGGAATGAATTTGGTTCTCGGGGAGGCGCGGAGGCGCAAAGAACGTCCGGTCGGACGACGGCTGCTCAGTCGTGCTGCAGGTAGATGTCGAGATGCACCAGCTTGCCCGCCTCGTCGAATTCGTAGAGCGACAGCGAATTGACCACGCTTTCCCCCCCGCCTCTCGGCGTATTGTGCTCGGTCAGTTCCAGGAACACGCAATTCCCCGCCTCGCTGATTCGGTGGAACTCGCTCCAGAAATCAGTGGTGGTCGCCCATTTGGTGAGCAAGTCGCGATAGACCGGCCAGCCCATCCGCGCCTTGTCGTTGCCGACGCGCTCGAACTCCGCCGTGTCCATCAGCGCCTCGAGCTCGGCCCAGCCGGTTTCGGCTGAGAAACCTGGTTCCTTGGCAGCCTTGACGATGCGCTCGATGATGTCGCCGTATTGCAGGACCTTGCGCGAAAGCGCGCCGGTGACTTGCGCGGGATCGGTCCAGCTGAGCGACATGGCCATTTCCTCTCTGTGTTTGCTTCTAAATCAGCCCCGCTTGCTTCAGCGCCGCGTCCACGGCGGCCCGCGAAGCCTCGCTGCTCTCTACCACCGGCAGGCGGACGTCCTCCGGAAACCAGTCGTGCACCCGTGACAGGGCGTACTTGCACGGGCCGGGCGAGGTGTCGGAGAACATTGCGCGATGGACCGGGTGCAGGCGGTCGTTGAGCTTGAGCGCCGTGGCGAAGTCGCCCGCCGCCAGAGCCGCCTGGAATTGGGCGCACAGGCCCGGGGCGACATTGGCGGTGACCGAGATGCAGCCGTGGCCGCCCTGGGCGAAATAGCCCAGTGCAGTTTCGTCGTTGCCGGATAGCTGGCAGAACTTGTCGCCGATGCGCTGGCGATAGTCGGAGACGCGGGCGAGGTCGCCGGTCGCATCCTTGACCCCGGCGATGCGGGGGAGCGCGGCCAGCCGGACCATGGTCTCCAGCCCCACGTCGATCACCGAGCGGCCGGGGATGTTGTAGAGGATCACCGGAATGCCGATGGCATCCTGCACCGTCGCGAAGTGGCGGTAGAGGCCTTCCTGATTCGGCTTGTTGTAATAGGGCGCGACGACCAGCACCGCATCGGCCCCCGCCTGTTCGGCGTGCTGGGCCAGCTGCACGGCCTCTGCGGTCGAATTGGATCCTGCCCCGGCAATTACCGGCACTCGGCCTGCCGCAACCTCGATGCAGACCTCGGTGACGTGCATGTGCTCGTCATGGCTTAGTGTCGGCGACTCGCCGGTGGTCCCGCACGGGACAAGTGCCTTGGATCCCTCGACGATTTGCCAATCGACCAGGCGGCGGAAAGCGCTCTCGTCGAACGCGCCATCGCGAAACGGTGTGACCAGTGCCGGAATCGAGCCGGAGAACATCGAGTTTTCCCTAATCATGGCCTCGGTGCGGGTTTGCTGCCGCCCTCGGTGCCGCTAGTTTGTGCATCGTAATATTCATGGCCTGATAAGGAGCAATTGGCCAATATGTCCAGCATGCACCGCGTTGCGACGCTTCCCCTGTTGCTGCTGATGACATTGGCCGCCGATTCGGCGCTGGGTCAGGACGGCAGCGAATGGGACCGGGCGCGGGCGCAGCTCGCCTCCAGCCAGAGCGGCGTCATGGCCCAGGCGATCGCCCGCTGGAAGCAGCTCAGTACCAGCAACGGCACCTATTCCTTCGGCGACTACGCCAATTTCCTGATCTCCTATCCCGGCTTTCCCGAGGAGCAGAAGCTGCGCGGCTATGCCGAGAAGGCTCTGGCGCGCGAGCCTGCCGACAGCGGGCGGCTGCTGGCCTATTTCGACCGGGTCAGGCCGCTGACCAATGCGGCCAAGGCGCAATATGCCCTGGCGCTGGCATCGGCGGGGCGGCGCGAGGCCAAGGATATGGCGCGCGAGGCCTGGCGTGGCGGCGACATGAGCGACGCTGCCTATGCCACCCTGTTCTCGCTCTATGGCAACAGCTTCAACCTCGACGACCACGACGCGCGGATGGACGCGCTGCTGTGGTCTGGATCGCTGGCCCAGGCGCAGGCGCAGCTCAATTATGTTTCGGCGGGGCGGCGCAATGCCTTCCTCGCGCGGCTGGCCCTGCTGCAGGGGCAGGACCCGGCGACGCTCGCCATCCCGGTCATGGCCGATGCCATGCGCGATGCCGGCTATATCTACAACCGCGCGCGCCAGCTTCGCCAGTCGGGCAATCTCCCTGGGGCGGTGAACCTTTTGGCGACCCGCCCGAAGGCCGATGTCCCGCCGCGCGATCCGGGCAAGTGGATTGCCGAACTGCTCTATGAGGCCAGGGCCGCCGGGGCCGATCCTGCCGTGCGGATCGCCTCGTCGATCGACGACGCCTTTCCGCCCGGCACCGATGTCAGTCTCCTCGAATTCAAGCTGCGCGACGATTATACCTCGCTGATGTGGCTGGGCGGCACCCAGGCGCTCAATGGCATGGGCGACGGCGCGCGCGCCGCGCCGCTGTTCTACCGCTATGGCGCCGCCGCGCGCACGCCCGGCACCAGGTCCAAGGGATTCTACTGGGCCGGTCGGGCCGCCGCCAGGGCTAGCGACCAGAGCGCTGCCAAGCGCTATTTCGAACTGGCGGCTGCCTATCCGGACCAGTTCTATGGCCTGCTTGCGCTGGAGCGGCTTGGCCGCCAAGTCCCCCCACTCGGCAACCAGTCCATCCCGACGCCCAGTGCAGCCGAACGGGCCGCATTCGAATCGAGGCCGCTCACCCGCGCGGTCCGCGAAGTGGCGCGCGGTTACGAGTGGCAGACCAGTGTGCGCTTTTTCCGCGAGATCGCCGAACAGGCGGAGAGCGAAAGCGACCACGCGCTCGTCGCGGAACTGGCCCGCAGCATCGGGCGGCGCGACCTGGGCGTCATCCTGGGGCAGGCGGCGCATGCCGATGGCTACGGCAATTTCCGCAGCGTCTCCTTCCCGCTGATCCCGGTTCCGCCGGGAGCGGATTGGACCGTGGTCCACATGATCACCCGGCAGGAGAGCCAGTTCGCCCAGAACGCCATCAGCCACGCCGGCGCGCGCGGGCTGATGCAGTTGATGCCGGGCACTGCCCGTGAAACGGCCGGCAAGATAGGCCTGTCGTATGACCTCGGCTCGCTTATCGCCAGTCCCAGCTACAACATCCAGCTCGGCAATTCCTTCTTCGGCCGGATGATGGACTATTACGGCGGCAGCTATCCCTTGGCGGTCGCGGCCTACAACGCCGGCCCCGGCAACGTGAACCGCTTCCTGCGCCAGAACGGCGATCCGCGCTATGGCCAGGTCGATTGGGTCGATTGGATCGAACGCATACCCTTGCAGGAAACCCGCAACTACGTGCAGCGGGTGCTGGAAAACGCCGTGGTCTACGAGGCGCTCTATCCGGACAAGGCGAGCTATCGGGGGTCCAATCCGCTGAGCCACTTCCTCGGCAAGCATACGCCCGGCTGACCCGCCGCCATGAAGCCGAACGGACCGCCGATCACCCCCGCCGGCCTCGCCGCCCTGCGCGCGCGCTATGACCACCTGCTCGGCACCGAGCGCCCTGCCATCGTCGAGGTGGTGAGCTGGGCCGCCGGCAATGGCGACCGCTCGGAAAACGGCGACTACCTCTACGGCCGCAAGCGCATGCGCGAGATCGACCGGGAACTGGGCTTCCTCGCGCGGCGGATGAAGGCGCTGCGGGTGGTCGACCCGGCACGCCAGGAGGATCGCAGCCGCGTCTGGTTCGGCGCCACTATCACCATCGCGGACGAGGACGACAACCACCGCACGCTGACCCTCGTCGGCGACGACGAGCAGGACGCAGGCAAGGGCCTGATCGGCTGGAGCGCCCCGCTCGCCCGCGCCCTGCGCGGCGCGGCGGTGGGGGACCTGCGCAAGGTCACGCTTCCCGGCGGGGAGAAGGAATGGGAAGTGCTGGAAATCTCCTATCCCGACGCCTAGCAGTCGGAACGAGAGGTTCCCGAATGCAGCTCGACTTCGATTACCGCCCCGGACAGGACTTGCCGTTTTCCGCCCACCGCCGCCTGCGCGAGGCCGGGCCGGTGGTGTGGTGCGAGACGCTGAACGGCTGGCTGGTCTCCAGCTACGAGGATGTGCGCGCCGTGCTGGGCGATGTGGTCCGCTTCACCTCGGCGGGCACCCCGGTAGCCGAAAGCCTCGCCGGCGAGGCCATGCTGGTCGACGATACGCCGATGCACCACACGGTGCGCGCGGTCTGGGCCAAGAAAGTCTCGCGCGCCAGTATCGGCGAGCGCATGGCCGAGCTGGAAGCAAACGCCGCCCGCGTGCTGGAATCCGCACAGCCTGGGCTGGAGGCGGGAGCGGCCGTCGACTTCGTTCCCCTGTTCCGCGACTACGTCATGCATTTCATCGCCAGCAGCTTCGGCGTCGGCCGCGACAAGCTTTCCGTGTTCGAGCGTTGGAGCCAGATGTCGGCCGACACCCCGGCCCTGGCCCTGGCCGAAGGCAGCCCCGAGGCCCTGCGCCATGCCGCGGTGCGCGACGAAGTCTACGATCTCGTCCGCGCGGAAGTGCGCGACCGCAAGGAACGCTTCGCCCGGGGCGAACTGCCGGACGACCTCATCGCGCTCATGGTCGCCGCCGAGGGGGACGAGATCACCGGACCGATGGTGATCGACAACCTGTTCAACTTCATCCTTGGCGCGATGGACACCACCGAGAAGTGGATCGGCAACGTCATCGTCCGGATTTGCGAGGATGCGCCGCTGCGCGAGCGGGTGAAGGCCGATCCCGCGAGGATCGAGGCCCTGATCGACGAGGTCATGCGCTGCGACACTGTCGCCCAGACCATCCAGCGCAAGGTGCGCGAAGCTGGCGCGGAGCTGGCGGGGCAGCGGCTCAAAGGCGGCGATGTCGTCTTCCTGATGCTGGGTGCGGCCAGCCGCGACGGGGCGGAGTTCGCCGATCCGGACAGATTCGACATCGACCGGGTGGTCAAGCCCAGTCTCGGCTTCGGCTTCGGCTTCCACCACTGCCTGGGCATCAACATCGCCAGGGCAGAGGTGATCTCGTTCATCAAGGTGCTGCTGGCGAATTTGCCTCCGCTCGGGGTCGTGCGCTGCGATCGCGGCAATAGCTGGGCGCTGTGGGGTCCGCGGGCGCTGGAGCTGGCGCTTGCGGACTAGGCTTGCCGCTGCTGCCGCCGTCCTCCTTCTCGCCGTGCCCGCATCGGCGCGCGACAGTCTTGGCGTCTATTCAGGCTGGGGCGCCTTTCGCGATTCCGGTGCGGACCCGCGCTGCTATGCCATCGCCAGGGCCGAACGCAGCCGGCAGCCGCGCGACTACGAGCCCTATGCCGATGTCGCCATCTGGCCAAGGCGCGGGGTGAGGGGCCAGGTCCATTTCCGCCTGTCGCGCCGCCTCTCCGCCGATGCGAAGATCGTCCTGTTCGTCGGTGAACAGCGCTTCGAGCTGACCGGTGGCGGCGGCGACGCCTGGGCGCAGGACCGTCGCATGGATGCCGCCGTGGTCGCGGCCATGCGCTCCGCCCCCTACATGACGGTCAACGGCAAGAGCGCAACCGGCCGGGGCTTTTCCGACAGCTACCGGCTCGCCGGCGCGGCAACGGCGATGGATGCCGCCGCGATCGGCTGTGCGGGCATAAGGTAGCTTTCGCGGCCGCCAGCCCCTATATGCGCCGGCCTATGGCCGACACTGCCCTCATGCCGATCCCGGGGAACATCGATCCCCTGCCCGTCCCGCGCGACGTCACCCCGCGCGAAGATGGCCGCGTCGACCTGATCGGCCTGCCCCGCCCGCGCATCGCGGAACTTTTCGCCGAAGCCGGCCTCGATGCCCGGCAGGCCAAGCTGCGCGCCAAGCAGGTGTGGCACTGGCTCTATCACCGCGGCGTCAGCGACTTCGAGGCGATGACCGACATCGCCAAGACCATGCGGCCCTGGCTGGCCGAGCGTTTCGTCATCGGCCGCCCCGAGATCGTCGAAGCCCAGCACAGCACCGACGGCACCCGCAAGTGGCTGCTGCGCACGGCGGACGGCCACGATTTCGAGATGGTTTTCATCCCCGATGCGGACCGGGGCACGCTGTGCGTTTCCAGCCAGGTCGGCTGCACGCTCAACTGCCGCTTCTGCCACACGGGCACCATGCGCCTGGTGAGGAACCTCACCCCGGGCGAGATCGTCGGCCAGGTCATGCTGGCGCGCGATGCGCTGGGAGAATGGCCCAAAGGTCGCATGGATGGCCTCGATTCCGACGAGGATGAGGGCGGTTACAGCTCCGACGGCCGCCTGCTCACCAATATCGTCATGATGGGCATGGGCGAGCCGCTCTACAATTTCGACAATGTCCGCGATGCGCTGAAGATCGTCATGGACGGAGATGGCCTTGCCCTGTCCAAGCGCCGGATCACCCTCTCGACCTCCGGCGTCGTGCCGATGATGGCCCGCGCCGGCGAGGAGATCGGTGTGAACCTGGCGGTCTCGCTCCACGCGGTGTCGAAGGAGGTGCGCGACGAGATCGTGCCGATCAACCGCAAGTACGGAATCGAGGAACTGCTGCAGGCCTGCGCCAATTATCCCGGCGCCTCCAACGCGCGGCGGATCACCTTCGAATACGTCATGCTCAAGGACCGCAATGACAGCGACGAGGACGCGCGCGAGCTGGTCCGCCTGATCAAGCGCCACAAGCTTCCCGCCAAGGTCAACCTGATCCCCTTCAACCCCTGGCCCGGCGCGCCTTACGAGTGCTCTGACGAGGCGCGCATCAAGCGCTTCTCGGACATCGTCTTCGAAGCCGGCATCAGCGCTCCGGTGCGCACCCCGCGCGGGCGGGACATCGACGCCGCCTGCGGCCAGCTCAAGACGGCGGCGGAGAAGAAGAGCCGGGCCGAGCTGGAGCGCCTCTGGGCGGAGAAGCAGGACGCCTTGGGCTAACCTTGTCTGCCCGACTGCGCATTAGGCCGGCGCCGCCGCCTTTGCGTGCATCCGGATATAGGGCACGCCCAGCATCGCGATCACGGCAAGCGCGGCGAAGATCGCGGTGATCGTGGCGTAGCTCCCGGTCATGTCATAGGTCAGGCCGAAAGCGGGCGGCGTCGAGATCGAGATGACCAGCGTCACCGCGCTCATCATCCCCATCGCGCGGCCGACTACCCGCCGGCCGAACACCCGCGGTACCAGCAGGCTCTTGAGCGGCACGAACAGCCCGCCGAACATGCCGACCATGGCCGAACCGGTGGCGATGACCCAGAAGCCGCCATGCGATTGCGTCAGCAAGGCCATGCCTGCCGCGAAGCCGGCGAAGGCAAGCAGGGTGAGCGTGCGCAGCCGGAACATGTCCGCGACCGCCGCGAAGCAGAGCTTGGCGACAAAGCCACCGCCCGAATAGATCGAAACCAGCAGAGCCGCGTCGCCCGGTGAGACGCCATGGTCCCGGGCCAGCGCGGGCAGGTTTGTCACCATGCCGATCATGCCCGACAGCACTACCGCGAAGAGGATGCCGATCAGCCAGAAAGCCGGGTCCTTGAGCACTTCCACCGCCGAGACCAGCGAGGTTTCCGCCTCGGCCCGGGCAATTTCCGATTCGTTGGCCTCGCCATCGGGGTGAAGGCTCCTGTCGGCGGGTGCGTTCACCACCAGCGCGGCGGTCGGGATGACAAGCACTGCGAGCAGCAGGGCAAATACCCGCATGGCCTCGCGCCATTCGAACGTGTCGAGCAGGAACTGGATGATCAGCGGGAAGGCCACTCCGCCCATGGCGATGCCGGCGATGGCGATGCCGATCGCCATGCCCCGCCGCTTCACGAACCAGCGCGAAAGCAGCACTGTCGCAGCCGTCGGACCCATCAGCACATTTGCCGGGGCAATCAGCAGGCCGAAGACGATCAGCACCTCGATAAAGGATGTGACGAAGGAAAGCGCGGCATAGCCGACCGTCAGCATCGCCCCTCCGGCCAGCATGATCCAGCGCATCGAGAAGCGGTCCATCAAGCCGCCCAGCGGCGGCGCGATCAGGGCCGAAGTGACCGAAACGACCGTGATGCCGAGCATCAGCACCATCCGGCTGGGCCCGAATTCCTCGCCCAGCGGCACTGCCACCACGCCATAGGATGAGGTGATCATGGCGATGCAGCCCAGCATGACGAAGCACGAGACGACTTGCCGCCATCCGATGAGGAAGCTTGAAGCCATAACCAGTTCTCTCCCGATGTCTCGCCGTTTCCGGCGTTGACCGCCATCACGCGAGTGGTTCTGGCTGACTTCTAGTGCATTGGGGACCGCAGCGCCATGGCCGTATTTCCAGCCGTGGAATCCGGCCTGGTTTGTCAGGCGATGTCGAACCCCTTGTATCCCGCCTCCACCACCTCCTCGCACTTGGCCCGGTAGCCGCCGACCCCGCCGAGATAGGCCATGAACACCCGCGGCTTGCCCGGCACATTGGCCCCGACGTACCAGCTATTGGCCAGCGGATAGAGCGTGCCTTCGGCCACTTCGCGGACATGGTCGATCCAGGCCAGTTCGTCCTCGCGGCGCGGCTCGATCAGGGTCTGGCCTTTGTCGCGCATCGCGATCAGGCAATCGACGATGAAATCGACGTGCTGCTCGATGGTGCGGACCATGGCCGATAACGGCCCCACGCTCAGCGGCCCGGTGACGAGGAACAGGTTGGGGAAGCCCCGGCTCATCAGGCCGAGGTAGGTCTGCGGCCCGTCGGCCCACTTGCTGCGCAGTTTCAGGCCGCCGCGCCCCGCGATGTCGATTCGCGTCGCCGCGCCGGTGATGCCGTCGAAGCCGGTGGCGAAGATCACCATGTCGAAGGGCATCTCACCCTCGCTGGTCTCGATCCCGCCCGGAGTGAAGCGCAGGATTGGCGTCTCGCGCAGGTCGACCAGGTGCACCGAGTTGCGGTTGAACATCTCGTAATAGCCCTTGCCGATGCAGGGGCGCTTGGCGGCGAAGGGGTAGCCGTGCGGGGTCAGCTTTTCGGCGATTTTGGGGTCCTTCACCGCCTCCTCGATCTTGCCGCGGACGAACCGGGCAATCGTCTCGTTGGTCTCCGCATTGGTCATCACGTCGGCAAAGGTAAGGCGCAGGGCGAAGAGGTGGCTTTCGTCCCATGCCTTGTTCAGGATCTGGGCGCGCTCCGCCTCGCCCACTTCGGCCATGGTGCGCGTGGGCAGCGGGTTGGGAATGCCCTGGCGCGACCAGCGGGACTTTTCGTGCCGGTCGTCGCTGGTGCCGCGGTATTCCTCGTGATCGGCCTGCGTGAGCGGGCGGTTGAGCACCGGGGCGCAGAAGTTGGGGGTGCGCTGGAACACCGTCAGCTCCGCCACCTCGTCGACAATCGCGGTGGTGGTCTGGATGCCGGAGGAGCCGGTGCCGATCACCGCGACGCGCTTGCCCTTGAACGAGACCGGGCGGTGCGGCCATTGGGCCGTCAGGTACCATTCGCCCTTGTAGTTTTCGAGGCCGGGATATTCGGGCGGCTTGGGCGCGGAGATTGCCCCGCCGGCGAGGATGAAATGGCGGCAGGAGAGCGAATCGCCGCCATCGAGCCCCAGCGTCCAGATGCCGCTGCCTTCGTCGAACACCGCCGAATCTACGCGGGTCGAGAAGCGGAAATGCCGCCGAAGGTCGAACCGGTCGGCGACGAAGTTCAGGTAGCGCAGGATCTCAGGCTGGGCGGGATAACGTTCCGACCAGGTCCATTCCTCCTCCAGCTCGCGCGAAAAGGAGTAGCAATAGTCGAAGCTCTCGACGTCGCAGCGCGCGCCGGGGTAGGCGTTCCAGTACCAGGTGCCGCCCACCCCGGGCGCGGCTTCCACGGCCAGCACCGAAAAGCCGGCATCGACCAGCCGCTTGACGAGGTAGAGGCCGGAAAAGCCCGCGCCGACCACTATGGCATCGTATTTTGCATCACCCATGTCGCAAGTCTTGCATTGCCGGGCTTTCGGCTGCAAGCGCCAGCGCCATGGGCAAGATTACTATCAAGCGAATGGCCGGGGCGCTGGGGGCGGAGCTTTCCGGCGTGGACCTCGCGCGGGGGCTCGACGCCGAAACGGCGAAGGACGTGCGCCAGGCGCTGCTCGATCACCTCGTTATCGTCTTTCGCGACCAGGATCTGACGCCCGGGCAGTTCCTCGCCTTCGCGAAATGCTTCGGCGAGCCGGCGGAATATCCGCTGCTGCCCGGCATCGACGGCTTCCCGATGATCACCGAGATCGTCAAGCTGGAACATGAGCGGTCCAACTTCGGCGGCATCTGGCATGCCGACACCACCTATCTCGAATGCCCGCCGATGGGCTCGATGCTCAATGCACTGGAGATCCCGCCCTATGGCGGCGACACCATGTTCGCCAACCAGTACCTGGCCTACGAGACGCTGTCGGACGGCTTGCGGTCGATGTTGGATGGGCTGGTGGCAGTGAGCACTTCCGCCAAGGCCGACGTCTCCAAGACTCGCGAGGACATGTTCAGGAACGCGGGCGACAAGCAGGCGCACAATTATGAGTCCGAGCAACCCGTCGTGCGCACCCACCCGGAAACCGGCCGCAAGGCGCTTTTCGTCAATGTTGCCCACACCTCGCATTTCAAGGGCATGACCGAGGCGGAAAGCGCGCCCTTGCTGAACTACCTGTTCCAGCACCAGGTGAAACCGGAATTTACCTGCCGGCTGGTCTGGCAGAAGGGTACCCTGGCTTTCTGGGACAACCGCTGCGCCCAGCACAACCCGATCAACGACTACCACGGCTTCCGCCGGGTCATGCGGCGGATCACGCTGGCGGGCGAGCGGCCTTACTGAAGGGCGGGGAGGGGCTGGCCTCCTGAGGCCAGGGCCAGCGCGCAGGCGCAGACGAACGCGCAGCGCAGCAGGTTGGCCGCGTCGGAGCGGGCATGGATTGCGGCAAGGGCAAAGATTCGGGCCATCAACAGATGATGCGCCCGAAAAAGTAACCGCCAGGTTAAGGCATTGCGCGTCAGATGGCCTTGGGCATCTGTTGGCTGGCGCAATGAAACCCGCCGCCGCCCGCCAGCACGGCATCCGCCGGCAGGCCGATGGTATCCCGGTCCGGAAACAGCGCCGCCACGGCTGCGACGCCCTCGGCGTCCTGCGCCACGCCAAAGGTGGGCACGACCACGAGCTTCGTGGTGATCGCGAAGTTCATGTAGCTCGCCGGCTCGATCCGCCCATCGCGCTCCAGTCGCCCGGGCGAGGGCACATCGCGCACGGCCACGCCGAAATCGAGCGCGCGACTGTGGGCATCGGCATAGATCGCCGCGTTGGGATCGTCCGCCCCGGTCGGCATGGGCAGCGCCAACTGGCCGGGAGCCACGAAGCGCGCAAGGTTGTCGACGTGCCCGTCGGTATGATCGTTGATCAGCCCGTCGCCCAGCCATAGCACGCGCTCGAAGCCGAGGTCGCGACTGAGCCGCGCCTCGATCCCGGCTTGCGACAATTGCGGATTGCGGTTGGGGTTGAGCAGGCATTGCCCGGTGGTGGCGACGATCCCCGCCCCGTCGGTGTCGATCGCACCGCCCTCCAGGATCCAGTCGCTTGTCCCCACGTCCAGTCCAGCATCGCGCGCGATCTCGGCGCCGATGGTCTCGTCGCCCGGCATCAGGTACTTGCCGCCCCAACCATTGAACTGGAACCGGCGCGCCAGCCGCCCGCCCGCGCCGTCGCAGAGCACCAAGGGGCCGATGTCGCGCAACCAGACGTCGCCAAAGCGGCGCTGCTCCAGTTTCACTTTCCCCGAACAGAGCTTGCGCGCAACCGCTTCATTTGCCTCGTCGCGCACCAGCAGCCGCACTTCCTGCCCGCTTTCGGCAACCGCGCTGGCGAAGCCGGCGATCTGCGCCTGCGCGGCTTCGAGAAAGCCGGGCCATTCGTCCGCATCGTGCGGAAAACCGATCCACAGCCAGTCCTGCGGATGCCATTCGGGGGGGAAACTCCAGCGCATGGTTTGGCTCTTAGCGGCGGCAAGTGCTTGCGGGAAGCCGCGTGAGCGGCCATTGCCGCATGCATGTCTGCACCCGACTGGACCGGCGCGCTCGAACGGGCCGAAGCCTATTCGCAGTATCTTTCCCGGGCGCTGGCCCGGCGCGAGGACCTTGCCGCCCTGCTGGCCGAGGGTAAGGGCGAGGAGGCGCTGGCCATGGCCAAGCGCTCCGGCGAAGGCGTGGAAGAGGTCGCCGTCGCCCTGCGGCGGGAGAAACTGGCGCTGGCGCTGGTGCTGGCGATCGGCGATCTCGCCGGGGCCTTCCCCCTGGCGCGGGTCATGGACGAGCTTTCGGACTTTGCCGACCGGTCGATGGACGCGGCGATCCGCGACGCCATTCTTGCCCGCGCACCCGATTCGGAGCCGGGCGGCATGTTCGCCCTCGCGCTCGGCAAGCACGGCGCGCGCGAATTGAACTACAGTTCCGACATCGATCCCATCCTGCTCTACGACCCGCGCCTGCTCCCCCGCCGCGAGCGCGACGAGCCGGGCGAGGCGGCACAGCGGGTGGCGCGGCGCATGGTGGAGACGATGTCGTCGATCACCGGCGAGGGCTATGTATTCCGCGTCGACCTGCGCCTGCGTCCCGCCTCGGAAGTCAGCCCGCTGGCGATCCCGATCGAGGCGGCGCTGACGCACTACGAATCCGAAGCTCTCGCCTGGGAGCGCGCGGCCTTCATCCGCGCCCGCGCCTGCTCCGGCGACGTGCCTGCGGGCGAGGCCTTCCTCGCCGCGATCCGGCCATTCGTCTGGCGCAAGAGCCTCGATTTCGGCGCGGTGGACGAGATCGGCCGGCTCACCGCCCAGATCCGCGCCAGCCACGATGGCGCCGAGCGGCCCGGCCCCGGCTTCGACCTCAAGAAAGGGCGTGGCGGCATCCGCGAGATCGAGTTCTTCGCCCAGACCCACCAGCTGATCCACGGCGGCCGCAATCCCTCGCTGCGCCAGCGCGGCACCCGCGCCAGCCTCGACGCCATTGCCGCCGCCGGCCTGATCGATCCGGCGGATGCGCACTTGCTGGGCGAATGCTACGACAGGCTGCGCACCATCGAGCACCGCTTGCAGATGATCGCCGACCAGCAGACCCACAGCCTGCCCGTCAATCCCGATGCCCTAGATGCAGTGGCGTGGTTCGAGGGGCTGAAGGACGGCAAGGCGCTGGTTGCGGAACTGGACGAGATCACTTCGGCCGTCGCCCTGCGCTACGACGCTCTGATCGCCGCCGACGAGGATGAGGCAGTCCGTGTTGCCATGCCCACTGGCGCCGCCCTGTCGAAGGAGTTGGGTGCGCTTGGCTTTTCCGATCCCAAGGTGCTGGCCAAGCGGATCGAGGGCTGGACCGGGGGCACCGTGCGCGCGCTGCGCAGCGATGCCGCCCAGACCGCCTTTGCCGCGGTCCTGCCGCAACTGCTGGCCGCTCTCGCCAAGGCGCCCGACCCGGACCGGGCGCTGCTGCGCTGGGAGCAGTTGCTCGGCAACCTGCCCAGCGCGGTGAACCTGTTCAACCTGCTGGAGGCCCGGCCCGGCCTGCTGCAGTTGTTGGCCGATGTGCTGGCGCTCGCCCCGCCGCTGGCGGACGAACTGGCGCGGCGGCCTGGATTGCTCGATCCGCTGATCGATACCAGCGCGCTCGACCTGCCGGGAGACGTCGCCTCGCTGGTGACCGAGTTCGCCGATGGCGAAGCGGACGACGACTACGAGCGCCTGCTCGACCGGGTGCGGCGCAAGGTGGGCGAGCGTCGGTTTACGCTGGGCGTGCAATTGATCGAGGGGGCGCGCGATCCGCTGGAGATCTCGGCGGCGCTGGCGCGGGTGGCGGAGGCGGCAATCCGGGTGCTGGCCGAGGCGACCGTGGCGGAATTCGCCCGCGCGCATGGCCACATCGCGGGCAGCGAATTCGTCGTTCTGGGTCTTGGCCGCATGGGCGGCGGGGCGCTGACCCACGCTTCCGACCTGGACCTCGTCTATCTCTTTACCGGCGATCATTCGGCCGAATCCGACGGCCGGCGGCCGCTAGGCGGCACGCTCTATTACAACCGGCTGGGCCAGCGGGTTACGGCCGCGCTCAGTGTGCCAACGGCGGAAGGGGCGCTCTACGAAGTGGATACGCGCCTGCGGCCCTCGGGAGGAGAGGGCCCGCTGGCGGTCGGCTTCGAAAGCTTCGAACGCTACCAGCGGGAGGAGGCCTGGACCTGGGAGCACATGGCGCTCGCCCGGGCGCGGCCGGTATTCGGTCCGCAGGAGGCTTGCGCCAGGCTGGAAGGCATTGTCGCGGATGTCCTGAAGGCAAGGCGCGATCCCGCCAAGCTGCGCACCGACGTGCTCGAAATGCGCGCCACCATGGCGGCAAACAAGCGGCCCAAGGGCCCGGTCGACGTCAAGCTGATGCGCGGCGGGCTCGTCGATATCGAGTTCCTCGTCCACTTCCTGCAACTGCGCGATGGGATCGGGCTGACGCCGCACCTGGGCGATGCGGTGCGCGCGCTGGCCGCCGCCGGGCTGCTGCCGGCGGACCTTGCCGAAGCGCATGACGCCATGGCGCGGCTGCTGGTCGCCGCCCGGCTGCTGGCGCCAGAGTGCGATGAGCCGCCCTCGGCTTCACGAGCGGCGCTTGCCAAGGCCTGCCAATGCGGCGATTGGAAAGAGCTGCTGGTGCGCCTCGGCCAGTCCCGCAGGGCAGTCGCGGCGGCATGGAAAGACATTTTCGGCGAGACACTGGAGATCGGAAAATGAGCAAGAACCCCGGCATCGGCGATGCGCTTCCCGATATTGCCATGGAGACGCCAGAGGGCGGCACGGTTCGCCCGTCGGACTTCAAGGGCCGCAAGCTGGTGCTGTTCTTCTATCCCAAGGACGATACGCCTGGCTGCACCACCGAGAACAAGGACTTCACGGAACTGGCCGGGGAATTCGACAAGGCGGGCGTCGCCCTGCTCGGCGTCAGCAAGGATTCGCCGCAACGCCATGCGAAATTCATCGCCAAGCATGGCCTTGCCGCCCCGCTCGCCAGCGATTCGGCCGAAGGCGGGCTGTCCGATGCGCTCGGCATCTGGACCGAGAAGCAGAACTACGGCCGCACCTACATGGGCATGGTGCGCACGACCTATCTCGTGGGTGCGGACGGCAAGATCGCCCGGGTGTGGGACAAGGTGAAGGTCAAGGGCCACGCCGCCGAAGTGCTGGCTGCGGCCAAGGCGCTTTGACCATCGCGACATCGTGACTTCCGTCGCCTCGGCGATACGCGCCGCTTTGCTGGAGCCCGATGCCCGTGCGCAGGCCATGGCCGCGCGCAAGGTGGCGCGGGACTGGCGGCTCGGGTGGCTGGATTTCGTGTTCGATGCACGGATGCCGGACCGGCCCGCTCGCCCGGCACGACCCGAGCTGCTGCCGCCCAATCGCATGCCCAAGCGCGGCAAGGCACAGTCGGAACGCGGGCGAATAGCCTTCTGGCATGCGCTGGCGCACATCGAATTTGCCGCGATCAGCCTGGCGCTCGATGCCGCGGGGCGATTCGGCGCGGAGATGGGGCGGGAGTTCGTCTCCGATTTCCTCTCCGTCGCGGCGGACGAGGCGATGCATTTCGTCCTGCTCGACCGGCGCCTGCGCGCGCTCGGCAGCCACTACGGCGCGCTGCCCGCGCACGACGGATTGTGGGACGCGGCGCGGGAAACCCGCCATGATGTCGCGGCCCGGCTGGCCATCGTGCCGATGGTGCTGGAGGCACGCGGGCTCGACGTCACGCCGTCGGCGATCGAGCGTTTGCGGCAGGCCGGCGATTCGGCTGGCAGCCGCGTGCTGGAACGAATCCTTGACGATGAAATCCGGCACGTAGCCTTTGGCGCAAAGCACTTTTTTGCCGAGTGCGAACGGCGCGGCGACTATCCACAGGCCTTGTGGAAAACCTTGTTGAATCGTCACTTTCGCGGCTCCGTTAAGCCGCCATTCAACGACTCGGCGCGTTCGGCAGCCGGTTTACCGCTCGATTTCTACGCTGGTATTGCCTTGTTTACCGATGCCTGAAAAACGGGTGGCGAACGAGAAGGCGGGGGTACCGACCAACTCCAATAATCGACTTTGGCACCCTTCGTGCCATGAGTTCTCGGGTTGTCCGGGCCGCCCGAACGGGTGGAACGGGCCGGAAAAAACAAGGTAGTTTGAGTGGTCAGTTTCGGTAAGGTGATCAGGGCGCGATCGGTCGCGGGCTTTGCCCTCGTCGCACTCCCCTTCACGGCAAATCCGGCTTTCGCCAACAGCAGCAACGCCGACATCGCCGCGCCCCTGCGCGCCGCGCAGGAAGCGAAGCAGAGCTCGCAGGCCGGAGATGCAGATTTCCGGCAGCTGTTCTCCAGCTGGCGCCAGCTCGACAAGACTGCCGGCTTCGCCGCCAGCATGCCGGCTCCGGCCTTCGGCCTGGTCCAGCCCACGCCGAGCACCAGCAAGGTCTCCATCCCCTCGCGCAACCCGGTCGATGGCGTCACCTTCACCAGCGGCTTCGGCATGCGCTACCACCCGGTCCTGCACCAACGGCGCGCTCACAAGGGCGTCGACCTCGCGGCGCCGACGGGCACGCCGGTCTATGCTCCCGCCGATGGCGTGGTCGGCAAGGCGGAATGGTTCTCCAGCTACGGCCTCTACATCGCGGTCGAGCACGGCGCTTCGATCGAGACGCGCTACGGCCACCTTTCGCGGCTTAACGTTTCGGCGGGCCAGCAGGTCCGCAAGGGCGACCTGATCGGTTTCGTGGGGTCGACCGGCCGTTCGACCGGCCCGCACCTGCACTACGAAGTGCGGATCGACGGCATGGCGGTCAACCCGATCCCCTACCTGCAGGTGGATCAGCTGCGGCAGCGCTCGGGCTCGGAAACGATGCTGGCCCTGCACACGGACGAAAACGACTGAGATTAGCGGTCGGGAGATATATCCCGGCCAAATTCGGCGCGCCACGGTGGGTGGCACGCATCTAAAGGCGGCTTCGGCCGCCTTTTTTGTCTGTTTCAGTGCAACTGATACAGGCGCGACACCGGCCCGGTGCCTCACCCACGGCAGTGGAAAGGCTTCTAGCCCAGCAACCGCTTCGCCATGGCACGGACATCGTCGGCCATGTCGGGCCGCTCCAGCGCCAGCGCCAGTGTCGCCTCGACGAAGCCCGTCTTCGAGCCGCAGTCGAACCGCCGGCCGGTGAAGGTCACCGCGTTGAACGGCTGGCTGCCGATCATCCGGGACATGGCGTCGGTCAGCTGGATCTCGCCGCCCGCGCCCTTTTCCTGGCCGGCCAGCACCTTCATCACTTCCGGCTGGAGGATATAGCGGCCCGAGACGATGAGGTTCGAAGGCGCTTCCTCCCGCCTGGGCTTCTCCACCAGCCCCTTCACTTCCGTAAGGTTGCCGCGCGTCGCGCCCGGCGCGATCACGCCGTAGCTGGAGACTTCCTCCTCCGGCACTTCCAGCACGGAGATCAGGTTTCCGCCCACTTCGTTATAGGCATCGACCATCTGTTTCATGCAGCCAGGCGTTCCGACCATCAGCTCGTCCGGCAGGAAGATGGCGAAGGGCTCGTCGCCGACGATGGCCCGCGCGCACCAGATCGCATGGCCCAGGCCCAGCGGCACCTGCTGGCGCACGGTTACGAGGTTGCCGGGCGAAAGCCGCGTCGGCTCCAGGATCGACATGTCCTTCTCGCGGCCCTGGAGCGTGGTCTCCAGCTCAAAGGCCATGTCGAAATGGTCGATCAGCGCGGTCTTGCCGCGGCCGGTGACGAAGATCATCTGCTCGATTCCCGCCTCGCGCGCCTCGTCGACGGCATACTGGATCAGCGGCCGGTCGATGACCGGCAGCATTTCCTTGGGGATGGCCTTGGTCGCCGGCAGGAAACGGGTGCCAAGGCCCGCGACCGGGAACACGGCCTTGCGAATGGGTCTGGGGTCAGTCATCGCCTGCCCGAATCGCAGGCGCCGTTACCGGCGTCAACCTCCCGACTATCGGGGCCTTTGCGCAAATGCCGGGCCTATCATCGCCGTGTGCCTTGTCGCCGATGCGATTCGCGCTAAACCGCCCTGATGGACAAGATCATCATCCGCGGCGGCAAGCGGCTTTCGGGCACCCTGCCGATCTCCGGCGCCAAGAACGCGGCGCTCACCCTGCTGCCCTGCGCCTTGCTCACTGACGAGCCGGTGACCTTCCGCAACCTGCCGCGGCTCGCCGATATCGACACCTTCCAGCACCTGATGAACAATTTCGGCGTCTCCACCTCGATCGCCGGCACCCGTCCGGGCGACTTCGGCCGGGTGATGACGCTGGAGGCGACCCGCATCACCAGCAACGTTGCCCCCTATGACCTCGTCCGCAAGATGCGCGCCTCGATTCTGGTGCTGGGCCCGATGCTGGCCCGCATGGGCGAGGCGACGGTATCGATGCCGGGCGGCTGCGCCATCGGCAACCGGCCGATCGACCTGCACCTTAAGGCCCTGGAAGCGCTGGGCGCGACCATCGAGCTGACGTCCGGCTATGTCCGCGCCCACGCGCCGGATGGCGGCCTTCCCGGTGGGCGCTATTCCTTCCCGGTGGTCTCGGTTGGCGCAACCGAGAACGCGCTGATGGCGGCGGTGACGGCGCGCGGGAAATCGAGCCTGCACAACGCCGCGCGCGAGCCGGAGATCGTCGACCTGTGCCGGCTGCTGGTCGAGATGGGCGCGGAAATTGAGGGCATCGGCACCTCCGACATCACCATCCACGGCGTCCCGCGCCTGCACGGTGCGACCTACCGGGTCATGTCCGACCGCATCGAGGCCGGCTCCTATGCCTGCGCGGCGGCGATCACCGGCGGCGACGTTCTGCTGCAGCACGCCGTGATCGAGGAGATGGAAGCCACCGTCCAGGCCCTGCGCGATGCCGGCGTCCTTGTCGAGCCGCGCGACAACGGCCTCTATATCGCCGCCGATGGCCCGCTGCGGGCGGTGACGATCTCGACAGCCCCCTATCCCGGCTTCGCCACCGACATGCAGGCGCAGCTCATGGCGCTGTTGTGCAAGGCGGACGGAGCCTCGGTGCTGACCGAGACCATCTTCGAGAACCGCTACATGCACGTGCCCGAGCTCAACCGCATGGGCGCGCATATCGAGACTTCCGGCCGGACGGCGATCGTCCACGGCGTCCCCCGCATGACCGGCGCCGAAGTCATGGCGACCGACCTGCGAGCCTCGATGGGCCTGGTGATTGCCGGGCTCGTGGCCGAGGGCGAAACCCAGGTCCACCGCCTCTATCACCTCGACCGCGGCTATGAGCGGCTGGAGGAAAAGCTGGCGTTGATCGGCGCGGAGATCGAGCGGGTGGGCGGGGACTGAAAAGTCACCCCGGGCCCTCCCGCAAGCAGCAGGGAAGCATTCAAGCAGCACACACCAGCCTTCGAATAGCGATCCCGCTGCAATTTCCCCCGGACTCTGCGGCCAAAATCATGTACAAGGGGCGCCACGAGAGAACGCGCCCATGTTCATTCGCACACCAAGGCTCTATCTCAGGCCCAGCTGGCCGGAAGACTGGCAAGAGCTGTTCGCCTTGCTCAGCGACACATCGATTTCCTTCAACATCGCCGGGGAAAGCTGGCCGCATACGGTCGAGGAGACCAAGGCCTTCGTATCCAAGCCGCGCGAGAACCTGTTGCCGCATTTCTTCATCTACCTGCGCGACGACAATGGCGGCAGGCTGATCGGCGGGATCGGTTTCGGCAGGAACGGCGACGAGGTCGAGCTCGGCTACTGGATCGCGCCCTCCGAATGGGGTCAAGGCTATGCCACCGAAGCGCTGGACGCAATGTTGGCCCATGCCCGGATGCTGGGTCATTCCCGGGTGATCGCCTCGCACTTCGCCGAGAATGCCGCGACGGCCCGTGTCCTGGAAAAGGCGGGATTCGTGCCCACCGGAGAAATGAGCGCGCGCTTCAGTTCCCGCCGGAACTCGGAGGTGCCCACCGCCATTTATGCCATCGAGCTCGGCAGCGCAGGTTGAGCTCCCGCAGTCGTCATCGGGCATCGGGCCCGGCGCGAAGAAGGAGGCAATTATGGAACTGAGGAACCAATCGGACCACGTCGCGCTGCTATCGCTGATGCTGGTCGGCGTCCTTACCAAGCGCATGACCGAGACCGGCCAGCTCGACGACGAAACCGCAGGGCAGATCCACCGGCTGGTCCAGGGCGTGCGCATCCATGCCCGGCATGCGGGGCTTGAAGACCTCGACGTCCTGTTCGACAATGTCGACCGCGCGCTGGAAAGGCACAAGGCGCAGTCGCAGGCAACGCGGCACACCTTGCTGCACCATTGATCGCACCTTTTCAGGGGGCCCGTCGATAGGAGACGTCTTGTGGCACTCTTGAAATTGACTGCCTTTGCAGTGGCGACCGCCGCCCTCGTCTGGTGGAGCAAGCGCTCTAGGCAGCACGATACCCATCCCGCCTTCGCCCTGGGTGAGACCAAGGGGCCGAACTTCACCAAGGTGCGAAACGCCGGGCCGGATGCCATGCGCGATGATGGCGACAACTGGGACAAGGTCGACCAGGCCAGCGACGAGAGTTTCCCGGCGAGCGATCCGCCGGCGCATTAGGGTCTGGCCCACACAGGTGGAAGCGGCACCGGCCGACTCCCCCTCACCCCCCTCACCCCCCTCACCCTCGTCGCCCCGTACCTGCCTGCTCCCGCGAATGCGAGGAACACGGCGCTTGGCCGGCCTTCGCGCGGAAGGGAGCCAAGCCCCGCATCGAGTGCCGGCCGACGAAACGTGGCGGATCGTGCCGCGATGCCGTGCTGGCCGGCCGACGCCATAGAACACCCTTGCCTCGCCCGTTCGCGCGGATATGTAAGCGCGAACGGGGCAGGCAACCTCCCGTCGCCCAATTTGGGTTTAGGCGTTCCCGCCCAAGCGTTGCGGGTTTAGATCGGGCAATCCAGCCCGAGGGAACGCTTATGATTGATGAATGCGGGCATCCTTCCTTTCCAGAACTCCTGCGCGTCTTTTCCAAGATCGGATTCCTCAGCTTCGGCGGCCCCGCCGGGCAGATCGCGCTGATGCAGCACGAGCTGGTCGATGAGCGCAAATGGGTGGAGCAGGGCGCCTTCCTGCGCGCGCTCAACCTGTGCCACCTGCTGCCCGGGCCCGAAGCGCAGCAGCTGGCGACGTGGATCGGCTGGCGGCTGCACGGGGTGAAGGGCGGGCTGGCGGCGGGGCTGCTGTTCGTCATCCCCGGCGCGCTGGTGATGCTGGGGCTATCGCTGCTCTATGCCATGGCGACCGGGCTCGGCTGGTTCGCCGCATTGTTTCTCGGGATCAAGTCGGCGGTGCTGGCGATCGTCGCCCAGGCCCTGATCCGCATCGGCAAGCGGGCGCTGGGGACGCGGTTCAAGCTGCTGCTGGCGGGGCTCGCCTTCATCGCCCTGTTCGCCTTCCATGCGCCGTTCCCGCTGGTGATTCTTGCGGCGGCGCTGGTAGGCGCGGCGGCAGGGGCGGCGAGGCCGGACTGGTTGGGGGCGCATGCCGTGCCCGACCAGCCGCTTCAGGCGACGAGCAAGCGCCGGCTCGCCGCCGCGACGCTTGCCACCGTGGCCGTCTGGCTCGTGATCTGGTTCGCGCCGATGGCGATCATCGCGGCGACTTTGGGCATCCACCATGTCCTGTGGGATATCGGCGCCTTCTTCTCGCGGCTGGCGGTGGTCACTTTCGGTGGTGCCTATGCGGTGCTGGCCTACATGGCGCAGGCCGCGGTCAGCCATTACCATTGGCTCGCCCCCGGCGAGATGGCGGACGGGCTTGGCCTCGCCGAAACCACCCCGGGGCCGCTGATCCTAGTCACGCAGTTCACCGGCTTCCTTGCCGCCTGGCGCGCGCCCGCGCCGTTTACGCCGCTCGTTGCCGGATTGCTGGGCGCAGGGCTGACGGTCTGGGTGACCTTCACCCCCTGCTTCCTGTGGATGTTCGACTGCGCCCCGTGGATGGAGCGACTGGAGCGGGCGCAAGGCCTGCAGAACGCGCTGGCGGCGATCACGGCGGCGGTGGTGGGGGTGGTGGCGCAACTGGCGCTGTGGTTCGCCCTGCACGTCCTGTTCGCACGGCCGGAGGCGGGTCCGCTCGGCCTGCCGGACGTGACCAGCATCGACTGGCGGGCGGCGCCAATCGCGCTCGTTTCGGCCTTGCTGCTGTTCCGCTTCAACCGCGGCTTGTTCGAAGTGCTAGGCTTCGCCGCCCTCGCCGGACTGTTGCTTGGCTTGCTGTAGCCAGGCGACCAGCCACAGGCGGATGGCGCCCGCAAGGCCCGGCGGCGTTTCGGCGGCAATCCGCGATGCGTCGATCCGCGCCACCAGGGCATTGAGCGGCACGCCCTCGGCCTCGGCGGCGGTCTTGAGCAGCAGCCAGAACAGGGGTTCCAGGCTCACCGAGGTCTTGTGCCCGGCGATCTCGATCGAGCGCTTGACGGGTGGGTGGTAAAGCGCGGTCAGAAGCGGAACTGAGTCCCGACATAGACGGCCTGGCCGTCCTGCTTGCCATCGTTGAGCGGACGCAGCCGGTCGCGCTCCTGCGAATAGCGCACGCCGGCGGTCACGTCGAAATTGCGGGTGACGCGGTAGGCGCCGCCAAGGTCCACCGAATCCTGCTTGTCGGCGAAGGTGCGGGGCGAGCGGCCGGTCGGCTGGCGGTCGTCCAGCACCACGCGCGGGCTGAAACGCGAAGTATCGCCCGACGAGCCCGGACCGAGCTTGAACGAGCCAAGATCGGGCATGTCGCCCTTGCGGAAATCCGATTGCGGCAGGACGCCCTGGGCGAAGCTGTGATAGCCGCGCGAAACGCCGAGGTTGAAAGCCATCGGCGCGATCTGCAGCGGCTTGGGTCCGGCTTGGCCCTGGGCAATCGGTGCGCCCACCGGATGGACCGCCAGTGCCTGCGCCGTGCGCGGGTCGACCCTGACCGCGACAGTGATCGCGCGGTCTTCCCGGGTGGCGTTGCTCGCCGGGGTGAAGTGGAACAACTGGCCCTTGCCCAGCGAGCGCGCCGGCAGCGCGTCGGCCAGATGGACCTCCATCTGCGGCGTCTTCAGCGTTTCGACCGGCTCCTCGACCTGTTCGGCGGCGGATCGCGGCTCGAAATGGCTGGAGAAGGCGAGAACGGCGCTGGGCAGCGCGAGCAGCCCGACAGCGCCCGCGATCAGCAGGCCCGCCGTCATGCCGCTGCGACCGTTGCTCTCGTTCTTGGTGACCCTCTCGTTCCTGGCGACCATTGCCAAATCCCTCATGCCTGCCGAATCCGCCGGTGCGCCCGGGGAATCGCCGCTTCTGCCTTAACAGAAACTGATCGAACTCTCCACCCGCGATGCGAGAGCCCCCGCCAAAGCGGCAAGCGCTTCATTCACCGGCGGTTCACGCCCGCGGCGCGCATGTGCACGGCGCCGCGGGGCCCCCTTGCCCAAGGTGGCGCGGCGGCTATAGAGGCTGCAATGGCTGCGGCTTTCGCCGGCGCACTTGGCTACAGGATTCGGATCACACTATGACTGGCAGCACCCGTTCAGGACGTTCCCATGCAAGACTGCTTGCCACGGCCGGCCTCGCCGGCGCGATTTCGCTGTCGCTGGCGGGCTGCGGCCACGGCGGCAAGAAGGCGCTGCGGGCCGATCTGGCCGCCTCGCAGGTGACGACCATCGGCGTCAATTCCTACCTCTGGCGCGCCAGCCTCGATACCTTGTCGTTCATGCCGCTGCTGCAGACCGACAGCAATGGCGGGATCATCGTCACGGACTGGTATTCGAACCCCAGCAACCCGAACGAGCGGATGAAGGTCACCGTCACCATCCTCGACCGCGACCTTCGCGCCGATGCGCTGCGCGTCGCGGCCAGCCGCCAGGTCGCCCAGAACGGCGGCTGGGTCGATGCCCCGGTCCAGGCCGCCACGGTGCAGCGGCTGGAAGACATCATCCTGACCAAGGCCCGCGACCTGCGGCGCAATGCCATCGGCGGCTGACGCCGCCCTATCAAGAGGCCTGAAGTGAACGAGCGATTCGATCCGTCCGAAGCCGACGGGCGCTGGCAACGCGCATGGGACGAACGCGATTGTTTCCGCGCCGACGACAGCAGCACCAAGCCGCGCAGCTATGTGCTGGAGATGTTTCCCTATCCCTCCGGGCGCATCCACATCGGCCACGTGCGCAACTACACCATGGGTGACGTGCTCGCGCGCTACAAGCGGATGCAGGGCTTCGAAGTGCTCCACCCGATGGGCTGGGACGCCTTCGGCATGCCGGCGGAAAACGCGGCGATGGAAAAGGGCGTCCACCCCGGCGGCTGGACCCGCGACAACATCGCCAACATGAAGGCGCAGCTCAAGCGCCTTGGCTTCGCGCTGGACTGGAGCCGCGAGATCGCCACCTGCGAGCCCGAGTACTATGGCCACGAACAGGCGCTGTTCCTCGACCTTTATGAGGCCGGGCTGGTCTACCGCAAGGAAAGCGCGGTCAACTGGGACCCGGTCGACATGACCGTGCTGGCCAACGAACAGGTGATCGACGGGCGCGGCTGGCGTTCCGGAGCGCTGGTGGAGAAGCGCAAGCTCAGCCAGTGGTTCCTCAAGATCACCCAGTTCGCCGACGAACTGCTCGAAGGGCTGCATGGCCTCGAGAACTGGCCGGAAAAGGTCCGGATCATGCAGGAAAACTGGATCGGCAAGAGCCAGGGCCTGCGCTGTAACTTCAGGCTGGCCGGGGCGGACGGCGGGATCGAGGTCTTCACCACCCGGCCCGACACGCTCTACGGCGCCAGCTTCGTCGCCATTGCCGCCGATCACCCGCTGGCCCAGTCGCTCGCCGCGAATTCGCCGGAGCTTCAGGACTTCATCGCCGAGTGCAAGCGCGGCGGCACCACCGCGGCGGAGTTCGAAACCGCCGAGAAGCTGGGCTTCGACACCGGGCTCTCGGTCGAGCACCCGCTCGATCCCGCCTGGCACCTGCCGGTCTATATCGCCAACTTCGTGCTGATGGACTACGGCACCGGCGCGGTCTTCGGCTGCCCGGCGCACGACCAGCGCGACCTCGATTTCGCCCGCAAGTATGGCCTTCCGGTGCGCCGCGTGGTCGCGGACGGCGACGAGACGTCGCCCGAATATACCTCGAACGAAGCCTATACCGGCCCCGGCCGCCTGGTGAACTCCGCCTGGATGGACGGCATGACCATCGAGCAGGCCAAGGCCGCCGTCATCGCCAGGGCCGAACAGGAAGGCTGGGGGCAGGGCGAAACCCAGTTCCGCCTGCGCGACTGGGGCGTTTCGCGCCAGCGCTACTGGGGAACGCCCATCCCCTTCATCCACTGCGGCTCTTGCGGCGTGGTGCCGGTGCCCAAGGCGAGCCTGCCGGTAACCCTTCCCGAGGATGTCGACTTCAAGACTCCCGGCAACCCG